>NZ_JADHDV010000024.1 GCF_016820515.1 Pseudoxanthomonas beigongshangi | reverse complement strand
TCGCGACCGTGATATCACCTGGCTCGCAAACCCTCGCCCCAAACGAAACGGCCCGAAGCGTTTCCGCTCCGGGCCGGGTCTCTTCGCGACTTACGTCGCTCCCACAGGGAAGTGGGAAGAGGCTTCGATCACACCAGCGCGATCGACTTGTTCTTGCGTTCGGCCAGGCGCTTTTCCAGGTAGTGGATGTTCTGGCCGCCGGCCTGGAAGCCTTGGTCGCGCATGATCCGCTGCTGCAGCGGGATGTTGGTCTTGATGCCGTCGACCACCATCTCGCTCAGCGCCACCCGCATGCGGGCGATGGCGGTTTCGCGATCCGGGCCATGCACGATCAGCTTGCCGATCATCGAATCGTAGTTCGGCGGCACGCGGTAACCCTCGTAGATGTGGGTGTCCACGCGCACGCCGGGGCCGCCCGGCGGATGGAAGTGCTGGATCAGGCCCGGGTTGGGCATGAAGGTTTCCGGATCCTCGGCGTTGATGCGGCACTCGATGGCGTGGCCGCGCAGGACGATGTCCTCCTGCTTGATGGTCAGCTTGCGGCCGGCGGCGATGCGCAGCTGCTCGCAGACCAGATCGATGCCGGTGATGCGTTCGGTGACCGGATGCTCCACCTGGATGCGGGTGTTCATCTCGATGAAGTAGAAGCGGCCGTTCTCGTACAGGAACTCGAACGTGCCGGCGCCGCGATAGCCGATGCGCAGGCAGGCTTCCACGCAGACTTTGCCGATTTCGGCGCGCTGCGCCTCGGTGATGCCGGGCGCGGGCGCTTCCTCCACCACCTTCTGGTGGCGGCGCTGCATCGAGCAGTCGCGCTCGCCCAGGTGGATGGCGTTGCCCTGGCCGTCGGCCAGCACCTGGATTTCCACGTGGCGCGGATTCTCCAGGAACTTCTCCATGTACACCTGATCGTTGCCGAACGCCGCCTTGGCCTCCGACTTGGTGGTGGCGATGGCGTTGCTCAGCGCGGCCTCGGCGTGCACCACGCGCATGCCGCGACCACCGCCGCCGCCGGCCGCCTTGATGATCACCGGATAGCCGATTTCGCGGGCGATCTTGGTGTTGGCGACGATGTCGTCGCCCAGCGGACCGCCCGAGCCGGGCACGCACGGCACGCCGGCGGCCTTCATCGCGCGGATCGCTTCCACCTTGTCGCCCATCAGGCGGATGGTGTCGGCCTTGGGACCGATGAAGACGAAGCCGGACTGCTCCACCCGCTCGGCGAAGTCGGCGTTCTCCGACAGGAAGCCGTAGCCGGGATGGATGGCCTGCGCGTCGGTGACCTCGGCCGCGGCGATGATCGCCGGGATGTTGAGGTAACTCTCCGACGACGGCGCCGGACCGATGCAGACCGACTCGTCGGCCATGGCCACGTGCTTGAGGTTGCGGTCGACCGTGGAATGCACGGCCACCGTGCGGATGCCCAGGGTGTGGCACGCGCGCAGGATGCGCAGCGCGATTTCACCCCGGTTGGCGATGACGACTTTATCGAGCATGGGATTGGGGATTCGGGATTGGGGATTCGTAGGAGGCGTGCGTCTCGCGGACACCACGCGGCGAGGATTCGAGCGAGCGGATCAGGGCATTGAGGCGTGCGAAGTTGCGATCAACCAGATCTTCGATAGTGTCCCGAGCGGCCAGGTAGCCAAGGCGTCGCGCTATCTCGATCTGCGTGCTGATCTCGGCCAGCGAGCCCCGCGCCATTGAAAGGAAGCGCAAGTATTCGGCGGTCGAACGACGTGCGGCGCCCTCGGCGATGTTCGAAGGCACGCTGACAGCGGCACGGCGCAACTGCATGGTCAGACCAAATCGCTCCGAATCGGGAAACGGCACCGTGATCTGGTAGATGGATTCGACCAGCGTCATCGCATCGCGCCAGACCTCCAGGCGCTCATGCGGTCGCTGCTTGGCCGAATCCCGAATCACGAATCCCGAATCCCGTCGTGATCGGCGTCAGCCGATCACGAACAACGGCTGATCGAACTCCACCGGCTGGCCGTTCTCGGCCAGGATGGCCTGGATGGTGCCGGAGACGTCGGCTTCGATCGGGTTGAACATCTTCATTGCCTCGATGATCGCCAGGGTGTCGCCGGCCTTGACGGCCTGGCCGACGCTGACGAAGGCCGGCTTGTCCGGCGAGGCCGAGGCGTAGAAGGTGCCGACCATCGGCGCGCGCATCACGTGGCCTTCGGGCAGGTTGCCGCCGGCCTTGGCGGCGCCGCCGGTGGAGGCTTCGGTGGGCGAGCTCATCGGCATCGGCGCGGCCGGGCGGGCCTCGACCGGGGCGTACACCGGGGCCGGCGCGGCGGCGACCAGGCCGCCCTTGGGCACGCGCGCCAGGCGCACGGATTCCTCGCCTTCCTTGATTTCGATTTCGGCGAGGTTCGACTCTTCCAGCAGGTCGATCAGTTTCTTGATTTTGCGGAGATCCATAGGGGCCTCTTGGTTGAGCGGGTTCCCAGACGGGGAACGAAAAGGAAAAGGTGGGAAAGGATCAGCCGGACAATCGCGCCAGCGCGGCATCCAGCGCGTAGCGGTAACTGTCGGCGCCGAACCCGCAGACCACGCCGACCGCCAGATCGCTGAAATAGCTGTGGTGGCGGAACGGCTCGCGGCGGTGCGGGTTGGACAGGTGGATTTCGATGAAGGGCAGGGCCACCGCCGCCAGCGCGTCGCGCAGGGCGACCGAGGTGTGGGTGAAGGCGGCCGGATTGATCAGGACGAAGGCGGTACCATCCGTGCGGGCCGCCTGGACCCGGTCCACCAGCAAATGCTCGGCATTGGACTGGAAGCTGGACAGCTCATGGCCCGCCGCCTGCGCCTGCGCCAGCAGGGCGGCGTCGATGTCCGCCAGCGTGGCATGGCCGTACACCTCCGGCTCGCGGGTGCCGAGCAGGTTGAGGTTGGGACCATGCAGGACCAGCAGTTTAGCCATGGGCGCTCCGACGGGAGGGCGGCAGTCTGCGCGAAGCCGGCGATCCTGTCCAGATCGCCGAAGTTGTTGGCGTTTTAAACGGATGTTTGAATTTTCGGAGCCCCCACGCGCGCAAGGCTTGGTGGATGGACGTTTCGCGCGGGCAGGCCCGCGACAAGGGGGCCGGAGGCCGGTGGGTCCGTGACGCCAAACAGGCTGCGGACTTCCTGGAGTTTCAGGTGGTGGCGGAGAACCGTGCGTTGACGGCATGTTCGCCGGAGAAGGCGGGGTGGATGCGTCTGGGCCCCTCGGGCCAGCGGGCGCCTATTGAGCTTGGCTGCTGACGTCCGCGACGAAGCGCGCGGCGATGGCGGCGTGGCGCGCGGACAGGCGCTTGATCGCCGTATCGAACCGGGAGCGCCAGCCGCTGCCGCGTTCAAGGAGGTCCGCGACCGATGCCTGCAGCGCATCCACATACCCCTGGTCGAGCATGCATTCGATCACGGTGCCGGCTTATTCGAGGTCTTTGAGCGACTCGACATGGTCGGACGCCGGCCTCACGTAAATCTGACGGGCCCTGCCGTCCAACGAGGCGAAGTACCACGCTTGCCCTTGATGGACTTGGACTGAAAGGAGCCCGACAGGGGGGCCATGCTCCGGTGCAGTTCCGCATGGTGGGTCGCTTCATAGGCTTCGCCGCAGGCGGCCTGGGCGCCTGCCGGGAGTTCGCGATAGAGCGCGGTCATGACGGATAGTCCGAGTTATACAACTAAGGACAGAGACGGTTGTATAACTCAGATTTCAAAGTAGGGCGGGCCAGACAAGCTCGTCCCGGCACACCCCCGGCGCCTCTTGTCTCAAAATCGAACGAGATGATCTTGGAGCGGAGTTCGTCGCCCAGTCTCAAAACGGTCATTCGATTTGCAATGAAATTCGATCCGGACCACTTCGCGGCACAGGGCTGCCTGCGCCTGGAGGGATTCCATCCGCGGACCCGGCTGGCGGCGCTCAAGCGGGCACTGGATCTCGAGTTGAAGCGCGTGCACGCGGGACGCGGCGTATCAGCGTCGCTGCGGGCCCTGCCGGTCTTCCAGCAGATCGGCCGGTTGTCCGCGCTGGTGAAGCTGCCGGGCCTGCACGAAACACTGGCGACACCGGATCTGAGGCAGGGGGTCGCGCACCTCGGTGGACGCACGCCGTCCGGCGTCCAGGACACGCAATTGTTGCTGTCGCCCGTGAAGCAGGGGACCTGGACACTGCAAGGCCTGAACTGGCACGTGGATGTGGGGGCGGATGCGGACGGCCCGATCCCCGGCATCCAGGCGTTCTTCCTCATCGATGACGTGACCCCCCACGGGGGAGCGACGCTGGCGCTGGCCGGATCCCATCGGCTCGGCGCCGATGCGATGCCGGCGTTGAGGCGAGTGCTCAGGACGTCGACGGATCTGGAGCGGGACCTTGCCGGTCTTGGCATCCGGCTCGTGGAAATGTCGGGGCGCGCCGGCGACGTGTTCCTGATGGACCTGCGCACGCTGCACACGCCATCGGTCAACACGACGGCACAGGTACGCATGATGGCGACCACGCGCTACTTCATGGGCGAGTGATGAAATCGTACAGCGCATAGTTATCCCAACAACGATGACAGCGGACGCTGGATGGCGTTCGTGTGGCGAATGGCAATGGATCCACTCGGGGAAGTGTCTGCGTGAGATGTTTGTTTCTCACCGAATGACGGTGGATGGCATATCTCGTCATCTGCATAACATTGAACGCCAAAGCATTGAACGCGTTCGATGGCGAAGGCAAACTCGTCACCGGAGCTCCAAAACTCCTTCGTAACGTAAAGCCATCGAAGAAATTTGGAGTACTACCAATGAGTTCAGAGTCTGCTACGCCCGCTTTGCCCCGCACCGGCTATTTCTTTTCCGAAGCGGCCATCTACGAACTGAAACAACTGCGCAGCCAGCTCAACCTGATGGGCTGCCTCAGCGCCGCCTGCGGTGGCGACGAACACAACGAACCCACCATGGCCATCCACCGCTGGTACGCCAGCTTCGAGAACATGGAGCGGCAGGTCGACCGCATCATGAACCAGTCCGAGTGGATCTCGGTCACTCCGGCCCAGCCGGGTGATGGCCCCAAGCGGAAGCTGCTGAAACGCAAGCGCGCGATGCGCTGATGTGGGTGTGCGGCATGCCGGGGAAGATGGGCTTTCCCCGCGTGCCGTCATGTGTGCAGCCAGCGGTGATGCGCGCGCCTCGCACATCATCCGCTTCGGTCCGGATTTAAACCCTGCCACCTCTTCGTGCATCGCACTGTCCGGGAATACAACCGAGGACGGATGGATGCGCAAGACGATGATGCTGATGGCTTGTCTGGTGGGCGGTGCGCCTTTACTGGCCCATGCCCAGAACCTGACCACGCTCGATGACGACATGGTCGGGCCGCGCACGCAGATGCTGGTGCTGGGGTCGGTCCACCTGCGCGAGCAGAAGGATTTCAAGGTGGAGGCGCTGGCGCCGCTGCTGGACAAGCTGGCCGCGTTCAAGCCGCAGGTCATCACCATCGAGGCGATTGGCGGTGAGCAGTGCGATCTGGCCGCGCGCCATCCCACCGTATACGGCGAGGACTACTGCCGGAGCACGGACAAGGCCAAGGCGGCCACGGGCCTGGATATTCCCGCCGCGATTGCCGGGGTGAACAAGGCGCTGGCCGCGTGGCCGGCGAATCCGGCGCCCGCGCAGCGCCGGCATCTGGCCGCGCTGTTCCTGGCCGCCAGCGACCCGGCGTCGGCCTACGTGCAATGGCTGCGGCTGCCGGCGGGCGAGCGCCGCGTCGGTGACGGTCTGGACGAGACGCTGGTGCAGGTGTTGCGCGAGCTGGAAACGCGCAACAACGAGAGCTTCCAGATCGGCGCGCGGCTGGCGGCCACGTTGGGACTGGAGCGCGTGCATCCCATCGACGATCACACCGGCGACAGCCATCAGATCGCGGATACCCAGGCCTTCGGCGAAGCGGTGATGGCGGCGTGGAAGACCGATCGCACGAAGCTGGAGCAGGCCATCGCCGAGCAGGACCGCCTGATCAAGGCGCCGGACCTGCTGCCGCTGTATCGCTACATCAACCAGCCCGAGGTGTCGTGGATCTATGCCGAGAACAATCTGCGTGGCCCGTTGCGTGCGCAGTCGCCGCAGCACTATCCGCAGATATGGGTCAACGGCTGGGAAATCCGCAACCTGCGCATGGTCGCCAATATCCTGGAGACGGTGCGTGATCGGCCGGGGCAGCGCGTGCTGAACATTGTCGGTGCGTCGCACAAACCCTGGTTCGATCAGTGGCTGGGGCAGATGCCGGGGGTGAGCATCGTGGATGTGCAGGCGGTGTTGGAGTAGAGGGTGAGTGGGTGGTGGGGGATTTGCGTAGTGCTGGAAGAGAAAAGCAAATCCCCCTCAATCCCCCTTTTGCAAAGGGGGAGGTAAAAGCTCGCGCGACCTGATAGCCCCCTTTGAAAAAGGGGGCGGGCACCCGCGCTAGCGGGTGACGGGGGATTTGCGCGGTGCTGGAAGAAAGAGCAAATCCCCCTCAGTCCCCCTTTTGCAAAGGGGGAGGCAAAAAGCTCGCGTGGTCTTGATAGCCCCCTTTGGAAAAGGGCCGGGCACCCGCGTAGCGGGTGACGGGGGATTTGCGCGGTGCTGGAAGAAAAAGCAAATCCCCCTCAGTCCCCCTTTTTCAAAGGGGGAGGCAAAAAAGCTAATGCTTGCTCGCCCAGCCGGTGATCTCGCCTTCCACGAACGGCCCGATCTTCTGTTTGAGGATGCGCCCGTCCGCGCCCACCAGCACGGTGTAGGGGAGTACGCCCTTGGCGTTGCCGAGCCAGACGCTGCTGTCGGCCGGGCCGGGCGTGTCCAGCAGGATCGGGTACTGCACCGGCACCTTGGCCAGGAAATCGTTCACGCCTTCCACGGTGTCCAGCGCCAGGCCGATCACCTGCACGCCGTCGGCGCCCTGTTCGCGGGCGAAGCGGTCCAGTTCCGGCATTTCCTTGACGCACGGGCCGCACCAGCTGGCCCATACGTTGATCAGCAGCGGACGGCCGCGGTAGCTCGTCAGGTCCACCATCTTTCCGTCGGGGCCGGGCAGGGCGATCTTCGGCATCGGATCGCCCACCTTGGCGGGGGTCACGCCGGGCGGCGGCTTGGGCGCGGTCGCGTTGACGACGGTCTGCAACGCCTGCTGTCCCGGTTCGGTGCGCCACAGCCAGCCGCTGTCGAAGGCGTGGCTGGCCAGCAGGCCGAGCGCGCCGGCGGCCACCGCCACCCACAGCACGTGCGCGGTCGTGAGCTTCATCGCGCGGCCCTCGCCAGTGCGTCCTCGATCATGGACTGGGTCAGCACCGTCGGCAGCACTTCACCTTCGCCGCCGTCGCGCGGATACACCACGTACAGCGGCACGCCGACCGCGCCGTGCTGTTCCAGGTAGGCGGTGATGGTGGCATCGACATTGGTCCAGTCGCCGCGCATCAGCACGCCGTTGGCGTCGGCCAGCGCCTTGCGGAAGGGTTCGCGATCCAGCACGGTCTTCTCGTTGGCCTTGCAGGTCACGCACCAGTCGGCGGTGATGTCGACGAACACCACCTTGCCCTCGGCGCGCAGCGCGGCCAATCGCTCCGGCGAAAAGGCGACGCTGTGCTGCGTCTCGGCGGGCGCGGCGCGTTCCGGCGGCGGCAGGCGATGCGCCATCACCAGCGGCACGATGGCCGAAGCCAGCACCAGCACCGCCAGCACGCGCTGCACCGGCGCGGCGCGCCAGCGCAGGCGTTGCAGCCACCACGCGGCGACCGCCAGCAGCACCAGCCCGACCAGCACCAGCGCGACCGCGTCGATGCCGCGCTGGCGGCCGAGCACCCACAGCAGCCACACCGCGGTCAGGTACATCGGGAAGGCCAGCGCCTTCTTCAGCGTTTCCATCCACGCGCCCGGGCGCGGCAGGCGGTTGGCCAGCGCCGGCACGAAGCCGATCAGCAGGAACGGCAGCGCCAGGCCGACGCCCAGCATCAGGAACACCAGCAACGCCAGCGGCACCGGCGCGGCGAACGCGAACGCCAGCGCCGCGCCCATGAACGGCGCGGTGCACGGGCTCGCCACCACCACCGCGAGCACGCCGGTGAAGAAATCACCGGCCGGACCGTGTCGGCGGGCCAGCCCATCGCCGGCGCCGGCCAGGCCGTAACCCACGGCGAACACGCCCGACAGGCTCAGGCCGACCGCGAACACCACGTACACCAGCACGCCGATCACCAGCGGTTGCTGCAACTGGAAGCCCCAGCCCAGCGCCTGACCGGCCGCGCGCAGCGCGATGGCCGCGCCGCCCACCGCCAGGAAACTCAGCAGCACGCCGGCGGTGTACCAGAGCGCGCGCGCCTTCGGCCGATCGCCGCCGGCCAGCGACAGCGCCTTCAGCGACAGCACCGGCAGCACGCACGGCATTAGGTTGAGGATCAGGCCGCCGCCCAGCGCCAGCAGCAGCGCCAGCCACAGGCTGGTCGGCGTGCCGGAGGCGCGACGCAGCGCGTCTTCTGGCGGCCGCGTGCGTGGCACCTCGGTGGTGGTAGCGCCGGCGGAAGCGGCCGTGTCGGAGGCGGCGGGTGTTTCGGTAGTGGATGCGTCCGTGCCGGCGGTATCCGCAACCGCCGCGCCATTCGCCGCGGGCAGCGCTGCCGGCGCTTCGGAGGCAGCGGCTTCGGCCGGCGGGGTCACCTTGCCGGCCGGAATCGACAGCGCGATCCGGCGGGTCATCGGCGGATAGCAGATGCCGCCGGTCTGGCAGCCCTGGAAGGTCACCCGCAGGGTGGCCTTGGTGGCGTTGGCGTGATCGCGCTTCAGCGGCACCGGCACTTCGGCCTGATCGAAGTAGACGATGACGTCGCCGAAGTGTTCGTCGTGGTAGGCCTGACCCTTGGGCCAGCGCGGCTTCTGCAGGCCGATGCCGGACGCGCCTTCCAGCGCCATCGAGGTGCGGTCGCGATAGACGTAGTAGCCGCGCGCCGGGGTGAAGCGCAGCAGCAACTGGTTGCCGTCGAAGGCGATGGCTTCCACCGCGAAGGCGCGATCCTGCGGCAGCGGCGCGGCATCGACCGCGCCCTTGCCGCCACCCAGCAGCGACGAGCCGCCTCCGGTCAGCGAACCCAGCGGCACGAAGCCGCCGGCATCGTTCGCCGCCGCCGCGGGCGCGCCGCCGGGCAGGTTCACGGTGAGGTTGCGGACCTGCGGCGGATAGCAGATGCCGGCGTCGGCGCAGCCCTGGTACTTGATCTTGAGGGTGACCGTATCGGCGTCCGCGCCCGCCTGGCCGGGCAGCACCGCGGTCAGGCTGCCGCGATAGGTTTCCACGTCGCCGAAGAACTCGTCGCGATAGGCCTTGCCCTTGGGCAGTTGCAGCGGCTTGGCGGTGAAACCGCCGGCGCTCACCTCGACGCCGGTGCGATGCCGGTACAGGTAGTAGCCATCGGCGATTTTCCAGTGCACCTCGATGCGGTCGCGGCTGGGCGCGGTCACGCTGGGGACGAACACTTCGTCGACCGGAGGCAGGTCCTGCGGGCGGATCTGGGCCTGCGCGGAGCAGGCGAAGGGCAGCAGGCCCAGGGCCAGCAGGCGGGACAACCACGTCATCGGTCAGGATTCCTCTCGGGGCTCGCTCGTCTCCGCCGTCACCCAGGCCAGGTAGGCGGGCAGGCCGGCGGCGGCTTGGACCGCCAGCAGCTCGGGGAGTTCGTAGGGATGCAGCTCGGCCAGCCGGGCCGCCAGCGCCGGCAGGCGTACGGCGGTGGTCTTGATGATCAGCTGGACCTCGTCGGTGGTCTCCACCGCGTCCCGCCAGCGGTAGACCGAGGTCATCCCGGGCAGGATGTTCACGCATGCCGCCAGCCGCTCTTCCACCAGCGTCCCGGCCAGGCGACGGGCGCTGTCGGCATCGGGGCAGGTGCAGAAGGCGATCAGGACGGACATAGGCAGGCGATTATCGCAGCGTGGGCGCCGGTTCAGGGCGCCGGAAAAGGTTGGAGTCGGGACCGGATCCAGTCGGCCAGTTGGGTCTCGTTCAAATCGCCGGCCGCCAGCGCCATCGTCATCAGATAGCGATCCATCGGCGGAGCGACGAGGTCCTGGCCGTTGAGCCGCAGGAACAGCAACAGGGCAATCAGCGCCGTGCGCTTGTTGCCGTCGACGAAGGGATGGTTGCGCGCGATGCCGTGGGCGTAGGCCGCCACCAGCGCCGCCAGATCCACCCCGTCGCCGTAGGCGAATACCTGCCGCGGACGCGCCAGGGCGCTGCTCAGCAGGTGCGGGTCGCGGACGCCGGACGGGCCGCCGTGTTCGGCCAACTGCTGCAGGTGGGCGGCTTCCATCACCGACTCCAGCAACCAGACCGGTTCGCGCATGGCTACTCGGCCAGCTTGCGCAGGACGTCGCGGTTCTCGCGCATGATCTGCTCGGCCGCATCCATCTGCCGCGCGAACTCGGGATCGAACGGAGTCAGGCGGTAACCGTCCGGCGCCTCGGTCAGATAGAGGGTGTCGCCTTCGGCCACTTTCAGCCGCGACAGCACGTCCCGGGGCAGGACCAGGCCGACGGAATTGCCGATGCGGTTGAGCTTGAGCGTTTTCATGGACGTAATTACAGACGTAATACGGCCGAAGATCAAATTTCGGTTCCGGCCCTTGAAAGGCCCGGCCCGGGCCCCATCTCAGCGCAATCCCGGTTCGCCGGGGTTTGTTTGCCCGCGTTGCTGGCACTCTCGGGTACCGAGTGCTAACATCGCCAACCTTTCCCTGTCCAATCAATCACTTAAAGAGGATTGAAATGAGCAATATCAAGCCGCTGTACGACCGCGTGGTCATCAAGCGTATGGAAGAAGAGAAGCTGTCCGCGGGCGGCATCGTGATTCCGGACTCGGCCACCGAGAAGCCGATCAAGGGTGAAGTCGTCGCCGTCGGCGAAGGCAAGGTCCTGGACAACGGCAACGTGCGCGCCCCGAAGGTGAAGGTCGGCGACAAGGTCCTGTTCGGCAAGTACAGCGGCACCGAAGTGAAGCTGGACGGCACCGACTACCTGGTCGTGAAGGAAGACGACATCTTCGCGATCCTCGGCTGATCGCCGAGGCGGGATTCGGCATTGGAGATTCGGGATTCGGACAAGCGCGACTTCTGCGCTGATCGCATCCCGACCCATTCCGCCTCCCGCCAACCCATCGAATCCCCAATCCCCAATATCGAATCCCGGAGTTAATACCCATGGCTGCAAAGGACATCCGTTTCGGTGAAGACGCTCGTTCGCGCATGGTGCGCGGCGTCAACGTGCTCGCCAACGCCGTCAAGGCCACCCTCGGCCCGAAGGGCCGCAACGTCGTGCTCGAGAAGAGCTTCGGCGCCCCGACCATCACCAAGGACGGCGTTTCCGTCGCCAAGGAAATCGAACTGGCAGACAAGTTCGAGAACATGGGCGCGCAGATGGTCAAGGAAGTCGCTTCCAAGACCTCCGACAATGCCGGTGACGGCACCACCACCGCCACCGTGCTGGCGCAGGCGCTGATCCGCGAAGGTTCCAAGGCGGTCGCCGCCGGCATGAACCCGATGGATCTGAAGCGCGGCATCGACAAGGCCGTGATCGCCGCCGTGGCCGAGCTGAAGAAGATCAGCAAGCCCACCGCCGACGACAAGGCCATCGCCCAGGTCGGCACCATCTCCGCCAACTCCGACGAATCGATCGGCAACATCATCGCCGACGCGATGAAGAAGGTCGGCAAGGAAGGCGTGATCACCGTCGAGGAAGGCTCGGGCCTGGACAACGAGCTGGACGTCGTCGAAGGCATGCAGTTCGACCGCGGCTACCTGTCGCCGTACTTCGTCAACAACCAGCAGTCGATGACCGCCGACCTGGATGACCCGTTCATCCTGCTGCACGACAAGAAGATCTCCAACGTGCGTGACCTGCTGCCCGTGCTGGAAGGCGTGGCCAAGGCCGGCAAGCCGCTGCTGATCGTCGCCGAGGAAGTGGAAGGCGAAGCGCTGGCGACCCTGGTCGTCAACACCATCCGCGGCATCGTCAAGGTCGTGGCCGTGAAGGCCCCGGGCTTCGGCGACCGTCGCAAGGCGATGCTGGAAGACATGGCCGTGCTGACCGGCGGCACCGTGATCTCCGAGGAAGTGGGCCTGTCGCTGGAGAAGGCCACCATCAAGGATCTGGGCCGCGCCAAGAAGGTGCAGGTCTCGAAGGAAAACAGCACCATCATCGACGGCGCCGGCGATACCTCCGCCATCGAAGCGCGCATCAAGCAGATCAAGGCGCAGATCGAAGAGACCTCTTCGGACTACGACCGCGAGAAGCTGCAGGAGCGCGTGGCCAAGCTGGCCGGCGGCGTGGCCGTCATCAAGGTCGGTGCCGCCACCGAAGTCGAGATGAAGGAAAAGAAGGCGCGCGTTGAAGACGCCCTGCACGCCACCCGTGCGGCCGTCGAGGAAGGCGTGGTCCCGGGCGGCGGCGTCGCCCTGATCCGTGCCAAGGCCGCCATCGAAGGCCTGAAGGGCATCAACGAAGACCAGACCCACGGCATCCAGATCGCCCTGCGCGCGATGGAAGCCCCGCTGCGCGAAATCGTCACCAACGCCGGCGAAGAGCCCTCCGTGATCGTCAACAAGGTCAAGGACGGTTCGGGCAACTTCGGCTACAACGCCGCCAACGGCGAGTTCGGCGACATGGTCGAGTTCGGCATCCTGGATCCGACCAAGGTCACCCGCACCGCGCTGCAGAACGCCGCGTCCATCGCGGGCCTGATGATCACCACCGAAGCGATGGTGGCCGAGGCTCCGAAGAAGGACGAGCCGGCGATGCCGCCGGGCGGTGGCATGGGCGGCATGGGCGGCATGGATTTCTGATCCGGCCCTCCAGGCAAACCCGCAAGACGAAAAACCCCGCCGCAAGGCGGGGTTTTTCTTTGGGGCGGATCTCCCCTTTTCTTTTCCTGTGGGAGCGACGTCAGTCGCGAGCTTTTGCCCCCTGGGCCCGTGCCCTTCCCGAATGATGAACGGAAGGCTCGCGACTGACGTCGCTCCCACAAGGGAGGGCGGGGTGCTTGCAAATGAAACATTTTGCGTTGCGGCAAAGCTGTGCTATCAATGCAACCCAATGAACGCAGCCCGCGCCAGCTTTTACTTTTGGTACTACTTTCCGATGCCGCTGGCGGAGGAAGGACTGCGCTCACCCTGAAGAAACATTCAGACGCATTCCCGAAAGCCGCCAGCGAACCTGGCGGCTTTTTTGCTTCCAGGGCTGGCGACATCGCACACAGACAACGAACTGGAGATTTCCCGATGGCGCCCCACACCGACGATCTGCGCATCCGCAAGCTGGAACCGCTCACGCCTCCGTCCGAGGTCATCGCGGAACTGCCCTGCGACGAGGCCGTGTCCGAAACCGTCAGCCGCAGCCGCGAAGCGCTGCACGCGATCCTGCATGGCCGCGACGATCGCCTGGCGGTGGTGATCGGCCCATGTTCCATCCACGACCCGATCGCCGCGATGGAATACGCGCAGCGCCTGCGCCCGCTGCGCGATGCGCTGGGCGGAGAGCTGGAAATCGTCATGCGCGTGTATTTCGAGAAACCGCGCACCACGGTCGGCTGGAAGGGCCTGATCAATGACCCTGGCCTGGACGGCAGCTTCCGCATCAACGAGGGCCTGCGACTGGCACGCGGCCTGCTCCGCAACATCAACCGCCTGGGCCTGCCGGCCGGCTGCGAATACCTGGACACCACCTCGCCGCAGTACATCGCCGATCTGGTCGCCTGGGGCGCGATCGGCGCGCGCACCACCGAGAGCCAGATCCACCGTGAACTCGCCTCGGGCCTGTCGTGTCCGGTCGGCTTCAAGAACGGCACCGACGGCAACGTGAAGATCGCCGCCGATGCGGTCAACGCGGCTTCGCATCCGCATCATTTCCTGGCCGTCACCAAGGAAGGCCGCTCGGCCATCGCCGCCACCACCGGCAACCCGGATTGCCACGTGATCCTGCGCGGTGGCAAGGCGCCGAACTACGACGCCGACAGCGTAGAGGCGGCCAGCCAGGTATTGGCGAAGGCGGGCCTGGCGCCGCGCCTGATGATCGACGCCAGCCACGCCAACAGCCTGAAGGATCCGGAAAACCAGCCGCGCGTGATCGAGGACATCGCCGCGCAGATCGAGGCTGGCGAGACCCGCATCATCGGCGCGATGATCGAAAGCCATCTGGTCGCCGGCCGCCAGGATCTGGTGCCGGGCCAGCCGCTGGCCTACGGGCAGAGCATCACCGACGGCTGCATCGGCTGGGACGCGTCGGTGGCCGTGCTGGAACGCCTGGCCACCGCCGTGCGCCGTCGCCGCGAGCGCAACGTGTCGCAGGCCGCCTAGTCCGCGTCGTGGAGGGCCGCAGGAGCGGCCCGGGCGCGACGGCGATCCGTTCCCCTCTCTCCGGATCGTCGGCGCAATCCCGGGGCCGCTCCTGCGCGGAGCGCCATCGCGGGATGCGCGCATCGCCCGATGCGATCAGTGCGTTTCGCCGCGATAGACGAACTTCGGCACGTCCCAGTTGTAGCGGATCGCCAGCAGCCGCAGCAGGAAGCCACCGCCCAGGCAGCCCAGGGTGGCGGTGGACTCATTCACGCCCGCGTGCAGCAGGAGCAGATACGCCGCGCCGGTCAGCAGCGAGACGCTGGCATACAGTTCCTTCTGGAATACCAGCGGAATCTCGTTGCACAGCACATCGCGCAGCACGCCGCCGAAGGTGCCGGTGAGCATGCCGGCGATCACCACGATGGCCGGCGCGTGCCCGGCCTCGCGCGCGATCGCGCAGCCGATCAGGGTGAAGGCGACCAGGCCCAGCGCATCCAGCCACAGGAACGCCTGGCGAAGATGATGCATCCAGCGGGCGACGAAGGTGGCGACGATGGCCGCGCCGATGGTGTAGCCCAGGTATTCCGGATGCTTCACCCAGCCCAGCGGGTAGTGGCCGAGCACGATGTCGCGCAACGAGCCGCCGCCGAGCGCGGTGACCGAGGCGATGATGACGACACCGAACAGGTCCATCCGCCGGCGACCGGCGGACAGCGCGCCGGTCATGGCTTCGGCGGTGATGGCGACGAGGTAGATCAGGGAGAGCAGCATGGGGAAGGTTCCGGCGGGAGGTGGCCGGAACCGGCGGGAATTGCGCGCACGCCTTCCGCGCGCGGAGGCGCGTGGGACGGAACGCTCAATTCACGACCGGAATCCGGTGCCGCTCCCGCTGTCCTTTTGCCTGAGAGTTCGGCGGCGTGGGCCGCTTGCCCCTTCGGCGGGTCATCGAAGACCTCTCTCCAGATCGGCGTGGGTGGATGCAGTGGATGGTTGCGTCCAGCAACCGAGCCTGAGCGATTATGGGAGCCTGCGCCTTCGGCGGGAGCGTGCGGCTCCGCTCTCCTGCATCCGGCGCGCACTTTAGCAGAGACCGATGTGAAAATACCGGCTCCACTGGCCTGCCTGTCCCCATGATCGCCTACGCGCTGCGCTCCGAAACCCCCGCCGACACGCCCGCCATCCGTGCCCTGATCACGAAGGCCTTCGCCGTTGCCGAACACAGCAGCGGCACCGAGGCGGCGATCGTCGACGCGTTGCGCGCGCGCGACGAGCTGACCCTGTCGCTGCTGGCGGAACAGGATGGGCGGGTGATCGGCCACGTCGCGTTTTCGCCGGTGGCCATCGGCGACGGCGCGGCCGGCTGGTACGGGCTGGGGCCGGTGGCGGTGGCGCCGGACTGCCAGGGCGCCGGTATCGGCGCCGCGCTGATCGAAGCCGGCCTGGCCCGGTTGCGCCAGGCCGGCGCGGGCGGCTGCGTGGTGCTGGGCGATCCCGGGTATTACGCGCGTTTCGGTTTCGCGAACGAGGCCGAGCTGCGTTACGAGGGCGCACCGGCCGAATACTTCATGGCGTTGACCCTGGATGGCAGCCGGCCGCAGGGGGCGGTGGCGTACAGCGTGGCGTTCGAGGCGACGGAAACCGCGCGGGACTGACATTGGCTTTGCCTCCCCCTTCGGAGAAGGGGGATTGAGGGGGATTTGCTTTTGGCGCCAAGAGCAAATCCCCCGTCGCCCGCTACGCGGCCGCCCGCCCCCTTTGTTAAAGGGGGCTATCGATGCTGCGGCTTCTGCTTTTGCCTCCCCCTTCGAAGAAGGGGGACTGAGGGGGATTTGTTCTTGGCGCCAACAGCAAATCCCCCGTCGCCCGCTGCGCGTCCGCCCGCCCCCTTTGTTAAAGGGGGCTATCGATGTTGAGACATCTGCTTTTGCCTCCCCCTTCGAAGAAGGGGGATTGAGGGGGATTTGTTCTTGGCACCAAAAGCAAATCCCCCGTCACCTGCTGCGCAGGTGCCCGCCCCCTTTTGCAAAGGGGGCTATCGATGTGGCGCCTTTGCTTATGCCTCCCCCTTCGAAGAAGGGGGATTGAGGGGGATTTGCTCTTGGCGCCAACAGCAAATCCCCCGTCGCCCGCTACGCGGCCGCCCGCCCCCTTTTGCAAAGGGGGCTATCGATGCTGCGACTTCTGCTTTTACCTCCCCCTTCGGAGAAGGGGGACGGAGGGGGATTGATCAGCCATGCAGCTGTTGAAAAGCGCTTGCTCTTTCAGGCCTTCATGCTGCCCGTATCCAGCCACCGCTGGTGCCACGACAGTGCCTCGGGCAACAGGTGCGGGGTGTGGCGGCCATAGCTGGCATGCAGGGCGCGTTCGAAATAGTCGGTCAGCGCGTCGCGGTAGTCCGGATGCGCGCACTGCGCGATCAGCACGCGCGCGCGCTGCTTGGGCGAGAGGCCGCGCAGATCCGCCAGGCCCTGTTCGGTGACGATGATCGAGACGTCGTGTTCGGTGTGGTCCACGTGGCTGACCATCGGCACCAGCGAGGAGATGCTGCCGCCCTTGGCGGTGCTGGGGCTGAGGAAGATCGAAAGGTAGCCGTTGCGGGCGAAGTCGCCGGAGCCGCCGATGCCGTTCTGGATGCGCGAGCCCATGATGTGGGTCGAATTGACGTTGCCGTACAGGTCCGCTTCCACCATCCCGTTCATGCAGATGCAGCCGAGCCGGCGCACCAGTTCCGGATGGTTGGAGATTTCCTGCGTGCGCATGACGATGCGCTCGCGGTAGAAACCGATGTTCTGCTTGAACACCTCGTTGGCTTCCGGGCTCAGCGCGAAGCCGGTGCACGAGGCGCTGCGCAGCACGCCGTCGCGCAGCATGTCCAGCATGCCGTCCTGGATGACCTCGGTGAACGCGGTCAGGTCGCGGAAGCCGCTGGCGCTCAGGCCGGCCAGCACCGCGTTGGGGATGTTGCCCACGCCCGATTGCAGTGGCAGCAGGTTGGGCGGCAGCCGGCCCTTTTTCACTTCGTGCTGCAGGAATTCGATCAGGTGCGCGGCGATCCGTTCGCTGGTCGCATCGGCCGGATTGAACGGTCTGTTGCGATCCGGGCCGTGGGTGCGCACCACCGCGACAATCTTGTCCGGGTCGCAGCGCAGCGCGGTGTCGCCGATGCGATCGTCCGGATGGATCAGCGGAATCGGCTTGCGGTGCGGCGGCAGCGCGGTGCCGTAGTAGATGTCGTGCATGCCGTCCAGGCCTTCGGGCTGCCAGTCGTTGACCTCGACGATCACCTTGCGCGCCAGATCCAGCCAGGTCTTGTTGTTGCCCACCGAGGTGGACGGCACCAGCGCACCGTCCTCGCGGATGGCCGACACTTCCACCACCGCGGTATCGACCTCGCCGTAGAAGCCGAACCAGGTGTGCTGGGCGACGTGGCTCAGGTGGGTGTCGAGGTATTCCAGGGTGCCGGCGTTGATGCGCTGGCGGGTGTCCGGATCGCTCTGGAACGGCAAACGCAGGGCGATGCCGTCGACCTTGGCCAGCGCGCCGTCCAGTTCCGGCGCGGTGGACGCGCCGGTGAGCAGGCGGATCTGGAAGCCCTGGCCCTGCGCGTGGCAACGGTCGATCCGCGCCGCCAGTGCCAGCGGCACTTCCTTCGGATAGCCCGAGCCGGTGAATCCGCTCATGGCCACGGTCTCGCCGGGCTGGATGTGCGCGGCGGCTTCTTCGGCGGAAACGGCGAGCGCGCGCAGGCGCGGATGGCGGATACGGTCGCTGGACATGCGGGGGAGCGGAACCAGAAAGCGGAAAGCGCGCATTATCGCCCGCGGACCCGGCCCGGGGGCCAAGACGATCGGGGAATACACCGCATGCGATGTTTCGTGTCCCGTGGTTCGGGCATGCTGTGCGCATGAACAGGACGTCGATTTCCGGGCTCGCCCCCCGCTGGAGCAGCACACGCCGCTGGCTGCTGCGCGCGGCCTTGGCCCTGCTGGCGCTGTACGCGCTGTACCTGGCCGCGGCCAATCTGTGGATCAACACCGCTTTGGGCGAGCGCACGCTCAACCGCAAGCCGGAGAAATTCCAGATGCATTGGGCCGGCGGTCACAGCTGGTGGCCCGGACGGGTCAGCCTGCGCGAGGTGAAACTGCAGGGCCAGGTGCGGCGCATCGCCTGGCAGGCGCAGGCCAGCGCGGTGCAGGGCGAGATTGCGTTGTGGCCGCTGCTGCGACGGGAACTGCACGTGCCGTGGGTACAGGCCGACGGCGTGAGCGGCGGCGTCCATCGCGCCGAACGCGAGCTGCCGGTGCCGCCGCCGCGCGATGGCGGCTGGGTGTTGCGCTTCGATCGCATCACCAGTGACAGCCTGACCCGCGGCGAGTTCGACGGCCTGCGCCTGGACGGTGAAGGCAGCGCACAGGTCGGTTTCGTCAAGCAACTTCGCGGCGGGCCAATGGAATTGCTGCCCTCGCGCGCGGCGTTCCGCAAGGCGCGCCTGGCCCGTGATGGCGAGGAGGTGCTGCGCGAGGCGGAGCTGGAAGCCACCTTCGCGATCGCCAGGCACCGCCGCGAGGAGGCGCCGGGCCTGCGCAAGTTGCTCAAGACCGACGCGCGGCTGAAGCTGCGCGGCATCACCAGCGCCATCGACGTCACTCCGGTGCCGGGCGGCGTCACCCTCGCGCTCGTGCCCGGGCGCGGCCAGGCCAATATCGAGCTCGGTTTCTCCAGGGGCGCGCTCACGCCGGGCAGCCGCCTGCAATGGAGCATGCCGATCGGCGGCAGCGACGCATCCGGCGTCTCCCGCACCGACGCGCTGGGCATCGCGCTGGCGGTGGATCGCCAGGACATCGCGCTGAAGGTGAAGGCGCCGCCGCTCGCCCAGGGCCGGATGTCGGTGGACGCGGATCTGCGCCTGCGCGGGCGCGAGCTTCCGCTGGGAGATTTCCCCTCGCTGCTGCCGCGCGCGTCCGGGCACGTGGTCGGGCGCTGGCGGTTCTCCTCGCTGCACTGGATCACCAGCCTGTTTCCGCGGACGCCATGGCTGCAACTGGAAGGCGCGGGGGACGTGGATGCCGACGTGCAGGTGGTGAACGGGCAACTGGCCGCCGGCAGCCGCATCGGCGTGCCGGAGGTGGACGCGGTGGCCGATGTGATGGGCAACCGCATCCGCGGCCGCGCCCACGCCGATATCCGCCTGGACGCCGGTCCCAAGGGCGAACTGGTGCCGCGGCTGCAGGCAGTGATGGAGCAATTCCATGTCGCCTCGGTGCGCGCACCGCAGCGTCCCTATGTGCAGGGTCGCAACCTGCGCCTGTTCCTCAACGCCGATGGCCCCTTGCAGGACCTGCGCAACGCGATGCGCGGGCGGGTGGTGTTCGACAACGCCAACGTGCCGGACCTGCGCGTCTACAACCCGTACCTGCCGCGCCGGCACATGCGCTTCGACGGCGGCGCCGGTTTCCTCAGCGGCGATCTGTCGCTGGATACCGCCGGCGATGTCGGCCACGGCCGCCTGCGCATCACCGGGCGCGGCGCGCGCATGCATCTGGCCGGAATCGATCTGCGTGGCGACGTGGACATCGGCCTGGCCCTGCGCCGCGCGGATCTGCGACGGCGCGCGTTCGTCGCCGACGGCAGTACCGTGCAGTTCCGCAACCTCGGTTTCCGCGAACCCGGCGGCGATGCGCGCAGCGGCTGGTGGGCGAAGCTGCGGCTGGATCGCGCGCGCCTGGACGTGGATCGCCCGCTCAGCGCCGGAGGCAGCGCGGCGGTGCAGATGAAGGACGTGGGTTTCCTGCTGGCGCTGTTCTCGCGCAAGAAGGACTACCCCAAATGGGTCTACCGGCTGGTCGACGCCGGCCAGGCGCAGGCCGATGGCCGCGTGCAGTGGCGCGACGACGTGCTGGTGCTGGACCGGGTGAAGGCGAACAACGACCGTTTCGACCTGCAGGCCCGGCTGCGCCTGCAGGGCCCGCGTCGCAGCGGCCAGCTCTACGCGCGCTGGGGCGTGCTCAGCGCGGGGCTGGAATTGCAGGACAATGCCCGCCGCTGGCACCTGGTGAAGGCGCGGGAGTGGTACCAGGGGCAGCCGGATCTGATGCGTTGAGGACCGTTTTGCGCAGTTGAACGGTTTGGCCCCTATTCAGGTTTCAGCCGTGTGAATCGTGAAACCGGTTACAGGATCGGCCCGAAAATTGGTCTGGCATCGGTAACATCCAAGCAGAACAAGGCTTTTCGGAAAAACCCCGTTCCCGGCTCAAATGTACTGCCCGGTTTTGTTTTGCAGTGCAGCGTGCAAGCCCCGCAACCGCTCCTTCACGATGGCCCCGCATCCCGACGTGGGGGAGGGAGCAAGCCCGCAACTGGCCTAGCCATTGCGGGCTTTTTTATTGTCCGGGATTCGGGATTTGGGATCCGGGATTCGCAAGGGCGCGGCGTCGTTGCAATGCTGGATTCCGGTCGGGTTGGCAATCGCGGCTGTTGGTGGGGTGGGGGAGGCGTAGAATTCACGCCATGAACGAGTCCTCCCCGCGCCAGATTCCCCTCCAGGTCGTTTCCACCGCCGCCGCCACCGCCTCCGCCCCGCTGGAAACGGGCGTCAAGCAGCTGGGCGGCGACAAGATTTCCCGTTCGCCGGTGCAGTTCGCCGACGCGCCGGTGCTGCGCAAGCCGTCGTGGATCCGCGTGCGCATTCCCAGCGACGGTTCGGTGGCGCGGCTGAAGGCCAAGCTGCGCGAGAACCGGCTGGTCACGGTGTGCGAGGAGGCCAGTTGCCCGAACATCCACGAGTGCTTCGGCCACGGCACCGCGACTTTCATGATCCTGGGCGAGGTCTGCACCCGCCGCTGTTCCTTCTGCGACGTCGCCCACGGCCGGCCCAAGCCGCCGGATGCGTCCGAGCCGCTCAGCCTGGCGCATACCGTGGCCGACATGGGCCTGAAGTATGTCGTCGTCACCAGCGTGGATCGCGATGACCTGCGCGACGGCGGCGCCCAGCATTTCGTCGACTGCATCGCGGCCATCCGCGAGCATTCGCCGGGCACCCGCATCGAGATCCTGACCCCGGACTTCCGCGGCAAGGGCCGCATGGACCGGGCGCTGGAAATCCTGGCGGTGAATCCGCCGGACGTGTTCAACCACAACATCGAGACGGTGCCGGACCTGTACCCCAACGTGCGCCCCGGCGCCGACTACCAGTGGTCGCTGACCCTGCTGCAGAAGTTCAAGCAGCAGCATCCGGAGCTGCCGACCAAGTCCGGCATCATGCTGGGCCTGGGCGAGACCATGGAGCAGGTGAAGGCGACCCTGCGCGACCTGCGCGCGCACGACGTGGAGATGGTCACCATCGGCCAGTACCTGCAGCCCACCGCGCACCATCACCCGGTGATGCGCTACTGGACGCCGGAAGAGTTCAAGGAGCTGGAGCTCTACGGCAACGAGCTGGGTTTCAGCCACGTCGCCTCCGGCCCGCTGGTGCGTTCGTCCTACCACGCCGATCGCCAGGCCGCCGAGGCCGCGGCCAGCGTCCGCAACGCCGCTGCCGGCTGAACCGCGGGTTGGCCGACGGACGGCCAGCCGAAACAGGTTCACTTTTCTCTACGGGCCCGGGGTTAGGGTCTCTTTCGGCAGGCCCATCCGCCTGCCGAAAGACAGGGATGACAAGCGCCGCAACTTTGGGCACTGTCTGGCTGTCAGATGTCCCCGCCGTTCTCCTGCAAGGCCTCCGGGCCGCGAGTACCCGATGAAAGTGAAGAAAGTCCCCGCCGTCTTCCTGCTGTCCCTGGCGCTGGCGTCGCCGCTGGCGCTGCTGGCGCGTGGCGATGGCGATGGCGACAACCGCGTCGCGCTGCCGACCGCGCCCACCGCGGATCAGGCCACCACCTCCAAGCTGGTCTACGGCCTGCTGTCCGACAGCCGCTACGCCTACCGCCCGCGCGCGCTGGATGAAACGTTGTCGGCGGACATCTTCAAGCGCTACCTGGAAGCGCTGGACGGCGGCAAGCAGTTCTTCACCGCCGCCGACGTGGCCAAGTTCGCGCCGCTCAAGGCGCAGATGGGCGAGGCGGTCCGCAGCGGCGAACTGGATCCGGCCTACGACGTCTTCACCATCTACCGCCAGCGCGTGCAGCAGCGCGTGGCCTACGCGCGCTCGCTGCTCAAGCAGGACTTCGACTTCAGCGGCGACCAGCGCTGGGAGTACGACCGCAAGGACGCCCCGTGGGCGGCCAGCACCGAGGAACTGGATGCGCTGTGGAAGAAGTCGGTGATGAACGACTGGCTGCGCCTGAAGCTGGCCGGCAAGAAGCCCGAGGACATCCGCAAGACCCTGGACAAGCGCTACGCCAACCTGCAGCGCACCGTCGACGAGTTCAAGAGCGAGGACGTGTTCCAGGCCTTCCTCAACAGCTACACCGGCGCGATCGACCCGCATACCGATTACTTCACCCCGCGCACCGCCGAGAACTTCAACCAGTC
The DNA here is from genome assembly GCF_016820515.1 of Pseudoxanthomonas beigongshangi. Lineage (GTDB taxonomy): Bacteria > Pseudomonadota > Gammaproteobacteria > Xanthomonadales > Xanthomonadaceae > Pseudoxanthomonas_A > Pseudoxanthomonas_A beigongshangi. Next base: position 37,049 of record NZ_JADHDV010000024.1, on the reverse strand, counting down.
GATGTCGCTGTCGCTGGAAGGCATCGGCGCGGTGCTGCAGCGGCAGGACGATCTGGTGGCGATCCGCGAGATCGTGCCCGGCGGCCCGGCGGATCTGAGCGGCAAGCTCAAGGTCGGCGATCGCATCGTCGCGGTCGGCCAGGGCAAGTCCGGCGCGATGACCGACGTGATCGGCTGGCGCATCGATGATGTCGTCGCGCAGATCCGCGGCAAGAAGGACACCCAGGTCCGGATCGAATACATCCCGGTCGAATCCGGCATCGACGGCAAGCACGCGCAGGTCACCATCACCCGCCAGAAGGTCAAGCTGGAGGAGCAGGCGGCCAAGGCCGAGACCATCACCCTGCCGGCCGCCAACGGCGAGCCGCAGCGGCGCATCGGCGTGATCAAGCTCCCGGCGTTCTACCAGGACTTCGAGGGGCGTCGCCGCAATCCCAACGACTTCACCTCGGCCACCCGCGACATCGCCAAGCTGCTGGCCCAGTTCAAGACCCAGGACGTCGACGGCGTGGTCATGGACCTGCGCAACAACGGCGGCGGTTCGCTGGACGAGGCCGTCGAGCTGACCGGCCTGTTCATCGACAAGGGCCCGGTGGTGCAGGTGCGCGAGTCCGGCGGTCGCGTCACCGTCAACAGCGATCGCAAGCCGGGCGTGGCCTGGGACGGTCCGCTGGCGGTGCTGATCAACCGCGGTTCGGCTTCGGCTTCGGAGATCTTCGCCGGCGCCATCCAGGACTACGGCCGTGGCCTGGTGATCGGCGAGACCAGCTTCGGCAAGGGTACCGTGCAGAACATGGTGGATCTGGATCGCTGGCCGGCCAACGAGACCGCGCGCTTCGGCCAGGTCAAGCTGACCATCGCACAGTTCTTCCGCGTGGCCGGCGGCAGCACCCAGCACAAGGGCGTGGTGCCGGATCTGGCGTTCCCGGTGAGCGTGGACGCCAGCGAATACGGCGAGAGCACCTACGACAACGCGCTGCCGTGGACCCGCATTGCCGCGGTACCGCACACCCAGTACGGCAACTTCGCGCCGCTGCTGCCGAAGCTGGAAGCCCTGCACGCCTCGCGCGTGGCCAAGGACAAGGAATTCCAGTGGTGGACCGAGGATGTGGCGACGTTCCGCGCCGAGGCGGCCAAGAAGTACGTCTCGCTCAACGAGGCCGAGCGCCGCGCCGAACGCGACAAGCAGGACACCCTGCGCAAGACCCGCCAAGCCGAACGCAAGGCGCTGGGACTGGCGCTGGATCCGCTGGCCGACGATCTGGCCGACGACGGCCTGGGCGCGAGCGAGCGCGACATCGTCAAGGACGCCGCCCGCGAGAAGCTGGTCGACAAGCGTCCGGATCCGCTGCTGCGCGAATCGGCGGCGATCCTGGGTGACGCCATCGGCGTGTTGAACCAGGACCGCAAGCTGTCGGCGCAGGTGCTGCCGGAATCGACGGGACCGGGGCGCTGGGCGGATTGAAGCCGGGCGTGGTTTGTAGAGATGAGAAAAGCGCGGCCTTCGGGTCGCGCTTTTTTTTGGGGTTCTCGCGGCGGGGTGGGGTGTTGGGTTGTTTTCCGGGACGCCGGGGAAGGGGTTTACGGTCGCGACTTACGTTGCTCCTACAAGGATGGGGCGGGAGACTTGAGCCAGATGAAAGGCGGACCGTGAAAGCTTTCAACGGTGGGGCCGCGCCGTGGCCGTCGGGGCTGGCCTAGAATAAGCGTCAATACGCTTGGCGCCTCCCCCATGAACTCCTCCGCTTCCAGCACCGCCGCGCCCGCGCGCGGTGGCGTCGCCGTCGTCGTCGCCCTGGCCCTGGTCTATGTCGTCTGGGGCTCCACCTATCTCGGTATCCGCCTGGCCCTGGAAGGCGGCTATCCGCCGCTGTTGATGGCCGGGGGCCGCTTCATCGTCGCCGGCACGCTGATGTACGCGGTGCTGCGCTGGCGCGGTTATGCCGCGCCGACCCGCGCGCAATGGAAGAACGTGGCCTTCATGGCGCTGGCGCTGCTGCTGTTCGGCAACGGCTTCGTGTGCGTGGCCGAGCAGACCGTGTCCTCCGGTCTGGCCGCGGTCGCGGTGGCCTCGATGCCGCTATGGATGGGCCTGTTCGGCGCCATGCGCGGACAGCATCCCAGCCGCGCCGAATGGGCGGGCATCGTGATTGGTTTCCTGGGCGTGGTCTGGCTCAACTCCGGCAGCGCGCTGACCGCCAGTCCCAAGGGCCTGATCATGCTGCTGATCGCGCCGATCGCCTGGGCCTACGGTTCGGTGTGGAGCCGCGGCCGCGATCTGCCGTCGCCGTTCATGTCGGCAGCCGCGCAGATGGTGTGCGGCGGCGTGATCATGCTGGTGGTGGGCGCGGCGATCGGCGAGCGTTTCACCCAGTGGCCGACGTTGCAGGGCACGCTGGCGGTGGGCTACCTGGCGCTGTTCGGTTCCATCGTCGCCTTCAGCGCCTATGTCTGGCTGCTGCACAACGTGCGTCCGGCGGTGGCCGGCAGCTACGCCTACATCAACCCGGTGATCGCCGTGGCGCTGGGCGCGTGGATCGCCCATGAGAGTTTCAGCGCCCATGACCTGGGCGCGATGGCGTTGATCCTGCTGGGCGTGGTGGTGATCACCCTGGCGAAGGCGAAGCGCTCGTGAGCCAGCACGGTATCGATCGCAAGGGGCTGGTCATCACCAGCCTGACCTTCGTCCTGTGGGGCGTGGTACCGCTGTACTGGCACCTGCTCAAGGTGGTGCCCTCGTTCCAGATCATCGCCCACCGGATTGTCTGGAGCGCGTTGCTGGTGATCGGCTGGCTGGTGCTGAAGAACGGCCTGGGCTGGCTGCGCGCGATTCGCGCCCAGCCGCGTGCGTTGGCCGCGCTGGGACTGAGCAGCCTGCTGATCGCGTTCAACTGGGGCCTGTACATCTGGGCGGTCAACGCCGGCCACGTGGTCGAGACCAGCCTGGGTTACTTCATCAACCCGCTGCTCAACGTGCTGCTGGGCGTGCTGGTGCTGCGCGAGCGGCTGAGCCGCCTGCAATGGATCGCGGTGGGCTTCGCGCTGATCGGCGTGGCCTGGTTGACCTGGCAGGCCGGTTCGCCGCCGTGGATCGCGCTGGGACTGGCGCTGTCGTTCGGCATGTACGGGCTGGTGCGCAAGCTGGTGGCGGTCGACGCGGTGGCCGGGCTGGGCGTGGAAAGCCTGTACCTGTTCCTGCCGGCGCTGGCGTTCGTGGCCTGGGGCGAGAACGGCCACGGTGGCGGCTTCCTGCAGGGCTGGGGCTGGCAGATCGATCTGCTGTTGATCTTCGGCGGCGTGGTCACCGCCATTCCGCTGATCGGCTTCGCCTACGGCGTGCGCCGGATTCCGCTGACGGTGGTGGGGCTGCTGCAGTACATCGCGCCGAGCATCCAGTTCCTGATCGGCGTGTTCGTGTTCCGCGAGCCGTTCGGCGCGGCGCAGGCGCTGGGCTTTGCCGCGATCTGGACCGGCCTGCTGATTTTCGCCGGCGACGGGCTGTGGCGTTCGCGCCAGCGGCCGCCGGTGGCGGTCACGGTCACCGAGTAGCGCGCTCGGAGTGATGCGCCGCGCTCAGGCGCGGCCCGGCGCCAGCGGTTGCGGGCAGGCCGGCGTCGCCGTTGGCGTGCGCTCGAACCAGTCGATCACCGTCGGCGCCAGCCGATCCAGCCGCATCGGCAGGCTCAGGTGATCCTCGCCGGGAATTTCCAGGTAGCGGGCGCGCTTGGACGCCGCCGCGAGCAGGCGACCATGCGCGACCGGAATGTGCCGGTCGGCGTCGCCATGGATCAGCAGCACGCAGGCCGGCGCCTGCGCCAGTGCCGCGCCAACGTCCACCTTGTCCAGTTCCAGGCCGAGCTTGCGGTCGGCCTGGGCGATGGCGACGTTCAGGCTGTCGCCGCTGTAGCGCCAGCGCGCCAGTGGCAGGGCCAGGCGATCGCGCCAGTTCGACGCCGGGCGGGTGAGCATGTGCGGCACCATGTCGCGGATCGCGCTGCCGGCGTTGTCGAAGGATTCCATCGCCACCACGCCGCCGGCCTGCACGCCGAGATCGCGCGCGGTGAAGATGGCGGTGGCCGCGCCGTAGGACACGCCCATCACGTGCAGCGGACCGGTGACCTCGCCGCGCTCGCGCAGCGCGCGCAGCATCGCCACGACGTCTTCGCCCTCACGGGTGCCGTAGCCGGACGGCGCGACGCCGGAACGGCCGTGGTTGCGCAGGTCCACGCTGATGGTGCGGTAGCCGGCCTGGGCCAGTTCCAGCGCCCACGGCAGCAGCGAGCCGCCGTCCATCATCCAGCCGTGCAGCAGCACGACGGTGCCGCGCGGCTTCTGCGCGGACGGCCTGGCCGCCGCGTCGAAGTCGAGCTGGAAATCCATGCGGTTGGCGGCGGTGCCGCCGGCATAGCGGTAGCGCAGGCCGTAGTCGCCCGGATCCAGCGCGCGCCAGTACAGCGGCACGCCATTCACCGGCACGAAGCCCTCGCGATGCGGCAGGCGCGCGAACATCGCCTCGATGCGATCGCGCGGCAGCAGCGGCGACACGCCGCCGGGCGCGGCCAGGCGTTCGCTCAGCGACAGGGCGGGCAGATGGGCAGTGGTGAAGCCGACCAGCGACAGGCAGACGCAGGCCAGCGCGATCAGGCGCAGCAGCATGGCGATCATCGGGGGGAGGGACAGCGGTCGCGCACCTTACCGGCGCGGGAGCCGTCGCCGCTATCGCAGAACGATGACAGAAAGATGACGGTTAAGCCGGGATTTGCCTGGCGGGTGGGCGGTTGGCGCGGAAAGGGCGCACCGCGCCGCGAGGGCGCGGCGGGTGGATGGGTGCGAAGAGCCGCCGAGCGAGCTCGGCTCTACGGGGAGGGGCAGGGGGCGCCGGCGTCGGCCCAGGTCTTGAAGGCGGCGACGAACTTGTCGTGCGGGACTGGCACCGGGGCACGGTTGCCGCCGGGGTTCCAGCCCCACAGCACCAGCTTGTCCTCGGCGACGTGCTTGATCAGCGCGGGCATGTCGCGATCGCCATTGAGTTTGCGGTCCTGGATCATCGCGCACAGCTCGTGGGCCGGCAGGCCGATCCAGGCCATCTTGTGATCCGGCGGCGGCAGTTGCCAGTGCGGTGCGCCCGGCGGCGCGTGCGCGCTGTAGCCGGCCGGCGGATTGGCTTCGCCGTGGCAGGTGGAGCAGGGCTGGCCGGGCGCGCCCTTGCCTTCGGGACCGCGCACCACGTTCATCATGTGCGGGGTCTGGCTGTCGAACTGCAAAGGCTGATCGCCGGGAATGTGGCAGTTGCTGCAACGTGGATGCTGGAACACCTGCTCGACGGTGGCGAAGGCTTGCAGTGCCTGCGCCTTCTGTTCGGCGCTGATGCGCGGGCCGCAGGCGGCCAGCAGCAACGACAGCAAGGCGATGAAGAAGAGGGCGGCGGCGCGCATCGTCGGATCCTCAGGCGGGCTTGGCCGCGGGGGCCAGGGTGAAGGGAAGATCACGCAGGCGCTGGCCGGTGAGCGCGAACACCGCGTTGGCCACTGCCGGCGCGATCGGCGGCGTACCGGGTTCGCCCACGCCGCCCATCTTGTCCGTGCTCGGCACGATGTGCACTTCCACCACCGGCATCTCGGGCAGACGCAGCACCGGATAGTCGTGGTAGTTGGATTGCTCCACCTCGCCATTCTTGAAGGTGATGCGCCCGTGCAGCGCGGCGCCCAGGCCGAACGCCAGCCCGCTTTCCAGCTGCGCCTTGACGTTGTCCGGATTCACCGCCAGGCCACAGTCGATCGCGCAGACCACGCGATGGACCTTGATCACGCCGTTGTCGACCGAGACCTCAGCCGCGTGCGCGACGTAGCTGCCGAACGATTCGTGCACGGCGATGCCGTGGCCGCGTCCCTTCGCCGCCGGTTTGCTCCAGCCGAATTTCTCCGCCGCCAGGTTCAGCGCGGCCAGGTGGCGCGGATGATCCTTGAGCAGGCGCCGGCGGTATTCCAGCGGATCCTGCCCCGCTGCGTGCGCCAGTTCATCGACCAGGCTTTCCATCACGAAGCCGTTGTAGCTGTGCCCCACGGAGCGCCACCACAGCACCGGTATGCCGGTCTTGGGCGAATGCAGATCCACCCGGTGCGCGGGCGTGCCCAGCACGTACGGCGAATCGGCCACGCCTTCCACGGAGGTCGCGTCGATGCCGTTCTTCACCGTGAACGGCTCGAACGGCGTGCCGGCGGTGATCGACTGGCCGACCATCACCTGCTGCCAGGCCACCGGCGTGCCGTCCGCGGCCAGGCCCACCTTGGCGCGCTGCACATAGGCCGGGCGGTAGTAGCCGCCACGCACGTCGTCCTCGCGCGGCCACACCGTCTTGACCGGCGCCTTGGCGGCCTTGGCCACTTCCACCGCCTCGGACACGAAGTCCGACACCGGCGTCGCGCGCCGGCCGAAGCCGCCGCCGAGGAAGGTGGTGTGGATGCGGATCTGTTCCGGCTTCAGCCCGGTGATGCGCGCGGCGACCTGCTGGTCGACGGTCTGGAACTGGGTGCCGGTCCAGATGTCGCAACCTTCGGGGGCGATCTTCACCGTGCAGTTGAGCGGTTCCATCGGTGCGTGCGCCAGGTAGGGCACGCTGTACTCGACTTCCACCAACTTGGCCGCCTGCGCCATCGCCGCGGCCGCATCGCCGGCCTGCACCGCCACCGCACCGGCCGTGCGCGCCTGCGTGGCGAACTGTTCGCGCAGCCGCGCGCTGTCCAGATCCGCGTGCGGGCCGCGATCCCATTCCACCTTCAGCGCGTTGCGGCCCTGCAAGGCGGCCCAGTAGTGATCGGCGATCACCGCCACGCCGCTGGGCACCTGCACCACGTTGCGGACCCCGGGCACCGCCTTGGCGGCGGTCGCGTCGAACGATTTCACCGTGCCGCCGAACACCGGCGCGCGCGCGACCACCGCGGTGAGCAGGCCGTCGAACTGCACGTCCATGCCGAAGATCGCGCGACCGGTGATCTTCTCCGGCGTGTCCAGGCGCTTGGCGCCCTTGCCGATCAGCTTCCAATCCTTGGGATCCTTGAGGGTGAGCGTCTTCGGATCCGGCGCCTTCAGCTGCCCGGCCGCGTCGGCCAGTTCGCCGTAGCGCAGGCGCTGGTCGCCATGCACCACCACACCGTTCTCGGTTTTCAGTTCGGCCACCGGCACGCCCAGTCGCGTGGCCGCGGCCTGCAGCAGCAATGCGCGCGCGGTGGCGCCGGCCATCCGGTAGCGATCGAACTCGGACCAGGTGCTGGTCGAGCCGCCGGTCATCTGCATGCCGAAGGCGGTATGCGCGTAGGCCGGTGCGGCTGGTGCGTGCTCGACCTTCATCTTCGTCCAGTCCGCATCCAGCTCCTCGGCGATCAGCATCGGCAGCGTGGTCCAGATGCCCTGGCCCATTTCCGAGTGCGACAGCAGCACGGTGATGCTGTCGTCGGCGGCGATGCGCAGGAAGGCGTTGGGCGCGAACGGCGCGACCGAGACCGGCGCGGCGGCGGCGTTCTGCGCCAGCGCGAAGCGGCCGGCGGCCGGCACGATGAAGCCGATGACCAGGCCGCCGCCGAGGACGGCGCCGGCCTTGAGGAACTGGCGGCGGGAAGAGGAAGCGACGGAATCCGCAGGCTTGGCGTCCACGAACATTCTCCGATCGGATGCCGGGCCCTTGTGGTCCGGCGCGGGGGGAAGAGGAATCAGGCCTTGCCCAACTGCGCGGCGCGGTGCACCGCCGCGCGGATGCGCGGGTAGGTGCCGCAGCGGCAGAGATTGCCCGCCAGCGCCTGGTCGATGTCCTGATCAGTGGGGCTGGGCACCACCGCCAGCAGCGCGGCGGCGGTCATGATCTGGCCGGACTGGCAGTAGCCGCACTGCACCACGTCCAGTTCGGCCCACGCCTGCTGCACCGGATGGCGTCCATCGGATGACAGGCCTTCGATGGTGGTGATTTTCTTGCCGGCCACCGCGGAGACCGGGGTGACGCAGGCGCGCAAGGGGACGCCGTCGATGTGCACGGTGCAGGCGCCGCACTGGGCGATGCCGCAACCGAACTTGGTGCCGGTGAGTTTCATCAGGTCCCGCAGGACCCAGAGCAGCGGCATGTCGGGCGGCGCCGCGACCTCGTGCTCGGAACCATTCACGTGCAGTTTCATGCTCGATCCCTGGCGTCGGCTGGGGAGTTGGCACATTACGCCCGCGGATGCGACATTGCCAAGACATCCGGCGACTTTTTTCGGAGGCCCATGTCCAGCCAGCGCAAGGTGTTGGAAGCCGCCCTGCGGGCCGTGGCGACCGGCGATGCCGGCGCGGGCCTGGCGGTGGTGGTGGACACCGAGGGATCGACCTACGTGCACGCCGGGGCGATGGCCCTGTTCAGTGCGCGCGACGGCCAGACCGGCTGGTTGAGCGGCGGCTGCCTGGAGCCGGACATCCAGCGCCGCGCGCTGGCCGCGGCCGACGCGGGCGCGCTGGACTGGATGGACATCGACACCCGCGACGACGAGGACCTGCTGTCCGGATCCGCGGTCGGCTGCCGCGGACGCCTGCACCTGGCGCTGCTGCCGCTGGCCCGGCTGGCAGGCTTGGCGGCGTTGCTGGAAGACTGGCAGCGGGGCGGCGAAACACTGCATTGGTCCTTCGATGCCAGCGGCGAAGTGCGTGCCGGCATCGGCGCGCGCCAGGCGCACTGGAGATTGCCGGTAACCGCTGGCGCCGAGACGCCGCAACGGCCGGCTTACGGGCTGGCGATCCGGCCCGCGCCGAAGGTGCTGATCTGCGGTGCCGGCCCGGAGACGCCGCTGCTGGTGCCCTGGCTGCGCGAACTGGGCTGGCGGGTGACCCTGGCCGAACGCCGCCCGCGCTGGCAGCCGCACGCCGCGCTGGCGGATCTGGCCTGGGACGTGTCGCCCACCGACGCGGCCGCGCGTGCCGACGGCCATGCGGCCGCGCTGGTGATGCACCACCACTTCGAACTGGATCGCGAGGCGCTGGCGGCGCTGGCCGAAACCGAGCTGCCCTTCATCGGCCTGCTCGGACCGGGGCGCCGCCGCGACGATCTGTTCAAGGTGCTGCCGGCGCCGACCCGCGAACGCCTGCGCCATCGCCTGCGCTCGCCGATCGGCCTGCGCCTGGGCGGGCAGGGACCGGAGGCGATCGCGCTCAGCATCGCCGCGCAGTTGCAGGCGGTGCTGGCCGGCGAGCCGGCATGACCTCGGCGCACGACGCGGTGGTGCTGGCGGCCGGCGGCAGCCGCCGGCTCGGCCAGCCCAAGCAACTGCTCACCCGCGAAGGCGAGACGCTGGTCCGTCGTGGTGTCAGGCTGGCGATGGAAACCGCGCCGCGCCGGCTGCTTGTAATCGTTGGCGGCCATGCGGAAGCGGTGAGCGCGGCGGTGCGCGATCTGCCGGCGGACATCCTGTTCAATCCCGAATGGGAAGAAGGACTGGCGAGCAGCCTGCGTCTGGCCGCGGCGACGCTGGCGTCCACACGCGCGGATTCGTCATCCGCCTGCCTGCTGCTGGCCTGCGATCAACCGGCGCTGGAAGCGGCGCACCTGGCCGCGCTGCGCGAAGGCTTCATCGCCCGTGGCTGTGCGGCGACCCGCCACGGCGAGGGCCGCGGCGTCCCGGCATGGGTGCCGGCGGATCTGTTGGCGCAGGCAAGCTCACTGCGAGGCGATCGCGGCCTGCGCGGACTGCTTGCGGCGCGTGCAGACGAGCACATCGCCCTGCTCGACGTACCGGACCTGACCTGCGACATAGACACGCCCGACGATCTGCGCGAAGCGCGTCGACGTGGCTGGATCGATCCGGTTCCGGACGCGATGCCGGATCCTTCCCCCTGAAACGAAAACGGCCGGCAGGCGCCGGCCGTTTTCCTGTTCACGCCGATGCGATCACAACGCGCGCAACGCGGTGGTGATCGGCAGGCGCGCCGCGCGCAGCGCCGGGAACAGGCCGCCGACCAGGCCGATGCCGAGCGCCCACTTCAGGCCGTTCCACAACAGCTCGGGCGTGACCTTGAACTGGAACACCACCTGGCTGAAGTTGCTGCCCAGGGTCGAGACGCTGTAGCCGTTGAAGATGGCCCAGGCGATCACGCCGCCCAGCACGCCGCCCAGCAGCGCCAGCAGCATCGTCTCCAGCATCACCGCGGTGACCACCGGCAGGCCGCGGAAACCGATCGCGCGCATGGTGGCGATTTCGCGCGCGCGCCCGGCCACCGCCGAGTACATCGTGTTGAGCGCGCCGAACACCGCGCCGATTGCCATGATGGTGCCGATCACGATGCCCAGCCATTTGATGATCGTGGCCAGTTGCCCGGACTGCTTGCTGTAGTACGCGCGGGTGGTTTCCACGTCCAGTTTCAGGCGCGGATCGCCCTCGACCGCGGCCTTGAACTGGTCGAAGCCGGCCTTGCCGTCGGTCTTGACCGTGATCGACTGGTAGGCGCTGCGGTTGTAGGTGGACGACAGGGTCTGCGCATCGCCCCACAGTTCCGAGTCGTGCGCGTCGCCGGAAGCGAACCGGCCCACCACGGTCCATTCCTGGTTGCCGAGATTGAGCTTGCTGCCGACCTTCAGGCCGCGGAACTGGGTGGCCGCGCCCTGGCCGACGACGATCTCGCGCAGGCCGGCACCGAACTTGCGGCCCTCGACCAGCTTGATCTTGTCGCGGACCAGCCAGGCCTCCTCGCCCACGCCGCGGAACTGCGCGTTGGCGTCGGTGCCGTCGGCCATGCTGGGCAGGTTGACCACCTGCGACAGTTCGGCCGACATCAGTGGCTTGCCGTTCGGTCCCTTGGCGACGCCGGGCAGGCTGGACAGCAGCGGCGCCTGTTCGCGGGTGATGACCGAATTGGTTTCCGCCTGCGAACCGCCGCGCAGCACGATCGCGGTGGTGTCGTCGCCGGTGCTGTTGAGGGTGGCCTTGAAGCCTTCGCCCATCGCCAGCATGGCGACCAGCACGCCGACCACGCCGGCGATGCCGACCACGATCACCGAGGACGCGCCCCAGCGTTGCGGCAGGCTGCTGATGCCGATGCGCGCGGCGGCCAGCGCCAGCCGGCCGCCGCGGGTCAGCAGCAGCCACAGCGCCAGCAGCACGGCCAGGCCCAGTACCAGGAACCACGGCAGGTTGATCCAGACCACCAGGAAGACGGCCAGGCCGACGACGGAGATGATGTTTGCAATCCAGTTGGGCATGTCGTTCTCCTCAGCGTCCGGCCAGTGCATCGACGATCTTCAGGCGCTTGGCGCGCAGCGCCGGCAGCAGGCCGACGACGATGCCGATGACCACCATCAGGCCCAGCCCGACCAGCCAGGTCTGGGTGGGAACGTTCGGCAGCGAGATGGCGCCCTGGCTGGCCGCGGTCAGGCCCGGCATGATCACCGCCGCCAAGCCCATGCCGATCAGGCCGCCGAGCACGATCAGCAGCACCGACTCGATCATCACCAGGGTCAGCACCGTGCCGTCCTTGAAGCCCAGGGTCTTCAGCACCGCCAGTTCCGGCACCCGCTCGCGCACCGCCTGGGCCATGGTGTTGCCGGTCAGCAACAGCAGGGTGAAGAACACCGCGCCCATGATCGAGGTGACGATCAGGCCGATGTCGGCGAACTGCTTGGCGAAGGCCTGCTGGAACGCCGACTCGGTCTGGCTCTTGGTCTCGTGGTCCGAGTTGGCCGACAGTGCGTCGATGGCGCGCGCCACCTGGTTGGCCTGGTTGGTGTTGGCCAGTTGCACCGTGTACCAGCTGACCTGGCTCTTGATGTAGTCGTTGGATTCGTCGAAGTATTTCCAGTTCATCATCAACTGGTTCTCGGCGCCGACGTTCTTGCGATCCTTCACCCGGAAGATGGCCTTCAGTTCCAGCGGCCAGTCGTTGCTGCCGCCACGCGGGAAGATGGTGGCCTTCAGCGGAATGGTGTCGCCAATCTTCCAGCCGTGCTTCTTGGCCAGCGACTCGCCGACGATGGCGGCGTTGCGGGTGTCCTGGAACGCCTTGAGCTGATCCGGCGGCACCGTGTACTCGGTGTAGACGTCGAAGAAGTTGGGCGCCACCGAGAAGTTGGGGAAGAAATCCTTGGGATCGCGGTAGATGCCGCCGAACCACATGGCGTAGGTGGCCTTGCGCACGCCGGGCACCGATTCGATCTGCGGCAGCAGGTTGATCGGCAGCGACTGGGTGATCGACAGGCGCGAGGCGACCACCAGGCGGTTGGCGCCATCGACGCTGCCGCCGGAGTTGAACGCCACCCGCACCGAATCCAGCAGGCCGAACAGCAGGAAGGCCGCGACCACGGACAACAGGGTCAGCAGCGTCCGCGTCTTGCTGCGGAACAACTGCGCCCAGACCAGGGACAGATATTTCATCGCCGCCTCCCGTCAGTGGGCCAGCGCAGGGGCGTCGACCAGCTCGCCCTTGTCCAGGTGGATGGTGTGGGTCGCGTACTCGGCCGCCTTCGGATCGTGGGTGACCATGATGATGGTCTTGCCATGCTCGCGGTTGAGCAGGCGCAGCAGGTCCAGGATTTCCTCGGCCGAGTGGCGATCCAGATCGCCGGTCGGTTCGTCGCAGATCAGGAAGGTCGGATCCGAGACGATCGCTCGGGCGATCGCCACGCGCTGCTGCTGGCCGCCGGAGAGCTCGTTGGGACGGTGCGCGCCGCGTTCGGCCAGGCCGACCAGCTGCAGGGCGATTTCCGCGTTGCGCTTGCGCTGGGCGGCGCCGAGCTTGGTCAGCAGCAGCGGCAGCTCCACGTTCTTCTGCGCGGTCAGCATCGGCATCAGGTTGTAGAACTGGAACACGAAGCCGACATGGTGGCTGCGCCAGGTGGAGAGCTGGGCGGCGCTCATGCTGTCGATGCGCTGGCCCTCGATCTCGATTTCGCCCGAGGTCGGGGTGTCCAGGCCGCCGATGAGGTTGAGCAGGGTCGTCTTGCCCGAGCCGGACGGTCCCATCAGGGCGACGAAATCCCCCTTGGGAATATCCAGGTTCAGTCCGTGCAGCACCTGCACCTTTTCCGGACCGCGCTGGTAGGTTTTGACGAGGTTGCGAATGGTGACCAGTGAAGACATCGTGTTTTCCCTTCTGTGGTGTTCGGAGGCGCGCGCCGGCGACGTGATCGTCGCCCGTGCGCACGGCATTGCGTTGTCTTGCGTTGCAGCCAACCACTTTGGTGCGCGCCCGGGCATGGTTTCCCGGGCGTCCTGCGGGCCGCGCTACCGACGGGTGGCGGCGGTCATGAATCGGCAGCCGGTGGAGCCTGCCGGGCACGCGTCGCAACGTCCGCGACGCGCGCGATGGAACCGGAACCGTTACTGCGCTTCGTCCTCGGCCAGCGTGACCTTGCTGCCGTCCTGCAATTCATCCGGCGGGCTGAGCACCACCGTGTCGCCCGCGCCCAGGCCCGACAGCACCTGGCGATCGTCGCCCATCGGCTGGCCGACCTTCAGCAGGCGCTGTTCGACCGTGTTCTGCTCGGTCAGGGCGAACGCCACCGGCTGGCCGTCGCGCTCGACGATGGCCGCCGACGGGGCGCGCACGCCCTGCGGCTTCTTCTCCTCGGCCGGCTTGGCCGCTTCCAGGAAGCTCACCCGCACGCCCATGTCCGGGACGATGCGCGGATCCTTCTGCTTCAGCGCGATGCGCACCTTGACCGTGGCCTTGCCGCGATCGGCGGTGGGAATGATGGCGATGACCTCAGCCGGAATCTTCCAGTCGGGGTAGGCGTTGAGGGTGGCTTCCACCGGCATCTTCGGCTGCACCCGGCCGATGAAGGCCTCGCCCACGTCCACTTCCACTTCCAGCGAATCCATGTCGACGATGGTGCCGATGCCGGTGCGGGTGAAGCCGCCGCCGGCCGACAGCGGCGACACGATTTCGCCGGGCTGGGCGGCCTTGGCGATCACCACGCCGGAGAACGGCGCGCGTACCACGGTGTTGTCCTTGCCGATGTCGGCGATGCGCAGGCGATCGGCGGCGGCGCGCTGGTTGCGCTGCGAGGTCAGCGCCTCGGCGCGCAGGGCGTCGCGTTCGGCCACGGCCTGGTCGTATTGCGAGCGCGCGACCAGTTGCTGCTGGGTCAGCTGCGACAGCCGGCGCACGTTGGCCTCGGCTTCCTTCAGCCGCGCCTGCACGCCGGTGCTCTGGCTGCGCGCGGCCTGCAACTGGCTTTCGGCCAGCGCGCGTTCGGCGTCGGCGTCAATCGGTTCCAGCCGCGCCAGCACCTGGCCGGCCTCGACCTGCATGCCTTCCTCGATCAGCACTTCCTGGACCTTGCCGGTGACCTTGGCCGACACCGTCGCCATCCGCCGCGCGACCACGTAGCCGGTCGCATCCAGCACCGAGGCCGAAGCCCCGCTGCTGCCGATCGCGATGACCGGCGCGGTCCGCACCGGCACGCCTTTGTCGCGCCCGAACACGAACCAGCCGCCCACCGCCAGCAGCACCAGCACGGCGGCCACGCCCAGTCCAATCCACAGTCCACGGCGCGACGGCGGTTCCGGCGGCGCGGCCTTGCGATCGATGCGGAGTTCCTTCAACAGGTCGGCGGAAGAGTTCATCGCTTATCCAGACGGGCGAACGCGGAAAGTGTGACCAGCTAGGGTAACCCGGCCCAGTTGCCGGAAGTCACTTGTTGCCGGCCCCGGCGGCTCCGCGCCCGGAGCGGGGAGGGCACAGGATGCCCGGCCAGGGCCGGACGACCAAGTGACAGCTGTCATCCACCACGCATGAAGACCGCCACTGCCGGGTCCGCCGGCGGCGACCTAGATTGGTCGCATCACCGACACCTCGGGAGCGCGCCCCACATGGATACGCAGGCATCGCAGTACGAACCGGCCCGGTTGCGCGCCGTGCACAAGCGCTATGGACCGATCACCGCCCTGGCCGGACTGGATCTGGCGCTGGCGCCCGGACGCCTGCTGGCGCTGCTGGGTCCCAACGGCGCCGGCAAGAGCACGGCCATCGCGATCCTGCTGGGCCTGCAACCGCCCGATGGCGGCGAGGCCCGCCTGTTCGGCCAGGCGCCTGGCGCGATGGCGGTGCGCAGGCGCATCGGGGTGATGCTGCAGAGCGCCGGCATTCCGGACACGCTCAAGGTGCGCGAACTGCTGGATCTGACCCGCAGCTACTATCCGGCCCCGCGCAGCGTCGCCGATTGCGTGGCGATGGCCGGACTGGATGGCCTGCTCGAACGCCGCTACGGCCAGCTATCGGGCGGCCAGCAGCGGCGCGTGCAGTTCGCGCTGGCGATCTGCGGTCGTCCGCAACTGCTGTTCCTGGACGAACCCACCACCGGCCTGGACATCGACGCGCGCCAGACCCTGTGGAAAGCGATCCGCGAACTGGTCGCCGACGGCTGCGCGGTGCTGCTGACCACGCATTACCTGGAGGAAGCCGAGGCGCTGGCCGATCGCGTCGCGTTGATCGACGGCGGACGCGTGATCGCCGAAGGCAGCGTAGCCGAGGTGCGCGCGCGGGTCGCGCAGCGGCGCATCCGCTGCCTCACCGCGTTGCCGGCGGAGGTCGTGGCCGGCTGGCCGCAGGTGCGCAGCGCCCGGCATGACGGCGAGCGCCTGGAGATCGTCGCCGATCTGGCCGAACCGGTGGTGCGCCGGCTGCTGGCCGAGGACGCCGCGCTGACCGAACTGGAAGTGGCCCGCGCCGGCCTGGCCGAGGCCTTCATCAGCCTCACCCGGCAGGCCCGCGAACAGGAGGCCGCCTGATGGACACCACGATCGCTCCTGCGCGCGCGCCGCTGCGCGCCTACCTGCTGGAAGCCCGCTACGAATTCCTGCGCCTGCTGCGCACGCCTTCGTTCTCCCTGCCGACCCTGCTGTTTCCCGCGTTGTTCTACCTGCTGTTCGGCGTGCTGCTGGGCGCGCGGCAGGGCGGTGACGTGGCGGCGCGCTACTTCCTGGCGACCTATGGCGTGTTCGGGGTGATGGGCGTGGCCCTGTTCGGTTTCGGCGTGAGCGTGGCCCTGGATCGCGAGCGCGGCCTGCTGGCGCTCAAGCGCGCGCTGCCGATGCCGCCGGCGGCCTATCTGCTGGCCAAGACCGCCATGGCGATGATCTTCGCCGCCGTGGTGTCCATGCTGCTGGCGCTGATCGCCGCGGGCCTGGCCGGCGTTTCGCTGTCGCCGTGGCAATGGGCGGCGCTGTGGCTGGTCAACGTGCTGGGCGTATTGCCGTTCGCCGCGCTCGGCCTGTGGCTGGGCTGTCTGGTCGGTGGCGAGGGCGCGCCGGCGGTGATCAACCTGGTGTACCTGCCGATGGCATTCCTGTCCGGCCTGTGGTTGCCGCTGAGCATGCTGCCGGCGGTGCTGTCGCAACTGGCGCAGTTGTGGCCGGCGTATCATCTGGCCCAGATCGCGCTGCGGGTGGTGGGCAAGGATGCGGGCCAGCCGCTGATCCTGCATCTGGCCGTGCTGGCGCTCGTCACCGTCGTGTTCGGCCTGCTGGCCTGGCGGCGGCTGGCGCGTCCAGCCTGAGGTTCGGTTCCGTTCCGGAGAATCCGCGTGTTCATGTACTTCCCGCCCGTATCCGAGAACTCGCTGGCGAACCTGCACGAGCGGCGCAGCGAGCTGCGCGGGCGCGGCACCGGGCGCTGGTTTCCGTTACTGATGCTGATCTGGTCGATCTGGATCTTCGTCACCCCGATGTCCAACCCGGCGTCGTTCCCCAACTGGCTGTGGCCCACCCTGGCCAGCTATGCGGTGTTCCTGCTGCTGTTCCATGGCGCTTATTACCGCGATCGCCGGTACATGCTGTTCAACGCGCTGGGCATGGCGGTGCTGGGCTATGCGCTCACGCCGTTCAATCCCGGTGCGCAGAGCTACATGATCTACGCCTGCGCCTTCATGGCGTTCGCCGGCCCCACCCGTTCCGCGATTGCCTGGATGCTGGTGCTGCTGGCCGCGTATTCGGTGGAATGGATGGCGCTGGGCTGGCCGCTGATCTACCTGGCCAGCACGCTCATGGTCGGGTTCGCGGTGGGACTGATGAACATCAGCTTCGCGCGCAAGGCGCAGGCCGACGCGGCGCTGATGCTCAGCCACGAAGAGGTGCGCCGGCTGGCCGCGATGGCCGAGCGCGAGCGCATCGGCCGCGACCTGCATGATCTGCTCGGCCACACGTTGTCGCTGGTGGCGCTCAAGTCGGATCTGGCCGGCAAGCTGCTGGATCGGGATCCGGCGGGCGCGCGGCGCGAGATCGACGAGGTCAGCCGGGTCGCCCGCGACGCGTTGGCGCAGGTGCGCAGCGCGGTCACCGGCATCCGCGCGGCGGGCCTGGCCGCCGAACTGACCTCGGCACGGCTGCTGCTGGAATCCGACGGCGTGACGCTGACCTGTCCGGCCGGGATTCCGCCGTTGTCGCCGGAACAGGAAACCGTGCTCGCGCTGACCGTGCGCGAGGCGGTGACCAACCTGCAACGGCACGCCCGCGCCAGCGCCGCGCGGGTGGAGCTGGAAGTGGCAGATGGACGCTTGCGGCTGCGCATCGAGGACAACGGGCGCGGCGGCGCCATCGTGCCCGGCAACGGACTGAGCGGCATGCGCGAGCGGCTGGAAGCACTTGGCGGCAGCCTGCGCGTCGATGCACGCCCCGGCCGCGGCACCGTGCTGGAAGCCAGTCTGCCGGCAGGCCCGCTGGCGCCACAGGCCTCCGGCGCGGCATCCTTGCTGCCCGCGCAGACCTGAGGACGCCCCATGCCGCACGCCCCGCATCCGGCGCAATCCCCGCGCGCATGATCCGGGTGTTGCTGGCCGAGGATCAGGCGATGGTGCGCGGCGCGTTGACCGCGCTGCTCAACCTGGAAGCGGACATCGAAGTCGTCGGCACCGCCGCCGACGGCGAATCGGCGTGGCGCGAATTGCAGCGGCTGCGTCCGGACCTGCTGGTCACCGACATCGAAATGCCCGGCCTGACCGGGTTGGAACTGGCCCAGCGCATCCATCGCCACGCGTGGCCTACCCGGGTGGTGATCGTCACCACCTTCGCCCGCGCCGGCTATCTGCGCCGCGCGCTGGACGCGGGCGTGTCGGGTTATCTGCTCAAGGACGCGCCGGCCGACCAGCTGGCCGCCGCGCTGCGCAAGGTCCATGCCGGCGGCCGCGCGATCGATCCGCAGCTGGCGCTGGAAGCCTGGAACGAAGCCGACCCGCTCAACGATCGCGAGCGCCAGGTGCTGCGGCTGGCCGGCGAGGGCCTGTCGGCCGGCGACATCGCGCGCCAGCTCAATCTTTCGCAGGGCACCGTGCGCAACTACCTGTCCGAGGCCATTGGCAAGCTCGGCGTGAGCAACCGCATCGAGGCCTATCGGCTGGCGCGCCAGCGCGGCCTGCTGTAGTCGCCGCTGTAATCGCGGCTTCCACATTCGTCAGCGTACGTTCTCACGCGCCGACAACCCGCCGTCAGCGGGCGCGGCGAAACCTCGCAAAGCGCAACGGAAGCCGCCCGCGCGCTTTCGATGCGGTCCGCGTGACGCGCGTCATGATGTGTCGCTGGTTCCATAACGGTGCCTGCGGGATTGTCGTGTCCGGTGCCTGTGCTTAGGCTGGGGCCGGTCCCGACCCGGCACTGACGCATTCCCGTGAGACCCCGCCAAGCCAACCGACTCGGTCTTTTCGCCGCCGCGCTGATCTTCGTGGCCATCGGTGCGGGCGTGTTCTACGGGGCGCAACGCTTCATTTCCGACGCCAACCGGGTGACCCACACCAACGAGGTCATCGCGCTCATCGGCGCCATCGAAGCGGCGGTGCATGACAGCGAGTCCGCCCAGCGTGGCTATCTGCTCACCGGCAACGTCAACTACCTGGCCGACTACGGGCGCAGCCGCGACCAGTTGCCCGATGCGATCGAGCGCCTGCAACTGCTGGTCCGCGACAACCCCGAACAGACCCGGCGGGTGGTCGCGTGGCGGATCGAAATCCTGCGCCGGCTCTCGCAGATGGAAGCCACCGTGGGCAACTTCCGGCTCGGCGGCCTGGCGGCGGCACAACGTTCCATCAACCATGAAGTGCGGCAGGCGAGCGTCAGCATCCGCGATCAGGCCGAAACGCTGATCGCCGCCGAGCGCGAACTGCTGGCCCAGCGCGCCAGATCCAGCCAGGACAGTGCCAACCTGTTGCGTGGCCTGGCGCTGCTCGGCATTCCGCTGGGGCTGGCGGTGACCGGACTGGTCTATTGGCTGCTGGTGGGCGAGATCCGCCGCCGGGCCCGCGCGGAGGAAGCCAGCAGCGATGCCCGCCGGCAACTGATGGTGACCATCGACAAGCTGGAGACCCACAGCGCCGACCTCAATGAACTCAGTCGCTACAGCGGCATGCTGCAGAGCTGCGTGCGTACCGAGGAGGCGATCCGGCTGGCCACCCAGCATTTCGCCCGCCTTCTGCCGCACGTCGGCGGGACGCTGTACCGGATTCGCGCCTCGCAGGACTACGCCGAGGAAGCCGCGCACTGGGGCGAGCACGCGCTGCACAGCGACGCCATGTTCCCGCTGAAAGCCTGCTGGGCGCTGCGCCGCGGCCAGCCGCACGTGCATCGCGCGCATGCCGAGATGCTGGGCTGCACCCACGTCATGTCGCCGGCGCTGCACGCCTCGCCGACCACCGCCTGCATTCCGCTGATCGCCCAGGGCACCCAGCTGGGCCTGCTGTACTTGTCCAGCCCCGACGACGGGTTCCTGGCCCGCCAGGATCTGATCGAGACCGCCGCCGAGCAGTTGTCGATGGCGCTGTCCAACCTGGACCTGCAGGAACGCCTGCGCCTGCAATCCATCCGCGAACCGCTGACCGGCCTGTTCAACCGCCGCTACCTGGAGGAATCGCTGGCGCGCGAACTGGCGCGCTGCGAACGGCGCGGCCTGCCGCTGAGCGTGATGATGATGGATCTGGATCACTTCAAGGCCTTCAACGACCTGCACGGCCATGTCGGCGGCGACACCCTGCTGTCCGGGTTCGGCCAGTTGCTGCAAAAGCTGGCGCGCAGCGAGGACATTGCCTGCCGCTATGGTGGCGAGGAGTTCACCCTGATCCTGCCGGAAACCGATCTGGACACCGCGCGCGAGCGCGCCGAGAGCATCCGCGCGGCGGTGGGCGCGATGCGCATCCGCCACATGGGCCAGGAGCTGCCGGCGGTCACCGTGTCGATCGGCGTGGCCAGCTTCCCGCTGCACGGGCGCCAGGGCGAAAGCCTGATCCGCCACGCCGACGAAGCGCTTTACCGCGCCAAGCGCGATGGCCGGGATCGGGTGGAAGCGGCCGCCGAATCAGGCGGCCACGTGGTCCATCAGGCGTAACGCGCCTTCAGCAGCGCGTAGGCACTGCGCAGGGCAAGCGCCTCGCCGCCGGCGGGGCGGCCGGGACGATCGCTGTCGTTCCACGCGTACACGTCCAGGTGCGCCCACTTCTGGGTGGCCGGCAGGAAGCGTTCCAGGTACAGCGCGGCCGTGACCGCGCCGGCCATGCGCGAACCGGCGTTGGCCAGATCCGCCACGTTGCTGGTCAGGTAGCGCAGGTAGGGACGCCAGAGCGGCATCCGCCAGACCGGATCGCGCATGCGATCGCCGGCGGCGATCCAGTCGTTGGCCAGCGCGTCGTCATTGGCGAACAGCGCCGGCAGATCCGGACCCAGCGCGATCCGCGCCGCGCCGGTGAGGGTGGCGAAATCCAGCACGATCTCCGGCGACTGCTCGCCGGCGTAGGTCAGCGCGTCGCACAGGATCACCCGCCCTTCGGCGTCGGTGTTGTCGATTTCCACGCTGATGCCCTTGCGGGTGGCGATGATCTCGCCGGGGCGGAACGCGTTCGGACCGATGCTGTTTTCCACCGCCGGCAGCAGCAGCGTCAGGCGCACCGGCAGCCCCCGCGCCATCACCAGCCCGGCCAGCGCCAGCGCGTGCGCCGCGCCGCCCATGTCCTTCTTCATGTTGCGCATGCCGTCGGCCGGCTTGATGTCCAGCCCGCCGGTGTCGAAGCACACGCCCTTGCCGACCAGCGCCACGTGCGGATGCGCCGGGTCGCCCCATTGCAGCGCGATCAGGCGCGGCGCGCGATGCGATGCGCGGCCGACCGCGTGGATGGCGGGGAAGTTCTGCGCCAGCAGCTGATCGCCGGCGATGACGTCGATGTCCGCGCCATGCGCCTCGGCGATCGCGCGCGCGGCCGCTTCCAGCTCGTCCGGACCCATGTCCTCGGTCGGCGTGTTGACCCAGTCGCGCACGCGCAGGCTGGCGGTCAGCAGATCCTGCGCTTCGGCGTCGGGTTCGCCCAGCACCAGCCGCGCCGGCACGCGCGAGGGCGTCTTGTAGCGGCTGAAGCGGTAGCTGCCCAGGCCCCAGCCCAGTTGCAGCGCCGCGTGCGCGTCGGCATCCAGGTCATGCGCGATCCGCCAGTCGCCCGCGGGCAGCGCGAACGGCGCGTGCGCGTAGCTGTAGGGGTCCAGCGGGTCGCCCACGCCCATCACCGCGCCGGCCAGCCCCTCGGCATCCGGCAGCAGCGCCAACGTGCCCGGCGCGGCGCTGTAGTTCTGCGCCTCCAGCCACGCGCGCACGGCGGCGGGCTGCGCATCGCGCCAGCTTTCCCAGCCGCCGCGCGCGACGACGTGCAGGGGTCGGGCCTGGGGGGAATCCTGGGTGTAGCCGGGGGAAAGGTTCATGCGCGGGCATGCTCCGTGGCGAAATCGGGATGGGCATCCAGCCAGTCGGCCAGTGCGGTGAGGGTGGCGAATTCCAGGTCCGGCAACGGATCCGGATGCGGCCAGCCGGCCAGGTGATCGACGTGGTCGATCCGGTTGAGCCAGCAGGTGCGCAGGCCGGCGCGCGCCGCGCCGACCACGTCCAGATCGATGTGGTCGCCCACGTGCAGCACCTGCGCGGGCGGCACGCCCAGGCGATCGCAGGCGGCCAGGAAGATGCCCGGTTCCGGCTTGGCCGAACCGTGCTCGCGCGCGCCCAGCTGGAACACGAAATGCCGGGCCAGCCCGATTCGCTCCAGATCGGCGTTGCCGTTGGTGACCGCCGCCACCGGCACCCGCGCGGCGATGCGCAGCAGCGCGTCGATGGCGTCGGGGTAGCATTCGACCTGGTTGCGGGCCGCGTAGAACACTTCGTAGGCCGGTTCCAGCAACGCCGGATCCGCTCCGCTCTCGTGCAGCGCGCGCTGCAGGGTCAGGCGGCGCAACGCGCTGAGGTCGTGGATCAGTTCCGGATGGGCGGTGAACACCTGCTCACGCAGCGCGCGCATGCGTTCGACCGGAAACAGTTCGGCGGTACGCGGACTGTGTTCGATCAGCCACTCGTGCAGCACCCGTTCAATCCGCGCGCCGATGGGCGCGAACGGCCAGAGGGTGTCGTCGAGGTCGAGGGTGATGGCGCGGACGGGGAAGCTCACGGGGCGATTTTACCCCGCCGCGCTTCCAGCCGCCGAAAACGCTTACCCACTCCCTTCTTGTGGGAGCGACGTGAGTCGCGATACCCGACCATCGCCAGGAAAGCCACAGACGGGGTATGGCCGGTTCCGTGCCAAAAGCTCGCGACTCACGTCGCTCCCACAGGTTGGAGGGGGCGGGGCGGTTACTCCAGCAGGCGGGCCCAGCCTTCCATGCCTTCCACCCGCGCCAGCACCAGTTTCACGCAGACGAGCAGCGGCACCGCCAGCAGCAGGCCGATGATGCCCCACGCCCAGCCGAACAGCATCAACGCCAGGATCAGCACCAGCGGCGACAGCGCCATCCGCCGGCCCAGAATGATCGGCGTGATGATCTGGCCTTCCAGCGTATGCAGCACCAGGTAGATGCCGGCCGGCAGCAGCGTGTGCAGCGGATCGTCGAAGGTGATGAAGCCGACCAGCAGCATCATGATCACCCCGATCAGCGGGCCGACATACGGCGCGAAGTTGAGCAGCGCCACCAGCGTGCCCCAGAGCATCGCCTCGCTCAGTGGCATCTTCAGCAGGTACAGCGCGGTGGCGAAGATCAGGCCCACCACCGTGTTGATCACGCTGATGGTCAGCACGTAGCGCGAGACCTCGCGCTCGATGGAGTGCAGGATGTCCACGGTGAACTTCTTCTGCTGCCGACTGGACAGCAGCGCGATGGCTTGCCGCTGCAGGTTCTCGCCGTAGACCATGAAGAAGAACGTCAACAACACCACCGCCAGGATCGAGGCCAGCAAGCGGGGCGTGGTGGTCAGCATGCGGTAGGGATCGTCCTGCGCGGTGCGCACGATCTGCGGGCGCTTGCCGGTCTCGCCGCCGGCGGCGCGGGCGAAGTTCTCCGCCGCGCGGTTGGCCTCCTGCACCGGCTTGGTCCACTCGCGCAGCTTCGGCGCCAGCTGGCGCAGTTCGCTCGGCGCCTCGCGGAACCACACCGAAGCCGGCTGCCACAACTGCGTGCCCAGCGCCCCGGCGGCGGCCAGTCCGCCCAGCAGCACGATCAGCGCGGCCAGGAAGCGCGGCAGGCGCAGGCGCCGCAGCGTGCGGATGATCGGATTGCCGACCAGCGCGAAGAACGCGGCCAGCAGCACCGGCAGCACCACGTCCTGCGCCGCCCACAGGGTGAACCCGACCGCCAGCGTCGCCAGCACCACCAGCGCGATCGGCGCACGCGGGCGCGGCGGCAGCGGCGTGGATTCGGCGGCGGCAGCGGGGGTGTCGCCAGCGGGCGAAAGGGCCATCGGGGCACTCCGGAAATGGAGTCCGATTATGCCGCTCCAGGCCGGTTCCGCACGGCCGGCGCGGTGGCCGGACGGGTTCCGGCAGGCGTCATCGTCATGGCGTGAAGGGGAAGCGGGTTTCGTTCACGCCGAATCGACGGGTGCCGGGCGACACAAGCCATACCCCCTTCGAAGAAGGGGGTGGGCGCCGCAGGCGACCGGGGGATTTGCTTTACGCGGAAGAGCCAATCCCCCTCGTTCCCCCTTTTTCAAAGGGGGAGGCAAAGCAGAGCCACAAGAAGAACCCCGCGCGCTCGCGAGAAGTGATTGTGAACTACCCCCTTCGACGAAGGGGGTGGGCGCCGCAGGCGACCGGGGGATTTGCTTTACGCGGAAGAGCCAATCCCCCTCGTTCCCCCTTTTTCAAAGGGGGAGGCAAAGCAGAGCCACAAGAAGAACCCCGCGCGCTCGCGAGAAGTGATTGTGAACTACCCCCTTCGACGAAGGGGGTGGGCGCCGCAGGCGACCGGGGGATTTGCTTTACGCGGAAGAGCCAATCCCCCTCGTTCCCCCTTTTTCAAAGGGGGAGGCAAAGCAGAGCCACAAGAAGAACCCCGCGCGCTCGCGAGAAGTGATTGTGAACTACCCCCTTCGACGAAGGGGGTGGGCGCCGCAGGCGACCGGGGGATTTGCTTTACGCGGAAGAGCCAATCCCCCTCAGTCCCCCTTTTTCAAAGGGGGAGGCAAAGCAGAGCCACAAGAAGAACCCCGCGGCTCGCGAGAAGTGGTTGCGAACTACCCCCTTCGAAGAAGGGGGTGGGCGCCGCAGGCGACCGGGGGATTTGCTTTTACGCGGAAGAGCCAATCCCCCTCGGTCCCCCTTCTTCGAAGGGGGAGGCAAGAGCAACATCAGGGCGTGGGGGACAACGACTGGACGGATTTCGCGAGCCTAGCGCTCGGATATCTCGGTCGCCGCTTCCGCTGGCATGGGCTGGCGGAGGGGCATCTCTTCCTCGTCGAAGGCTTCATCCACCAGCGGCTCTTCCGGCGGGTAAGCCTGCGAGCCCGCCTGTTCTTCCTGCACCGCCTGCGCGGTGCCGGCGGCCTCGCTGGCCTGATCGGCGGCGGTGGCCGCCTGCACGGTGGCGAACAGGCTGCTCAGCGAACCCACCATCTGCAACCAGCGCGCGCCGTTCATCGAGCGCAGCGGTTCGGCGCGGCCGGCCAGGAAACCACTGACCAGTCCGGCAATCATGATGCGTCCGGGCGTCCAGCTGTCGCGCCAGACCTGGCTCAGGGTCTGCCAGTGCGTCCGGGTCTGCAGCGCGCGGCCCTCGACCAATTGCTCGGCGCGATCCACGCGGCGTTGCAGGCGTTCGAAATTCATCGCGCCGCTCCCTGGCCGTCGTCGCCATCCTCGGCATCGTCGTCGTGCTCGTCGAACAGGCCCAGCCGCTGCAACTGGCGGCGGGTGGCGTGCAGCCCGGTGTGATCGAAATATTGCCCCACCTTCCACGCCGCCAGCACGGTCACGCCGATGCTGACCAGCGCGGTCACCGACAGCGATTGCAGCCAGGTCCAGCCCAGCCGCTGCAGCAACGCGATCAACGCACCGGCGCACAACAGCCAGGCCGAGGCGCCGAAGATGATCGCCACGCCGGCCCAGGCCAGCGCCCGGCCGAACGCGCTGCGCGCCAGCGCCAGATCCGCCGACACCAGCCGGCGCAGCGCGCGACCGGTGTCACCGGCCGACGCCAGCGCCGCCTTGCCGGCCGCGCCGACCTCGCGCAGGCTGTCGTCCAGCCCGGGCTTGGCGGCTCGGGGTGCTTCGGTGTCGGAAGATTCCGGCGGAACGCTCACGCGTGGGGCTTACTTGTCGCCGCTGCGTGCCAGCTTGGCGATGATCCAGCCGGCGGCGAAGGCCACCCCGAACGAAGCCAGCGGACGTTCGCGGATCAGGTCGGCGGCGCTGTCGATCAGATCGCGGCCCTTGTCCATCAACGCATCCACCTGTTCGCGGGCGGCGGCGCCACCCACTTCGGCGGCGGCGATGCCGGCCAGCGCGCTGTCGGCCAGCTCGGACTTCACGTTGGCCTTGCCCAGCTTCAGCTCGTCGCCGGCCGCGCCGGCGGCGCCCTTGATCGCCTCGCCGGCGGCGGATGCGGCCGACTTCAGGTGCGAACCAGCCTCGCCCAGATTGCTCTTCATCGCATCGGTAGCGGTGGGATTGCTCATCGTCGTCTCCAGCAGTGAGGGATTGCCGCTCCACTCTATAGCAGGTGGGCATGAATGGGCTGTTATGTGGCCGGTTGGGGGCTTTGCGCACATCCCAGGATCAGAAGCAAATCCCCCTCAATCCCCCTTTTCCAAAGGGGGAGGCAGAAGCAGCATCGGGGTTCAAGTGAAAAACACCGAAGGATCCCCCCCTTTGAAAAAGGGGGGCAGGGGGGATTTGCTCTTGCTCCTGCTTCGCCTACTGCATCAGCAGATTGCCGGAGCTGCGACCACGCAGAATCTGCAACACCAGTTGCTGCGGCTTGCGATCGAAGCTGGCGCGGAAGCTGGCCAGATCGGCGAAATCGCCACTGCTGCCTCCCACCACCAGATCGCCCGGACGCAGGCCGCTGTTCCAGGCTCGGCTGCCGCGAGCGACATTGGCCACTTGCAACCCTCCGACCGCGCCCATGCTGCGCAGCTGCTGGCGTGAGCCTTCGTCCAGATCCTTGAAGGTCGCACCGGTCAGGCGCGGATCCACCGTCGAACCATCCAGCGAACGCAGGCCTTCCTTCAACGTCGCCGTCAGCTGCAACGGCTTGCCGTCGCGGCGCACGTCCAGGCTGATCCGGCTGCCGACGTCCTGCAGACCCTCGAAGTTGTGCAGCGACGGCGCGTTGTCGATGCGCTGGCCGTTGGCGGCCAGCACCACGTCGCCGGACTGCAGGCCGGCGGCGGCGGCGGCCGAGCCCGGATACACCCGGGTCACCAGCGCGCCGCGCGGGTTCTCCAGGCCCAGGCCCTTGGCCAGGCGCTCGTCCACGTTCTGGGTTTCCACCCCCAGCGTGCCGCGCTTGACCACGCCGTTGTTGGCGATCAGCTGGTCCTTGATGTTGCGGGCCAGGTTGATCGGAATCGCGAAGCCCAGGCCGATGTTGCCGGCCATGCTGCCGCGCGGGTTGAAGCTGGCGGTGTTGATGCCCACCAGCTGGCCCTGCAGGTTGACCAGCGGACCGCCCGAGTTGCCCGGGTTGATGGAGGCGTCGGTCTGGATGAAGTTCTGGAAGCCCGCCATCGGGATGCCGCTGCGACCCACCGCCGAGACGATGCCCGAGGTCACCGTCTGGCCCAGGCCGTAGGGATTGCCCATCGCCACCACGAAGTCGCCGACCTGCAACTGGTCGCTGTTGGCCATCGGGATGGCGGTCAGGTTGGTGGCCGGGATGCGGATGACCGCCACGTCGGTGTCCGGGTCCGAACCCAGGAACTCCGCTTCCATGGTGCGGCCGTCGCTGAGGGTCACCGACACGCCGTCGGAATTCTCGATGACGTGGTGGTTGGTCAGGATCAGGCCCTGCTGGGCATCGATGATCACGCCCGAGCCCAGCGCGCGCTCCACGCGCTCGCGCGGCATGTCCGGGATGCCGAAGATGCGGCGGAAGAACGGGTCGTCGGCGAACGGCCCCAACGGGCTGGCCACCCGCACGGTCTGGCGGCTGTACACGCTGACCACCGCCGGGGTGACCTGCTTGAGCATCGGCGCCAGCGACGGCACCGGCTGGCCGCCGACGGCGGCCGGCAGCGTGGCGGCGACGGGAATGGCGGCCGCGGGCATCGCCTGCGCGGGCTGCTGGAAGGTTTCGTGGATGGCCGTGGCGGCGAATCCGCCGAAGGCGGCGGCGGCGGTCAGGGCCAGCAGGGTGGGGAGCGGTCGGATCGGTCGCATCGGTCGTATCGCGGCAGGTCGTGAGGGTCTGGGACTTCGGATGGCGGCGCCCGGCGAGGCTTGCAAGGGGCGTCCGCCGTTCCTGAACGAGTGTGCGCATCGACCACTAAACCCGCAATGAAGTTCCACGCCAGGACTGTCCGCGGTTTCACCGGATCACCCCGGATTGTCATGAAAAAAAGCACCATAAGCCGATTGACAGACCCCCCGGCCGGGGGTAGCTTGGCTACCTCGTGCCGCCACTACATATAGCGGTCCGGTGCGAAAGCGGCCCAAGCACTGGTGTTTTTGCTTGACAAAGGAAGGCTCCCCGGGGAGGGGCGCCAAAGCGACGGAAGGGTGTGAGAAAACTAGCGTGAGCCTACGTGAGCACGTTTCCCGCAATCCCGCCAACACACTCCGGCAACCTGCGCCGCGCATGATGGAGCGCTGCGCGCGGGCCGGTCGTCCCCGTCGTCCGGGCACGCTGCGGTAACACACAACTAGAAAAGAACCCGGTTCAGGAACCAAGGAGAACGACACAACATGAGCACGGTGCGCCTCGAGGCGGTCAAGACAGCGGCAACCGGGACCGAGATCCCCATGCAGCCGGCGTCCCAGGACATCTGGGACAAGAAGTACCGGTTGAAGACCAAGCAGGGCGAAGCCCTGGACGCCGACATCGACGGTACCTACCAGCGCGTGGCCCGTGCCCTGGCCGATGCCGAAACCACCAACGAGAAGCGCGCCTACTGGTACGAGCGTTTCGTGTGGGCGCTGCGCCGCGGGGCCATCCCCGCCGGCCGCATCACCTCCAACGCCGGCGCCCAGCAGCACAAGCCGGCCACCAGCACCATCAACTGCACCGTCTCCGGCACCATCGAGGACTCGATGGACGGCATCCTGGACAAGGTCCACGAAGCCGGCCTGACCCTGAAGGCCGGCTGCGGCATCGGCTACGAGTTCTCCACCCTGCGCCCGCGCGGCGCGTTCGTGGCCGGCGCCGGCGCCTACACCTCCGGCCCGATGTCCTTCATGGATATCTACGACAAGATGTGCTTCACCGTGTCCTCGGCCGGCGGCCGTCGCGGCGCCCAGATGGGCACCTTCGACGTCTCCCACCCGGACGTGAAGGACTTCATCCGCGCCAAGCGCGAAGACGGCCGCCTGCGCCAGTTCAACCTGTCGCTGCTGATCACCGACGGCTTCATGGACGCGGTCAACAACGACGGCGACTGGCCGCTGGTGTTCCCGGTCAACATCAAGGAAAAGGGCGACCTGGACCTGGAAGACGCCAACCAGGTGGTCTGGCGCGACTGGCCGACCCACAAGAACTACGTGGTCCGCGACGACGGCCTGGTCGCCTGCAAGATCTACGGCCACATCCGCGCCCGCCACCTGTGGGACATGATCATGGTCTCGACGTACGACTACGCCGAGCCGGGTTTCATCCTGATCGACCGCGTCAACGAGATGAACAACAACTGGTGGTGCGAGACCATCCGCGCCACCAACCCGTGCGGCGAGCAGCCGCTGCCGCCCTATGGCGCCTGCCTGCTGGGCTCGGTCAACCTGACCAAGTTCGTGCGCGACCCCTTCACCGACCAGGCCCGTTTCGACTGGGAGGAATACAAGGAGGTCGTGCGCGTGTTCACCCGCATGCTCGACAACGTGGTGGAAGTGAACGGCCTGCCGCTGGAACAGCAACGCGCCGAAATCCTGCGCAAGCGCCGCCACGGCATGGGCTTCCTGGGCCTGGGCTCCACCCTGACCATGCTCAAGCACAAGTACGGCAGCCCGGAATCGTGCGAGTTCACCGAGTCCATCGCCCGCGAAATGGCCGTGGCCGGCTGGGAAATGGGCCTGGCGCTGGCGAAGGAAAAGGGCGCCGCCCCGATCATGGAAGAGCTGTTCACTGTCACCGCCGAGATGCTGCGCAAGCGTCCGGAAATGGCGAAGGACGGCTGGAAGGTCGGCCAGGAAATCCCCGGCAAGGTCCTGCACGCCAAGTACAGCCGCTACATGCAGCGCGTGGCCTCGGTCGCGCCGGATCTGGTCGATGAAATGGCCGAGGTGGGCAGCCGCTTCACCCACCACAGCTCCATCGCCCCCACCGGTACCATCAGCCTGTCGCTGGCCAACAACGCCTCCAACGGCATCGAGCCCTCGTTCGCGCACCACTACAGCCGCAACGTGATCCGTGAAGGCAAGAAGTCCAAGGAAAAGGTGGACGTCTACTCCTACGAGCTGCTGGCCTACCGCGAACTGGTCAACCCTAAGGCCATGCCGTTCAGCGACGAAGCCGACGCCAAGCTGCCGGAGTACTTCATCGCCGCCGACGACATCTCGCCCAAGGAACACGTGGACGTGCAGGCCGCGGCGCAGAAGTGGGTGGACAGCTCCATCTCCAAGACCGCCAACGTCCCCACGGACTACCCCTACGAGGAGTTCAAGGACATCTACCGCTACGCCCACCAGCAGGGCCTGAAGGGCTGCACCACGTTCCGCTTCAACCCCGCCGCCTTCCAGGGCGTGCTGGTCAAGGAAGCGGACCTGGAAAACACCACCTACCGCTTCGAACTGGACGACGGCAGCGTGGTGGAGGTCAAGGGCAACGAGCAGATCGAATACGACGGCGAAATGCACACCGCCGCCAACCTGTTCGACGCGCTCAAGGAAGGCTACTACGGCAAGTTCTGATGGCCGGCGCGCGCTGCCAAGCAGCCGCACCAAACCCGAAAGAGCGACGCCCAAGTAGAAAACCGAACGAAGCTTCCTCTCCCGCGTGCGGGAGAGGATGCCCGAAGGGCAGGTGAGGGGGGCGAGCGCAGCGAGCTGCTCTTGCCCAGGAAACAACCCGAAAGTCCCCTCTCCCGCTTGCGGGAGAGGATGCCCGAAGGGCAGGTGAGGGGGGCGAGCGCAGCGAGTTGCTCTTGCCCAGGAAACAACCCGAAAGTCTCCTCTCCCGCGTGCGGGAGAGGATGCCCGAAGGGCAGGTGAGGGGGGCGAGCGCAGCGAGTTGCTCTTGCTTTCAACCATCCGCCAGCAAGGCAAAAACCCACAACCCCCAGCCCCGCTGCAAAACCGCGAAGCTGGGTATAGCATCGGTGACGTAATCCGACAGAACGCCCACAGGAGGGCACATGAGCAACGGTAATGGTGTCACGGCGACGCTCTCCGACGCCGCCGAGACTGTGAAGGAAAAGGCGATGGAAATCGGCGGCGCGGTCGCCTCCTCCGCCAGCGCCACCGTCGCCAAGGCGAAGAAGGCCGCCAAGAAGGCGGAAAAGACCGTCAAGGCCGACCTCGCCAAGGCCAAGAAGGCCGTCGCCAAGCGCACCAGCAAGGCCAGCAAGGCGGTGAAGAAGACCGTCGACAAGGCCAAGAAGAAACTGGCCGCCGCCAGCGCCAACGCCAAGAAGGAAGCCGCCGCGCTCAAGCGCAAGGCCACCGGCGCCAAGAAGAAGGCGGCCAAGAAGGTGTCGGCCGCGCGCCGCACCGCCAAGAAGGATGTCGCCAAGGCCAAGGGCACGGTGAAGCGTGACGTGGCCACGGCCAAGCGCAAGGTCGCCAAGAAGGCGACGACCGCCCGCAAGGCGGTGAAGAAAGCCGTGAAGAAAGCCACGGCCAAGAAGGCAGCACCGAAGAAAGCAGCACCCAAGAAGGCGGCCAAGAAAGCCGTCCGCAAAGCAGCCCCGAGAAAGACCGTGAAGAAAGCCGCCAAAAAGGCGGCCAGGAAGTAACCCGCAACACCGCCTTCCCCTCTCCCTGACCGGGAGAGGGGACAGGCTTTAAGGGCACCACCGCCCGGAAGGCGGTCCCCTCATCACCTCGCACAACGACACAACAGGATTTCCCGCCATGGCCGTCAAGATCGACAAGAAAATCAAGGGTTACAGCGTCCTCACCCCGGAAGACAAGGCGCGCGAAGCGGCGCCCCCGGTGCAGGCCGAGTCGATCACCCGCGCCAAGGCCGAAGCCGAACTGCCCAAGGCCGACATCATCCACATGCACGAGCGCATCGAGCGCCCGGAAGTGCTGGTCGGCAGCACCTACAAGATCAAGTCGCCGCTGGTGGAACACGCCATGTACGTGACCATCAACGACATCGTGCTCAACGCCGGCACCGAGCACGAACTGCGCCGTCCCTTCGAAATCTTCATCAACAGCAAGTCGATGGAGCATTTCCAGTGGATCGTCGCGCTCACCCGAATCATGTCCGCCGTGTTCCGCAAGGGCGGCGACGTCACCTTCCTGGTCGATGAAATGAAGGCCGTGTTCGACCCGCGCGGCGGCTACTTCAAGGCCGGCGGCGTCTACATGCCGTCCCTGGTCGCCGAACTGGGCGCCATCGTCGAAGAGCACATGAAGTCGATCGGCCTCATCCACGACCCGGAAATGAGCGACCACCAGCGCGCCATCCTGGCCGAAAAGCGCAAGCAGTACGAAGACCGCGCAAAAAAAAACTCTGAAATAACCCCCCCGCCCATCCCTTCCCCCGCCCAAGCGGGGGAAGATGCCCGAAGGGCAGAAGGGGGCGCTCCTGGCGCAGGCCCTTCAAGCACCACCAACACCCCAGGCGCCTCCGAAGACATCGCCGTCACCGGCGACGGCGCCAGCTTCCCGCCCTCCGCCACCCTCTGCCACAAGTGCAGCACCAAGGCGCTCGTCATCATGGACGGCTGCGCGACGTGCTTGAACTGTGGGTATTCGAAGTGCGGGTGACGTAGTACTCCGAGTACCGCGTCATTGAGTGTGAGAACTCAGGGCTTATGTCCTGGGCGCCACTCACATTGGGCGCGCCATTAGTTCCAGGTGTTAGCATTCGGCTGGGGACACAGTAATGGCGTGAAGGATCATGACGCGAAGCAAGCAATATGTACGAGATCCGTCCTTCGAAATTTTGGAAGGATTTCAGACTACTGAGCGATGGCTTGATGAGGTGAGTAACGCCTCCGACGCTCATAGAAATGAACTCGGGTTTACGCCCAAGAGTGTGTTCGAGCAGTTTGCTCGACGTGACGGCCTGTACGTGCTCGTTGAAAAATCGAAAGATGGCGTGCAGTACGCGGGACATCTGCTTTTTGATAGAAATTTCCCGCGCGCGAACGTTCGACAGATGTTTACGCTAAGGCCATACAGGCGATTGGGGGCGGCGTCTTTATTGCTTGATCATCTTCGTGCGTCACTAACTCAGAGCTCTTTCATTTCCATCTATGCAAGGGTCGCGGAAGATCTTGTCGCGGCGAATGGGTTTTGGCAAAAGCAGCGGTTCTATATACAGCGATCGGTTAAAGGTGGTGTAACGAGAAACAGACAAATTCTTGTTAGATGTCATGAGCTTGATTCGCCACAGCTCTTCCCTACGAGCGGCCTGGATGAACACAATCCACTTGGAATTCAGTTGCCGCTGGCAAACGAGCAGCCGATGTACTTGCTGGATATGAACGTGCTGTTCGATGTTCAACCACGCCGATTGAGACGAAATAGCGTCGTGGCGTTGTTTCAATCAGAAAGACTGAATTTCTGCCGGCTTGCAATCAGTAGTGAAGTTCGTGACGAGCTAAAACGGAATCTTGGAGAGAGGAACACAGATCCAATGGAGGCCTATACCGAGACCTTCTCGTGCCTTCCGCTTAAAAAGATAGATGAATCAGATCCCGTCTTGCGCGAGTTGGCCGAAATTGTTTTTCCTAAAGCAGCCAAAGAGAGGGCATTAAACGCGAACGAACGCTCCGATCTCCGTCATATCATCACGGCTATACAGCACGACTTGTCAGGCCTTGTGACAAACGACGAGGCTTTGCTTCAGGCTTCTCCTAAAATAGAGAGGCGCTTCGGAATTCAAGTTGTTTCGTCGCAAGCATTTGAAATAGACGAAGCGTCAAATTATAGCGACGAAACTTTCGAAACAAGCGAAAAGAGTACGCTTCGGCTCTTGTCCGTATCGCCAGACACAGAAGATTCTATTCGGGTTCTTCTTAAGAAATTAGGGCTTTCTGGGTCGGCAATTGCATCCGGCTGGCTACCAGTAGGTGGGCAAGGCCGTAGTGCATTCCGCTTTGCTGTTTTCAGCAATAGTCAATGTGTTGGATACGTGACATGGTCTGCGCTGACAGCGAATGATGGTAGGGCAACGGCGAGAGCCGCAGTTGATGAGTCGGATCCGCAGGCACTAGAAGCCGCTCGAATTTTGCTGCTTCATCTAACAGAGAAATTGGCGAAGAATGGCGCGTGCCAGATAAAGGTTGAGCTACCTCAGCGTCAGTCGTATCTCCGAGAAGTCGGAGTGGTACTAGGATTTGTTGGTTCTCCGCAAGCCAGCTTTCTAATAAAATCAATACTTGGCAAGATAGTGGTTCCGACAACTTGGAAGCAGGCTCAGTTAGATCTTGCTGCTAAAGGCGGTCCTAGGCTGCCAGATACGTCCCCTATTTATGAAGGGCCGGATAAGCATCTGGTCATTCATACGCCAGACGGAAACCGTGTCCACGTCACTTTGGACCGGCTGGAATCGTTGTTGACACCAGCCCTCTTCTGCTTGCCAGGTCGCCCAGCGGTCATCAGTCCAGTAAGGCGGAGCTATGCTGAGCCTTTGCTTGGGCATTCTGCTCAGGGAACATTGCTGCCACAAGCGTCTGCATCATCCTATGCTGACAGACTATACTTAAGCGACCCTAATACGTTGAAGCACTTCAAGCGCGGGAGCTTGATGTTCTTTTATGAATCCAGTCGGGACGGCGGGCGAAGGCAGGTTGTTGCGCTGGCTAGAGTTCGAGAAGCCCATCTCAAGGCGTGCGACGCAATCGATGTATTTGATCTCAAGCAATCGGTGCTGAGCAAGGCAAGTTTGAACGATATTGGGAAATCTCAGATGAAGACAGTCACGGTGTTTGACAATATTTTTGTCTTACCGAACCCAGTTGGATTGCATTTTCTGAAGCGGATCGGCTGTGGAGATCCGAACAAATTGATCACGACGAGCAGGCTGACGGACGAGCAGATGCGGGCGATTCTGGCAGAGGGATTTGGTTGTGGCTAATAGCGAACACATCCTGATTTCGCTGGAGTCTCGACATGCAGAAAACATTTTTTCCGGACAAAAGCTTGTTGAGTTGAGGCGGAGAAGTATGAATGTCTCTGCCGGTGCAACTGTATGGATTTATGTGAAGGTTCCAGTAGGTTCTATTGTTGGTCGCGCAAAGATAGGGAGGATCCATTCGTCCTCACCAGCGTCACTATGGCGACACTACGGGAAGGTTTCTGGACTGTCGAAGGCTGAATTTTTTGATTATTTTTGTGGTGCCGAACGAGGTGTTGCATTAGTTCTTGAGGATTCGACGCGTCTGCGTAGCACGTTGTCTCTCGAGAGCCTAAGGCAATTGGATGGCGGATTTCAGCCGCCGCAATTTTTTGCACGGCTTGGGTCGGAGCACCCACTGCATGATGCAGTTACGTTGTCTGTATAGCAGGACCTATTGATTGGAAAGTGAGTATATTTTTATATTACGATAGCGCAAAAAATGGAACGCCGGCGATCGGCTGATCGCGTTTTTGTTACGCGTCGTTCGCGGCGTCTGTTTCGTGCTTGCCTAGTGATAGCCCGGGGCGGACAGCATGCCGCTGACGTCCTCAGCCATGCAGGCGAAGCAGTCGCTCAGGACCTACAAGGAAATCGGCAGGCAGAGGGTTTCATCCAAGTGGAAGCCTGGATGAGCCAGGGCCTGATTAGGCTCCCCGGCCCAATCTCAATCCACCTACTCCTTCAACCGCATCCGAAACTGAAAACACTCGATCCCAAACCCTTCGCGGAAATAAAAGCGATGGGCCTGTTCGCGGATGGTTCGGGAGATCAGTTGAATCTCGGAGCAGTCCAGGGCTTCGGCCTCGGCGCGTAGTCTGGCGAGGATTCTTGATCCGTAGCCTTTGGAGCGGACGCGCTCGTCCGTTACCAGGTCGTCGATATAGAGCAGGCGACCGCAATAGATCATGTTCATGATGCGGTAGCTGGCCACGGCCCGCACCACGTTGTCATCCGTGAGCGCCAGCAACTTGAGGTTGTCGCTGGCCATCAGATTGCGGATGAGGGAAACATAGCTGGCTCTTTCGATCTGGGGCCGCAGTTGGCGCATGACGTCGAACGTCGCGGCTATCTGCTCGTCCGAAACGGCATGCTCGATATGAAGGGTCATCGACGTGGTGTTGGCGATACACGACTGGGATGCCGCGATTCTGGGCAGGCACCGGCAGGCCGTCAATCAGTGCCAACCGGGCCGCTAGTCGTTCCGGCCATGGGCAGATTGGCTCCCAACCTATGACCTATTCAGCCCGGCCGTATGCAGCCATACCATCGGCGATCTGCTGTCGGGCGTCGCTCGTATGAAAGGCTGTCCGCGTTAAACACCCTGGAGAAGCGCAATGAGCTTCAGAGGCACCCGCTGTCATTCTGCTCAACCCGCCGTCGCCGCACGGGCATACCGCATGCGCGCCGTCCTGGCGCTGGTCCTGGCCGCCCTCGCGCCGGCCGCCGCCGCGCAATCCACGCTGTTTGATTCGCACGTCCACCTGTGGGAGGGAGAGAAGTCGCTCCAGGCCTACGAGGCGCAGTTGGAAGCGCAGAAGCTGGGGCCGGCCGATTTCGCCGGGATGTGGTTTGGCGGCCCCAACCAGGCGCTGGCCGGGGACACGGCGGCCATCCGCGCCGGCAATGACGGCATCCTGGCCCTGGCGGCCAGGCATCCCCGGATGACGGCGGTGGTGACCGTGCACCCCTATGATGGCCGGGCGGCGCTGGACGAGCTGGCGCGGGTGGCCAAGCGGGGCGCGCGCATCCTCAAGATTCATCCGCACACCCAGAAGTTCGAGGCCGATGACCCGCGGGTGCTGGCCCTGGTCCAGCGTGCCGGCGAACTCGGCGTCATCGTGCTGATCGACAACGCCAACATCCTGCCGGGCGACAGCGAGAAGATGTTCAATCTGGCGCTGCACGCGCCGGGGACGAAGATCATCTTCGCGCACATGGGCGGGATGAACTTCCGCTTCTGGAATACCCTCAAGGCGGCGCGCACCGCCGAGGGCCTGCTGGGCGACAACATCTATTTCGATGTCTCGGCCATCGTGGCGCTGGTGGCGGATTCGCCGGTGGAGCAGGAGTTCGTCTGGACCATGCGCAATGTCGGCATCGACCATATTCTGCTGGGGTCCGACTATCCGCAGTTCTCGCTTGAGCAGAACGCCGACGCGCTCAACCGTTTGGGCCTGGACGAGCAGGAGCTGGCCAAGGTGCGCTATCAGAATGCAAATGCCCTGCTTGACAACGTTGATTGAATAGTCCACGCCGAGCGAGTGCGTGGTGGCCAATGCAGGAGGTCTGCTCTAGTACTAGCGATCATAGTCCTGCGGGATGAGAAATTGCGCGAAGAACTGTATTCGGGACTGGTACGCCCCCGATTCCGTAGACACC
>NZ_JADHDV010000023.1 GCF_016820515.1 Pseudoxanthomonas beigongshangi | reverse complement strand
ACCCCCAGCCAATTGGCTGGGGGTTTTTTCTTGTCCGCTGATCGCCAACAATCGGACTTTCCTAACAGAAAGGGGATCCGGGGAATGAAGCGAAGTGTTCTGGCCATCGCCCTAGGCATGTCGTTGACCGCGCACGCATGGGCGGCAGGCAAAGAGGTCACGCCGGCCAAGGTGCGGCAGGCGCACGATTCGGCGCTGGTGCTGGATACGCACCTGGATACGCCGGCGAATTTTTCGCGTCCGGGTTGGAGCATCCGCGATCGCCATGATCATGACGGTGACCAATCGCAGGTGGATCTGCCCCGAATGAAGGAAGGTGGCCTGGACGGCGGATTCTGGGTGATCTACACCGAGCAGGGTTCACGCGACGAGGCCGGTAATCGCGCCGCTCGCGACCACGGTCTGACCCGACTGGTTGAGATTCGTGAAATGATCGCCGCCAATGCGGCCGATTTCGAACTGGTCTCGACCGCCGCCGACGCCGAACGCATCGCCGCCACGGGCAAGCGCGTTTCTTTCATCAGCATGGAAAACGCCTCGCCGCTCGCCAGCGATCCCAGCCTGCTGGAGCTCTACCACAAGCTCGGCCTGCGGATGCTGGGGATCACCCATGTCAAGAACAACGACTTTGGCGATTCAGCCACCGATGCTGCGGGTCCGCAATGGAATGGCCTGAGCCCCAAGGGCAAGGCGCTGGTGGTTGAGGCCAACCGCCTGGGCTTGATCCTGGACGCATCGCATGCGAGCGACCAGGTCTTCGATCAGTTGCTGGAGCTTTCCAAGGCACCGATCGTGCTGTCGCACACCAGTGCCGACGCGGTGTTCGATCATCCGCGCAACATCGATGATGCGCGCATCCGCAAGCTCGCGGCCAAGGGGGGCGTGATTCACGTCAACGCGTATGGCGGCTATCTGATATCGATTCCCAAGCATCCGCAGCGTGAAGCCGCGCTTGAAGCGCTTTCGCAAAAGTATGGCGAGGAAAGCGGGCGAGACGAGGCGAAGGTCCAGGCCTATCTGAAGGAGCGCGCGGAGATCGACCAGCGATTCCCCGTGCCACAGGCCACGTTCGAGGATTACATGCGGCACCTGCTGCATATCCTGAAGGTGGCGGGTCCGCAGCACGTCGGGATCGGCGCGGACTGGGACGGCGGTGGCGGTGTGGCCGGCATGGAGGACGTCGCGGCGTTGCCGAAGATCACCGAACGCCTGCTCAAGGAAGGCTATAGCGAGGCCGACATCCACGCGATCTGGGGAGGCAACCTGCTTCGCGTGCTTCGTGCGGTCGAGGCGGTAGCCGAGCCTATGCGGCGGTAGCCCGAGTAACTCCCTTCCATCGAAAGCTAACCACGCGAACAGGCTTCGCAAGGGACGTGGGCGCGCAGTAGCGCGCCCACGGAAGTGTTGGTGGTCGGTTTAAGCAAACACGGACCCGCCTTGAGGCAGGTCATCGAGCGCGACGAGATGCCGCCGCGGGCGCGGCGTCGTGCTTTTCCAACGTGTCGTCACGCGGCGTCCGTGCCATCCGCACATTCTTCAATGCCTCAGTATCCGCGGCACGACAGGCGAGTGCAGGTCGTGCGAATTCCATCGGCTTGGCGGAGCAATGAGCGCCAATGGATCGTCTATCCGTCAAACGGCATGGTGGGCAGGCAGCTCCGCGCTATCGGGGCCATTCTCAGTAGAACCGGCGGGGATGCCGATTCAAGCGCGATGACTCGTCATTGAACGCGAAGCATCACCTCCGACTGCCTTTTCGGAAATGTCCGATTCCTGCGGTGAGTCACATTGGGTGAAAGTGTAGTCCGCGACACGGAAGTCGCGGTCGAAACTTCGGCAGCCATTTCCTGGACGCTCTCTTTCCTGGCCACGGGAACCACGACCTGAGCCTGCCTCATGCGCGGCTACCGTGCCCGCTGCGAAATCTCTCCGACAGCCCCATGCATATTGCACATCCCGCCGCCGATACCGTGGCGCCCGCCCGGACCGGGCGGGCGGCGGGCGGTCGTGGGGCGGCGATGGCGGTGCGGAAGCGTTGTTGCGCAAGACTGTCACGCCGTGTCCTGCATGCGGGTGCGGTTGCGCTGATCGTCTCAATTCCGTTTTTGCTGGGCCTGGGCTGGCACCACATCCAGTGGATGATGGCCGGGCAGCAGGAGGCCGACCACGGGCGCATCGCGATGTCGAAGCTCGAGGCGATGCTGGACCAAGTTCATTCCACCGTGGATGCGAGCCTGCCGCTTGCCGCCGGCGACTGCGTGGAGGTAGTGGATGCGCTGCGGCTGAAAGCGGCGACCTTGCCACAGGCGCGATCGCTGGTCCTGGCCCGCGATGGAATGGCCTATTGCAGCACGCTGTATGGCGAAATCGCCGTGCCGACCGAAGCGATGGGGCTTTCCGATGATGCCGTGACGCTGGTCGCCGGGAACGAGGTCGCGCCGGATCGCCCCTTGCTGCTGTATCGCCTCTCGCGAGGACCTCATGAAGCGGTCGCGGTACTGGATGCGTTGCACGTCCGCCAATCATTGCAGGAAGGCCGCGAATCGGCCTGGGTGGTAGCAGCGAAGCGGCTGGAGCGCGCTGGCGGGATTCGCGTGCTGTCGCCGGATGCCGATGCGGAATCCCGTCTGGTCACGTCGTCACGCCATCCGGTGGCGATCGCCGCGGATGCCGGCGACGAGCAGGCGAAGCATTCCCGGGGCCCATCCTCCGCAGCGTGGCTGCTGATGGCGCTGGCCGGAATGCCAATGGGCTATCTGTTCCATCGCTGGACGATTCGCCGCCGGGCCTTGAAGCGGGAATTCCAGCGAGCGGTCCGGGATGGCGAGTTCGTTCCTTTCTATCAACCGATCGTGCGCTGCGCGGATCGGAACTGGGCGGGTGTGGAAGTGCTGGCACGCTGGGAGCATCCCGGGCGCGGCCTGCTGGCTCCGGACCGCTTCATGCCGCAGCTGGAGCATTCCGATTTCCTCCTGCCGATGACCGCGGGACTGATGTCTCGTGCGGCCCGGGAACTGGCCGGCATGTTGTCGCTGCTGCCGGCAGGATTCCATGTCGCTTTCAACATCACCCCCGCGCATCTGTCCGCGCGTTGGCTGCCCGAACACTGCCGGCGCTTCCTTGCCGCGTTTCCACCCGGGCGGATCGCGCTGGTCCTGGAACTGACCGAGCGTGAGGGTGTCGTTCCGGACGCCGATGTGCTGGCCGTCCTCGACGAAGTCAGGCGACTGGGCGTGCGCATCGCGCTGGATGACTTCGGCGTCGGCCATTCCAATCTCAGTCACCTGCAGGAGCTCCATGCCGACAGGCTGAAAATCGACCGGGGCTTTGTTACCCGATTGCCGGATCCGGACGGCATCACGCCGATACTGCGGACCATCCTGGATCTGGCCGAACGCCTGGACCTGGACGTGGTGGCGGAAGGGGTGGAAATCCCCGCCCAGGCGGATGCCCTGGCCCGCCACGGCGTGGCCTTCCTGCAGGGGTACCTGTTTGCCCGGCCGCTGCCGGCATCATCGCTGCCAGGCACGCTGGCAAGTCGTCCGCCTTGGTTCGGCGACGCCCGGGGAATGTTGCAACCTATTGATATGAGAGGAAAAATGACCAAGCAATCGCAGGTGGCCGGAAGCCCGCTCATGGTTCCGTTTCCCTTACGGAAGCTGAATGATTTCCGCCCATCGTTCCACTGCCGGAATGATGGGGAACTCTTTTACCGGTTAGCAGTCGAACAACCCGACTGCTAAGATGAGCCCCATGAGCCAGAACACTGCTGCCACCGCCCTGGTGGCGAACAACCTCCCCATCCCCAGCGCGCTCGGTTCGCTCGAGGCCTATATCGGCGCCGTGCACCAGATTCCGGTGCTCACGGTCGATGACGAGCAGGCGCTGGCGCGTCGCTTCCGCGACGATGAAGATCTGGACGCCGCCCGCGAGCTGGTGCATTCGCACCTGCGTTTCGTCGTGCATGTCGCCCGCGGTTACAACGGCTATGGCCTGCCGCTGGGTGACCTGATCCAAGAAGGCAACATCGGCCTGATGAAGGCGGTGAAGCGCTTCGACCCGGACATGGGCGTGCGCCTGGTGAGCTTCGCGGTGCACTGGATCCGCGCCGAAATGCACGAGTTCATCCTCAAGAACTGGCGCATCGTGAAGGTGGCGACCACCAAGGCGCAGCGCAAGCTGTTCTTCAACCTGCGCAAGTCCAAGACCCGCCTGGGCTGGATGAACGCGGAGGAAGTCAGCGCGGTCGCCAAGGATCTCAACGTGTCCGAGCGCGAAGTGCTCGAAATGGAATCGCGCCTGTCCGGTCGCGACATCGGTTTCGATGCGCCTGGCGACGAGGACGATGATCATGCGCCGCCGTCGCCGGTGAGCTACCTGATGGCGGGCGATGAGGATCCGTCGCAGGCCTACGAGCGCGCCGACAGCGAGGACAACCAGCTGGAACTGCTGCGTGAAGGCCTGGCGGGCCTGGACCAGCGTTCGCGCGACATCATCAAGCGCCGCTGGCTGGATGCCGACAGCAAGATCACCCTGCAGGAACTGGCGGACGAATATGGCGTATCCGCCGAGCGCATCCGGCAAATCGAGGCCAATGCGCTGAAGAAGATGAAGGCGCTGTTCGCCGCCTGACTTCGGCGCGCTTCGACGAAACAAGCAACGGCCCCGGAAACGGGGCCGTCTTGTTTTGTTTGTCCACGCTGCGTGCTCCATTGATGAGTGAAGGACGCGGTATTCCGCGCAAGAACCGGATGGTGACGCGACGTTGCCGGGAGGATGCTGCACCTCCGCCCCCTGGACCTTCCGTCATGGCCTACCGAATCACCGGACTCTCTCCCGACCTGTTCACCCATCTGTGGGCACTGGACGATGCGGCGCTGGCCGCGCAGTCGATACGGCGCGTGGTCGCCGACAAGGATCGGGGTTTTCCCTGCCGGGTTTCGCTGGACGATGCGCGGAGCGGCGAGACTCTCCTGCTGCTGCCGTTCCAGCACCATG
This sequence comes from Pseudoxanthomonas beigongshangi, assembly GCF_016820515.1. Taxonomy (GTDB): domain Bacteria; phylum Pseudomonadota; class Gammaproteobacteria; order Xanthomonadales; family Xanthomonadaceae; genus Pseudoxanthomonas_A; species Pseudoxanthomonas_A beigongshangi. The sequence continues at coordinate 55,289 of NZ_JADHDV010000023.1, read as the reverse complement.
GGGCGGCCGGCCCGTACCGGGCGAGCGGTCCGATATTCGTACGCCAGCAAGCGACCCGGGCGGCGGTATTCGAGGATCGGATTCCCGAGGCGTTCCTGCGCCGCCTGCTATCGGTCCGCGCCTACGATGCGGATGGCTGGATGCAGGCGGCCGAAGTCGTGGAAGGTACGCAGCTGGAACCGCTGATCGCGTCCTTCTTCCAGCGCGAAGACGTGGCGTACCTGCACGTGCACAACGCGCGTCCCGGCTGTTTCGCGGCGCGCGCGGATCGTCACTGATCCGAAGATGTCTTGTCCGGCGCGCCGAAGATGATGCGTGCGCCGCGCTGGTAGCTCCAGTAGGCCCAGGCCCAGTTCAGCAGCACGACCAGCCGATTGCGGAATCCGATCAGGAAGAATACGTGGGCGGCCAGCCAGAACCACCAGGCCAGCAGGCCGGACAGCTTGAGTCGGCCGAAATGGACCACCGCCGCCATGCGGCCGATGGTGGCGAGGTTGCCGAAGTCCCGGTAGCGGAAAGCGCTGGTGGGCTTGCCGGCCATTCGTGCGCGGATCATCGCCGCGATGTGGCGCCCCATCTGCTTGGCGGCGGGCGCGACGCCGGGGACGGGCCGACCCTGGCTCTGCACCGCGGCCAGATCACCACCGACGAAGATGTCGGGATACCCGGGAACACTGAGATCGGGCTGCACGATCACGCGCCCGGCACGATCCAGCGGGACATGCAGGGATTGCGCGAGTGGGGAAGCCGCGACACCCGCCGCCCAGACCACTGTCCTGGCGGGCACGAAGGTATCGCCGAGCTGGTAACCCGCCTCGCTGATGGCGGTGACCGGAACGCCGGTGCTGACTTCCACCCCCAGCTTTTCCAACTGGCGACGCGCGCGCGCGGACAGATCTTCGGGGAAGGAGGCCAGGACACGCGGACCGGCTTCGATCAGGCGCACGCGTGCCTCACCCGGGTCGATGTTGCGGAATTCGTTCTTCAGCGTATGCCGCGCGATCTCCGCCAGCGTGCCGGCCAGTTCCACGCCTGTGGGACCGCCGCCGACGATCGCGAAGTTCAGCCAGGCGGCGCGGCGTGCCGGATCCGGCTCGGCCTCGGCCCGTTCGAATGCCACCAGCAGGTGGCGCCGCAGGTATAGCGCATCGTCCAGCGTCTTCAGGCCGGGAGCGTGCTTGGCCCACTCGTCGTGGCCGAAGTAGGCATGGGTGGCGCCGGTGGCCAGCAGCAGGTAGTCATAGCCCAGGGAGCCGGCATCACCCAGTTGCAGCCGGCGTGACTGCGGGTCCACCAGGGTGACCTCGGCCAGTCGCACTTCCACGTTGGCCTGGCGGCGCAGGATGTGGCGCAACGGCGCGGCGATGTCGGGTGCGGACAGGCCGGCGGTCGCCACCTGGTAGAGCAGCGGCTGGAAAAGGTGATGGTTGCGGCGATCGATCAGGGTGATCCGCACCGGCGCCTTGGCCAGCGCCCTGGCCGCCCACAAGCCGGCGAAACCCCCGCCGATGATGACGACGTGGGGACGGGAAGCGCTCATCGAAGCCCTCCGCGGGCGTGCGCGGCCCAGGAATGATGCCGGACAGGCGCCGACGGCAACGTCGACGGGAGGAGAGCGACGGTATCCATGCAGGGAATTCTGGCATGGACGCGGGCATACGCAAGACGGAAGCACGCACCCGTGCATGCGCGGGTCATCCCGGTCCAAGTTAGACTTGGCCGCCGGAGCCGACAAATGTGCGACGGTGCAGGGGGAATGATGCAGCCACAGCCGATCACACTGGATGCAGTGTTGGTCATCGAGGACGATCCTGTCGTTCGCCGCCGGATTTCACGGCTGGTGGCCGGGATCGCCGAACCGGACGCGCGGATCGTGGACGTCGATTGCCTGGCGTCCGCGCGGTCGAGCCTGCGGGAACACCCCTTCGCGCTGGCGCTGGTGGACGTGCAGTTGCCGGATGGCAGCGGCATCGACCTCATCGCCTGGATGCAGCAACACGCACCGGGCACGCAGGCGGTCATCGTGTCCGCCTGGGCGGAGGAGGAAATCATCCTCGCGGGCGTGCGGGCGGGTGCGGTCGGGTATCTGCTGAAGGAGCGCGATGACGCCGAGATCCTGATGTCCCTGAAAAGCCTGCGTGAAGGCGGTGCGCCCATCGATCCGATGATCGCCCGCCGCATCCTGGCGCTGCTGCCGGCGGCCATGGCGGCGCCCGCCGCCTCGACCACACGAGAAGCGCGACAGGAGGCCTCCCTCTCCGACCGCGAGCGCGAAATCCTCGGACTGGTGGCACAGGGGTTCAGCAATCGCGAGATGGCGGATCTGTTGTCGTTGTCACGGCTCACCATCGAATGCCACACCAAGAACATCTACCGCAAGCTGGCGGTGGGTTCGCGCACGGCGGCGGTGTTCGAAGCCCGGGCCATGGGACTGCTGCCGTGAGCTTGCGCGTGCGTGTCTGGATACTCCTGTTGTGCCTGCTATGGCCTGGATTGGCAGGGGCGCAGCCGGCCCGGACGGTGACCATTGATCGCGCCGAGGCGGTGCGGGCTGGTTGGAATGAATCCGCACCGCCGGACCGTGGCTGGGAGCCCGTGCAGTTGGTCGACTTCTGGAACACGCGCTGGCCGGATCATGATGGCGTCGTCTGGTATCGGTTGCGATGGCAACAGGCGGATACCCGCCAGCCCATCGGCCTGCTGGTGAACTACATCTGCCTGTCCGGCGCGATCTACGTCAACGGCAATCTGGTGGCGCGCGACCCGAGTCTGGTCGAGCCGCTGTCGCGCGCCTGGGTGGCGCCGTATTACCAACTGATTCCGTCGACGCTGCTGCGCCAGGGCGAGAACACCCTGATGGTGCGGGTTTCGGGCCTTTCGGCCTACCAGCCCGGATTCGGTACCGTGACAGTGGGCGAACCCGCTGCCGTGCAAGCGTTGTATCGACAGGAACGTTTCGCGCGCCACGACATCAAGTTGATCAACGTCGCCATGAGCGTGGTGATGGGCGGCCTGTTCCTGATGTTGTGGCTGTTCCGCCGCCAGGATTCGGTCTACGGCTGGTTCGCCCTGTCGGAGCTGGCGGGATCGCTGTACTGCGCGAACTACATCGTTTCCAGTCCCTGGCCGTTCACCACGACCGACGGCTGGCAGGCGTTCGTGGCGGCGATGTACCTGGTGACCGGCGCGAGCTACACGATGTTCCTGTTCCGCTACGCGGAGCGGCGGTTTCCGCGCATCGAGACGATGATGGCGCTGGCGAGCGTGGCCGCGGTCGCAACCGCCCTGCTGGCGCCGGGCTGGATGGGACCGGCGCGCACGCCGTGGATCGTGCTGGGAGGCCTGTTCTTCTACCTCGGCATCGGCTACTTCCTGGCGCAGGCGTGGCGGCGGCGGCGGATCGATTTCCTGGTGCTGGCCGCTTGCCTGCTGTTGCCGGTGCTGGTGTCCTTCTATGACTTCGCCCTGTTCTTCGGCTGGGTGCACAGCGACACCTATCTGCTGAGCCTCACCTCGGTGTTGACGCTGATCGGCATCGGTTTCGTCCTGTCCCACCGCTTCGTCGCCGCGATGCGGCGCATCGAAGGATTCAACGAGGAGCTGCAACAGGAAGTGGCGGCGGCGACGTCGCGCCTGTCGGACACGCTGTCGCAGCAGCACGCGCTGGAGCTGGCGCATGGCCGGGCGGGAGAGCGCCTGCAACTGGTGCGCGATCTGCACGACGGTTTCGGCGGCACCCTGGTGGGCGCCATCGCCCAACTGGAGAACGCACCGGAAGACACGACCAAGGCGCAGATCGTGGGCACGCTGAAGGAGATGCGTGACGATCTGCGGCTGGTGATCGACAGCACCGCGCGGGAGCAGGCGGCGCTGGCGGCACAACTGGCGCCGCTGCGGCACCGGTTGGGCCGATTGCTGGAAACCGCCGATATCGACAGCCGGTGGCAACTGGAAGGACTGGACGGCATCGAACTCGGTCCCGCGCGCAGCCTGGACCTGATGCGGCTGTTGCAGGAAGCGCTGACCAACGTGTTCAAGCACAGCCGGGCCCGCCAGGTGAATGTCCGCCTGGCGAGGGCGGATGACCGGTTGCAGTTGCATATCGAGGACGACGGACAGGGCTTGGCGGGCGAGGGCGATGGGTTGGTCCCCGGTGCCGGGCTGGGCAGCATGCGGGCGCGCGCCCAGCGCCTCGGCGGGCAGCTCCGCATCGAATCGAACACCGGGGGAACCCGGCTGCGGCTGGAGTTTCCACTGCTGGCCTGAGCCAGGCCCGCGCGCGTCGACAGGAGGACTACCTGATTCCGGGGATGTCCGATGCGGACGACGGAGGGCACGCTCTTGCGCGCCCGGGAAGACGAGACGTCTTCCGGGGAAACCGTCCGTCACGCTGGAGCGCCCCCATGGATTCCGTCCACTCTGTCCGCCGCCGATTCCCGACGGTTTCCGTTCTCGTACCCGGGGTCTGCGGCGTACTTCTGGCTGCGGCGCTGGTGCTGCCGATGCCCACAGCGTTCGCACAAGCGACCGGCGGAACCGGAACCGAACCCTGCACCCAGAATCCAGGCAGCCAGGACATCGCATGCGGCACGGGGAGTTCCGCGAGCAATGCTGGCCAGCCCGGTCCTAATGAGCCTGGCTGGACCAGCTCGGCCGGTGGTGCCGGTGGCACCGGCAACACGGCCATCGGCAACGGCGCCCAGTCGGGCAACGGCGGCACGGGCGCCAACGGCACGGCGGGCGGCAACGGTGGCGTGGGTGGAACCGGGGGATCACGCAACATCGCGATCGGCCAGAACAGCCAGGCCGGGTTGGGCGGCGGCGGCGGCGAGGGTGTCGCGGGGGGCACAGGGGGCATGGGGGGGAGCGGCGGCAATGACAACATCGCGCTGGGCAACAACAGCGTGGCCGGATCGGGAGGGAATGGCGCTGACATGTGCTGCGGCTTCCCTGGGGCAACCGGGACAGCGGGAACGAATGGCAACACCGCACTCGGGAATGGCGCCAGCGCCACGGGTGGCAATTCGGTGGCACTGGGCGCCGGCAGCAACGATGGCGGCGAGGCGAACGTCGTCTCGGTGGGATCCGCATCATCCCAGCGCCGCGTGACCCATGTCGCGGCGGGCACCGCCGCGAACGACGCGGTCAATGTTGCGCAGATGAACAATGGCGATGCCGCGACGCTGGCGTCGGCCAATAACTATGCCGACGCGCGGGAAGCCGCTGTCCGCAGCGACATGGCGGCGGGCAACGCGGCGTCCCTGGCCGATGCCCAGGCCTACGCCGACACCGTGACTGAGAATGCCTTGACGGCCGCCAACAGCCATGCCGATGCGGGGGATGCGCAGACGTTGAGCGCGGCGATGAGCCATGCCGATGCGGGCGATGCACAGACGTTGAGCGCGGCGATGAGTCATGCCGACGCGGGCGATGCGCAGACGTTGAGCGCGGCGATGAGCCATGCCGAAGCAGGCGATGCGCAGACGTTGAGCGCGGCGAGGAGTCACGCCGATGCGGGTGACGTGCAGACGTTGAACGCGGCGAGGAATCACGCCGATGCGGGCGATGCGCAGACCTTGAACACGGCGAGGAGTCATGCCGATGCGGGTGACGCGCGGACATTGGATGCCGCCCGCGACCACGCCGATGCCGGCGATGCGGCGACGCTTGCCTCCGCGAATGCGTATACCGATGCCCGCTTCTCAGAACTTACCGGACTGGCGGACGATTTCGAGGCTTTCCGCGGCGACGTGGATCGTCGCATCAACCAGATGGATCGCCGGATCGACAAGATGGCCGCGATGAGCGGAGCCTATGCCGGCATGGCCATGAACACCGCCGGTCTCGCGGGCAGGAACCGGGTCGGCGTGGGCGTCGGTTCGCAAGGCGGGGAACAGGCAATGGCGATCGGCTACCAGCGCGTGGTCGGAAACCGCGCCAGCGTTTCGATTGGCGCGGCGTTCGGTGGCGGCGAGAAGAGCGTATCGGCCGGCGCGGGATTCAGCTGGTAGCAAATCGGAACGGGATACACGGGCGGGCACTCCACATTTCGGCTGGAGAACACCCGGCGGGCATGGCCGCCAGGAGGAGATATCCCGGGAAACAACGCGCGGACAGGTTCGTGATGACGCGGCCCTGGCGCAGGCCGGGAACGGGCGCGGCGCGCCTGCCGATCGCGGGTGTCGGCGGCATTGGCCGCCGGCAGGAAAAATTCCCGTTCTTTCCTCCATGCAATGCGCCATGCCGAAGAACTTCGCTACCATGCACGCGGCCTCTTTGCCGGGTCGTGATGGAGGCGCGATGGGAGACGACCTCACCCGCCTGCTGCAGGGCTGGCGTGCCGGCGACGCGATGGCGCGGGATCGCCTGTTGTCCGACGTCTACGACACCCTGCGCGAAATGGCTCGGATGCGCTGGCATCGGCATGGCGCAAGCCACACCCTGCAGCCGACCGCCGTGGTCAACGAAGCGATGCTGCGCCTGCTCGGCAACGAGATCGACTGGCAGGACAGGGCGCATTTCTTCGCGATGGCGGCACTGAAGATGCGTGCGGTGATGGTCGATCACGCGCGCGCGCAACTGGCCGAGAAACGTGGCGGTGAAGTCGCGGTGCTCACGCTGTCGCACGCCGAATCGGTCGCCGGCAACGAGGCGTTCGACGTGCTGGCGCTGGATCTGGCGCTGCAGCGGCTGGCCCGTCGGGATCCACGGGCGGCCCAGGGCCTGGAAATGGCCTATTTCGGTGGCATGGAACGTGACGAAATCGCCTGTGTGCTGGGGGTCTCTCCCTCTACCATCGACCGCGACCTGAAAGTGGCCAAGGCCTGGCTGCGCAAGGAGCTGGCCTGACCGGCCATGCGGCCCCACGGGGGAGACGATGGAATCCGTGCACTGGGAGTCGTTGCGGCACCTGTTCGAATCCGTCTGCGATCTGCCGCCCTCCCGATGGCGGGAGGAGCTGGAACGCGTCAGCGATGATCCGGCCCTGATCGAAGAGGCGATGGCGATGCTGCGGGCGCGCACCGCCAGCTTCGAGCGCGCGCTGGAGCCTTTGCGTGATCTGCTGAGCGCCTCACCGGAACCCGAACTGAGTGTCGGCGATCGCATCGGCCCCTGGCGCCTGATGCGCCGGCTGGCCAGCGGCGGCATGGGCACGGTGTTCGTGGCCGAGCGCGACGACGAATCGTTCCGGCAGTGCGTGGCGATCAAACTGCTGCGCAGCGCGCTCGCCGACCCCGCCCTGGTGCAGCGACTCATCGCGGAGCGGCAGATCCTGGCCGAACTCCGGCATGCCAACATCGCGCGCCTGTACGACGGCGGCACCACTCCGGCCGGGCAGCCCTATCTGGTGATGGAGTACGTCGACGGCGTCGCCCTGGACGCGTATTGCCACGCGCACGGGCTGGATCTGGACGCACGCATCACGTTGTTCCTGAAGGTCTGCGACGCGGTGCAGGCGGCGCACCGGCAACTGGTGATCCACTGCGATCTCAAGCCCAGCAATGTGCTGGTTCGCGCGGATGGCGAGCCGGTGCTGCTGGATTTCGGCATTGCCCGCTGGATGGGTGCCGCCGGCGGTGACGATGCGGCGGGCTTCTGCACGCCGGCCTATGCCAGTCCGGAGCTGCGCAGCGGCGGCGCACCCGTGAATACGGCCAGCGATGTGTTCAGCCTCGGCGTGCTGCTGGCGGAACTGCTGTCGGGCCAGCGCATCGAGCGTGGTCTCCATGACGCGTTCCAGCCCGTCGCCAAGCCCAGTGAAGCCACAGCGCCGGATTGCGCCTGGCGACGTCGCCTGCGAGGCGATCTCGACGCCATCGTGATGCGTGCCTGCGCGATCGATCCGGCGCGGCGATATCCCTCGGTGGAAGCGCTCGCCGCCGATCTCCTGCGTCATCGCGGCCACCAGCCGGTCAGCGCGCGCGCCGCGACGTTTCCCTATCGCCTGCGTTGCTGGGGGCGGCGCCACTGGCGCGCGGTCGCGCTGGCCGGTGCCGCGTCGGTGGCCGCGCTGCTGTTCGTCGCCCGCCTGGAAATGGAGCGTGATCGCGCGGAACGCGAGGCGGCCACGGCGGAACAGGTCAGCGACTTCCTGGTGGATACCTTCAATGCCGCGGACCCGCGCATGCGGGGCGCGAAGGGCACCGAAGAACCCACCGCGCGCAATGTGCTCGATGTGGGCGTGGCCAAGGTGGACGCCGAACTGGCGCAGAGTCCCGCGGTGCTGGCGCGCATGCGCCTGGTCCTGGGCCGCGCCTATGCCAATCTGGGCGAGCGCGAGCGCGCCGAAGCCATGCTCCGGCAGGCCGGCGAAGCCCTGCGGCAGCCTTCGCTCGGCCGCCCCGATCTGGCGGCGCAGGCCTACAGCCATCTGTCCACGCTGATGAGCAACCAGATGCGTGCCGATGACGCGCTGGTGGCCGCCGAGCAGGCACTGTCTCTGCGCATGGCGCACGATCGCACGCCGGCGGCACTCGCCGATTCCTACAACGTGCTGGGCTTGGCGAAAAAGACCGCGGTGGATTTTCCCGGTGCCCGAGCCGCCTACGCGCAGGCGTTGAAACTGCATCTGCAGGTGTACGGCCCGGACGCGCTGGAAACCGCCGGGCTGCTGCACAACATGGCATTGCTGTACCGCACGGAAGGGGATGCCGAAGCGGCCGAATCCCACTATCGGCGCGCGCTGGCGATCAAGGTGCGGCAGGCCCCGCGCAGCGTGACCCTGCACAACAGCCGGCAAGGGTTGGCGATGGTGCTCGCGTCACGGGGACGCTTCACCGAAGCGGCGGGGTTGTTGCGCGAGAACGTGGCGCTGGCCGAGGCGCTGATCGGCCGCGAGAGCGAGCGTGCCGCCGATACCGAAATGAAACTGGCGATGGTGCTGCAGCAATCCGGAGATTACATCGGCGCCGGCAAGCACTATCGCGAAGCCCTGGGCATCACCGAACGGGTCCTCGGCCGGGACAGCATCGACTATGCGGTGGTGGCCAGCCAGTTGGCGACGCTGGAGGAGCAGCGCGGTGATCTGGCGGCCGCCGAACCGCTGTACCGCGTCGCGACCGAGATACGGCGCGCGCGCCGGCCTCCCGGGGACCGCACCCGGGTCCGCAACGAGGTCTATTGGGCACGCGTGCTCGCGCGGATGGGACGGATGCCGGAGGCCAGCGCGCTGATGGAACGCGCGCTGCCCGCTTGGCAGGGATTCTTCGTTGCAGACAACGATTCGCCGGAGCGGATCAACACGCGGCTGGTCCAGGCCGAATGGCTGCTGCGAAAGGGCCTGTGGGACGAGGCGCGGGCATCGTTGCCGGATGTGCCGGCCGACAATCCCGCCGCAGCGCTGGAGCGGCAGTCGCTGCTGGCCGAGATCGCCAGCCGGCGCGGTGTTCCGGAGGCCGTTGCGGAATGGAAACGCGCGGTGGCGATGTCCACCGGCTTCACCGGCGCGGACAGCGTGGTGACCGCGCAGTTGCGCGTGCCGTATGCGGAGGCGTTGCTCGCCGCCGGCGACAGCGCCAACGCGCGACGCGAGTTGGCCAGCGCCGAGGCGCCATTGCGGCGACAGCTCAGTCCGCACGCCCAGGAACTGCAACGGATGGAGGCGGCGCGGGCGCGACTGTGACGTACCCGCATCCGCGGTGGCTCCGGGCCGTTGTCAAAAAAGCGGGCGGCGCGATGAAGGCATGCGCCGCCCACACACCGATCAGAGATCGACGCCGAAGCCGATGCCGGCCGATTTCTCGCTGCCGCTGAAAGCACCGCCCAACGAGAACGATGCGCGCTGGCCGATGCGGCGGCCATAGCCGATCGACAGCGCCTGTTCGCCACCCTGGAAGCCGGCGCCGACGGCGACACGCCCCCGCGGGCTCTGCGATCCGGCGGCATTGATCGCCATGTTGAGCATGGCGGACCCCATCGCGCCCTGGCGATCGATGCGTCGATCCTGATGTTGCAGGCGACGGTCGATGTTGTCGAAGCGGTCGCTGATCGTGCCCGCATCAAGGCCCACCAATTGCGCGATCTGGCTGTCGGTGTAGGCATTGGCCGCCGACAGTGTTTCGGCGTCGCCGGCTTCCATGTCGTCGCGGATGGCGGCTTCGCGGTTGTCGGTATAGGCATTGGCCGCGGTGCCGCCGGTGGCGACCGCGGTGTCGGTGTAGGCGTTGGCTGTCGCCAGGGTGGCCTGCAACTGCGACAGGTTGACCGCATCGGTGGCACCGGTGCCGGCGGCGACGTTGACGATGCGTCGTTCGCTGCCGACGCTGCCGATCGATACCGTGTTGGACTGGTCCGCGATGGAGCCGGCGCCCAGCGCAACGGCGTTGTCGCCTTGCGTGGTGACCATGCTGTGTGCGCCCAGCGCGGTGCCGTTGGTGGCATGGATTGCCGACGCTGCTCCGAAGGCGCTGGTCGATTCGGCGTTTGCCTTCGCGCCCGCGCCGAACGCGCTGCTGTCCAGCGCGGCGGCTTCGGTGGATTCATCCGCCTGGCGGATGCCGTCGCCATTGACATCCCGCCATCCGCCCACGGCGGTGCCGTTCTCGCCGCCTGCATCGCTGTTTTCGCCAACCGCGACGGCGCTGCGGCCCGTGGCGGATGCGTCGTGGCCCAGGGCCGCGCTGCCAGCCCCGCCGGCCCGGCTGGAATGACCCACGGCGGTGCTGTCGGCACCATCGGCGTGGCTATGTCCGCCCAGTGCCGTGCTGTCTTCGCCTGACGATTCGGCATAGAGACCCATGGCCGTGCTGCCGCTGCCGGAGGACAGGCTGGAATAGCCCACCGCAATGCTGTAGTCGCCGGTCGCCACGCCCATCACGCCGATGCCGGCTTCGCCCGAGGCGCTGCCGGCGATGGCGATGCTGGCCCAGCCGGACGCGTTGGCGTTGCCGCCCAGCGCGGTGGCGAAATCGCTGGTGGCCTGCGCGGCCGCGCCCACGGCGGTGGTTCGCTGTGCGCTGGCGATGGTGATTTCATCCAGCCCCACCAGGCCGTCGTTGTTGAGGTCGCGCCAACTGCCTATCGCGGTGCTGCCGTTGCCCGTGGCCAGCGCGCTGGTGCCCAGCGCGGTGCTCTCGAACGTAGCCACGCTGCTGGCGCCGAGCGCGACGCCGCCCGCGGAAGCGCTGGCGTTGGTACCGCAGGCCAGCGAATTGCTGCCCAATGCGTTGGCGCCCGCGCCGTCCTCGCCGGCGGTGGCCAGATCGCAGACGTCGCCGGCCCAGGCCGGGGCGGCGATCAGGAAGGACAGGGTCAACGCCAGGCGGTGAAGGCGCGGGCGGGCGGGTGAAGCGGAACAAACAGATTGCCGGGTGTGCATGAACGCATCTCCATGGAGGGTGGGAAAACCGCGCGCCCGGGGCTTTCCGGGCGTGTCTGGTTCCCAAACCGCGTTCCATGGCGGGCGAGCGTCATTTTTTTTGCGAGGCTGGCGACCGGCACCTGTTAACTGCCCGCCCGCGCCTCGTTGGGCAGATGGTGGCGGTGTGCGGAAAGACTGTTTCGAGGCCGGATGCCCGGCGCCGCGCCTGTCGGCTCAGTAGAGGTCCAGCGGATCCACGTCCAGCGACCAGCGCACCCGGCGTGCTTCAGGCAGCGCGTGCAACAGCGGAATGACGGCATCGAGCAGGCGATGCAGCAGGCGTCGCTCGGGGGAGGACAGCACCAGTTGCATGCGGTGATAGCCGGCGCGTCGCGGCATCGGCGCCGGCAAGGGTCCGTGCAGTTCCAGCTTCGGATCGTGTTCGCGCAGGAGTTGCCGCGCGGCCAGCAGGAATGCCTGCGCCGCGTCGACCTGCTGGGCCTCCGCGCGCAACAGCGCGAGATGGGCGAAAGGAGGAAAGCCGGCGGCTTCGCGCTGCACCAGCTCGGCGTCGGCGAAGGCGTGGTAGCCGCCCTGGATGAGCGTGTTGAGCAGCGGGTGATCCGGATGGTGGGTCTGCAACCAGACCTCGCCGGGCTTGTCCGCGCGTCCGGCGCGTCCGGCGACCTGGATGAGTTGTTGCGCCAGGCGTTCGCCGGCGCGGAAGTCGGCGGAGAACAGGCCCTCGTCGATGCCCACCACCGCGACCAGGGTCAGGTGCGGCAGGTCGTGGCCCTTGGCGAGGATCTGGGTGCCGACGAGGATGCCGGGCTGGTCGCCGAGCGTGTCCAGGTGCCGCGCCAGCGCGTCGCGGCGCTGGGTGGTGCTGCGATCGATGCGCAGCACCGGCACCTCGGCGAACGCGCCGACCAGGTGTTCCTCCAGCCGCTCGGTGCCGATGCCCTGCGGTTGCAGGGCCAGCCCGCCGCAGTCCGGGCAGGCCAGCGGCACCGGCTGGCGCGCGCCGCAATGGTGGCATTGCAGCCGGCGCCCGCCGGCATGCACCGTCATCGAGGCGTCGCAGCGTTTGCAGTGCGCGCTCCAGCCACAGTCATGGCACAGCAGCACCGGCGCGTAGCCGCGCCGGTTCTTGAATACCAGCACCTGGCCACCGGCTTGCAGCGCCTGGCGGATGGCCTGTTGCAGTTCCAGCGACAGGCCGGCTTCCAGCGCGCGCTTGCGCACGTCCAGCACGCGCACGCGCGGAGGCTGCGCCTCGCCCGCGCGGCGGCGCAGGCGCAGGTGCCGGTAACGGCCGCTGCGGGCGTTGTGCAGGGTTTCCAGCGACGGCGTGGCGCTGCCCAGGATGATTGGCACGTCCAGCGCCTTGGCCCGCACCAGGGCGAAATCGCGGGCGTGGTAGCGGATGCCGTCCTGTTGCTTGTAGCTGCCGTCGTGTTCTTCGTCGACGATGATCAGGCCCGCCTCCGGCAACGGCGTGAATACCGCCGAGCGGGTTCCCACGATCACCCGCGCCTCGCCGCGCGCGCAGGCGCCCCAGGTGCGCGCGCGCTCGTTGTCGTTGAGGCCGGAGTGCAGCACGTGCACCGGCACGCCCAGGCGGGTGCGGAAGCGCGCCAGGGTCTGCGGGGTCAGGCCGATTTCGGGTACCAGCACCAGCGCCTGCCGGCCGCGCGCCAGGCAGGCGGCGATGGCGCCCAGGTAGACCTCGGTCTTGCCGCTGCCGGTGACGCCGTCGAGCAGGAACGGGCTGAAGCCGTTGGCCTCGGCCAGCGCGTCGGCCGCCTGTTGCTGTTCTTCGTTGAGGGTGGGGCCGGGACGGGGTGTGGCTTCGCTGACGCCGGGCGGGGCCGGAATCCGTTCGGCGAGCTCCCGCCCGGCCAGGGTGCGGGCCGCGTCGCGCCACTGCTCCATGCGGGCGGCGAGCTGGTCCTCCGGCTGCGGCCCGGTGGACAGCCATTCGGCGAGCTGGCGCGGACGGCTGCCCGCGCGCAGGCGCGGCAGGGCGGTGAGGCCGGCTTCGGTCAATCGCCACTGCCAGGCCTGTTCGGCGGCGGGCACCGGCTCGCCCTGGCGCAGGGGCGCCGGCAGGGCGGTGGCGAACACCTCGCCCAGCGGCGCGTGCGTGTAGCGCGCCAGCCAGCGCAGCGAGTCCAGGAGTTCGCCGCGCAGCAGCGGGGTGGCGTCCAGCCATGCGTGGGCCGCCTTCAGTTCTACCGTCTCTTCGGCCGGTCCGGTGTCGGCCACCCAGCCCACCAGTTCGCGGCTGCCGAAGGGCACGCGCACGCGCCGGCCCACGTCCGCGGCCGAAACCGTCGAGCCCGCCGGCGGGCGATAGTCGAACAGTCGGGGCAGCGGAACGGGCAGGGCGACGCGGAGAATTTCGGGCGACGGCATCTCCGCAGTTTAGCGAGCCGGTCAAGCGCTGCGGGTCGGATGGGGTTGCGGGATCAATCTGTCAAAAAAATGACGAAGTTCACGCAAGTGCGTGTGAGTCAAAGAGATTCCGGCTTATCCACACGAGCTGTGGATAAATCTGTGCATGTCGCCATTGCTCCACGCGCCGATGACCCATTTTCGGGCCTCGGCTGGTGTTTGGTGAAAAAAACGCCAACGCAACTTTTTCCTTTTGAATCAGCAATTTAATTGTGAAACCAAGTTGAAATGTGACGGTCGCCCACCGTCGGCCGGCGGGTCATGACATTCGCGTGACCGCTGTGCACAACGCAAATCGGCGAAAGCCTTGCGGCGCTTGGGAGAGCAGGATTCCAAGCGGTGTCAAGCGTCCGGAATCACCTTCGTGACCGCTATGATTCGCGGCGATGAGCCCGCGATTCCATGACTGATCCATCGCCGTCCGCCGTCCCGGCGCCCGCCGCCCTGGCGGCTTTCCTGCGGGGGGTCGAACGCCGCGGCGCGCTGTTCGCGCAGCTCCAGTGCGGCGACGCCGAGCATGGCGATGCCGCCCTCGCCACCGCGATGCGGGCTTTCGCCGCACAGGCGCCGTCCCAGCCCATGGCCGACTGGCCACGCGGTTTCTGGCAGAAGATGATGGCGTCGCCGGCCCTCCATCGCCCGCCTGCGGGCGCGCGCTGGCCAGGCGCGGTCGCCCATCTGGCCACGTTGGCCCCGGAGGATCGCCAGGCGCTGCTGAGCCGGCTGGCGGCCGGCCTGCCGGAAGACGAGGCGGTGGAAGTGCTGGGCGTGGACATGACCCGCTACCGCGCCGCGCTGGCGGCGGCGTGTCCCACCGACGCCGCCGGCCAGCCCGACGCCGCCGGCTGGCGCGCGCTGGCCGAGGCGATCCAGCAACAGATGCGGGACCTGCCTCCCGAGCGTCTGGCCCGGTTGGCGCGATTGCGCGAAGCCGCGCTCAGGCCCGCGGCGCCCGTATCCCGGTCTCCGCGACCGGAAGCGCACGCACCGATGGCACCGGCAACCAGGCCCCGGGCCGTCGCTGCGATGCCCGTCCGCGGGCGCTGGCGACGCTGGGCGGTGATTGCGATCGTGCTGGCCTGCGCCGGCGGACTGGCGGTGACCTTCCTTAATCCGCGCGGGTTGTTCGGACGCGGCGGCGACTCGCTGGAAGAGGTCGGCCGCACCGGCCTCGGACTGGCCGAGGAACCGGATATCGAACAGGAGGCGCTGCCGCCCGCCGAAGCCGCCGCGGCAACGGTGGCGGCCGGCCAGGTCCTGGCGCTGCATCCGGATCTGGATCTGCTGCTGGATCCGGAAAGCGAAACGCTGTCGAACGACGCGGCCTTCTATGCGTGGTACCTGGCCGGAACCCGCCAGCCACTGCCCGCGGGAAAAGCGGCTGATGGCGCCGTTGAAGCCGGTGCCCAGGAGGAAGGCCGTGACACGACGTTCTGAGCGCCGCGCGACGCTGCTGGCGCTACTGGTGGCGGGCGCGGCCTGGTGCGGCCATGCGCAATCGCCGTCGACGGAAACATGGCTGGCGGAACGGCAGGCGCGCTGGTCCGCGCTCGCACCCGCGCAACGCGCCCAGGCCGCCACGCGTGCGCAGGTCTGGGACGGGCTGGCGCCGATGGAGCGTGAACGCCAGCGGGGGCGCTACCTGGCCTGGCGCGCGCTGGACGAAACGCAGCGCGCGCAACTGCGTGCGGCCGCGCAGGCGTTCGCCACCCTGCCGGCGGAAGAACAGGCACGCCTGCGTACGCTCTACGACAGCCAGGACACCCTGCAGCAGCGGGGCTGGGCACTGGGGCCGGAACTGGGCGCGGACTGGCCGCGTCTGCAGCCGCTGTTCGCCTATGTGCCGGCGGCAGAGCGCGATGCGCTGCTGGCCTTGCTGCGGCAACTGGACGCGACCCAACGCGACGATCTGGCGGCGCTGGCGCAGCGCATCCCGCCACAGGAGCGCGCCGCGTTCCGGCAAGCCTTGCTGCGGGTGGAGCCGACGCGTCGAGGCGACTGGCTGCACCGGCGCCGCAATCAGTAACGCCTGGCGCGGCGCGACTCAGTAGCGGGCGGCGATGGCGAGAATCCGCCGGCTCGCGCGCACCTGTTCGCCGAAACGGGCAATGCCTTCGGCCCGCATGCGCGGCGCGTGATCGCGCAGGTAGGCATCGAGCGCGGCATGGTCGGCCAGTCGATAGCGCACGCAGCGCGCCACCCATCCGGACCCGGCGGGCGGATCCCGCCGATCCAGGATTTCCGCTTCCAGGAATCCCTCGAAACCGAGCATCTCGCGGACGTGCGCGTCCAGCCAGCGCGCGTGGGCCTCGGCGATGTCCGCGTCGATGGCGAGATCGACTTCGTAGATGATCGTCATGCGTTGATGAAGCTGGTGAGCAGGACGAACGTCGCCGCGAAACTCACCAGGAACAGGTAGACCATGCCGACGGCCAGGTACTTCAGCACCGTCAGCCACCAGGCCTGTCCATAGACCCGCTTCTGCATCAGCAGCAGGTAGATCGGCATCCACCACCACAGCACGAACTGCAGCAAGCCGGTGACGCTGGAGAACCAGCCGGCATGCGGGGTGATCCATTCGTCCAGCGCCATCAGCACGAAGATGCCGAGCAGCGCCAGGCACAGCCACGCATGGCTGTAGAGGGCGACGACCAGATGCTCCAGGTACAGCCGGCCCGAACCGAGGTAGGCGATCTTGAGGAACACCGCGAAGATCGGGACCATGAAGAACAGCGCGGTGGGAATGGATTTGAGCCCGGCGTTCTTGAACAGCTCCGGATCCTTCTGGAAGCGCTCCCAGTTCTCTTCCGCGCGCTGCGCCTTCTTCTTCAGCCAGCGGTCGAGAAAACCCTTGGGTTCGGCCTGCGTCGCTTGATCCTTGTCCGCGGCAGCGGAGGAGGGAGAGGCCGCGGATGGGGCGTCCCCGATGGAGGAATGGGGCGTGAGCCGGATGTCCGGCGGTGCGTTCGACGGCGCGTTGGTCACCTCGGGTGCCGGCGTGGCGGCGGGTCCGGTGGCCTCCAGGGGCTGCTGCAGCGAAGGGTGGGTGGGATCCAGTTCGGCGATGCGTTCCCGCGCCTGTTCGCGCAGTGCCTTGATGCTGCGATCGAAACCGGTGCTGGCGCCGGGGATGTCGCCGACCGCCGCCTTGCCTTCGAGCAATCCGCGAATGGCTTCGTCGCGCTGGCGTTCGACTTCGGCGACGGTCGTCACTTCCTCGAAATTGCTCTTGACCACCGCGTCGGACGAGGGTTCGCCGATGTGCACGGCGAACTGGGCGATGAAAAAGGTCAGCACGCTGACGATCACGAACAGCCGCAGTGGCGCGACGTAGGGCGCGCGGTGCCCGGACAGGTAGGCGTTGGCCAGGCGGCCCGGCGCGCACAGCGCACGCAGGGTGCGGAAGATGCGCCCGTCCAGATGCCAGAAGGATTCGAACACTTCCTCGATGGCGTGGCCGGCATGCCGCAGCGGATTGTGCGATGTCTGCCCGCAGCGATGGCAGAACTCGCCCTGCAACGGCGTGTCGCAGTTTTCGCAAGTGGCGGGTGCATGGTCGTCTTGACGCAAGGCGTCGGTCTGGCTGCTCATCTGCGGTTGTGCTTCCCCTGGCGCGAGCGGGTAAGATACCGGCCTCCCGTGACCCGGTGCCAGCGCGCGACCGCGCGACCGTAGTCCGGCGGTCTCCCCCATGTCCTCCACCGTCTCCCATTCGCCGCGTTTCGGCGATGAGGTCCGCGCTTCCGCGAAACTTGCCCTGCCGCTGGTGCTGGGCCATGTCTCCACCGGCCTCATCGGCTTCGTCGACAACGTCATCGCCGGGCACCACGGCACCCAGACCCTGGCCTCGGTCACGGTCGGCACGGCCCTGCTATGGCTGCCGATGATGGTGCCGATCGGCACGCTCATCTCGCTCACCGCGTCGGTGTCGGAACTGGATGGCGCGAATCGCCGCGACGAAATCGGGCCGCTGTTCCGCCAGGCACTTTGGCTGTCGCTGGGCCTGGGCCTGCTGATGTTCGGCTTCCTCAGCCTGGCGCCCTACGCGCTGGGCGCGTTCGGCATCGCCCCGGACATCATTCCCGGTGCGACCGGTTTCCTGCATGCGATCCGCTGGGGCGTGCCGGCGCTGACCTTCTACTTCTGCATGCGCTATCTCAGCGAGGGCATGCACTGGACCCTGCCGACCATGCTGCTGGGCTTCGGCGGCCTGCTGGTGCTGGCGCCGGTCGGCTACGTACTGACCTTCGGCAAGTTCGGCCTGCCTGAAATGGGCGCGGCCGGACTCGGCACCGCCTCGGCGATCACGATGTGGGTGCAGGCCAGTTGCTTCGCGCTGTACTTGTGGAATTCGCGTCGCTTCGCCCACCTGAAGCTGTTCAGCCATTTCGAACCGCCGCGCTGGGCCGCGATCGGGCAACTGCTCCGGACCGGCCTGCCGATCGGCATCACGGTGCTGATGGAGGGCAGCCTGTTCATCGTGACCGCGCTGCTGATCGCGCGGCTGGGCGCGGTGTCCGCCGCCGCGCACCAGATCGCCATCAATGTCGCCGCGCTGTGCTTCATGGTGCCGATGGGCGTGGCCGAGGCCACCACCGTGCGGGTGGGCCATGCGCTGGGAGCCGGCGATCCGGCCGGCATCCGCCGGGCCGCGCATGCCGGTTACGCGATCGTGCTGGCCACCCAGGCGCTGTCCGCGCTGGTGCTGTTGTTCGGCCACGACGCGGTGGTGTCCCTGTACACCCAGGACCTGGCGGTGGCGGCCCTGGCCGGCACGCTGCTGTTGTACGCGGCGGCCTTCCAGTTCCCGGACGGCATCCAGGTGCTTTCGGCCGGCGCGCTGCGCGGGTTGAAGGACACCCGCGCGCCGATGTGGCTGGCGATGTTCTCCTACTGGGGCCTGGGCATGCCGCTGGGCGCCGGTTTCGGGCTGTGGCTGGGTTGGGGGCCGCAGGGCATGTGGCTGGGCCTGATCATGGGCCTCACCGCCGCCGCCATCAGCCTGGGCTGGCGCTTCAACCGCAGCAGCCGGCGCCTGCTGGCAGCGGACGCGACTTGACCGACATTGGCGCACGGTGACTAAAGGGGCATGCCGCCCCAGGGGCCGACCCGTTAAGCTGGCCCCAGGAATACCGGAGTCTCCACCCCCATGAACCAACCGCCTCCCGCCCGCGGACCCGTCGCCACCTTCTTCGTTGGCGCCTGGAACGTGGTGAATTTCGCCCGCAAGCTGTTCCTGAACGTGCTGTTCTTCGGCTTCCTGCTGTTCCTGATCATGTTCATGATCCTGCTGGCCGGCATCAGTTCGAGCAGTGCGGTCAAGCCGGTGATCGATCGCACCACCCTGGTGGTCGCGCCGGAAGGACGCCTGGTCGAGCAGTACAGCACCGACCCGGCGACCCGCGCGCTGGCCAAGCTGCTCAACGACAAGGACGCCGAGGAAATCCAGCTGCGCGATCTCGTGCGCGCGATTGACGCGGCGCGCGAAGACAAGAAGATCGAGCGCATGATGCTGCGCGTGGACAAGCTGCAGCCGACCGGTTACGCCTCGCTGCGTGAAGTCGCCGCGGCGCTGGAGCGCTTCCGCGCCTCGGGCAAGCAGATCGTGGCGTTCGGCGAGAACCTGGGCCAGCACCAGTACCTGCTGGCGGCGCAGGCCAACGAGGTCTATCTGGATCCGATGGGCGGCCTGTTGCTGGAAGGCCTCGGCCGCTATCGCCAGTATTTCCGCCAGGCCCTGCAGGAAAAGCTGGGCGTGGACGTGCACGTGTTCCGGGTCGGCGAGTTCAAGTCCGCGGTCGAGCCCTATGTGCTGGACGCCGCCTCGCCGGAATCCAAGGAAGCGGATCTGTTCTGGATGAACGACGTGTGGCAGCGCTACCTGGGCGACGTCGCCAAGGCACGCAAGCTGACGCCGCAGCAATTGGCCGCGGGCATCGACACGCTGCCGGAAGGCATCGCCGCCGCCGGTGGCGATCTGGCCAAGTTCGCCCTCCAGCAGAAGCTGGTGGATGGCCTGAAGACCCGCGAGGACGTTGAGAACCTGCTGATCGAACGCGGCGTGGCCGACGAGGATTCGGACACCGGTTTCCGCCAGGTCACCCTGGAGGGCTACCTCGCCCACCTGGACACGCAGCGCGCGGCCACGCTGGACAAGCGTCCGCAGATCGCGGTGGTGGTGGCCGAAGGCGAAATCACCGACGGCGAACAGCCGGCCGGCCGCATCGGTGGCGAATCGACCTCCGCGTTGCTGCGCGAAGCGCGTGACGACGAGGACGTGAAAGCGGTGGTGCTGCGCGTGGATTCCCCGGGTGGCGGCGTGTTCGCTTCCGAGCAGATCCGCCGCGAGGTGGCCGCGCTGAAGGCCGCCGGCAAGCCGGTGGTGGTGTCGATGGGCGATCTGGCTGCCTCCGGCGGTTACTGGATCTCGATGAACGCCGATCGCATCTATGCCGACCCGTCGACGATCACCGGCTCCATCGGCATCTTCGGCATGATTCCGACCGTGCCGCGCACGCTGGAGAAGATCGGCGTGCACACCGATGGCGTGGGCACCACGCGCTTCGCCGGCGCGTTCGACATCACCCGTCCGCTGGATCCGGCCGTCGGCCAGGTGATCCAGTCGATCATCAACAAGGGCTACGCGGATTTCACCGGCAAGGTCGCCGACGCGCGCAAGAAGCCGGTCGAGGCGGTGGACGAAGTCGCCCGCGGCCGCGTCTGGAGCGGTGCGCAGGCCAAGGAGCGCGGCCTGGTCGACGAACTCGGCGGCATGCAGGCGGCAACCGACTACGCCGCGCAACTGGCCAAGCTCGGTGCCGCCGACAAGTACCGCGTTCGCTACATCGAACAGAACGCTTCGCCGTTTGCCCAGTTCATGGGCCGGATGGCCGGAAGCCGCATCGGTGCGTTGTGGCTGAAGGATTCCGACATCGCCCGCGCGATGCTGGCGCAGCGCCTGCCGGAAGCCAACACGCAGTTGCGATTCGTCGAGGAAGCCCTGCAGGACGGCCAGGGCGGCGCGCCGGTCAAGGCGCTGGCGTACTGCTTCTGCGGATTCTGATCACGCGACGCGCGCCAGTGGCGGCAAAAAAAAGAGCCCTCCGCAAGGAGGGCTTTTTTGTGGCTTTGCTTTGCCTCCCCCTTCTCCGAAGGGGGACTGAGGGGGATTTGCTCTTCCACGCAAAAGCAAGCCCTCCCCAATCGCCGCATGGCGGGTCAATCCCCCGGTCGCCCGCGGCGCCCACCCCCTTCTGCGAAGGGGGTATTCGTGGAGGCGTTCCGCAAGCGCGCGGAGGTTTTTTGTCGCCGGTCTGCCGCCAGCCGATATGGTTTGCGCAGGGTTACTGCTGCTTGGCCGCGTCGATCGCGGCGCGCTGGTCGTCGGCAGCCTTGCGGGCGGCTTCCTCCACCGCCTTGGCCTTGTCGATGGGGGCCTGGAGGGCGTCGCGCAGGTGGGCGGCGCTTGCGGCCTGGGGTTCCGGTGGGCGCTCGGTCGGCGGTGGCGCCGGTCGGCAGGCGCACAACGAAAGGAGCAGCAGGCAGGCGATCGGGCGCGTTTTCATGCAATGCCCCTCCGGTATGGCTGGCGGTATGCTACCCCCATTCGAACGGAGTGGCGCATGGCATCCCATCGTTGGCGATTGGACGGGCAGACTGCATTGATCACCGGCGCCAGCGCCGGCATCGGCCTGGCAATCGCGCGCGAGTTGCTGGGGTTCGGCGCGGACGTGATGCTGGTGGCCCGTGACGAGGATCTGCTGGACGCTGCGCGCGACGATCTGGCCGAGGAATTTCCGGAGCGCGAAGTGGCGGCAATGGCCGCCGACGTGGCCGACGACGAGGAGCGGCGCGCGATCCTCGACTGGGTGGAGGATCATGCCGACGGCCTCAATCTGCTGATCAACAACGCCGGCGGCAATGTCACCAAGGCGGCGGTGGACTATACCGAGGACGAGTGGCGCGGCATCTTCGAGACCAATCTGTTCTCCGCATTCGAACTCTCGCGCTACGCCCATCCGCTGCTGACCCGCCACGCCAGTTCCGCCATCGTCAACGTCGGCAGCGTGTCCGGCATCACCGCCGTGCGCAGCGGCGCGCCCTACGGCATGACCAAGGCCGCGCTGCACCAGATGACCCGCAACCTGGCCGCCGAATGGGCCGAGGACGGTGTGCGGGTCAACGCGGTGGCGCCGTGGTACATCCGCACCCGTCGCACGTCGGGGCCGCTTTCCGACGCGGATTACTACGAGGAAGTGATCGCGCGCACGCCGATGCGCCGGATCGGCGAGCCCGAGGAGGTCGCCGCGGCGGTGGGATTCCTGTGCCTGCCGGCGGCCAGCTACGTGACCGGCGAATGCATTGCCGTGGACGGGGGCTTTCTTCGCTACGGATTCTGAGCCGATGCCCACCCGGAGGTGGTTGCTGCCGCTCAAGTTGCTGCTGCCGCGGGTTCAGCCGCCGCAGGTGCTCTCGGCCAGGATGCGCTGCACGCGCTCGAACTCGGCCTTGTTCTTCTCGCTGGTTTCCGTGCGGGTGAATCGCCAGGCCACTTCGGCTTCGTCGCGGCGCTTCTTCCACGCTTCGCACAAGCCTTCGTCGGGAACCCGGGCGCAGGTGTCCCGCACCACTTCGCAGGCCTGGCCCGCGCCGCCCTGCGGATTGCCATCCAGCCCGATGGTCTGCAGCGGCTCGCAGCGCGAGGCGGGCTCGCTGTCCTCGGTCAGGTAGCCGCCGCCGTCGCGGGTGGTGCAGCGGAACAGATTGGGGGGCGGCAGGTGCGCGGCCGTCGCGACCGGTGTGGATTCGGCTGGCGCCGTCGCTGCCGCCGGGACCGCGGGTTCGGGCGCAGCGGCGGGCGTCGCCGGTGGGGCGGCGGCGGGCGTGGATGCCGCCGGTGCCATCGGTACGGTCGCCAGCGCCGGCATCCGCTTGACCTGCTGCCGGCTGCCCTTGGGGCAGGGCATGTTCTGCACGGTGAGCGCGCCGGCGGCATCGGTGCACCGATAGATCACCACTTCGTCCGCATGCGCGGCCGGGGCCGCCAGGAGCATCAGCCAGGCGAGACGGTAGGACATCAGGGATTCCCGCAATCGTTGGCCATGCGCGCATCGATGCCACGCTGTTCCAGATCCAGCGTGCGTCGCTCGCTGGGCATCGCGCTGCCGTAGCGGCGCAGGATTTCATAGCGGCGATCGGACAGCCGCGCGCAGACTTCCGCCTGCGGCAATTCGTGGCATTGGTCGCGAACCCAGATACCGCCCGCCGGCACGATGACGTTGCCGGGCCCATGCCCGGGAGGACGCGGTGTCGGAGGCAGCGGCGTGGGATTCCCGCTCTGGAACGTGATGTTGCCGCCGTTGCCGATCGGGATATGCCCGGAGATGCTGCCGCCATGCGGACGGGGCCAGGCCGGATAGGGATAGCCACCCGCCCAGTAGGGCACGAAGCGCGGGCGGCCTTCGCCATCGTCGCTGGTATAGCGCTCGCCGTCCGGGGTGATGCATTCGTACATCGCACGCGGCGGATTCCGGTAGACGATGCGCTCGGTGGGCGCCGGCACCGGCGGCGCGGGCGTGATGCTGGGTACCGCCGGTCGCGCGACCGGCGCCGGATCGCGTGGCCGCTGCATGCTGCGGGTCTGTTGGGTCTCGCCGGGCAGGCAGGGAGAATCCCGCAGCGCCACCTGTCCCTGCTTGCCGACGCAGCGGTAGATCGTCACTTCCTGCGCGGCGGCGATCCCGCCCACCGGAGCGAGCGGGAAAAGCAGGCAGGCGGCCAGGACGATGCGCATGCCCGCATCTTGCGCGCGAACGGCGGCAGGGACAATGCGGACGGATTCAGGCCCGGAACTGCGCGCCGGTACGGGCGTCGCGGATCGAGGAGGGGCGATCCAGTCCGCCGGTTTCGCCTTCGCTGACGCCGTCCAGGCGCTCGAGCAGCGCGGGATCCAGACCCGCGCGATCGCGTGGTGCCGGTTGCCCGCTCAGGTTGGCGCTGGTGGAGACCAGCGGACCGCCGAAGCCCCGGCACAGCGCGATGACCGTGGGATGCGCCGTGACCCTGACGGCGATGCCGTCATGCTCGCCGGTAAGCCAGCGTGGCACCCGTGCGTTCGCCGGCATCACCCAAGTGTGCGGACCCGGCCAACTGGCCAGCACCTCGGCCAGCCGATCGGTCTGCAGCGCGTCCAGATCCAGGCAGGCGCGAAGCTGTTCCAGATCGGCGGCGATCAGGATCAACCCTTTCTCGACCGGACGCTCCTTGATCGCCAGCAGGCGCCGCACGGCGGTTTCATCGAACGGATCGCAGCCCACGCCCCAGACGGCTTCGGTCGGATAGGCGATCACGCCGCCGTGCTGGAGCCATTCCACGGCGGCGGACAAGGGCAGGGCATCGTTCATGGCGCGATTCTGCCACGGCAGGCCCGCGTGTCCACCGCGCCCCGCGGGGCGCGGCTTGAGGCAGCGAATCAGAACGGCGCGTCGTCGCTCTGCTTCTTGGCGACCCGCTTCTTGCCGGGTTCCACCTTGGCCGGGGTCAGCAGCGACTTGGCCGGTTCGGTGACGGTCACGGCGGCCTTCTTCGCGGTGGCCTTCTTGGTGGCCGGGCTCTTGGTCGTGGTGCTCTTGGTCGCGGTTTTCTTCGTCGCCGTCTTCTTGGCGGCGGCCTTCTTCGGCGCGGCTTCCTTCTTCACCGCGGCCTTCTTGGCGGTGGCCTTCTTGGCGCCGAAACCGCGCCGCGCGGGCTTGCCGGTTTCCTCCAGCAGCTGCTGCACTTCGGCCAGGGTCAGCGAGGCGGGCTCGCGATCCTTGGGAATCTTGCCGTTGAGCTTGCCGTCGCTGATGTACGGACCAAAGCGGCCGTTCAGCACCTGGATGTCGCTGCCGTCGAATTCCTTGATGATGCGGTTGCGGGCGATTTCTTCCTTCTCGTTGATCAGGAAGACCGCGCGCGCCAGATCGATCGTGTACGGATCGTCTTCCTTCTTCAGCGAGGCGTAGGTGCTGCCGCGCTTGGCGAACGGGCCGAAGCGGCCGATGCCGACGCTGACTTCCTCGCCATTGTCCTGGCCCAGCTTGCGCGGCAGCTTGAACAGCTCGATCGCTTCGTCCAGGGTGATGGTGTGCATCGACTGGCCCGGACGCAGCGAGGCGAATTCGAGCTTCTCGTCGGTGTCCTTGTCGCCGATCTGGGCGTAGGGACCGAACCGGCCCAGGCGCACGCTGACCGGCTTGCCGGACTTGGGATCGGTACCGAGTTCGCGCGCGCCCGTGGCCTCGCTGCGATCGACCGATTCCTTCTTCTCCTCGATCAGTTCCTTGAACGGGCCCCAGAACTTCTCCATCAGCGGGACCCATTCCTCCTCGCCGCGAGAGACCGCGTCCAGCTCGTCCTCGAGCCGGGCGGTGAAGTCGTAGTCCACGTATTGGGTGAAGTGGCCGCTGAGGAACTTGGAGACCGCGCGGCCCACGTCGGTGGGCTTGAAGGCGCGGCCTTCCATCTCGGTGTACTTGCGGAACAGCAGGGTCTGGATGATCGAAGCGTAGGTGGAGGGACGGCCGATGCCGTATTCCTCCAGCGCCTTGACCAGCGCGGCTTCGGTGAAGCGCGGCGGCGGCTGGGTGAAATGCTGGTCGGCGTGGATGCGATCCAGCGGTACCCGGTCGCCCGGTTTCATCGGCGGCAGCTTGCGGCCTTCGTCGTCGTCTTCCGCGCCCTTCTGGTCCTTGCCTTCCTCGTACACGGCCAGGAAGCCGGGATCGATCACGGTGGTGCCGCTGGCGCGGAAGCTGTGCTCGCTGCCCGCGGCCAGGTCGACGCTGACGGTGTTGAGCGTGGCCGGCACCATCTGGCAGGCCACCGCGCGCTTCCAGATCAGTTCGTAGAGCTTGCGCTCGTCGTCGCTGAGGAAGCGGGCGACCTGGGCCGGGGTGCGCAGTGCCGAGGTCGGGCGCACGGCTTCGTGCGCTTCCTGCGCGTTCTTGGACTTGGTCTGGTAAGTGTTGGGCTTGTCCGGCAGCGCCTGGGTGCCGTAGTCGCGGGCGATGACGTCGCGGATCTCGTTCAGCGCCTCGACCGACAGGCTGACCGAGTCGGTACGCATGTAGCTGATCAGGCCGACCGTGCCTTCCTCGCCAATCGCCACGCCTTCATACAGCTTCTGCGCGACCTGCATGGTCTTGCGGGTGGTGAAGCCCAGCTTGCGCGCGGCTTCCTGCTGCAGGGTGGAGGTGGTGAACGGTGGCGCGGGCCGGCGCTTGCGCTCCTTGCTGGTCACGTCGGTGACATGCAGCGAACCCTGCGCGGCCTGCTGGATGCGCATGCGCGCGGCTTCGGCGGTGTCGCCGTCGGTGACCGTGAACTGCTCGAACTTCTGGCCGTCCAGGCGGGTGAGCTTGGCGGTGAAGGACTGGCGCGGGTGCGCGCATTCGGCCTCGATGGACCAGTACTCGCGCGCGATGAAGGCTTCGATTTCCTCTTCGCGCTCGACGATCATGCGCAGCGCGGGCGACTGCACGCGGCCGGCGGACAGGCCGCGCTGGACCTTGCGCCACAGCACCGGCGACAGGTTGAAGCCGACCAGGTAGTCCAGCGCGCGGCGCGCCTGCTGGGCATCGACCAGTTCGTTGGCGATCTGGCGCGGCTGGTTCATCGCTTCGCGGATGGCCCGCGGGGTGATTTCCGTGAACACCACCCGGTGCAGCGGCTTGTCCTTGAGCAGGCCGCGCTCCTTCAGGATTTCCGCGATGTGCCAGCTGATCGCCTCGCCCTCGCGGTCCGGGTCGGTCGCCAGATAGATGTCTTCGGCCGCCTTGGCGGCCTTGGCGATCGCATCGACGTGCTTCTCGTTCTTGTCGATGAGGTCGTAGCGCATCGCGAAGCCGTTGTCCGGATCCACCGCCCCCTCCTTCGGCACCAGGTCGCGCACGTGACCGTAGGACGCCAGGACGTGGAAGTCCTTGCCGAGGTATTTGTTGATCGTCTTGGCCTTGGCCGGCGATTCGACGATAAGGAGGTGCTTGGACATGTCCTTCCGATGGGCGGTGGGGGCGGCGCGTGGCCGGCAAGGGTGGCGCAAAAGCGGGCGGCAGAGAAGCCGACGCCCGGAGCCGTGGCCCCGGGCGTTCAGGTTTCGCTATTTACTAGTGGAATCATGCCCGGGCACGGCTGTCAACCCTGAACGGGTTCCGTGAAGCCCGTCACCTTCCGAAAACGCCTCCCATGGCGGCGACCAGCACGCCGGCCGCCAGCAGGAACAGCAGGGACAGCAGACCCCCCAGGACGAGGACGATCCAGGTGACCACGCCGAGCTTCGGCTGCTGGCGCTCCGGATAGTGGGTGTAGGCCCACTTGTCCACCACCAGCGTGCCGCAGATCAGGTCGTGCAGGGCCTGCTTGCGGCCGGTGAAGGCCGCCATCAGGTAGCCGGCCATCAGCAACAGCGTGCTGACGAAGGTCGCGAAGAACCGGCCGATGGCGCGCCAGAAGCTGATCGGCGCGCCCTGCGTGTCCACCACCTTGATGCCGATCGCCATCTTGCCGGGCGTGGCCTGGTGGGGAGAGGCATGGAACCAGGCGAAATAGCCGGCCATCACCACGATCTGCACCAGGTAGGACGCGACCTGCAGCACCACGACAAGCAATGGCTGGGTCGCGCCGGCCATGACCAGCGGCAGCATCGCGAGCCCGGTCACGGTGCTGATCACCGTGGTGATGATGGTCAGCAGGAAGCTGTCGATGACATAGGCCGCCGTGCGTTTCCAGAAACCGGCATAGACGACCTCGCCGCCCTGCACGACCTGGGACACGAGCCCGACCGCGGCCTCGGGCGCGGCATACGGGGACGCGTCCGTTTCAGGCGTGGTGTCCGGGGGCGGGAAGGACGGAGCATCGGGAACCGCATCGGCCGTCGATTCCCCGGTGTCGTCCGCGATACCTGGCGGTTGCCGGAAACGCGCGCCGGTGTCCAGGCCCAATTCCCGGGCGAAATCGCCGGCTGCCTGCCATTGCGACAGGCCGTCGCGCCAGATCAGGGTGGCGTGGGAAATCCGTCCGCCGGCCAGCAGATCCCGCAGCATCGCGGCATCCACCGGGCCCTGCGGCTGCCGCGCCTCGTCCGCGTAGTACCAGTGCTTCATCGCCCGCCGGGATTACTGGTTGCCGCCGGCGATGGCGGCCATGCCCATGGCGAACACGAAGAAGCCGATATAGGCGACGAAGAACAGGCCCGCCAGCACGATGATCGTCCAGGTCACCGCGCCCAGGTCGCGGCGCTGCCGTTCCGGATGGGCGGTGAAGGCCCAGCGGTCCACGACCAGGGTATCGGCGATCATGTCGTGCAGGGCCTGCTTGCGCTCGGTCAGGCCGACGGTGAATGCCGATATCAGCGTCGTGACGCCGCAGCTGACCAGGTTGAGGAAGAAGTACGCGCACCAGCGACCGAAGCTGCGGCCCAGGGTGAGCGCCTGGCCATCGGTGCGTGCCACCTTGATGCCGACCGCGAGCTTGCCCAGGGTCGCCTGCGACGCGGACGCGTGCATCCAGGTGAAGTAGACCGCCTGGGCCAGGATCGGCAGCACGTAGAACGCCAGGATGAAGGTCACCCCGAGGGTGCCGCGCATCATGTCGTTGGCGAATGCCTGCGGATTCAGCGCGGCCGCGCCGCCGGTGAGCATGAGGCCGACCAGGGCGACCACCAGGGTCACCACCATCATCACCATGCCGTCGATGAAGGAGGCGGCGAAACGCTTCCAGAAACCGGCCATCACCACTTGGCCGGCGAACACCGGCGCGGACTGCAGCGGAACGTGCGCGGCCGGCGCCGCGTACGGCGAAGCCGGCTCGTTGACCACGATGGCAATGGCGGGCGCGGCGGCCGGAATCGCCAGGCCCAGTTCCGCGGCCATCTCGCCCAGCGGGCGCCAGCCGTCCATGCCTTCGCGCCAGACCAGCGCATCCGGCGTGATTTCGCCGCGCTGGAAACGCGTGCCCAGTTCTTCCGTGCTGATCGGACCCTGGCGCTGCTCGCCGATGGCGAAAAACCAACTGCTCATTTTTTGTACCGCTCCTGTTGCTGTTGCTTGTTCAACCGAACCGCTGCGTGGTCGCGGCCAGGCCGATGACGAAGAAAATCAGGACCACGCCCGCCACGATGACCAGACCATACAGGCCCAGCACCACGATCGCGACCAGACCCAGCTCGCTGCGCTGGCGCTCCGGCTCGGTGGTGTAGGCCCATTTGTCGACCACCACGGTGTCGCAGATGATGTCGTGCAGCGATTGCTTGCGCGCGGTGAACGCGGCCATCAGGTAGCCGATGAAGAGCGTCAGCGTGCTGAGGATGGTGGCGAAGAAGCGTGCCAGCGCGCGCAGGAACGAGATCGGTTCGCCATGGCTGCGCACCACCTTGATGCCGATCGCCATCTTGCCCGGCGTGGCGTAGTTGAAGGTGGAATGGAACCAGGCGAAGTAGAGCGCGTTCAGGGCCAGCGTGCTGAGCGAGGTGGTGATCGCCGTGGCCAATTCGCCGCCGCCGGCGAGATCGCTGAGGATCACGCCGAACAGTTCGCCGCACAGGCCCACCACCAGCGACAGGATGAAGCCGTCGATGATCGTCGCGGCCGCGCGCTTCCAGAATCCGGCGTAGACGACATTCTGGTCGGCGACGAAGGAGGGCTGCGCCTGCAGTGGCGCGCGGGCGGCCAGGTACGGGTTGCGGGAGGCAGCGGTCTCGCCGGTGCCCGCCGCGGCCATGCGCTCGATGATCTCCGGACGCTCGTACACCGGCGTGGGCGAAGGATCGCTGCCGAGATTGAACACCGCGCGGCTACCCGCCGGTGCGGCCGATGGTGCCGGCATCCGTTCGGGCGGCGCGGTGACGGCGGCTGCGACCTCTTCGGCTTCCACGCGTGCGATCGTCGGCGGCGCGGGAACCGTCGGTGGCGCCGGGGGCACGAACGCGGCGGGCGACGCGGGTGAGGCATCGAACGGTGCCCGCGGCATCTCCAGCAGGCCGAGCTGCTGGGCCAGGTCCGCCAGTGGTCGCCACTGCATCATTCCGTCGCGCCAGACCAGTGTGTCCAGTGCGATCCGTTCGCTGTGGAAGTGTTGTTTCAGTTCATCCGTGGACAACGGGCCGAGCGGTTGCCGCTCGGCCCCGGCGTAATACCAAGTGGACATGCTGGTTTCCCCAAACCGTTGCGCTGCGAACGTTACCGCAAGCGCTCGTCAACGCCTAGATGGGCGACCACCGCGGGGCGGGATCGCCGGCATGCGGCATCAGCCGCGGCACCGCTCCGGCAGCAGTTGGTCCTCGATGTCCGAGGTGCAGCCCCAGCTGCGGGACTGGCCGTCGTAGAAAATCCAGATGGCGTGGTCGTCCATGCGCGAATTGCCGGTGCCGCGGACGCGCACCTCCACCCCGCACGTGCCGTCGTCGAACTCGCCGACGAGAATGCCGGCGACATGCGGGGATGCGTAGGCGGCTTCCGGCTGGAAGCCGTCGGCGTCGTTGTCGGGGCAGCGGCCTTCGGCCAGATGGCGTTCAATCAGCGGCTTCAGCGCGTCGCCCGCGGCGATCGGTTCCATCAGCTTGGCGCGCGAGGTGTATTGCTGGTACGCGGGTATGGCGATCGCCGCCAGGATGCCGAGGATGGCCAGCATGGGAATGATCGCCGCCAGGCAGATGATCATGATGATCGTGCCGCGGCTCATCCCTCGCGGTGCGGGCGCGATTGCCGGAGCGCCCGGGCGCGGGCTGGCGTGGCCCGGCGCGCCGGGAAGCGGCGGCGGCATCGGCGCGGTGGCCGACGCGGTAGCGTCCAGGCCCAGCTCGGCGGCCACGCTGCGCAAGGGTTGCCATTGCGCCATGCCCTCGCGCCAGACCTGGGAATCCAGCATCAACTGGCCCCGCCGGAAGCAGGCCGCCAGTTCCTCCGTGGTCAGTGGTCCAACGTTCCGCCCCGGTCCTTCCGCGTAATACCACTGGGCCATGCTTTCCCCCGAAAGCAGGTTGAAGTCGGCTCAGTGTACCGGTTCAGGTTCGTCCACGAACATCTGCGTTTCCATCCACGCGTAGGCCGCTTCCGAGCCGGGCTGGTTGAACAGCACCATCAGCACGACCCATTTCAGGTCGTCCAGATCCAACTCGTCCTGGTCCAGCGCCATCGCTCGATCCAGCACCAGTTCGCGCTGATCGGCATCGAGGATGCCGTGCTGTTCCAGGAACATCAGGAAGCCGCGGCCTTCCACGTCGAGCTTTTCCAGCTCCGGGCCATGGAAGATGCGGGTCGGGCCGCCCACGCGCGGTTGCGGCGCGCCGGGCCGCTGATCGGCCAGGGCGTCGAGCCAGTCGAAAGCCTTGTTGATTTCGGCGGGGCTGAAGCCGGCCTGGATCAGGCCGTTCTGGAGAGAGTCGCGATCACGGACGGGGTCCGCGTCCTCGGTGAAATAGTGTTCAAACAGGTACAGCAGTACATCCAGGATGCTCTCTTTCATTGCCCCTCGGCCTGCGCACGGTGGCGCTGTGGAGGAAAGAAACTAGCCTTTGCGGCAGTAACGGCCGTGTTCGACCGATACGCGCCCATCCAGTTCCATGGCGAGCAGCATGGAGGACAGGGCGGCGGTCGTCAATCCGGTCCGGTCCACCAGTTGATCCATACCCGTTGGGTCGTGACCAAGCGCGCGCCACAACTTCTGGTAGTCGGGGTCCCGGCCGCCGCCGGCCGGAAGCGACCGTTCGGGAGGGGTCTGTTCAGGTTCGCCGAGCTGTTCGCGCAGGATCCGGACCGTCCCGGCCAATTGCGGGGCGAGGGCGTCCAGCAGTTCGTCCCCGCGTTCGATCAGGCCGGCCCCGTCGCGGATCAGGCGGTGGCAGCCGCGCGCCAGCGGATTGTGGATGGAACCGGGCACGGCGAACACGTCGCGGCCGCTGTCCGCCGCCTGGCGGGCGGTGATCAGCGCGCCGGAGCGCTCGGCGGCCTCGATCACCAGCGTGGCCAGCGACAGGCCGGCGATGATCCGGTTGCGGCGGGGAAAGTGGCTGGGATGCGCGCCGGTGCCCGGGGGATGCTCGCTGACCACCGCGCCGTGCGCGGCGATGCGATCCCGCAATGGCGCGTGCCGGCGCGGATATGCCTGTTCCGGACCGGTGCCCAGGACCGCGACGGTGGTCCCTTCGACCTGGCCCAGGGCGCTCTCGTGCGCGGCGGCGTCGATGCCGGCGGCCATGCCGCTGGCCACCACGACCCCCGCCCGGGCCAGCGCGGCGGCGAACGCCGCGGCGTTGTCGCGTCCGCCGGCGGTCGGCGAGCGGCTGCCGACCACGGCCACCGAGGGACGCCACAGCAGTGCCGGATCGCCATCGACGAACAGCGCCAGCGGCGGATGCGGGCAATGGCGCAGCAGCGGCGGATAGTCGCCCGAATCCCAGCCGATCAGGTGATGGCGGGGCGAAGCAGCCAGCCACTCCCGGGCGATTGCCAGTCCCGCAGCGGCCGGCGCCGCGAAGGCGCTGACCTGGCCATCGTCCAGTCCGGCCGCCCGCCATCCGCGCGGCCCGGCCGCGAACGCGGCGCTGGGGCTGCCATGGCGTTCCAGCAGGCGGCGGCGGGCGGCGCTGCCGCCGCCGGCCAGGGTCAGGCGCAACATGGCCTCGGAGTCGTCTTCGTGGCGGGACATGAGGCCAGCCTAGTGCGGAGACGACGACGGCGCCCTCGGGCGCCGTCGCGGTGTTGCGTAGGGTTTGTCCGAAGACTCAGTAGGTGGCGTCCGGATGCTTCAGCTCGTAGCCCACCCGGGTGGCCTTCACCCCTTCCATCACCAGCCCGTAGCTGACCTTGTCGAAGGTGCGGAACACCATCACGTGCGCGGCGTACTCGTCCGGCAGGCTGACCCGGCCGGCGCCGTTGCGCGGCGAATCGTCCATGCGCGAGGAATTGGGCCAGCGCACCTTGTTGGCGACATGGTCGCCCCGGCGCCAGACCGACAGCACGGTGCCATTGTCGATGCCTTCGCGGCTGCCGCCGGAAATGGCGACGACGTCGCGCGGACCACCGGACGTCAGCGCGTTGGCGACGGCCAGGATCTGCAGCTTGCCTTCGGCGATGGCCGTGGCCGGCGGATGCGGGAAGAACTGCAGGTCGTACGGCTTGGCCTCGACCGGGACCACGCGATCGCCGGCACGGACTTCCTTGCCGCTGTCCTGCAGGGTCAGGGTGACCGTTTCGCTGCCGGGCACGAGGCCGCGGGTGATGGTGCCGACGTTGACCTGCTCAAGCTCGTAGCCCAACAGTTCGACCGGACCGCCGTCGGACAGCGCCGAGCTGGACCACTGGCGGTTCCAGTCCGCCGGCGCGCCCTTGATGCGGGCGCCGCGGTAGTCCAGGTCTTCCTTGTAGGTCAGGTACTCGCCGCTGGATTTCACCCGGGTCTGGGTGTAGCGCAGGCCCGGGCGCACGATCGCGTAGCGCTGGCCGGGCTGGGCCTGGTCCAGCCCGAGCACGTACACGTTCTGGCCGGCGGTGGCGCGCAGCATGTTCTCTTCCAGCCCGGCGACGTACGGCAGATGCTGGAAGCTGTCGGCGATGCTCAGGTTCTTCAGGAACGGCTCGACGTCGGACAGCGGAATCGCGTTCAGCGGGGCTTCCTGGCGCGGACCGGCCTGGACCGCCACGCGATCCAGATAAGCCAGGCTGAGCACGTCGCCGGGGTAGATGAGATGGGGGTTCTTGATCTGCGGATTGGCCTGCCAGATCTCCGGCCACAGCCACGGCTTCTTCAGGAAGCGGGCGGAAATGTCCCAGAGGGTGTCCCCCCGCTTGACCACGTACGTGTCCGGGTGGTCCCCCGCCATTTCTGCGGCGGCGGCATAGCTGCCCACGGTAATCGCCGCAACGGCGAGAACCGTACGAAAATGTTTAAACATGGCTGTATCTACCTGATTCCCCGACAGGTGGTCCGCACTATAGTCCAGAAAACCCGGCGCAACGCAAGCGCCCGAGTTAGAATCCGTGAGGCCTTGCCGGATTCCACTGGCGCCCCCATCTCGGACACACCATGGCACTGCTTCCCATCCTCGAATTCCCCGATCCCCGGTTGCGCACCAAGGCGGTGCCGGTCGACCCGGCGCGGGTGACCGAGCCGGCCTTCCAGACCCTGCTGGACGACATGTTCGAGACCATGTACGAGGCCCCGGGCATCGGCCTGGCCGCCAGCCAGGTGGACGTGCACCAGCGCTTCATGGTCATCGACATCAGCGAAGAGAAGAACGACCCCCGGGTCTTCATCAATCCGGAGATCGTCGACCGGGCCGGCGACCAGGTCTACCAGGAAGGCTGCCTGTCGGTTCCCGGCATCTATGCCGACGTCACCCGTTCCAACGAAATCACCGTGCGCTTCGTCGATCGCCGGGGCCAGGCGCAGGAACTGCGCGCCGACGGCCTGCTGGCGGTCTGCATCCAGCACGAAATGGATCATCTCGACGGCAAGCTGTTCGTCGACTACCTCTCGCCGCTCAAGCGCGAGATGGTGCGCAAGAAGCTGGCCAAGCAGCGGCGTCAGGCTGCGGCCTGACGGCCGCGGGATTGGTGATTCGGGATTTGGGATTCGCAAGAGCCAGGTTGCGGGTCGCGCCGGCCGCCATCCTCCTTCTTCCTCTCCGGATACCTCGTCTTCCATGAGAATCGTTTTTGCCGGCACGCCGGCGTTCGCCGTTCCCAGTCTGCGCGCGGCGCACGCGCGCAATGAAGTCGTCGCGGTGTACACCCAGCCGGATCGGCCTGCCGGCCGCGGCCGCGGGCTGACGCCTTCGCCGGTCAAGCTGGAGGCGATCCAGCGCGGCATCCCGGTACTGCAACCGGAATCGCTGAGGAAGAAATCCTCGCAGGAAGCCCTGCGCGAACTGACCCCGGACCTGATGATCGTCGTCGCCTACGGCCTGATCCTGCCGCAAGCGGTGCTGGACATCCCGCGTTACGGTTGCTGGAACGTGCATGCGTCGATGCTGCCGCGCTGGCGTGGCGCCGCGCCGATCCAGCGCGCGATCGAAGCCGGCGACGCCGAAACCGGCATCTGCCTGATGCAGATGGAAGCCGGGCTGGATACCGGCCCGGTGCTGCTGTCCCAGCGCACGCCCATCGGCGAACAGGAAACCGGCGGGCAACTGCACGACCGCCTGTCCGAACTGGGCGCGCGCGTGCTTGCCGACGGGCTTGGCCTGCTGCGCGCGGGCATGCGCCCGGTGGCGCAGGCGCAGCCCGAAGCCGGTGCCACGTATGCGCACAAGCTGGAAAAGCACGAAGCGCGGCTGGACTGGTCGCAGCCGGCCGACGCGCTGGCGCGCAAAGTGCGCGCGTTCGAACCCTGGCCGGTGGCCGAGGCGAGCGTGGCCGGCGAACGCCTGCGCATCCATGGCGCGGTCGCGCTGGATCTGGCGCACCGGGCCGAACCCGGCACGCTGCTCACGGCGGGCCGGCAGGGCCTGGACATCGCCTGCGGCCAGGGCGCGCTGCGCCTGCGGGTGGTCCAGCGCGAGGGCGGCAAGGCGATCACCGCCGCCGACTACCTCAACGCGCGCCGGGATCTGGTGACCGCGTGAATCCGGGCACCGGCGCCG
The DNA here is from genome assembly GCF_016820515.1 of Pseudoxanthomonas beigongshangi. Taxonomy (GTDB): domain Bacteria; phylum Pseudomonadota; class Gammaproteobacteria; order Xanthomonadales; family Xanthomonadaceae; genus Pseudoxanthomonas_A; species Pseudoxanthomonas_A beigongshangi. The sequence goes on along the minus strand of NZ_JADHDV010000023.1, from coordinate 19,917 downwards.
CCGTGCGCGCACTGGCCGCGCGCATCCTCGATGCGGTCGCGCACCGGGGGCGTTCGCTCAAGGCGGAACTGGCCGCGGGCCTGCCGCGCCTGCCGGACCCGCGGGATCGCGCGCTGGCCGAAGCGATCTGCTTCGCCGCGTTGCGCCAGCGCGTCCGCTATGACGAAGCCCTGCGCCGCTGGATGCAGAAACCGCTGGGCCGGCGCGACGGCGAACTGCGGGCGCTGTTGTGGGTCGGGTTCGCCCAGATCGATGCATTGCAATTGCCGGCGCATGCCGCGCTCTCTACCACCGTGGAAGCCGCGCGGGAACTGAAGCGCTCGCACCAGGCCGGGATGGTCAACGCGATCCTGCGCCGCGCGCAGCGCGAAGGCCTGCCGGCCGCCGCACCCGAACAGGCCTGGCCGGCGTGGCTGCGCGAGCGCGTGCGCCAGGACTGGGCCGGGCAGGCCGATGCGGTTTTCACCGCGAGCGCCGAAGCCGCCCCGCTGTGGCTGCGGGTCAACCGCGCGCGCATGCCGGTGGCGGATTATCTGGAGCGCCTGCGACAGACGTTGCCGGAACTCGTCGCGTCCGCCTCGCCGTTGGCCACCGATGCGATTCGCGTCGATACGCCGGTGGCGGTCGTCGCGTTGCCGGGCTTCGCCGACGGCGACGTGTCGATCCAGGACGGGGCCGCCCAACTGGTGGCCGATGCGCTGGCGCCCGCCGCCGGCGCGCGGGTACTCGATGCCTGCGCCGCGCCCGGCGGGAAGGCGGCGCACCTGCTCGAACGCGACGGCACCTTGCGCCTGCTGGCGATGGATGTCGACGCACGGCGGTTGCAGCGGGTGGGCGAAACGCTGGCGCGGGTCGGCGTGCGGGCGCAACTGCGCGCCGCCGACGCGAGCGAGCCTTCGATCTGGTGGGACGGCCAGCCGTTCGATGCGATCCTGCTGGACGCGCCGTGTTCGGCGACCGGCATCATCCGTCGCCAGCCCGACGTGCTGCTGCATCGGCGGCCGGAGGACATCGCCGCGCTGCGCGCGCTGCAGGCACGCCTGCTGGATGCGGCGTGGACCCTGCTGCGGCCAGGCGGCACGCTGCTGTATGCGACCTGCTCGATCCTCAAGGACGAGAACGAGCGCCAGATCGACGCCTTCCTGGCGCGCACGCCCGACGCCCGCGCCGAAGCGCTGGACCCGCGCTTCGGCCATGCCTCCGGCGCCGGCCGCCAGCGCCTGCCGGGCGAGGATGGCATGGACGGCTTCTTCTACGCGCGCCTGGTCCGCAGCGACGGGGCGTGAGCCACGCGACATTGGCTGGCCGCAGGGCCGGTTCCGACAATTGCCTAACGAATCGCCGGTATCATCGCGCGCCATGATCAAGACCGACGACAAGACCGCGTTCTGGTGGTTCCTGCTGTTCGCGCTGGTGGTAATCGGCGCGGGGCTGGGCATGCGCGCGCCGTGGCCGGCCGACGAGCCGCGTTTCGTGCTGGTGGCCAGGCAGATGTGGGAGTCCGGCCAGTGGCTGTTCCCGCACCGCGGCCAGGAGCTCTATCCGGACAAGCCGCCGCTGTATTTCTGGATGATCGCGTCCACCTACGCGGTGGTGCGCCACTGGAACGTCGCCTTCCTGATTCCGTCGCTGCTGGCGGCGCTGGGCACGCTGGTGCTGACCTACGACTTCGCACGCCGTACGTGGAACCGCCAGGCCGCGCTGTGGGCGGCCGGCGCGGTGCTGTGCGCGATGCAGTTCGTCTACCAGGGCAAGCGCGCGCAGATCGATCCGACCGTGGTGTTCTTCATCACCCTGGGCATGTACGGCCTCGGCCGGCACATGCTGCTGGGACCGAACTGGCGCTGGTACTGGCTGGGCTGCTTCTCCGCCGGCCTGGGCGTGATCAGCAAGGGCGTGGGTTTCCTGCCGTTGCTGGCGCTGATTCCCTACGCGCTGATGCGCTGGCGCGGCTGGCAGGGACTGACCGAGCCGGCGCCGAAGGGCGCGGGCCGATGGTGGCTGGGCGGGGCCAGTTTCCTGTTGGCGATCGCGCTGTGGTTCGTGCCGATGGTGGTGACCGCGTTGACCAGCGGGGATCCCGAGCACCGTGCCTATCTCAACGAAATCCTGTTCCGCCAGACCGCCACCCGCTACGTCGCCGCATGGCACCACCAGGCGCCGCCGTGGTACTTCCTGGAAGTCATCGCGCTGTTCTGGTTGCCGTTCTCGATCTTCATTCCCTGGCTGATCAAGCCGTGGCGCGATGCCTGGGGCCAGCGCGACGCGCGGGTGTGGTGGCCGCTGGCGTGGATGCTGCTGGTGCTGCTGTTCTTCAGCGCCAGCCCGGGCAAGCGCGATATGTACATCCTGCCCGCACTGCCGGCGCTGGCGTGGGCGGCGGCTCCGTTCCTGCCCGCATTGGGCGAGCGTCGCGGCGTGCGCGCCGGGTTGCTGGTGTTCGCGGTGGCGCTGGGCGGCTTGCTGCTGGTAGCCGGAGGCATGGCGCTGACCGGCGATCCGCGTTTCGAACTGAAGCTGGAAGCCGGGCGCGGCCTGGCCGGCGATCCGCATGCGGATCACCTGTGGCTGGCGCTGGCGGTCATGGGGGGACTTATCGTCACCGCCGCGTTGTGGCTGCGGCGCACGCGCGCGATCCCGCTGACCCTGGTGACCGTGCTGGTGCTGTGGGTCGGCTACGGCATGGCGCTGGCGCCGTTGCTGGACGGCGAGAACTCGGCGCGCGACGTGATGGCCGAAGCACGCGCACGCGCCGGCGTGGACACCGCCATCGGGCTGGTGGACTGGAAGGAACAGCAACTGCTGCAGGCGCAAGGCGAGGTGACCGAGTTCGGTTTCCGCGCGCCGGTCGAGCTGCAATGGCAGCGCGGCCTGGCCTGGCTGCACGAGGCGCCCGCGCGGCGCGTGCTGATGGCGCAGGACGCCACCCTGCCGGCCTGCGTGGATCGCACCCTTGCACGTTCCTTGGGTTCGGCCAACCGGCGTAGCTGGTGGCTGGTGGACGACGCGGCCACAACGGGCTGCCGAGCGGCGATGAAGCCGTAATCGATCAGCGGTTGACCAGCAGGTCCCGGTAAACCGCCTCGGTGGCGTCGGCGAATCGAGCGATGCCGAATTCGGCGAGCGCATGCGCGCGCGCGGCGGCGCCCATTCCGCTCAGGGCATCGCGATGCCGGAGCATCCAGCGCAGGGTGGTCGCCATCGCCTCGTGGCCATGCACCGGCACCACCCAGCCGTCCTCGCCCGGGTGCAGGTTTTCCGGCAGGCCGGCGTAATCGGTCACCATCACCGGCTTGCCCATCGCCATCATTTCGCGGCAGGCGAAGGAGATGGTCTCGATGTCGTGCGACAGCACGAAGCCGGCGTCCAGCGCGGCGATGATCGGACGCACGTCTTCCAGCAGTCCGGGGAAATGGAACTGCGCTTCCAGGCCGGCCTCGCGCACGATCGCCAACTGCCGCGCGGAAGGCGGCTGGCCGGCAATCAGCACGTGCACCCGGCGGCGCTCTTCGGCGGACAGCAGCCCCAGTGCCGCCACCAGATCCGTCCAGCCCTTGTAGTCGGCGGTGCCGGCGCTGCTGCCGATCAGCAGCGACCCGGCGTCCGGCGCGAAGCGTTCCCGCGACATGCGCGCGTCCGCGTCCGGCCAGGGGGCGAAATGGGTGGTGTCCACGCCGTTGTAGACCGTCTGCGGATGGCAGACGCGGTAGGGCGTGGCCTCGAGCTGCCGGCGCACGTACTCGCACACCGCGATCGCCTTGTCGGTATGGAAACGCGCGCGCCAGACGTGCTGGGGCCCACCCATCGGCTTGGTGTTGTGCTTGGTCAGGACCACGCGCGGACGCGGCGAGACGCCGCGCAATGCGGCGATGACGATGCGGTGATCGGCCGAGCCGTTGACGTGCACGATGTCGAACCGGTGCGCGCGCAGGTAATCGCGCAACTGGCGGATGGCCTGTGCGCGCTCGCGCAGCCGGCGCAGGCCGTTCGGAAAAGGCTGCGCCAGCGTGTGCACGCCGGGCAGCGCGACGGCTTCGGCCAGCAGGCGGCTGCCGGCCGGGGCGGCGACGTGGACCTCGTGCCGCGGTCCGAGCGCGCGCGCCAGTTCGCGGATGTAGGTGGTGTGGCCGCCGCCGCTGCCGCTGTGGAAATTGGTGTAGAGCAGCTTCATCGGCGAGTCGGGAGCGGGATCAGGAGATCACCGGATCCTGCAGCAACTCGGGGTGGCCGTCGATGCCGTGTTCGCAGCGGGTGATTTTCTGCGTGCGGGTGGCCTGGAACAGGCGGTTGTTGGGCAGGCTCATGTCGTCCACGTCCGGCGGGGCGCGCGAGTTGTGCCACAGGTGGACGGCCAGTGCGGCCCACTTGAGCGCGCGCCGGCGCAGGCCGGTGTTCTCAAGCCGCGCCGCCAGCTCGCGATCCTCGGCGCCATAACCTTCCATGCGTTCGTCGAAGCCATTGACCTTCAGCAGGTCGGCGCGCCAGAAACTCATGTTGCAGCTCATCACCCGCCCGCCGCTGCGCGAGCGCGCCTTCCAGCGCGCCAGCTGCGGCTGGCGGAAGGCGTACTGGCGGCGGGTGCCGTCGAACTCGTCGAAATCGGCATCGATCCACGGCGCGAACACCGGCCGCCCGCCGGCCAGCAGGCGCTTGCTCTCGGCGACCGTCGCCTTGAGCCGGCCACCCTGCAGGAAGAACCCCGGCTCGGCCAGCATTTCATGATCGCCGATGAAGTCCGGATGCAGGATCATGTCGCCGTCCAGCAGGATCACGTAGTCGCCGCGGCTGGCGGCGATCGCGCGGTTGCGGCAGCGCGCCGCGCGGAAGCCGCGATCCTCCTGCCACAGATGGCGCACCGGAACCGGCAGCGCCTTCTGCCAGCGCGCCACCACTTCGGCCGTATCGGGCCGGGAACCGTCATCGGCAATCAGGATTTCGTCGGGCATGCGCCGTTGCGCCGCCACGCTTTCCAGCACCCGCTCCAGGGCTTCGGGCCAGTTGTAGGTGAGGACCGCCAGGGAAATCTTCATCGTGCGCGCGAAGGGTCGGTGGACGCCGATGGCAACGACAGGCTGAGCGCCAGCGGCAGCCAGATGATCAACCAACCCGGGCGTGGGCTGTCAATCAGGTGCGGCAGGTCGAATTGCACCATCACGCTGGCGAACACCCACAGGCCCAGCACGGCGCGGCCGATCACGTCGTCTCGATGACGCCAGGCACGCCAGCCCAATGCCAGCCAGATCACCGACCACAGCAGGAATCCCGGCAAGCCAAGTTCGACCGCGATCTGGGTGAACAGGTTGTGGGTATGGACCTGGTCCATGCCCATGCCGCCCTGCACCGGCAGGGTGAAGCGCGCGCCCAGCCCCAGGCCCAGCCATGGCTGCTGCAGGAACAGGTCCCAACTGTGTTGCATGATCTGCGGCCGGAACGACCAGCCGCGCTCGCTCAGCTCCGGGTAGGCCGCGATCGCCACGCCTGCGCCGACCACGATCAGCGCGATCACGCGCCGCCAGGCGCGCTCCTTGCTGCGGATGGCGAGCAGCACGAACATCGCGGCGAACAGCGCCGCCCAGGCGCTGCGCGAGTCGGCCAGCACCAGGCAGGCGATCAGCACGGCCATGGCGGACCATTTCAACAGGCGCTGTCCCGGCGTGTGGAAACGCCAAGGCCACAGCCACAGGAAACCGGCTCCCATCGCCGCAGCGATCAGGTTGGCGTTGGCCATCACGCCAAAGCCGGTCACGCGGCCGTCCGGCGGCGGCTGGATCGCGAACCGGAGCATCGCCGCTATGGCGGTGGCGGCCAGCACGCCTGCGCCACCCACCAGCAGCCAGCGCTGGCGGCGCGGGTCGTCGCCAATGCCGTGCCGCCAGGCGAACAGGAACACCAGCACGCTCAGGATGCGCAGGATCTCGTCCAGCGGCCGCGTCGCGTTGGTCCATGCCAGGCTCAACGCGGACCAGCAGAACAGCGCCAGCAGCCAGGGCATCAGCGGGCGGCGTCCCAGATCGCGCCAGCGATCGAAATGCGCGAATCCCAGGATCAGCGCAGGCAGATACAGCGTCAGCGCCAGCAGGTACTGGTAGGGCTTGCCGGGATTGAACGAGGGACCCGCCGGCAACACGCACATCCCCGCGATCAGCACCATCAATCCCACGCACAGCAGGTTGCGCCAGCGCGTGGGCACCGCCATCCCGGAAACCGCGGGATCCGAACGCAGCGTCGCAGCCGGGTGCCCGCCGGGGAGCCGATCCGGGGCCGGCGCGCGGGAAACCTGCGACGGCGTGCGCGGGCGCGCCGGCGCGGCGTCAGGCGCGGGGGGAGCAGGAGAAGGTCGAGAGCTCAAACACGGCGTCCGGCAGGGTCGGGGGAATGCGGGAGATCCGCCCAAGCGTAAGGCAAGCTACACCCGGGAACCAAGCCGGAAGTCACCGATTGTCGCTGCGCGCAATCCATTGCGTGTAGAGCGTGTCTATTTCTTGCGTTTCGGGCTGCGGACGATGCTCAGGATGCGCTCCAGGCGCTTCCACCAGGGCAGGCGCGCCCGCCAGCACAGTCCGATGTAGCGGCGCGCCTCGGCCCAGTCGGGCTCCGGCTTGGTCCGGTATTCCAGCTTGGCCAGTTCCAGGCAGGAATCGTCCATGCCGGCGGCGCGTGCGTAATGCCCGATCAGCCCGCGTGACTGCAGCAGGCCCAGGAAGGTGGTGGTCTGGTTCTGCTGCGCCCACCAACCGTTGTTGCCATGGATGCGATAGCCGACCTGGCCGGTCGGCAGGAAGTACTTGCGCGCACCGAAGATGCTGGCGCCGAACACCAGGCAGTTGTCGGCCGAGATCCGCCAGGTGGCGCCCACCTGCGGCGGCAGGTCCATGCACAGGCGCGCATAGCGCAGCCGCAGCGACAGCGCCGAGGTCGGCGCACCATACCAGTAGGTCAGCGCGTAGGTGCTGATGGCGGTGTAGCCGAGATCGAGTTCCTTTTCGGCGAAACCGATGCGGCCTTCCTCGTTGCCGAACAGATCGATGTCCGAAAGCACGAAGCCCACATCCTTGCGCTGGTCGTAGATCGCGCCGATCTTCTCCAGGTAGTCCGGCTGCCAGCGATCATCGGCATCGAGGAAGCAGACCACGTCCACGTCTGCATCCACGGCGGCCACGCCGCGCTGGAAGGCTGCCAGTTGGCCGCCGTTCTCGCCGAACAGCAGGCGCACGCCGGGATGGTGGCCGTAATGTTCGGTCAGCAGTGCCTGCGAGCCATCGGTGGAACCGTCGTCCACCACCAGGATCTGCGCCGCGCGCCGGCCCTGGGCCAGCACGCCGTCGACCGCCTCGATCACGAAACGGGCGTAGTTGTAGTTGGTGATGATGACCGCGAAGCGGGTCATGCCTGGCCCTCGGCCAGCAGCTTGCGGAAGTAGCCGATGGTTTCCTTCAGGCCGTCCTCCAGCCCCACCTTCGGTTCCCAGCCCAGCTTCCCGCGCGCCAGCGTGATGTCCGGCTGGCGCTGCTTCGGATCATCGGAAGGCAGCGGCTTGAACACCAGGCGGGAATGGCCGCCGACCAGCGCCAGCACCTTCTCGGCCAGTTCCAGCATGGTGAATTCGCCGGGATTGCCGATGTTGACCGGACCGGTGAAGCCGCGCTCGGTGTCCATCATCCGCACCATCACCTCGACCAGATCGTCCACGTAGCAGAAGCTGCGGGTCTGGCTGCCGTCGCCGTAGATGGTGATGTCCTCGCCGCGCAGCGCCTGCACGATGAAGTTGCTGACCACCCGCCCGTCGTTGGGATGCATGCGCGGGCCGTAGGTGTTGAAGATGCGCACCACCTTGATGTCCAGTCCGTGCTGGCGGTGGTAGTCGAAGAACAGCGTCTCGGCGCAGCGCTTGCCCTCGTCGTAGCAGCTGCGCAGGCCGATCGGATTGACCCGGCCCCAGTAGCCTTCCTGCTGCGGATGCACTTCCGGATCGCCGTACACCTCGCTGGTGGAGGCCTGCAGGATGCGCGCGTCCAGGCGCTTGGCCAGGCCGAGCATGTTGATTGCGCCGTGCACGCTGGTCTTGGTGGTCTGCACCGGATCGTGCTGGTAGTGGATCGGCGAGGCCGGGCAGGCGAGATTGAAGATGCGGTCCACTTCCACGTAAAGCGGGAAGGTCACGTCGTGCCGCATCAGCTCGAAGTAGGGATGGTTGAGCAGGTGGGCGACGTTGCGCTTGCTGCCGGTGAAGAAGTTGTCCGCGCACAGGACGTCGTGTCCGTCCCGGATCAGCCGATCGCACAGGTGGGAACCCAGGAAGCCGGCACCGCCGGTGATCAGAATGCGCTGCATGAACCACTCTCTTGGAAGGAAGAACACCGCCGGCGGCACGAAGCGGGCCCGCCGGGCAGGCGCATATTGTCACGGCTGGGTCGGGGCGGGGGGAAGGGCGGACACCCGCGACATGCGGCGACGGCGCCTTCGGGCGGCGTGAACGCTACAGCCGCTCGCGCCACGCCTGGAACATCAGCACGCCCCACAGGTGCGTGTGCCACTTGCGCTGGCCGGCGAGGAATTCGCCCCAGATGGCGCGGATCGGCGCCGGATCGAAATGCCCTTCCTCGCGCAGGCGGCGCTCGTCCAGCTGCGCCTCGGCCCAGTCGCGCAGCGGACCGCGCAGCCAATCGCCGACCGGCGCGCCGAAACCCGACTTGGGCCGATGCACCAGCGGGGTCGGCAGGTAGCGTTCCAGCAGGCGCTTGGGCAGGTGCTTGAGCTGGCCGTCGCGGTACTTCATCGCCAGCGGCAGCGACCAGGCGAACTCCACCACCCGCCAGTCCAGCAGCGGCGCGCGCGCCTCCAGCGCCACCGCCATGCTGGCGCGGTCGACCTTGGTCAGGATGTCCTCGGGCAGGTAGCAGGCGAAATCCAGCGCCATCAGTTGGTCGGCGGGACTGCCGTTGGCCGGCAGCGCGGCCGGATCGTCGTAGGCGGTGATCGCGCGGTGGGCGCCGCGCACGACCGATTCCGGCCGCCGCCAGCGGCTGACCCGCTGCAGGGCGACGCCCTGCAGATCGCCGGTCGCCAGTTCCGCGCGCGCGGCGGCCAGTCCGCCCAACCGCGAGCGTTCGCCGGGATTGCCGGCCAGTCGGGCCAGCAGGCGCCGCGGCAGGCGCGCCAGCCGCGCGTCGTTGCGCAGCGCGCGCAGGTAGCGGCCATAGCCGAAGAACAGTTCGTCGCCGCCATCGCCCGACAGCGCCACCGTCACGTGCTGGCGGGCCAGCCGGCACAGCAACGCGGTCGGCAACTGCGAGGAATCGGCGAATGGTTCGTCGAACATCCGCGCCATGTCCGGCACCAGATCCAGCGCGGCGCGGCCGTCGGCGTGCAGTTCGGTGTGATCGGTGCGCAGGTGCCGCGCCACCGCGGTGGCATAGGCGCTCTCGTCGTGGTCGGTGTTGTCGAAACCGATCGAGAAGCTGCGCACCGGCCGCGCCGACTGCGCCTGCATCAGCGCGGTCACCAGCGAGGAATCGGTGCCGCCGGACAGGAACGCGCCCAGCGGCACGTCCGCCTCCATGCGCAGCGCGACCGCGTCGCGCAGCAATGCATCCAGCGCGTCCAGCGCGGCGCCCTCGTCGCCGTCGAAACCCTGCGCGATCGCGGCTTCCTGGCGCTGGCGCGCATTCCACCAGTGCAGTGGCGCGCGCAGCGGATCGTGGCCGGCGTCGCCCGCCGCCAACGCGGCCGGATCCAGGCGCAGCAGGGTGCCGGCCGGCAGTTTGTGCACGCCGCGCAGAATCGCGTACGGTGCGGGGATGTAGTCCAACCGCAGCAGCAGCGCCAGCGCGTCGGGATTCACCTCGTGGCGCAGGCCCGGATGGGCGCGCAGCGCGGACAGCTCGCTGCCGAACACCAGCGTGCCGTCCGTCGTCCAGCCGTAATACAGCGGCTTCTTGCCGACCCGGTCGCGCGCCAGCCACAGGGCCCGCTCCTGGCGATCCCAGGCCGCCAGCGCGAGCATGCCGTTGCCGCGCTCCAGTGCCGCCTGCACGCCCCACTGGGCGATGCCCGCCAGCAGCACTTCGGTGTCGGAGTGGCCGCGGAACCGGTGTCCCAGCGCTTCCAGCTCCGCGCGCAGCGCGGCGTGGTTGTAGATCTCGCCGTTGAAGGCGATCACCCAGCGGCCGTCGGCCGACACCATCGGCTGGTGGCCTTCCGGGCTCAGATCCAGGATCGACAGGCGCCGGTGCGACAGCACCAGGCCGATATCCGCGTCCACCCAGGTGCCGCTGTCGTCCGGACCGCGGTGGGCAATGGCCTCGCCCATGCGCCGGCCAAGGGCGTGGAGTTCGTCCGCGCCCGTGCGCGGTTGGGGCGACCAGGCGCCAGCGATGCCGCACATGGTCAGGCCTTGTTCGCAGGTTCGGGGGAAACGGGAGTCACGACCGGCTGCCCGGTCTGCAGCAGCCACAGCATGACGGTCTTCTGGCGCACGTAGTTGGCGCGCACGTAGGCGTAGACCAGGCCGTGCCAGCCATCGAGGAAGCCGCCGCGCAGCAGGTAGCCGCGCCAGAAGCGCCAGGCCGGCGACAGCACCAGCTTGGCCAGGGTGGCGCGCTTGCCGCGCGCGAAATCGTGCTCGGCCATCATCCGCGCGTAGCGCTGGGTCTTGAGCAACTGCTGCTCCAGCGAACGGTACGGGTAATGGATCAAGTCCCCGCGCAGGGTCTTCACCGCGCCGTCCACGCTGGCCGCTTCATGCACCTCGCGCTTGCCGCGCCAGCCGCCACGGCGGCGGTCGAACAAGCGCAGCACCCGATCCGGATAGGCGTTGCCGTGGCGCAGGAAGCGGCCGAAATAGTCCGACAGGCGGGCGAACCGGTAACCGGCCGCGCCCTCGAAACCGGTCGCGCGCGCCGACTCGATGGCGCCGCGCAAGGTGTCGTCCACGCGCTCGTCCGCGTCCAGGCACAGCACCCAGTCATGCCGGGCCTGTTCGATCGCGAACTGCTTCTGGCTGCGGAAGCCGTCGAAGGCCCGTTGCAGCACCCGCGCGCCCGCCGCCTGCGCGATCGCCACCGTGGCATCGGTGGAATACGAATCCACCACCACGATCTCGTCGCAGAACGCCAGCGAGGCCAGGCAGTCGCCAATGCGGTCCGCTTCGTTAAACGCGATAATGCAGGCCGAAATCGGGACCCGGTGGTTCGAGGAGGCGTTGATGGCGGATTACCTGTTGTTTGCGACGGAACGCTATGCGCTGCCCATCTTGCAGCCGCTGGCCGATGCGCTGCAAGCCGCCGGACACGGCGTGCACGCCTGGTTCGTCGATGGTGCCGCCGGCTCGCGGCTGCCTGCGCCGGTGAGGATGATCGAACACGCGCGCCAGGCCGTCGACCTGCGCCCGCGCGCGGTGTTCAGCGCCGCCAACTGGGTGCCGACCTTCGTGTCCGGCGCCAAGGTGCAGCTGTTCCATGGCTTCAACGTGGAGAAGCGCGATGCCGCGCGCGGCCACTTCCGGGTGCGCGGCATGTTCGACCTGTACTGCACGCAGGGGCCGGCGACCACCGCGCCGTTCGAGGCGCTGGCCCGTGAGGCCGGTCACTTCAAGGTGGTCGAGACCGGCTGGCCCAAGCTGGATCCGCTGTTCGGGCGGGAGGACGCGCGGGTCCGGCAATGGCGCGCGCAGGCCAACGGACGGCCGGTGGCGATGTTCGCGTCGACCTTCACCGAACGCCTGAGCGCGGCCCCGCACCTGCATGAGGCCATCGCCGCGCAGGTGGCCACCGGCGAGCGCTTCTGGCTGCTGACCCTGCACCCCAAGTGCGCGCCGGACCTGTTCGCGCGCTATCGCGCGCTGGCCGGCGCGAATGCCGTGTTCGTCGAGACCGAGGATCTGATCAGCGCCGAGCGCGCGGCCGACGTGCTGGTGGCCGACACCACTTCGGTGGTCAGCGAATTCGTGGTCCAGCGCAAGCCGGTGGTGACTTTCCGCAACCGTGCGCCCAAGCCGCACATGATCGACTTCGACGATCCGGCGCGCCTGCCGGAGATGCTGGCGCGCGCGTTCGCACCGGACGACGCGTTGCGCGCCGCGCTGGCCGACTACGCCACCGCGATCCATCCGTATCACGACGGGCATTCCTCGCAGCGGGTGATGATTGCCGCCGAGCGGCTGCTGCGCGGCGAACTGGGTCCGCTGGCGCGCAAGCCGTTCGGCAGCCTGTTGCGCGGGCTGCAGATCCGCAAGGACCTCGGCTACTGGGGACCGGCCGCGGGCTGAGCGCTCACCAGCGCAGGCGGCGGCGCGCCAGCGCCTGCGCCAGTCGCTCGTAGATCGCCCGCGCTTCCGGCTCGGGCAGGAAGCGCAATCGCAGGGGCGAGGCCAGACCGCTGTCGCCGGCGGTGTCCAGCCACAGCGTGGCCGTGCCCAGCCAGCGATCGATCGGCGAGCGCGCCAGCCGCAGCGCCTGCAGCTTGTCGACCTCGGCGAACCGCCACCAGCGCCACCACCAGCCGCCGCGCACCGCGATCAGTTCATCGCCGGCCGTGTAGCCGGAACGGCGCGCGTTCTGCCACGCGGCCCAACCGGTCAGCGGCCAGGCCAGCAATGCCAGGCCCGCCCAGGCGCCGAACGGAAACCACAGCGCGAGCGCCAGCAGCGGCGTGAGGATCAGCCCGGGCAGCCACAGCCGCCACGCCGCCCGCGCCGGCATTGGCTGCCAGCGCGTGGGCGGCCAGTCCGAATGCGGCAGCAGATGGCGGACCAGCGCATCGCAGGCGTCCCGCGTGGCGATCGGCGCCAATACCTTCAAGGCCCGGCCATCGTCGTGATCCACCCGGCTGGCCACCGCGGTATCGATGTGCAGGCTGCGCCGCTTCAGCCAGCGTTGCACCACGCCTTCGCGCAAGGTCCAGGCCTGGATGCGCCGGCGCGACACGCTGGTGCGCAGGCGCGTGAGCAGGCCGCGTTCGACGGTCAGGCGGCGATCGGATTCGCTCAGGCGAAAGCCATGGAACTGCACCAGCGCCAGCAGCACCGACAGCAGGCGGGTCAGCACCAGCACCAGCGCGAGGATTGCCAGCGCGGCGAGCGCGCCGCTCTGCCACGTCCATTCCAGATGGCTCGCGTAGCCGAAGGCTTCGCGCGAATAGCGCCGCACCAGCCCCGCCATCATCTTGTCGGGCAGCACCTGCCAGGCCAGGCCGAACGCCGCCGCGACCACCACCATGCCGCGGTTGGAGGCCAGCCCGAGCCGGATCACTTCCGTCAGCGGCAGCGCCAGCAAGGTGTTCGAAGCGGGCAGGGACGGCGCATCGGTCATCGATGCCGGCGCGGCCTGGCCGCGATGGCGGATCAGGTTCTCCAGCGCGGTGGCCGCCGACAGGCTCAGCACCCGCATCTCCGCTTCGGGCTTCTGCCCGCCGGCCGACTCCAGCCGTACTTCCGCCACCTGGAACAGGCGATGCAGCAACGACTGGTGGATGCCCACGTTGTGGATGCGCGCGAACGGAATCTCGCGCAGGCTGCGATGCAGCCAGCCGCTGCGGATGGTCAGGCCATCGCGGCCAATCCGGTAGCGATAGGTGAAGTACTGGACCACCGACAGGATCACCAGCATGCCGACGGCAATCAGTGGACCCAGCGTGGCCCACAGATTGTCCGGATCCCCGCGTCCGCCGAATACCACCAGCGCGATCAGCGGCAGGATGAACTGCTTGAGCTGCTGCACCAGCACGAACAGCCACGACCACGGATGCAACCGCTGCTCCACCGCCATCGGCGCGTCGGCGGCGGAAGGGAGCGGGGGAGGCTCGGGAACGCTCACAACGCGTCGTCGAGGTCGAGTTGCCGGGCCAGCCGGTCGCGCAGGCGTTCGGCGTCGGCCGCATCCATCGCCTGCACGCTGACCGTGGCCTGGCGGGTGCCGGCGGTGTGCACGACCAGCGTCGCCAGGCCCATGCCGCGTTCCAGCGGGCCGCGTTTCAGGTCCAGGTGCTGCACGCGCGAAATCGGCACATGGGTTTCGCTCTGCCACCAGTTGCCGCGCCGCACCGCGAAGCCGGACTCGTCCAGCTTCCAGCGTGTGCGCAGGTGCCGGCGCAGGCTCAGCCAACCGCACAGCACCGCGCCGATCAGGAACACGGCCGGCGCGGCCAGCCACGGCGACAGCCAGCCGGACGCCTGGCTGACGAACGCCGCGCCCACCGCCAGCGGGATGCCGATGATCGCGCCGCCCAAGGCGGCCAGTACGCCACCGCGCGGTGGCACGGGCTGCCAGCCGGACGCGGTGTCCGGCGCGGCGGGCGGTGCCGCGTCTGGCGTTTCGACGGGGAGGTCGCTCATCAGCGACTCTCCGCCTTCGCCTGTTCGTACATGCTGTAGTCGAGCACGTAGTCGCGACCCTTGCGGTAGTCGGACAGCCGTCCCTTCATGCGCTTGAGGGTGGCGGCCAGCGCCTTGCGGTCGGTGTACTCCTCCGGGGCCTTGGCCACGGCCTCGGCCTGGTAGGCGACCGCCTGTTCGAATTTGCCGTTGGCGGCGAAGGCCGCGGCGACAGTGTCCAGTTCGCCCGAGGACAGCTTGTCCTTGCGTTCGATCATGAACCGCGCCAGCTCCAGCGCGCGGGCCGGGTCACGCTGCCCGGGGACCGGGCAGGTCGCCAGTGTCCACACCTGTTCGTTGCGCGCGTGCTCCACGCCCGCTTCCTCCGCGCGCGCCTGCCAGTCGACCGCCTGCCGGCAGTCCTGTGGCAGACCGGCCAGTCCCTCGGCGTAGAAATGCGACAACTCCACCATCGCCATGCCATTGGAGGCATTGGCCGCGCGCTGCAGATGCGGCAGCACGCGCCGGTAGAGGGCATCGCCGAACTGCGAAGGGTCCTGCATCAGCAGACCGGCGGTATACATCGCCGCGCGCGTGTTGCCGTTGTTGCTGGCGCGTTCCAGCCACTCCAGCGCCTGCTTCGGATCGCGCTGCACGTACTGCGGATTCTCGTCCAGCATCATCGAACCCAGCGCCAACTGGGCCAGGCCGTCCTCGGCCTCGGCCTTGCGCCACAGCGCCTCCACCCGGAAGCGGAACACGCTGTCGTAGTCCGGCCATTGCTCATTGAGGCGGATGCGCGCGGCGGCATCGTCCACCGGCGCGCGATCCAGCACCGCCAGCCGCGGCGGCTCCGCTTCCAGGATCCGCCCGAGCACGAACTCGGTCATCTGGGTGCTGGTGACGCCGGCATTGGTGGCGGACTGGTCGAAAGCCGCCGACGCCGCCAGCGCCGAGGATTCCAGCCGGTACTTCCAGCCGTCCTTCTCGCGCACGAAATCCGGGCCGAACTGGAAATTGCTCTCGGTCGGCGGGCCCAGCTCGGACACGGCGTGATCGCCGGAAATGGTCACGTGGGTCAGCGAGACGGGGCCGTCCTCCTCGTCGCTGCGCACCGAAATCCAGCCCTTGCTGGCGAACAGGCGCGCCAACGCGACGCCGTCCATCTTCTTCAGCGCGGCCTCGTCCTGGGTGGCGCGCAGCAGGTAGGCCTTGATCCGATCATCGGAAGGCAGGCGCCGCAGCTGGTCGGCCGAGGCGTACAGCGCGGCGTCGCGCAGGAAAGTGAAATGGGTAAAGCTGGAGGCCGCCAGCAGATCCGCGCTTTCGGGCTTGTTCGCGTTCACCAGCTCCGCGTAGCGATCCCAGGCGCGGCTGACCGCGTTCATTTCGGCCAGATCATCGCCCGCCGCCAGCGCCGGCGCCGCCCACAGCGCCAGCCACAATCCCATTGCACGCATGTCGTCCCCTTGTCGCGTTCGAATCATCACGCGGGTTCAGAGGTAAGGATTGTCCTCGCCGCTGCCCGGTGGCCGCAGGGTATAGCGTTTGTACGTCCACTGGTACTGGGCCGGATCGCGACGCGCGATCCGCTCCACGCCGGCGTTGAGCGCGGTCACCGCCACCACCGGATCCGGATCGGCAATGGCTGGCTCGGCCGGTTCGATGTGCAGGGCGAAATCCGGGCCGTCGCCGATCCGCTCGCACCAGGCGAACAGCACCACCGCGCCGGTGCGCTCGGCCAGCCGCGACAGCAGCGTCATGGTCAGCGCCTGCACGCCGAAGAACGGCGCGAACTCGCCGTCGCCGGCCTTGGGCTGCTGGTCCGGCAGGATCGCCACCACGCCGCCGTCCTTGAGCTGCTTCCACAACTGGCGCACCGCCGGTCCCTCGGCGCGCACCTGGGTGATGTTGGCCGCGCCGCGCGCGCGCAGCAGGAAGGCGTCGCCCACCGGCGACTCCGGCACCCGGTACACGAACGCGTACGGCCCGCGCGAGGCCAGCCACTGGTTCAGCAGTTCCCAGTTGCCGTAGTGGGGCGCGGCGATGATCACGCTGCGGCCGGCGGCGCGGGCCTGGTCGTACAGCTCGGCGCCGTGCAGCTCGCGCAGGCAGGCCAGGTTCCGCGCGTGCGGCTGGGTCCAGAAGCGCAGGGTTTCCATCAGCTGGCGGGTGGTGGCGCGCAGGATGTCCCGGTGCAGCGCCTGCCGTGCGCGGTCGTCCAGGCCTTGGAAGGCCAGCTCCAGGTTGCGCCGGGCCACCCGGCTCTCGCGGGCGTCGGTGCGCAGCCATAGCCAGGCCAGCCGGTTCCCCAGCCACTGCAGCAGCGGCCAGGGCAGGCGCATGAACCAGGCGATCGCGGTGTAGAGGAGGAGGGCGGTGGTCTGCGGCTTCATCGTGATCAGTCTAGCGGTTGACCGTGACCGGCCGGGCCGCGAGCATGGCCGCATGCTTGCCTTGATACAGCGGGTCACCCGGGCGTCGGTGACCGTGGACGACGAAACCGTGGGCGCCATTGGCGGCGGCCTGCTGGCCCTGGTGGCGGTGGAGCCGGGCGATGCCGAGCCGCAGTTCCAGCGCATGGCCGAGCGCCTGCTGGGCTACCGGGTGTTCGCCGACGACGCCGGAAAGATGAACCGCTCCCTGACCGATACCGGCGGCGGCCTGTTGCTGGTCAGCCAGTTCACCCTGGCCGCCGATACCCGCTCCGGCATGCGTCCCAGCTTCACCACCGCCGCCCCGCCGGAGGAGGCTGAACGGGGATTCAACCGACTGGTCGAAATCTGCCGGCAAAAACACGCGCCAGGGGTGGAAACCGGGCGTTTCGGCGCCCATATGGTCGTCAGCCTGGTCAATGACGGGCCCGTGACCTTCCTGCTCCGCCCCTGACGTCAAGACAGGCGGACACAGCGTCCCCACGATGGTTTTCAGGGACGAGGGGTGGCCCGGGCTGGTATAATACTAGGTTCCTTCCTCCTCTCCTGCCGGTGGCGCAACCTCCATGGCCAACGAACGTCCTGCCCAACAATCTGAAATCAAGCTGCTGATCAGCAAGGGTCTTGAGCAGGGCTACCTGACCTACGCCGAAGTCAACGATCACCTGCCGGACGACCTGGTCGACCCGGAACAGATCGAAGACATCATCGGCATGATCAACG
Organism: Pseudoxanthomonas beigongshangi; assembly: GCF_016820515.1. Taxonomy (GTDB): domain Bacteria; phylum Pseudomonadota; class Gammaproteobacteria; order Xanthomonadales; family Xanthomonadaceae; genus Pseudoxanthomonas_A; species Pseudoxanthomonas_A beigongshangi. The sequence continues at coordinate 2,451 of NZ_JADHDV010000023.1, read as the reverse complement.
GCATGGGCATCGACGTCCATGAAGTCGCCCCCGATGCCGAAACCCTGCTGCTGTCCGACGGCAACACCGGCGGTCGCGAAGTCGACGAGACCGCGGCCGAGGAAGCCGCCGCCGCGCTGACCTCGCTCGACACCGAAGGTGGCCGCACCACCGACCCGGTGCGCATGTACATGCGCGAAATGGGCACCGTCGAGCTGCTGACCCGCGAAGGCGAAATCGCCATCGCCAAGCGCATCGAGGAAGGCCTGGGCCAGGTCCAGGCCTCGCTCGGCAACTTCCCGTGGTCGATCGAACTGCTGCTGGAAGAGTACGAACTGCACAAGACCGGCAAGAAGCGCCTGGCCGAAGTCGTGGTCGGCTTCAACGACGTCGAGGAACCGGCGGAAGAAGTGCCGGAAGCCGTCGAAGCCTCCGACAGCGACGCCGACAGCGACGACGAAGACGAGGATGGCGGTGACGACGCGGCCGAAGAGGCGGCGCCCACCGGTCCGGATCCGGAAGAAGTCGCCCGCCGCATGCAGGCGCTGGCCGACGGCTACGCCAAGTTCAAGAAGGCGCACGCCAAGAGCGGCCCGGACAACAAGGCCGTCACCAAGATCCGCACCGAGATGGCCGAGGTCTTCGTCACCCTCAAGCTGCCGCTCGCCCTGACCGACACCCTGGTCCGCAAGCTGCGCGACGTGGTCAACGAGATCAAGGACCACGAGCGCCGCGTGATGCACCTGTCGGCCAACATCGCCAAGATGCCGCGCAAGGACTTCCTGCGCGCCTGGGAAGGCAACCAGACCAACCTGGGCTGGGTGGACGAAGTCCTCAAGCGCAAGCAGAAGTGGTCTTCCGGCCTGCGCGAGGTCAAGGACCAGATCATCGCCGAGCAGGAAGCCACCATCGCCGTCGAACAGGCGATGCACCTGCCGCTGGCCGAGATCAAGGAAATCAGCCGCGCCATGGCCTACGGCGAAGCCAAGGCCCGCAAGGCCAAGAAGGAGATGGTCGAGGCCAACCTGCGCCTGGTGATCTCCATCGCCAAGAAGTACACCAACCGCGGCCTGCAGTTCCTCGACCTCATCCAGGAAGGCAACATCGGCCTGATGAAGGCCGTGGACAAGTTCGAATACCGCCGCGGCTACAAGTTCTCGACCTACGCTACCTGGTGGATCCGCCAGGCGATCACCCGCTCGATCGCCGACCAGGCGCGCACCATCCGTATCCCGGTGCACATGATCGAGACGATCAACAAGCTCAACCGCATTTCCCGCCAGATGCTCCAGCAGTACGGCCGCGAGGCCACGCCGGAGGAGCTGGCCAAGGAAATGGACATGCCCGAGGACAAGATCCGCAAGGTCATGAAGATCGCCAAGGAGCCGATCTCCATGGAAACCCCGATCGGCGACGACGAGGATTCCCACCTGGGCGACTTCATCGAGGACACCAACGTGGAGTCCCCGATCGACAACACCACCAACATCAACCTGCAGGAAACCGTCCGCGACGTGCTGGCCGGCCTCACCCCGCGGGAAGCCAAGGTGCTGCGCATGCGCTTCGGCATCGACATGAACACCGATCACACCCTGGAAGAAGTGGGCAAGCAGTTCGACGTCACCCGCGAGCGCATCCGCCAGATAGAAGCCAAGGCCTTGCGCAAACTGCGCCACCCCAGCCGCTCCGAGCAGCTGCGCAGCTTCCTGGACATCGACTGATTCCAGCCAGCAGGCAAACCCAGCAAAGCAAAGAACCCGCCGCAAGGCGGGTTCTTCGTTTCCGCCCCCGCCCCCCGCTACAATGCCCCCGCAGCGGGCCTATAGCTCAATGGTTAGAGCAGAGGACTCATAATCCTTTGGTTCCAGGTTCGAGTCCTGGTGGGCCCACCACTAAGCAGTCCAAGGTTGTCCGGTGGTCGTTTCGACATAAGTTGCTCCAAAAGGTCAACTTATGTGAGATTTCCAGCATAAGTTGAAGACAAGACCAACGTTAGGCCTTGGGAATCAACGGATTACTCTCTGAGGTGAATTGGGAAGGTCGGAGAGGTTTGAGGACATCCCGGGGGATTCCTGATTTCCGGGCTTGCTGGCCAGCGCTCAGCCGAAGCGGACTCTGGTTGACCATCCTCCGCAGCCACTCTTTCACGGCGGCGACCGGGGGTTCGAACCCCCGTGGTGTAATGTCCCTTTCGACCCAAAGCTGACATCCGCCTCGCCGGCGCGGAGCTGGGCCAGGGTCGGTCATTCCTACTACTTGTTGGCGGGGCTTTCAGCCACCTAGAATCGGGCCAAATCAAGGGTGCTGTCAGATTCGGACCGCTGTGGAACAGTCATACAACCGGACCCCTGGGGTCACTTAGGTAATTAGGGCTCGTCCGAAAATGTCCCACGACTCAAAACTGATCGAGCAAATAGAGCGAGTGTTGGCCAAGTTCCCAGCCGTTTTGGACCGGCCAGAGTTCTGTAGACA
>NZ_JADHDV010000022.1 GCF_016820515.1 Pseudoxanthomonas beigongshangi | reverse complement strand
GGTGCCCACCCCCTTCTTCGAAGGGGGTAGTTCCCCGCCGTTCCACCTCCCCCTTTGAAAAAGGGGGACCGAGGGGGATTGGCTCCTGACGCGAAAAGCAAATCCCCCGATCACCTCCGGCGGATCCGCTCTCTTCGAAAGGGATCACCGGCGCCATCACGCGATCCGCTCAATCCCGCACCACACCAACCGTTCCTCCCCCGATGGCTCTACCCACACCCCAGGAGCAGATCATGAACCTCACTACCCGAATCCCCGCCGCCTCCCCCCGCATCGTCAGCCGCGAACAATGGCTGAAGGAACGCATGCCGTTGCTCGCACGCGAGAAGGAGCTGACCCGCCTGGGCGATCGCATCGCCGAGGAACGCCGCGCCCTGCCCTGGGTAAAGGTCGAGAAGGACTATGTATTCGATACCGTCGACGGGCCGCGCCGGCTGGACCAGTTGTTCGACGGCCGCCACCAGTTGCTGGTCCAGCACTTCATGTTCACGCCCGGCCGCGACCAGGGCTGCCGCAGTTGTTCCTACATGGCCGATCACCATGATGGCGCGCGCGCGCACCTGGCCCAGCGCGACACCACCCTGCTGGTGATCTCGCGCGCGCCGCTGGCCGACATCCAGCGCTTCCGCGCGCGCATGGGCTGGAAGTTCCCGTGGGTGTCCTCGTTCGGTTCCGATTTCAACTACGACTTCGGGGTCAGCTTCACCCCCGAGGACATGGCCACCGGCGCGGTCGACTACAACTACGCCCACCAGTATTTCCCGCATTCCGAGGCCCCCGGTATCAGCGTGTTCCATCGCGACGACGCCGGCACCGTCTTCCACACCTACTCACGCTTCGGTCGTGGCGTGGAAGTGATGATGGGGACATACCCGCTGCTCGACCTCACCCCGAAGGGCCGCGACGAAGCCGGCCTGGAAGACACCATGTCCTGGGTGCGCCACCACGATCTCTACGAACAGGCGGACGGCAAGAGCGCCTGCGGTTGCCACGGCTGAGCACGAAGGCCGGCGCGGCGGCATGGACACGATCTGGCCCTGGCTGGCGATCGCCGGACTCGGTGCCCTGCACGGGCTGCATCCGGCCAATGGCTGGATGTTCGCCGCGGCCGGCGCGATCCATGCCGGCCGTGGCGAACACGCCTGGCATGCGTTGTGGCCGATCGGTATTGGACATGCCACGGCGATCGTGCTGATCGCCACCGCCTTCGCGATTGGCCTGCGCGTGGAGGCGGCGGTCGCCACGCGCATCGCCGGAGCCGCCCTGCTCGTCCTGGCCTGCCATCACCTGTGGCGCCGACATGCGCCACCCGCGCCCACCGCGAACCGCCTCGGCGCGGTCGGATTGGCGCTGTGGTCCGGCTTGATGGCGACCGCGCACGGTTTGGGCATGGTCCTGGTGCCGGCGCTGGTGCCGACGTGCCTGTCCGCCGGCCCGTGGCGCGATTTCACCGCCTCCGGTTCCTCATCCGTGGCATTGCTGGCGGCGGTGGCGCTGCACATGACCGCCATGCTGCTGGTGACCGGCGCTCTGGCGCGGGGCGCCTGCCATGGATGGGGCAGGTACCTGCGTCATTGGCGCGCCGCGACCCTGCGTTGCCTGTGGAGCCTGATGCTGGCCGCCACGGGCATCGTGCTGCTGGCGCTTGCGCAATGACACCGTGCCTCAGCTTCCCGCCTGCGGGGCGGCACGCGACTTCGCCAGGTAGGGCAAGGCGAACAGGTAGAGTCCGGTGATCATCAACAGGATCAGCGGAAACAGCGCCATCAATCCCACCCAGGTGGATTGCTTCTGCATCGCCAACGCGACAAGGTTGGCGAGCACGGTCAGGGTGAAGATGATCGACAGCCAGCGGTGGAACTGACGGATCCACTTGTTCATCGGGATTTCCTCTGCGCTTGGCCCGAGACGCCTCGGGCGGGCTTGCACGTTGCCGGACGGTGCTGCGCCCGCGCGCGGTCATCCGGCCGCGTGCGGGACCAACGTGGATTCAGTGCTTGCCGCGACGTGACTCGATCATCTTCCAGCCATTGCCGGAGGGATCGCGGAAATTGGCATCGACATTGCCGTAGCGTTCTTCCGGCGGCTGGGTGAACTCCACCCCGCGCCCGCTCATGCGTTCGTAGGCCGCGCGGCAGTCATCGACGTCGAGGATGAGCGGCGGCATCCCGCCCTTGGCGACAATCTCGCGCGCGGTCTGCGCGGTGGCGGCGTCGAGCACCGGCTCCTGCGGCTTGAACAGTCCCAGCTGGAACGACGGCTGATCCGGATGCTGCACGGTCAGCCAGCGATAGTCGCCGTTGCGCACGTCGGTGTGCACGCGGAAACCCAGCTTGTCGACGTAGAACTCCAGCGCCTCGTCCTGATCGCGGACGTACAGCCCAACCATTCCAACACCCTGACTCATGTGACCTCCGGTTTCTCTGGGGCCGCCTTTGTAGCACCGGCCTCCCGCCGCCGCTTCTCCGAAACTGCGATGGTGAGATCGGGACGGTGCGCGGCGCTGGCATAGCAGGCCGGCATCGCCTGCGCCGAGCGGCGGGCGGCGCCTTCGCGGCCGCGCAACGCACCCGGACTTTCGCCGGTGATGTCGCGGAAGGTGCGGCCGAAGGTGCCCAGGCTGTTCCAGCCGGTCCGCAGCGCGATGTCGAGGATGGGCAGTTCGGTATCGCGCAGCAGGGTCTTGGCCCGCTCGATGCGCCGGGTCAGCAGGTAGCGATGCGGCGGCACGCCGAACGCCTCCTTGAACGAGCGTGCGAAATGCGCCTCGGACACATGGCTCACCCGCGCCAGCCGTGCCACCGGCCAGTCCTCGTGCGAGGCGGCATCCATCCGGTCCCGGGCGCGCAGCAGGCGGCGCAGGAGTTCCGGATCCTGGCCGGAGCCTGTCGTTGTTTTCCCCATCGAGTCTTCGGATGTCGCCATCGGATGTTCCAGTGAATGCCCGCTATCCCGATCCACGAGCGGCGGCCACCATAACCCAAGGGCGCCGAAATCCAGGAAACGCTCCACGCGCTCCAGGCTTGACGAACACTCTTACGATATATATCTTACGATGCATCTTATGACACCGAGGAGTGTCCGATGCGCCGTCATCACCCCCGACACGCGCGCCGCGGCGAAGACTGCGGCGGCGATTTCCCCTTCTCCGAAGGCTTTTCCGTGCATGCGTTCTGGCAGGCCGTCGGCCGGCGCCACGGCGGCCGCGGCGGTCATCGCCACGGGCCGGGCCCCGGTTTTGCGGGCGGATTCGGCGGCTTTGGCGAGGATGGCCTGACCCGGGGCCGCAAATTCAGTTCCGACGATCTGCAACTGCTGCTGCTGGCCCTGCTGGAGGACCAGCCCAGCCACGGCTATGAGCTGATCAAGGCCCTGCAGGCGCGCTCGAACGGGTTCTACAGCCCCAGTCCGGGCATGGTGTACCCCGCCCTCACCTATCTGGAAGAGCTGGGCTACGTGGACGTGGAAGCCGAGGGCAACCGCAAGCGCTACGCGCTCGCGGCGCCTGGACGCGAGTATCTGGAAGCGAACCGCGATCGGGTCGAATTGATGCTCGCCAAGCTGTCGCATATCGCGCGCAAGATGGATTCGGTGCGGCGCGCGTTCGCCGGCGAACCGCAGGCCGATGTCGATGAAGGTGGCTGGGTGCCCGAACTGATCCGCGCGCGGCACGCCCTGAAGCACGCGCTGGTGCGCCGCGATGGCGTATCGGCCGCCGAGCAGCGCCGCATCGCCGCCATCCTCGAGCGCGCCACCCGCGAGATCGAGGACAGCGAAGGCCAATGACCGATATTCCCCTCCGCCGCCTTCGGGCGGCGGAAATGTTTCACCTCTCCCCCACGAGGTTTCCATGTCCGAAGTTGCCGACAAGGCGGTCGTGCGCGTCCGCCATCCGCTGAAACTGCGCCTGTTGCAGGTGGCGCGCGTGCACGACGTCACCCCGCATCTGCGCCGCGTCACCCTCACCGGCGATTCGTTGCGCGATTTCGTTTCCGCTTCATTCGACGATCACGTCAAGCTGTTCTTCCCCGCGCCGGGCGAAGCGCGTCCCGAACTCCCCGAGCTCGGTCCGAACGGTGTGGAGTTCCGCGACGACAGGCCACGCCCGGTGATGCGCGATTTCACCCCGCGCCATTACGACAACGACGCCTGCGAACTGGAACTGGAGTTCGCCCTGCACGAAGCCGGTCCAGCCACCGACTGGGCATCGCGCGCGCAGCCGGGCGACTGGCTGGGCGTCGGCGGACCACGCGGTTCGCTGGTGATCGGCACCGGCTTCGACTGGCATCTGCTGATCGGCGACGACACCGCGTTGCCGGCCATCGCCCGCCGCCTGGGCGAACTGCCGGCCGGCACGCGCGCGATCGCCGTGCTGGAGATCGCCAACGCCTCGGCACGGCCGGATCTGCGGACCGATGCCGAACTGTCGGTACACTGGTGCCATCGCGACGGCGCGGACACCGCCGAGCCGCTCCTGCTGCAGGCACTGCGCACACTGGCGCTGCCCGAAGGCGATGGCTATGTGTGGGCCGCCGGCGAATCCGCCGACATCCGTGCGGTGCGCCGCTACCTGGTGGATGAACGCGGCGTCGAAAAATCACGCATCCGCGCCGCCGCCTACTGGAAACGCGGCGCGCAGGGCGTGCACGAAAACCTGGAAGACTGATTCCATTCCCCCATTGCTCCGGTCGTCAGACCGCAAGGACGTTGCATGTATTCGTTGAGCGCTCCCCGCGAGCGTCACCTGCTCTGGCTGCTGATGCTGACCCAGTTCACCCTCATCATGGATTTCATGGTGATGATGCCGCTGGGTCCGCAGATCATGCAGGCCTTCCATATCACTCCCGCCGCGTTCGCGGCCGCGGTGTCGGCCTATTCCTGGTGTGCCGGCCTGTCCGGCCTGCTGGCCGCCACCTATATCGATCGTTTCGACCGGCGCAAGCTGATGCTGGTCGTGTACGCGCTGTTCGCGTTGTCCAACCTGGCCTGCGCGATGGCGGACAGCTACGCGCTGCTGCTGGCCTCGCGCGCGCTGGCCGGCATCAGTGGCGGCGTGCTCGGCTCGATCGTGATGGCGATCATCGCCGACGTGATTCCCGGTCCGCGCCGCGGCGCGGCCACCGGCACGGTGATGATGGCGTTCTCGCTGGCCTCGGTGCTGGGCGTACCGGCCGGCGTGTTGCTGGGCGCGCATTACAGCTGGGCTGCCCCGTTCTGGCTGCTGGTCGGCCTGTCGGTGGTGATCTGGTTCGCCGGATCGCGCGTGCTGCCGCCGCTGGATCAACACCTGGCGCGGCAGGCGGTTCCGTGGAAGCAGGCGTTCCCGAACCTGTTCGGCTTGTTCACCCAGGCGCGCTACCTCAATGCGTTCGTGCTGACGCTGCTGCTGATGGTCGCCTCGATGCTGGTGATTCCCTTCATGTCACCGGTTCTGGTCGCCAACCACGGCATCGCTCCGGATCAGTTGTCGTGGTTGTACATGGTCGGCGGCGCGGCGACGTTCTTCACCTCGCGCGCTATCGGCAAGCTGGCGGATCGGCACGGCAAGCATCGGGTGTTCCGGGTCGCGGTGCTGCTGTCGCTGGCGCCGATGCTGTTCGTGACCCATCTGCCCCACATCGGCTTCATCGCGATGCTGGCGTTCTTCCCGTTCTTCATGGTGCTGATGTCCGGCCGCATGATTCCGATGCAGGCGCTGTTGACCACGGTGCCGGCGCCGGCCGAGCGCGGCGCGTTCCTCAGCGCCAACAGCGCGGTGCAGGCGCTGGGCACCGGCTGCGGCGCCTACCTGGGCGGATTGATGCTGTCCTCGTCAACGCCCGCCGGCCCCATCGGCGGCTACGGCACCGCGGGCTGGGTGGCGGTGGCGCTGTCGTTGCTGGCGGTGTGGTGGGTGGGACGGGTGAGCGCCGACGGCGATCAACCGCAAGCGCCGGCCATCGTCGTTGAGCCCGAGCCGGACGCGCTGGCGCGGGGCGAAGGCTGAAGTTCCAGTCACCACCACGCCACTCCGAGAGCGTCCCGCATGACCGACCCCACCTCCGCGTTTTCCGACGCCGCCGCCGTGGCGCGCTACGCCGAGGGACCGCCGCGGCTGGTGCCCGGATTCGTCGGTCTGCAACGCATGGCCACGATCCTGCTGGCCGAGCGGGCGCCGGCCGATGCGCGGGTGTTGGTGCTCGGCGCAGGTGGCGGGCTGGAACTGAAGGCGTTCGCCCAGGCCCATCCGGGCTGGACCTTCACCGGCGTGGATCCGGCGCGGGCCATGCTGGATCTGGCCGCGCAAACGCTGGGACCGCTGGCGGCGCGCACGCAATGGGTGCCCGGCACCATCGACGACGCGCCCGACGGTCCCTTCGACGCGGGCGCCTGCCTGCTGACCCTGCATTTCCTGTCCGCCGGGGAGCGCCTGCGGACCCTGCGCGAGGTCCGGCGCAGGCTGCGGCCGGGTGCGCCGTTCGTGGTGGCCCACGCCAGCTTTCCGCAGGACGGGGAGCAACGCGCACGCTGGCTGTCGCGCTACGCCGCCTTCGCGGTGGCGTCCGGCATCGAACCGGCGCAGGCGACGGCCGGGCGTGACGCCATCGATCGGCACCTGCATCTGCTTGCACCCGCCGAGGACGAAGCGATCCTGGCCGACGCCTGCTTCACCGGCATCGAGCTGTTCCACGTCGGATTCACCTTTCACGGCTGGGTGGCGTACGCCTGAGCGGCGTCCCGATTGCGGTCCCCGGCGTTGATCGGCGCCTGGCGGACGACATGACGGCGCGGCTCGGCCCCGGCCTCCCGCCATTCGTCCCCGCGGCCCGCGATCCATCCCTTCCCTCTCCCGCCCCGCGCCGTTGCGCGCACACTCCGCCGGCAACGACACGGGAGCGAAGACCTATGGTGGGCAAGGCGTGGTACGGATGGGTGGGTGGCGTGGTCCTGGCATTGGCAGGCGCGGGCACCCGGGCGGCGGATGCGGACAACTGGTCCAGCTACGGTGGCGGCCCCGGCGGCGGCCAGCATTCACCGCTCACCCAGATCACCCCGGCCAACGTCGGCCGGCTGCGTATCGCCTGGTCGTTCCGCACCGGCGAACTGGGCGCGGGCCTGCCGGATCCGGAGCGGCGGCGGTTCGAAGCCAATCCGCTGGTGGTGGACGGTCGCATGTACCTCAACACCGGCACCGGCATCGCCTTCGCGCTGGACGCGGCCAGCGGTCGCGAGCTGTGGTCGTTCAACGCGAAGGTCGCACGCAACAAACGCTACAGCGATCCGGCCTCACGCGGGGTGAGCTACTGGCGCGATCCGGAAGCCGCCGCCGGCGCGGCCTGCCGCGAGCGCATCATGTTCGGCACCCTGGATGCGCGCCTGATCGCGCTGGATGCCGCCAACGGCCAGCCCTGTGCCGGATTCGGCGTGCAGGGCACGATCGATCTGCGCACCGGCATCACCCTGCACGACGAACCCGACAGCGAATGGCGCAACTACGCGGTGACCTCGCCGCCGGTGATCGCCGACGGCGTGCTGGTGGTCGGCAGCTCGGTCGGCGACAACCGCGCGCATGCACTGGAAGAAGGCGTGGTGCGCGGCTACGACGTACGCAGCGGTGCCGAGCTGTGGCGCTGGGATCCGGTACCCCGGGATCCGGCCGAAGCCGCCGCGCGCGGCTGGCAACCGGAGCAGGCACGCACCGTGGGCGCGGCCAACGCCTGGGCGCCACTGTCGGTGGATCCGGCGCTGGGGCTGGTCTACGTGCCGACCGGTTCGGCCAGCCCGGATTACCACGGCGGAGAACGCCTGGGCGAAAACCGCGATGCCAATTCGCTGGTGGCGCTGGATCTGCGCAGCGGCCGGCGCGTGTGGGCGCAGCAGCTGGTGCACCACGATCTGTGGGATTACGACCTGGCCTCGCAACCGGCCCTGGCCACCGTGCAGACCGCGCAGGGTCCGCGCGATGCGGTGTTGCAGGCGACCAAGACCGGTTTCCTGTTCGCCTTCGATCGGCGCACCGGCGAACCGGTGTTCCCGATCAGCGAAGTGCCGGTGCCCGCCTCGGATGTGCCCGGCGAGCAGGCCTGGCCGACCCAGCCGATGCCCGAGCCGTCGTTGCGCCTGGCGCGCCACGCGCCGCTGACGCCGGACGATGCCTGGGGCCCTACGCCCGGCGAGCGCCGCGACTGCGCGCAACAGATCGCGCGGCTGCGTTCGGAAGGCATCTTCACCCCGCCCAGCGTGCGCGGCACCATCGCCCTGCCCGGCTGGGCAGGCGGGGTGAACTGGGGCGGCATCGCGATCGACGCGCAGCGCCAGATCGCCATCCTGCCGGTGTCGGATCTGCCGATGCAGGTGGCGCTGATCCCGCGGCCCGACTTCGACTGGGACAAGGACGACGCCTATCCGGAGCAGGAGTTCAACAGCATGGACGGCACGCGCTACGGCATGCGCCGCGGTGTGCTGGCCTCGGCCAAGGGAACGCCGTGCGTCAAGCCGCCGTGGGGACGCGTGGTCGCGGTGGACCTGCGCGCGCGCAAGGTGCTGTGGGAGCGTCCGCTCGGAACGCTGGAGGAGGAACTGCCGTGGCTGCCATTGAACGTCGGCATGCCGGTGCTCGGCGGCGCGGTCACCACCGCCAGCGGCCTGACCTTCATCGGCGCCTCCGCCGATGCGCGCTTTCGCGCCCTCGACAGCAGGACGGGCGAGATCCTGTGGGACGCCAAGCTGCCGGCCGGCGGACAGGCCACGCCATCGATCTACGCGGTGAAAGGGCGGCAGTACGTGGTGATCGCGGCGGGCGGGCGGGAAGGCCTGGGCCCGATGGGCGACTACGTCATCGCCTACACGCTGGATGGCGAGGGCGAGGAAGTGGTGTTCCAGCATGGTGTAGCGGTCCGCATGACGGTGCTGGCGACCGCCGCGCTCGCGTTGCTGGGGGGCGTGGTCGCCCTGTGGCGATACAGGCGGCGGCGCAGGCGCCAGCGCCGGCACACCGCATGACACCACGTCAGCGTCGCCAACCGCCAAGCCGGCGTGACATGACCTGGACCTGGCGGGGCTTCGCGCTACCTGCTACCTGAAATGTATGGCACGACGTTGTTTTCATCTCCACTTCACACAGCCGACCTGCTTTTTTCATGCCTGGCCGGCACGCTGGGCCACCTCGGAAGGGAGACAAGCTCATGACCACAGACGCGCGACATCCCCGTGAACCGCATTTCGCCGGCTGGCGCCTGTTGATGTGGGGCGCCGCCGCCTGCCTGCTGTCGTTGCCGCTGATCGCCATGCAGTTCACCGACGAAGTGAACTGGACGCTGTCCGATTTCGTCGTCTTCGGCGGCATGCTCGCCGTCGCCTGCGGCGCCTGCGACGTGGCGATGCGCAAGGGCGGCAACTGGCGGTACCGGGCGGGCGCGTTGCTCGCGGTCGGCACCGCGTTCCTGCTGGTGTGGGTGAACCTGGCGGTCGGGTTCGTCGGCAGCGAAACCAATTCCTACAATCTCTGGTATGCCGGCGTGCTGGCGATCGGCGTGGCCGGTGCGTTCATCGCACGCTTCCGTCCGGGCGGCATGGCCGCCGCGCTCACCGCCACCGCCATCGCCCAGGCCACGATCGGCCTGGTTGCCCAGTTCTCCGGCATGGATCATCCGTGGCCGGCGACGGTGGTGTTCACCGGCCTGTGGCTGGTGTCGGCGGCGCTGTTCCTCGCCGCGGCGCGCTCCGGTACACGCTCCTTGTCATGACCCCGCCAGCGTCCGGGATGCGTCGGACGAACGGCGAACGAGGGGTTCCGGTTCCGATGGCAGAATCGACCCACCGGTTCGGAACCTGGTGGAGCGCCTTCCCATGAACAGCGATCGCCTCGACCGCATCCGCGATGGCCGCACCGATCTGGTGTTCGAGCATGTCGACGACGGCCATGCCGCCACCGACGCGGATAGAAATGGTGTTCGGCTCATCCAGTGGTGCGCGTACTACGGCGACGTCAGCGCCATCCGCTTCCTGCTTGCCCATGGTGAAACCCTCGCATCGCTCGGCGACAATCTCGGCCTGGGCGATGCGGTCTTCCACGGCCACTGGCCACTGTGCCAGTTCCTGATCGAACAGGGCGCCAACCCCGGCCATGTCCTGCCCGACACCGGCGAATCGCCGCTGCACCTGGCCCTGTGCAAGGCCAATCGCCCCGCCTACGACACCATCGTTGACATGCTGCTGGCCGCCGGTGCAGATCCCGATTGCGCCACCCTGCCGGGCATCGAAACCGGCAGCTTCATGCGCGATGCCCGCACCCAGGGGGAAACGCCGCTGCATCGCGCCGCCGCATTCGGCAGCGAGCGCGCCATCGATCTGCTGCTGGCCGCGGGCGCACGCATCGATGCCCGCGACCGGAATGGCGATTCACCGCTGGGCTGGGCCAGCTGGCACCTGCGGCCCGACGCCATCCTGCGCAAGCTCTGCTTCGGCGATCACTTCATCCATCCGGCGCGCAATTCCACCTACGACCATGGCACCGGCTGGGGCGTGATGGGCGTGGGCAAGCCGCATCTGTCGCGCCGCTAGCGCAGCTCGATGCCCGGCCGCCAGCCGCTGCGTGCGAGGAACGCCCGTGCATCCTGCAAACCGATGATGTCACGCAGCGCCTGCCGCTTGTCGCTGGCGTTCTGGTAATACGATTTCACGATCCGGTAGCCGACCCAATAACCGAGATCGCCCGGGTTTCCGGGTTTGCTGTTGTAGATCCAGTCGGACAGATCGCGCTTGTCCATGTCGGCCTGGAACTTGGTTTCGATGGCCAGCTCCTGCCCCTTCGTGTTCTGTTTCAGATGCAGGTACGCCACCTCGCCGGAGATCAGCTCGCCGACGAATTCGGCGGCACCTTCCATCAGCGCGCTCTCCAGCACCGTGGCCTGCTCGGTTTCGACGAACGCCGGCACCTGCTGGACGTGCACATATTCGTGCGCGATCACGTGGACGAAGCGATCCTCCAGGTCGGGATTGAGCCAGTCGGTCGCGCACAGCGCTTCCAGTCCGATCTGCACGCCAGTGTCGGCGCTGGCGGTGCCGACCGGCTTGCCGCGTCCCACCGCTATCGTGACCGTGGGCAGGCGCGCTTCCGGATACAGTTCCACCAGTTTCCGCAAGGAAGCCCTGAGCCGGTTCCGGGTGTCCGGCAGCACTTCCATGCAGCGCTTGGCATCGATGTAGGCCTGCGGATTCTTCGCCAGGTTCGCGGCGATCGCCTCGCCGGTGATGCGGCGGGCCTTGGCGAAGTGGTGTAGTCCCTCGGATCCAGCATCCAGGTAATCGCGCTGCAATTGTTCGGCGCTCGGGTGTCCCTGGACGCTGTCGTAGAGCCGGTAGAAGCGCTCGACATCGTCGATATCGACAACCGGATCGCCGGCCTTCGCGTCCGCCGCCCATCCTTGCGATGTGGTCGCGCCCAGCACCGCGCACACCATCACCGCCATCAATGCCAAGCGCATGTTCCGTTGCTCCGTGGGGAATGCGGACCACGCTACGGAGGGGACAGGTACCGGATCAATGGCCGTTGGTCACGGTGACTCCCGCCATGCCGCGTCATCCGCTCCAGGCGCTAGGGCCCTGGCCGGCTTTCCAGACCGATGGCCTGCCGCATGCGCGCAACCACGCTGTCGTCGGGCGCGGCGTCGGTATCGGCGCGCTCGGCATAGATGAGCATCAGTTCCTTGCGCTGCGCCGCGTCCGGCAAATGCACCAGACGGACGAAGGCCATGTGCTGCGGCAACCTGAGCTTCGCGGCGGCGACCAGCTGTTCGACCTGTTCCAGATCCGAGTCGGCGGGCGCCTCGTCGCTCAGCGCGCGACCCCAGGTGTCAAGATGGAAATCCAGTCCACCCATCTTCAGCGCGCGGGACTTGGCGTAATCGCCGGCATGGGTCAGTTCGGGCCGGCTGGGAATGTAGGCTTCCGACTGTATCCAGTACAGCCGCTGCACCATGCCCTTGGCGTCCTTCTGCGCGTATACATGCAGATCGCAATCGGCATAGCCGTACAGCACCCAGCGCCGGTTGCCGAGGTATTCGGCGGAAGCCGGCACCCGCACCGTGGCTGGCGGTTCGAACGATTCCACGCTGGCGCCATCGACGCGAAGGCGGGGTTCGACCGCGCCGGCGCCGGCAACCCAGGCCACCAGCAGCACCAGTCCCGACACACCCGGAAGCACGCGCCGGGCACACCATGGGAGAACGGAACGACACGGGTTCATCTGCTGCCTCCACCGGATGGACGTCCGGCCCGCATGCTCGAGGCGATGCCGGACGCGTGCATGTGCCGGAAGTATTCCGGCCTTTCCGCCCGTCGCGGAATACAGGTGGAGTCCGCTTGCCTGTCCGCATGCTCGTGGCGACGCGGAAGACGTCATCCTTCACGCCAGTGCTGTTGCTGCGCAACGCACCCTCGCGCCGGCGATTCGCGTTGATGCGGTCATGCCATCCACGACAGGATCTTTCCGCTCAGATACAGGCCGACGCCGAACATCGCGTGCGTCACCAGGCTGTGCAGGCGTGTGCGGCCGGGATGCGGCGCGCGGCGGGCGGCGATGCCCAGCGCCATGCCGGGCTGCATCAGCAGAAACGGCGCAACCACGGAACCGATGCCGACCATCAGGGATAGCGGAAGCGTTGGCGCGCGAAGCCACGCTTCACCTCCGAACATCAGCAGAATCGCAGCGAAGACAATCCCGGTCAGCACATGCGCCGCGATGCCAATCACCCGCTCGCCATGCACCGGTGGAGTGGCCGCGATGGGATCGTGAAGAAAACGGCCACGCGGCAACCACGCCACCCAGCGTCCAAGCAGTGTGTAGTTCAGTCCCGGCACGCCCAACCAGCGCTGGCGCAGCCAGATCCAGGCATCCATCAGCGCGGTGGCGCCCAGGCCAAGCACAATCGCATGCACGACGAATTCCGACGGCGGCATCATCGCGCTGCACTCCCTCGGCGCGCATCGATCCGCCAGCAGGCGGCGGTGAAGCGGACTTCGGATCCCCGCACGTAGGATTCGAACGCGGCACGCATGGCGCCGACGACCTGCGTTCGGGTTTCGGCATCCGCCTCCTGCAATGCCTGTCCCACCGGCCCCAGCCGGGTGAAGTAGGAAACCAACCGGGATTCGGGCAGCGAGCAGATCGGATCGACCGGACGGATCTCGATGTCGCACCAGCCGGCTTCCTCGAGCAGTCGATGGACGCGATGCGGGTCGGCGAACGCGAACTGGCCGGGACCATCCGCGCGCCGCTCGGGCAAGGCAAGCCACGGTGCGGCGGCACGTTCCGCCGTGGTCATGAACGGATTGTCCGCGGCGCTGCGCCAGGCGATGAAACACAATCGTGCATCCGGCCTTGCCGATCGGTGAAGGTTGGCGAACGCCCGTACCGGATCGGCGAAGAACATCACGCCGAAGCGCGAGATGATCCGATCGAAGTGTTCCGCTGGAAACGGGTATGTCTGCGCGTCGGCCTGGACGAACCGCACGCGCAGGTCTTCGCGCTGCGCACGCTCGCGGGCCAGCGCCAGCATCGGCGCGGAAATGTCGACACCGATGCACTCGCCCTGCCCCGCCAGCACCCGCGCCATCGCCAGGGTGGTGGCACCGGTGCCGCAGCCAATGTCCAGCACCCGCGCGGCAGGCTCGTTCAATGCCTCCCGCAGGATGGGAATGAACGGTTCCAGCATCGCGTCCAGCAGCGCCTGCTGGTCCACCCAGGCTTGGCCGCCGGTGCCGTTCCAGAGCCTGGCCTGCTCATCGGCGATCGTCTTCGTATCCATGGTTTTCTGCGCCCGCTTGCGCCGGGGGAGGAGTAAGGGCACTGTGCGACTTCAAGTCGACTTGAAGTCAAGCCCATGCAGGAACTGGATATCGGCCAGGTGGCCGAACGCACCGGGGTACCCGCTTCGACCTTACGGTACTACGAGGAAAAAGGCCTGATCCGCGCCATCGGTCGGCACGGGCTGCGGCGCGTGTTCGACGCCCGCGTCCTGGACCGGCTCGCGCTGATCGCGCTGGGCCGGGCCGCCGGTTTTTCGCTGGACGAGATCGCGGCGATGTTCGCGCCCGACGGGCAGCCGCGCATCGATCGGCAGATGCTGCTGGACAAGAGCGCCGAGTTGGACCGCACCATCCGCCAGCTCGGCGCCATGCGCGATGGCCTGCGCCACGCCGCCGCCTGTCGCGCGCCCAGCCACATGGAATGCCCGACGTTCCGGCGGCTCCTGAAGGCGGCGTCGGCGGGTGCGCTCGCCACGCCCGGCCGGAACGCCAGGAAGCATCGGTCGCGTGCGCGCGTTGCGGGCCCTCGATGACCCTTGATCGGGATCGAGGATGCGAAAACGACGAAGCCGGCTTGCGCCGGCTTCGCGATCATTGCGTGTTGGATGTGGAACTCAGTCCGACTCCCACCACATCCAGAAGGCGTCCCACAGGCGCTTGAAGAAGCCGGCTTCCTCGACGGCGTTGACCGCCACCAGCGGGGCCTGGGCGACGACCTTGCCGTCCAGGGTGACCTTCACGTCGCCGATGGCCTGGCCCTTCGTGATCGGCGCGACCAGGGTCTTGGGCACGTTCATGCTCGGCTTCAGATCGGCGTAGCGGCCACGCGGCACGCTGACCAGCATCGGCTGGGCCACGCCCAGCTGCACTTCCTTGGCCTGGCCCTTCCACACGCGCTGGCTGGCGATGACCTTGCCCGGCTCGTACAGGCGGTGGGTTTCGTAGAAGCGGAAGCCCCAGTTGAGCAGCGCCAGGCTGTCGTCGGCGCGCTGCTTCTCGGAGGTCGAACCCATCACCACCGCGATCAGGCGCTGGTCACCACGCTTGGCCGAACTCATCAGGCAGTAGCCGGCGCCGGAGTGGTGCCCGGTCTTGATGCCGTCCACGCTGCCGTCGCGCCACAACAGCAGGTTGCGGTTGGGCTGGGTGATGGTGCCGACGGTGAATTCCTTGATCTTGTTGAACGCGTAGGTTTCCGGATAGTCGCGGATCAGCGCGCGGCCCAGCAGGGCCAGATCGTAGGCGGTGGAATAGTGCTCCGGCGCGGACAGGCCGTGGGCGTTGGCGAAGCGCGAGCCCTTCATGCCGATCTTGGCGGCATAGTTGTTCATCAGCGACGCGAAGGCTTCCTGGCTGCCGGCGGCGTGTTCGGCCAGCGCGATGGCGGCATCGTTGCCCGACTGCACGGCCATGCCCTTTTCCATGTCCAGCAGCGGCGCGGTCTTATTGACCGCGAAACCGCTGTAGCTGCCATCGGTGCCGGCGCCGCCCTCGCGCCAGGCGCGCTCGCTCATCATCACCTGGTCTTCCGGACGGATCTTGCCGTTCTTCTGCTCGGCCGCCAGCACGTAGGAGGTCATCACCTTGGTGATGCTGGCCGGCTCGACGCGCTGGTCGTAGTTCTCGCCCGCCAGCACCTGGCCGGTGATGTAGTCCATCAGCACCCATGCGGTGCCGACCGGCTTGGGCGGCGGCGGGATGGCGACGGATTCGGCGGGCGGGGCGACCGGCGCCGGCTGCGGTGCCGGGGTCTGCGCGATCGCCGCGCCGAAGGCGGCGGTGGCCAGGGCGGCCAGGGCGAAACGGAACTTCATCTGCTGCGAACTCCTGACTGGGCGCGGGGCCCGTTCGACGAAAACGACATTTTAGGCAGGCATTGGCGGCTGGGAATCCACCAAGGCCGAAAAACAGGCGAAAAAACCGCAGCGCGGTTCAGTCGCGGACCAGTTGCGGGCGTCCGAAGCCCAGTTTGGCGATGCGGCCGGCCAGTTCATCGGCGCCGGCCGGGTCGGTCGCGCCGACCCGCAGTCGCCACAGCACCCGTCCGTTGCTCTGCACATCGCTCAGGCTGGCCCCGGCGATGCCCGCCGCGACCAGCCGGGCCAGCGCCCGGTCGGCATTCTCGCGGCTGGCGAAGCTGCCCACCTGCAATTGCAGCGGCGCGCCCAGCGCGCGCGGGATCACGCCAGGCGCAATCGACGACGCGCCTGCCGATGTCACCGGCGTCGATGTCGATGCCGCCGCGCGGGAGGCCGCGGGCGACGCGATCGTCGTGGAGACGGCGGTGGCCTGCGTCCCGGTGGGTGCCGGTGCAGCCGGTTTGCCGGTGGCCACGCGCACGCCGTTGGCCTGCATCCACGCATCGAAGCGGTCGGCGCTGGCCGGATTCTTCGTGTCCGGAATGACCTGGTAGCGCCGGCTGCCGCGTCTATCCACCGTGGCGACGACCGCCGCGTTGGCCGCGGTAGCCGTTGCGGCAGCGGCCTGAGCCGCCGGATTCGACGCCGGCAGCTTCTCGACCAGCGCATCCATGCCGCTGCTGGCCGGGACGGCGGGCGTGGATGCGGAGCGCGCGGCGGCATAGCCACGCTCGTCCTTGCCCGGTGTCAGCGCGCGCACTTCCACCCGGCCGGTACCGCGCTGGGTGATGCCCAGCTTGTAGGCGGCGGCGTAGCTCAGATCGATCACGCGCCCGTCATGGAAGGGCCCGCGATCGTTCACCCGCACCACCACCGACTGGCCGTTGTCCAGATTGGTGACCCGCGCGAAGCTGGGCAGCGGCAGGGTCTTGTGGGCGGCGGTGAAGGCATACATGTCGTACACCTCCTGGTTGGAGGTACGGCGACCATGGAACTTGTTGCCGTAATACGAAGCGGTGCCCTGCTCGACGTAGCCATCGACCTTGTCCAGCACCTGGTACTTCTTTCCCAGCACGGTGTACGGCGAGCGGTTGCCGATCGGCGAGCGCGCCTCGGCGGTCACCATCGGCTCGGCGATGCAGTCCAGATCCGGCAGGTGGTCGGGGGTGGTGTCGGAGACGCCGGGCTTGTACAGGCCACCGGCGGTGTAGTTGCCGCGCGTGGACGGATCTTCCTGCGCCGGCGCATAGAACGAGCAGTCCTTGCCACTGGCGGGGCCGCGATCCTGGTGCGCGGTCGATGAACCCGGCTTGCCCTTGCCGGACAGTGGCGGGGGAACCGGTTTCTTCGGCGCCGTGCTGCAGGCCGCCAGGCTGAGGGTGAGCAGCGCGGGCAGAAGCCATTTCATGCGGGCGGAATCTCCCTGCCGGCGATGGCCTGGGACAGCTGGTACACGGCCATCGCGTACATCTTGGAGTTGTTGTAGCGGGTAATCGCGTAGTAGTTCTGGAAGCCCAGCCAATACTGCTTGCCGGCGCTGCCTTCCAGCGACACCAGGGTGGCGGTGGCGTCGGCGGCGACCGGCTCCAGCGGACGGTAACCGCGCTGGGCCAGATCGGCCAGGGTGTAGTCGGGGGTCCAGGTGTCCGGGTTGAACTCGGGATAGCCGGCCTGCAGTTCGGCGCGCGCCACCACCGGACCGCCCGGCACCCAGCCGCCGCGCTCGCCGCCCTTCTTGCGGAAGTAATTGGCGACCGAGGCGAACACGTCATCGACGCTGTTGAACAGATCCCGGCGGCCGTCGCCGTTGCCGTCCACCGCGAACTCGCGGTAACTGGACGGCATGAACTGGCCCATGCCCATCGCGCCGGCGTAGCTGCCGATCAGGGTGGTGATGTCCAGCTTCTCCTCGCGGCCCAGCGCGAACAGCTGCGCCAGCTCGTCGCGGAAGAACAGCTCGCGGCGCTGCTCGTAGGCGGCGCGCGCGGGATTGCCGCTGCGCGGATAGCGGAACGCCAGCGTGTACAGCGCGTCCAGCACGCGGTGCTTGCCGGTGTAGCCGCCGTAGCTGGTCTCGACGCCGATGATGGCGACGACGATCTCGGCCGGTACACCGTAGGCCTTTTCCTCGCGCGCCAGCGCGTCGCGATGCTTCGCGAGAAATGCCTGCCCGCCGCTGATGCGCGAGGCAGTGATGAAGTTGGGCCGGTACTCGCTCCATGGCTTGACCCGCTCGGCGGGCCGCGACATCAGCGCGATCACGTCGTCGCGGAACACCGCCTGCGACAGCACCGAATCGATGTACTGCGGGTCGATGCCGTAGCGCGCCGCGGTATCGCGCACGAAATTGGCGCGCGCGGTGGCGAAATCCTCCACGAGGATCGGCACGTCGGCCACGCGCTCCACCGAGGTTTCGGCCGGATTGGCCGAAGTTTTCGGAGCGGGTGACTGGGCTCCGCTCGCCGCGGGCGCGGCGGTCGGCGGGTTCTTCGGCGGAGTCGCGCAGGCAACCAGGCCGAAGGTGATCAGGCAGACAAGGGCGCGTCGAATCATCGGCGCGAGGGTAGCACGCTCAACGTGAGGAATAGTGAATGTTTTAGGGGCCGGGATTGGGGATTCGGGATACGGGATTCGTGAACAGCGAAAGCTCTGCTTCTGCTTTTGCAAATCCCCAATCCCGAATCCCCAATCCCGGCCCGATCAATACCCATGCACTGGCCGGTGCGCGCGTACCGCCATCACCAGGCCCAGGCCGGCCAGCAGCGAGACCGCCGAGGTGCCGCCGTAGCTCAGCAGCGGCATCGGCACGCCGACCACCGGCAGCAGGCCGGAGATCATGCCGCCGTTGACGATCACGTAGACGAAGAAGGCCAGGCCCAGCGAGCCGGCCAGCAGGCGCGAATAGGTGTCGCGCGCCTCGATGGCGATCCACAGGCAGCGCCCGATCACGAACAGGTACAGCGCCAGCACCACCGCCACGCCGATCCAGCCGAACTCCTCGGACAGCACCGCGAAGATGAAGTCGGTGGTGTGTTCGGGCAGGTAGTTCAGGTGCGACTGCGAGCCCTGCCCCCAGCCCTTGCCCGACAGCCCGCCACCGCCGATGGCGATCTTGGACTGGATGATGTTCCAGCCCGTGCCGAGCGGATCGTTCTCCGGATTGAGGAAGGTCAGGATGCGATCCTTCTGGTAGGGGCGCAGGAACCAGAACCACGCCACCGGCGCGGCGGCGGCCACGCTGCCCACGCCCACGCCCACCCACCACCACGGCAGGCCGGCCAGCAGCAGCGCGAACACGCCGCTGGCCGCGACCAGCATGCCGGTGCCGAAATCCGGTTGCAGCAGGATCAGGCCGGTGGGAATGGCGATCAGGATGCCGGCGATGATCACCGTCCTGATGCGCGGCGGCAGCGGCTCGCGATGCAGGTACCAGGCCATCATCATCGGCAGGGTGATCTTCAGCAGCTCGGACGGCTGCAGGTAGAACACCTTCAGGTCGATCCAGTGGCGGCCATGCTTGCCGGTGCCGATGAACAGCACCAGCAGCAGCGGCAGCAGCGAGGCGATGAACACGCCGGGCGTCCAGCCGCGCAGGCGCACCGGCGATACCCGCGACAAAGCCCACATCGCCACCAGCCCGACCGCGAAGCGCGCGCCCTGCGCCAGCAACAGGCGCGACCCCAGATCCTCGCCGCCGGCGCTGTACAGCACCGCCAGTCCGATCGCCATCAGCGCGCCGAGCGCGCCCAGCAGCGGCCAGTCCAGAGTGCGCAACAGGTAGCGCAGCAGATCGATGGCCCAGCGCAGCATTTCGATCATGGCGCGCGTCCCGGCGGCGTGGGACCGGCCGGCGATGGCGCGGCGGGCGTGGCCGCGGGCGCATTCGTCGTGGCGGGTGGTGGGGTGCCCGGTGCGGCCGTCACCGGCAGTGCTTCGGGATCGCTGCTCGCCGCTTCCGGATCATCGACCCCCTCCGGCATCTTGCCCAGCATGAAGGCATCCAGGATCTTGCGCGCGATCGGCGCGGCGGTGGTGCCGCCGTAGCCGCCGCCTTCCACCGCCACCGCGATCGCGATGGCCGGCGCATCGGCCGGAGCGAAGCCCACGAACAGCGAGCGATGGCGCAGGTGCATGGGCAGGCTCTTGGGATTGACCGCGGCGGTGCCGCGCCGGCTGATCACCTGCGCGGTGCCGGTCTTGCCCGCCATCAGGTAGGGCGCGCCACGCGCCATCGAGGCGCCGGTGCCGCCCGGCTGCATGGTCGCCATCATGCCTTCGCGTACGACCTGCACATTGGCCGGGCTCGGGCTGATCGGCAGCGGCGTGGCCACCGGCAGCGGCGTCCACGCGGCGTCGAAGCCGGTGCGCTGATCGCGCACCAGGTGCGGCTGGCGCAGGTTGCCGTCGGCGATCGCGGAGATCGCCCGCACCAGTTGCAGCGGGGTGACCTTCCAGTCGCCCTGGCCGATGGCGATGTTGACGGTGTCGCCGGGATACCAGCGCTCCTTGCGACTCTTGGCCTTGTAGGCGGGCGACGGCAGGATGCCGCTGATCTCGCCGGTCAGGTCGATGCCGGTCGGATGGCCGAAGCCATAGCGGGTCATGTAATCGTCGAAGCGTTCGATGCCCAGATCCAGCGCCAGCCGGTAGTAATAGGTGTTCACCGACTGCGCGATCGACTTGCGCAGATCGGTCCAGCCGTGGCCGCCGCGATGCGCGTCACCCCAGCCACGGCTGGTGCCGGGCAGGTAGAACATGCCGGTGGACAACACCTTGTCCTCGGGCCGGCGCAGGCCGCTGTCCAGGCCGGCCAGCGCGATCAGCGGCTTCAGCGTCGAACCGGGCGCCACGCCGCCCAGCACCAGGCGGTTGAACTGCGGGCGCGAGGGATTCTCGTTGAGCGCCTTGAAATCCTTGCTGGAGATGCCGTTGACGAACAGGTTGGGGTCGTAGCTGGGCAGGCTGACCATCGCCAGGATCTCGCCGGTGCGCGGATCCATCGCGATCGCCGAACCTTCGTGTTCGCCGAACGCGGCGACCAGCGCCTGTTGAAGTTTCAGGTCCACGCTCAGGCGCAGGTCCGTGCCCGCCACCGCCGGCACCCGGCCGACCACCCGCAGCGCGCGGCCTTCGACGTTGGTCTCGACCTTCTCGTAGCCGACCTTGCCGCGCAGCGCCTCGTCGTAATAGCGCTCCAGGCCGGTCTTGCCGATGTGGGTGAGCGCGGCGTTGCCCTCGCCGAGGACTTCCAGATCCTTCTCGTCGATGCGGCCGACGTAGCCGATGATGTGCGCGAACAGGTCGCCGTAGGGATAGCGCCGGGTCAGGTACGGCACCAGCTCCACGCCGGGGAAGCGCCAGCGATCCACCGCGAAGCGGGCCATTTCCTCTTCGCTGACGCGCAGCTTGAGGGTGATCGGGCGGAACCCGCGCGTGCTCTTGCGGGTGGCCTCGAAGCGTTCGATGTCTTCCGGCGCCAGCGCGATGACCCGACCCAGTTCGGCGATCAGGCGGGCCGGATCGCCGACCTTGTCCGGGGTGACGTCCAGGCGGAACGCCGGCACGTTCTCCGCCAGCAGCACGCCATTGCGGTCGTAGATGGCGCCACGTCCCGGCACCACCGGGCGCGGCTTGATCCGGTTGGCTTCCGAACGCGTGGCGTACTCGTCGTGATCCAGCACCTGCAGCTTGAAGTACCAGCCGCCCAGGCCGATCAGCGCCAGCGCGACCACCGCGAAGCCCAGCATCGCGCGACGCCGGAACTGCTCGGCCTCGGCGTGCGGATTCTTGGCGGCGCGGCGGCTGATCATGGCCGGATCAGTTGCGCCGGCCCTGGCGCAGCATGTCCAGCAGCACGTAGATCAACGGCCACAGCAGCATGCCCAGCAGCGGCGCCCACCAGTAATTCCAGGGCAACCGGGGTTCACCGAGCAGCCAGTGGATGGCCGCGTCGACGATACGGTCGTTGATGAGCAGGCCGCCGATGGCGAGCGCCTGCTGGGATACCGGGAAGAACCGCAGCTGCAGGCGGAACCGCTGCAGGATGAAGGCCATGATCACCAGCCGCAGCGCCTGTTCGCCCAGCAGGCTGCCGAACATCACGTCGGCGATCACGCCCACGCCCATCGCCAGTCCCAGGCCGGCGCGCTCGGGTGTTTCGATCACCCAGTAGGCCAGCACCAGCGCCAGCCAGTAGGGACGCAGCGGCTGCAGCATCTCCGGCAAGGGCAGCAGGCCCAGCAACAGGGCGACGATGAAACTGAGCGGCAGGATCCAGCCGCTGCGGATACGGCTCATCGTGCAGGCTCCGTGGCCGGAGTGGCCTGACTGGCCGACGGCGGCGGCGTCTGCGGGGAGGGCGCGGCGCTGGTGCGCGGCGGATTGGCCGATGTACCGGCGGGTGAAGGGGTGGTCGTTGCCGTGCCGACGGAGCCGGGTGTCGCGGCACCGGCCGCGTTGGCGGCGCCGCCCGTTGCCGGCGTCACGCCGTTCACGGCCGGCGTGACCGGCACGCTGTCCGGATCGACCGGTGCGTTGGCCGGACGCGTGGCCGGCAACGGCAGGCGCAGCGGCGGCGCCGAGCGCAGCAGCAGGACGTCGCGGCCGCGATCCAGTTGCGCGGCCGGGCGCACGTCGCCAACCAGGAAGGCATGGCTGTCATCCGGCCTCAGGGCGGCGATGGTCCCGACCGGGAAGCCGGCGGGGAACCGCCCGCCCAGGCCGGACGTGACCACCACGTCACCCACCTTGACCCCGCTGTTGAGCGGGATATCGGCCAGTTCCAGCAGATCGCGGCGGCCGCGCCCGTAGGCGATCAGGCGCACGCCGCTGCTGGCGACCACCACCGGCACCGCGTGATCGGGATCGGTCAGCAGCAGGACGATCGCATGCGCCGGGGTCACCTGCGTGATCTGTCCCATCAGGCCGCCGGCGTCGATGACCGGCTGGCCGATGCGCACGCCGTCGCCGCTGCCGGCATCCAGCACCAGGCGCTGGCGGGTGGGATCCAGATCGATGTCGAGGATCGGCGCCAGCTGCACGTCCAGGCCACGACTCTCGGCCACGCCCAGCAACGCGCGCAGCTGCATGTTGTCGGCCGCCGCCGTGCTGAGCCGGGTCAGGCGGGCATTGGCCACCAGCAGCTCATTGCGCAGCTGGCGGTTTTCCTCCATCAGCCGGGTGCGGGTCACCGCATCGTCCTTGACCCGCGTGCCGACCCGCCCGGGCAGGCCCGCCAGCCACCACAGCGGCTGGGTCACCACGCTGACCTGCGCACGCGCCTGCGACAGCCAGCCGCCGCGGTGATCCAGCACGATCAGGGCGATCGCCAGCGCCAGATAGCCCAGCAGGCGCAGGGTGCTGGCGACTTCTCCGGGGCGGGAGGCGACGGGAGGACCGGCGTAGGCAGGCATCAGGGCCGGGAATCGGATGGGGGGAATCGGGAAAGCCGGAATGCGCGCGGGCGGCATTCCGGGTCGGGAGTCGTTGCGGGTGTTTCAGATCCCCGTCGCGAAAACGGCGGGTGGACGCGCGAACCGGAACCACGGAAAGAACAGACACCCATTCCCCGCCCCCGGTTCCGCATCCCCAGCCTCATTCCGGCGCGAAGAACTCGTTGCCGTGCATGTCGACCAGCTCCAGGGCGCGGCCGCCGCCGCGCGCCACGCAGGTCAGCGGATCGTCGGCCACCTGCACGTGCAGGCCGGTTTCCTCGGAGATCAGGCGATCCAGGTCGCGCAGCAGGGCACCGCCACCGGTCAGCACGATGCCGCGTTCGGCGACGTCGGCGCACAGCTCCGGCGGGGTCTGTTCCAGCGCCAGCTTGACCGCGCTGACGATGCCCGACAGCGGCTCGTGCAGGGCTTCCAGCACTTCGTTGGAGTTGATCTTGATCATCTTCGGCACGCCCTCGGCGAGGTTGCGGCCGGAGATTTCCATTTCCTGCAGCTCCGGTTGCGGGTAGGCGCAGCCGATTTCCAGCTTGATCCGCTCGGCGGTGGCTTCGCCGATCAGCATGCCGTGGTTGCGGCGGACGTAGTTGGTGATGAATTCGTCGAAGCGATCGCCGCCGATGCGGACCGACTGCGAGTAGACGATGCCGTTCAGCGAAATCACCGCCACCTCGGTGGTGCCGCCGCCGATGTCGATGACCATCGAGCCGCGGGCCTCGGTGACCGGCATGCCGGCGCCGATGGCGGCAGCCATGGGTTCCTCGATCAGGTAGACGTCGCGGGCACCGGCCTCCTCGGCCGATTCCTTGATGGCGCGGCGCTCGACCTGGGTGGAGCCGGCCGGCACGCATACCAGCACGCGCGGGCTGGGGCGCAGCACGCGCGACTTGTGCACCTTCTTGATGAAGTACTTGAGCATCGCCTCGGTGTAGGTGAAGTCGGCGATCACGCCGTCCTTCATCGGCCGGATGGTGGTGATGTGGCCGGGGGTGCGGCCCAGCATCTGCTTGGCCTCGGCGCCCACCGCGGCGACCGAACGGGAGCCGCCGATCGCCCGGTCCTGGCGCACCGCCACCACCGACGGTTCGTTCAGCACGATGCCCTGTCCGCGTACGTAGATGAGGGTGTTGGCCGTGCCCAGGTCGATGGACAGGTCGTTGGAGAACATGCCGCGGAGCTTTTTGAACATCGGGGAGTGGGTCCTGCTGGTGGCGGATCGCGCAGCGGGGCTGGCGATTTTTTGGGCACGAAACGAAGTCGGCTAGCCTAGCAACCCGCCTGTGCGCGGGCAAGGAAAAATCTCGTGAAAATGCGGGGAAAAACGCGCATGGCGACGGTTCGACCGATGCGGATGGATACCGCCGGCGGCCTCCACGTACGGTTCGCCGGGGGCGGATCAAGACTGGCCCCGCGCGCCCTCAGCCGGTAACCTTCGCACCGGCCCGCCCGAACCGGGGTGGCCGTCCCGTTTTTTTCGACCGGCCAGGCATGGCCGGCCGCCGTCCACCCGCCGAGCCTTGCCGATGTCCGCACTGATTTGTGGTTCCCTCGCCTACGACACCATCATGGTGTTCCCGGACCAGTTCAAGAACCACATCCTGCCGGACAAGGTGCACATCCTGAATGTGTCCTTCCTAGTCCCGCGCATGCGCCGCGAGTTCGGCGGCTGCGCCGGCAACATCGCCTACAACCTCAAGCTGCTGGGCGGCGACCCGATCCCGATGGCCACGGTGGGCCAGGACTTCGGCCCGTACCGGGAGTGGTTCCAGGAGCAGGCCATCAACCTGAGCCAGGTCAAGGTGATCGAGGAACTGTTCACCCCGCAGGCCTTCATCACCACCGACCACGACAACAACCAGATCACCGCGTTCCATCCGGGCGCGATGATGCGCAGCTACGAGAACCACGTGAAGGACGTGCCCGGGGTGACCTTCGGCATCGTCAGCCCGGACGGGCGCGAGGGCATGCTGCAGAACGCCGCCGAGTTCGCCGGGGCCGGCATTCCCTTCATCTTCGATCCCGGCCAGGCGATGCCGCTGTTCAACGGCGAGGAACTGCGCCAGTTCATCGAACTGGCCGACTACGTGACCGTCAACGACTACGAATCCAACCTGCTGCAGGAACGCACCGGCTGGAGCGAAACCGACATCGTCAAGCGGGTCAAGGCCTACATCACCACCCGTGGCCCGCACGGCTCGCAGATCCACACCCCCGACAAGACCTACGACATCCCGCCGGCCCACGAGCGCCGGGTCACCGACCCGACCGGCTGCGGCGACGCCTTCCGCGCCGGCCTGATCTTCGGCATCGAGAAGGGCTACGACTGGCTGACCATCGGCCGCATGGGCAACCTGATGGGCGCGCTCAAGGTCGAGCACCCCGGCACCCAGAACCAGCGCTTCGACTTCGACGAGTTCAACGAGCAGTTCAAGCAGCAATTCGGCTACTCGCTCTGATTCCGGCGCGGCGGGGATGCATCCCGGGCCTGGTCCACGGCGGCGGGATGAAATCCGTCACCATTCCGGCGTAAGGTGATGGCGAAGGGCGGGTAACACGACCGTCCGCGCAAGGCGGCAATGACAGGTACGCACGCAGGACATCCCCGCAAGGGGAACTCCCAGGACACCACTCCGGCGGTTCCGCCGTCCCGTTTTTCCCTCGTTTTCCGCCAGTTCGCGGCCGCCGCCGGCATCGGCCTGCTGGTGCTGGTCGCTTCCTGGCTCGGCATCCTCAGCCGTCCCGAGCACCAGCTGGCCTCGTTCTGGCCCACCAACGCCTTGCTGCTGGGCGTGTTCGCGCGCCGGCCCGCGCTGGCGACCCCGCTGGGCTGGCTCGCCGCGGCGGCCGGTTACCTGGGCGCGGACCTGCTCACCGGCGGCAGCCTGTCCGCCACGCTGCGCCTGACCGGCGCCAACCTGGCCGGCGTGGCGGTCGGCTGCCTGCTGTTCCACCGGTTCCGGCGCGAGGATCTGGGCCTGCAGCGCGCGCAGTCGATGTTGCGGGTGCTGATGGTCTGCGCCGGGGCGGCCTTCGCCGCCGCGCTTTCGGGCTGCCTGATCGCCCGCTCGCTGATCGGCGCCGACCTGGTCCAGGCCATCGGCATCTGGTTCTCGGCCGAACTGGTCAGTTACGTGGCGCTGGTGCCGGTGATCCTGCTGCTGCCCTCCCCGCGACAGCTGCGCCACGCCTGGCGCGAACCGCTGGCGCGCTTCCTGAACATGCCCGGCCACCGCCTGCCCGCGTTGTCCCTGCTGCTGACGGTGCTGCTGGGCGTGGCGATTGGCGGTCCCGGCGCGATTGCCTTCCCGGTGCCGGCGCTGCTGTGGTGCGCACTGAGCTACCGGCTGTTCACCACCGCGACCGCCACCGCCCTGCTGTGCATCTGGACCCTGGTGGGCATCGCCAACGGCTGGATCGACCTGCACGTGCAGGACGACATGGCCGCGATCGTCTCGATGCGCATCGGCATGGCGCTGGTCGCGGTGGCGCCGCTGACCGTGGCCGGCGCCCATGCCGCGCGCAACCGGCTGCTCAACGCGCTCAACCATGCCGCCAACCACGACGCGCTGACCCAGACGCTCAGCCGCAGCGCCTTCGAGCGCCGCGGCGAGGCCGCGCTGGAACGCGCCCGCACGCAGGGTGGCGGTCTCGCCGTGCTGATGGTGGATCTGGATCACTTCAAGGCGATCAACGATCGCCACGGCCATGCCGCCGGCGACACCGTGCTGGTCGCCTTCGCCGAACGCGCGCGCGGACTGCTGCGCGAAAGCGACCTGCTGGGCCGTTTCGGCGGCGAGGAATTCGCCATCCTGGCACCGGGCGTCGGCGAGCGCGACGCGCTGCGGCTGGCCGATCAACTGCTGCGCGTGTCCGCGCAACCGTTCGCGCTCGAAGACGGCCGCCGCCTGGACATCACCATCAGCATCGGCCTGGCGATGCAGCCGCCGCTGGCCGACGGCGCCTCGCTGGAAACCCTGCTCAAGCGCGCCGATCGCGCGCTGTACCAGGCCAAGTTCAATGGCCGCAACCGGATGGAACAGGCGCCATTGCCGGCGTCGGAGTCCTAGGCTCCCGGGTTCGAGACGGACCGCGGCACGCGCGGGATCACTCCCAACCCGGCATCTGGCTGCCGTCCAGGCCGCTGGTCTCGAACACCGCCTTGCGGGTGCCCCCCGCTTTCACCGGGAATTCGATTTCCAGCACCTTGGTCTTGCCCACCAGCTTCCACAGCGCCTTCTGGTCGGTGATGAACATGGCGATCGCCTCGTCGGTGTCCGGGCGCCAGGCATCCATCGCCCGGGCCGGCGCGCCATCGGCGGTCACCTTGACCTTGCAGCCGCCCGGGCAGCGGAAGTCGCTGGCCTGCAGGACCAGATAGCTACTGCGCTTCCACTTGGGATGATCGCGGAAGATCAGCTGCACCGGCTTGGCGCCACTGCCGTCCACGTCGACCGGATCCTTGCTGTGGATGGCGGCGGTGCGCTGGGTGCCGCCATCGGTGGCGATCTGGGCGTAGTCCCACAATGCCTGCAGGCGGCGCTCCTCGCGCGCGCCCTCGGCCTTGGCCTTCACCTCTTCCAGCAGCGGCTTGATGCGCGTCGCCGCCTGGGTGTCCGGATACTGATCCAGCAGGGCCACGCCATGGATGCGCGCCATTTCCCAGTCGCGCGAGGCCTGTGCCGCATCGAACTTGCCGGCCAGCTGGGTGGCCGCCTCCTCGTTGGCGGCGGCCTGGGCCTGCGCGGCGGCGCGCTGCTCGGCCTCGCGGTCACCGCAGGCTGACAGGGCCAGGACGCTGGCCAGCATGGCCGGGACGATCAGGGTGCGTTTCATCGGGGGACTCCGTTGCGTATCAGGTAATCGACCGCGGCGGCGACGTCGTCGGGACGTTCCATGATCGACATGTGGCCGCAGTCGGACAGCCGCACTTTAACCGCTTGCGGGATGCGTTCGGCGTAAAGCTCCAGCGCGCTCGGATCGATCACCCGATCCTGCGCGCACCACAACAGCAGCGTGGGCTGGCGGACGTGCGCGGCGGCCTGTCCGGGCAGGAAGGCTTCCGGCCCGCGGCCGATGCGATCCAGCACCGCCTGCTCGAACGGCGCCTGCGCTCGGCGCCAGTCGATCAGGCCGCGCGAGGCCGGCCAGGGAATCGACGGTTTGGCTTCCTCGCGGTGGAACACCGTATCGAGGTAGCGCTTGAGCGAAGCCTCGTCATGCACCGCGAACGGATTGTGTCCGGCCAGCACCTGCTCGCCGAACACGTTGTCGCGGAAGCGCACCCCGGCCGCATCGATCAGCGCGACCCGGTCCACCAGATCCGGACGATCCGCCGCGGTCAGGGCGACGATGCCGCCGCCCATCGAATGCCCGAGCAACACCAGCGGACTGCCGGGCCGGCGCGCGACCCGGGCGATGAACTCGGCCAGCCGCCGGTTCTGCGCGTCGAAACCGTAGTCCTCGCCCGCCTTGCGTTCGCTCGCGCCCCAACCGGGCAGATCCGGAATCACCACCCGGTACTGCCCCACCAGGCGCTCGGCCAGCGGATACCAGTTTTCCTTGCTGCCGGTGAAGCCGTGGATCATCACCAGCGTCGGCGCGGCCGGGTCCTTCGCTCCGCGTTCGGCATAGGCCCAGCGATGCGCGGCCACCTCGGCGTGATGCAGGCTCAATCCCGCCATCCAGCGCTGCCGCGCCAGCTCGCCGCGCACCAGCACCATCGGATCGCGCCATACCCAGATCAGCAGCGCGCAAACGAAAACGGCCGCCGTGACGGCGACCGTTTTCCAGGAGATGCGTGGGCGACGCATCGCTTACTTGCTTTCGCCCGCCTTGGCCTTGGCCAGCAGGGCCTCGACCGACGCGGTGGTGATCGGGTGGTAGCCCGGCTTGGCGCGGGCGAAGCTCTCCTCCGCGAAGGCCAGGCCGTCCGGGGTTTTCACCAGTTCCTCGTAGATCGGCATGATCAGCTTGCGGCGACCGACGCGCTCGATGAACTTGCCCAGCTCCGGGCGCGCATCCAGGTAGCCGCTGCGCACGGTCAGCGGATACCAGCGCATGGCGATCTCGCCATTCTGGGTGCCGGTGAAGTGGTAGGCCTTGTCCAGCTGCGCCAGCTGTTCGACGGTCAGCTTCTCGCCCATGCCGTTGATGAAGCTCACCCACTGCTGGGTCACCCAGCCCGAGGTCACCTGCGGGTTCGGCAACTGGCCGCTGCCCAGCCAGGCGATGCGCGCGGTGTCGGTATTGGAGAAACCGCGCGACTGCGCCTTGGCGGCGAACTTGGGAATGCCGGGCTCGTTGAGCCAGGCGTTCAGTTCGGCCTCGGTCACCGCGTTCGGGTTCTTCGGCAGCAGGTTCTTTTTCAGGTACTCGACGAACTGGTCGGTGGTCGCGCTCTGGAAGGCGTGGTCGTCGAACCAGCCACGCAGGAACGGATCGAAGGTGGCGCGGCCGAAACGCTCTTCCAGGAACTTCAGGAACCAGGCGCCCTTGACGTAGGCGACCTGGCTCAGCGAATCATCCGGATCGCGATCGGTCAGCGGCGGCAGCGCCAGCGCCTGATCGGCCGGCGACATGTTCTTCACCTCGTCCAGCAGTTCGGTCTGGTCGATCTGGCGTTCCATCTCGGCCAGTTCCTTGCCGTACAGCGCCTCGGTGATGCGGTCCTGCACGTAGGTGGTGAAGCCTTCATTGAGCCAGATGTCCTTCCAGCTGGCGTTGGTCACCAGGTTGCCGGACCAGCTGTGCGCCAGCTCATGCGCGATCAGCGAGACCAGCGACTTGTCGCCGACGATCACGGTCGGGGTGGCGAAGGTCAGGCGCGGGTTCTCCATGCCGCCGAACGGGAACGACGGCGGCAGCACCAGCATGTCGTAGCGTTCCCAGCGGTACGGGCCGTACAGCGATTCGGCCACGCCGATCATCTTCTCGGTGTCCTCGAACTCCTTGGTCGCCTTCTCGACCATCGACGGTTCGGCCCACACGCCGCTGCGGTTCGAGATCGGCTTGAACACCAGATCACCGGCCGCGATGGCCAGCAGGTAGGACGGAATCGGCTGCGGCATCTTGAAGCTGTAATCGCCATCGCGCGACGCGGCCGGATCGTTGTCCGCGCTCATCAACACCATCACGTCCGGACGCGAGGTCACGTGCGCGCTGTAGGTGAAGCGCACGCTCGGGGTGTCCTGCAGCGGCACCCAGCTGCGCGCGTGGATGGCCTGCGACTGGCTGAACATGAAAGGCAACTGCTTGCCTTCGGTCATCGACGGCGCCAGCCACTGCAGGCCCGACGCCTGCGGCGAGGTCTTGTAGGCGATGCGCACGTGCGCGTTCTGCGCCGGCGCCTCGATGGTCAACTTGCTGCCGAAGATCTTGTCGGCCTGCGCCAGGTTGAACTGCAGCGGCGCCCAGGCGCCGGCGGCGTCCTGGCCTTCGACCTTCTCGATGCTCAGGTCGCGGGTGTCCAGGACCAGCTGCTTGGCCGCCTTGTCCTTCCATTCCAGGGTGTAGCTGGCGGTACCGCCGAGTTGCTTCTGGTCGAAATCGACCGCCAGATCCAGCGCCAGATCCTTGATGACGACCTTGGTCGGCTCGGCGTAGGAGCTTTCGTCGTGGCTGCGTTCGGTCTTCACGGCGGTCGGCGCGGGCTTGGCGGCGGGAGCTTCGGGAGCGGGGGCGGATTCTTGGGAGCAGCCGGCCGCCAGCACGGCGGCGCAGGACAGGGTCAACAGTACGGCGCGCATCAGGGATTCCTGCGACAGGGAAGCGGCAAGTTTACCCGCCCGCGCGGCGGATGCCTTGATGCGGCGCAGCTTGGGGATGGCTCCAGAAGCAAATCCCCCTCGGTCCCCCTTTTCAAAAGGGGGAGGAAAAGCCAGTCGCTGCAAGCACGTGACGACGTGATAGCCCCCTTTTAAAAAGGGGGCGGGCACCCGCGCCAGCGGGTGACGGGGGATTTGCTCTTGGCGCAGAACCTTGCTCCCCTTCCATGAAGGGGGAGGAACCGCTTAAACGCGATAACCCGTATGCACCGCGACGATGCCGGCGCTGAGGTTCTTGTAGCTGGCGCGGGCGAAGCCGGCTTCGTCCATCATCGCCTTCAGCTGTTCCTGCGGCGGATGCTTGCGGATGCTCTCGGCCAGGTACTGGTAACTGCCGGCGTCGCGGGCGAACAGCTGGCCCAGCTTCGGCAGCACCTTGAACGAGTGGAAGTCGTAGACCGGCTTGAACCACTCGGCGGTCACTTCCGAGAATTCCAGCACCCGCGCCTGGCCGCCAACCTTCAGTACCCGATGCATCTCGCGCAGCGCGGCATCCTTGTCGGTGACATTGCGCAGGCCGAAGGCGATCGTGACCAGATCGAAACTGCGGTCGGGGAACGGCAGCGCCTCGGCGTTGCATTGCACGTAGTCCATGCCCGACACCAGCCCGCGATCGGTCATGCGATCGCGGCCGACCGACAGCATGCCGGCGTTGATGTCGCCAAGCACGATCTCGCCGGTCTCGCCCACACGATCCTTCAGCAGCGCGGCGATGTCGCCGGTGCCGCCGGCCAGATCCAGCACGCGATCGCCGCGCTTGACCTGGCAGGTGCCGACGAAATAGCGCTTCCAGATCCGATGGATGCCCAGGCTCATCAGGTCGTTCATCAGGTCGTACTTGCCGGCGACCGAGGTGAACACCTCGCCGACCAGTTTCTGCTTGTCCCGGGCGTCGACGTCGCGGAAACCGAAATGGGTGGTGCCTGATTGGTAGGGGGATTCGCTCATGGGACGGATTATCGCACCGTCCGGGGGGATCTTGCCGGCGCGGCCGTGGGACAATACCGTGGTGACAACGCCATTCGTCTTCCAGAGGATGCCGACTCGCCCGTGAGCAGCCGCTATACCCCCCGCGAATGGCTGCCGCACGAGCGCCCCACGTTCCCCGGGTCGCCCTCCACCCCGCTGCACCCGGTCCGCCGGCGCATCCAGTTCGCCATCGTCGGCGTGGTGGTCGCGCTCACCGGCGGCCTGAGCAACGCCCTGGTCACCGCCAACCTGCTGAACCTGCAAGGCACCCTGGGCGCCTATGCCTGGGAGATGGCGTGGCTGCCGGCGGCCTACGTGATGACCAACGTCTCGGCCAATCTGCTGCTGGTCAAGTTCCGCCAGCAGTACGGCCTGCGGCTGTTCACCGAGATCTTCCTGGTGCTGTACGCGCTGATCGCGTTCGCCCACCTGTTCGTCAACGATCTCGGTTCGGCCATCGCGGTGCGCGCCGCGCACGGGCTGGTCGGCGCGGCGCTGAGCACGCTGGGCCTGTACTACATGATCCAGGCGTTTCCGGCGCGGATGCGGCTCAAGGCGGTGGTGATCGGGCTGGGCATGAGCCAGCTGGCGCTGCCGCTGGCGCGCATCTTCTCCACCGAGCTGCTGCAGTATGGCGAATGGCGCGGCCTGTATCTGTTCGAATTGGGCCTGGCGATCGTGGCGCTGGCCTGCGTGCTGGTGCTCAAGCTGCCGCCCAGCGATCGCACGAAGGTGTTCGAGAAGCTGGATTTCCTGACCTTCTCCCTGTTCGCCGGCGGCGCCGCCAGCCTGGCCGCGGTGCTGTCGCTGGGTCGCTATCTGTGGTGGACCGAGAATCCGTGGCTGGGGGTGACCCTGGCGATGGCGATCGTGCTGCTGATCAGTTCGGTGGCGATCGAGCATTACCGGAAGAATCCGCTCATCAACACCCGCTGGCTGGCCAGCGGCACGATGATGCGGCTGGCGCTGTCCATCGTGCTGATCCGCATCGTACTGTCCGAGCAGAGCATCGGCGCCGTGGGGTTCATGCAGAACCTGGGCCTGAACAACGACGAATTGCACACGATGTACGCGTGGGTGCTGGTCGGCTGCGTGGCCGGCGTCGCCGTCAGCGCGCTGACCATCCGCCCGCAGCACACCGGCCAGCACCTGATGTTCGCGGTGCTGCTGATCGCCACCGGCGCGTTCATGGACGCGCATTCCAGCAACCTGACCCGCCCCGAACAGATGTATTTCAGCCAGTTCCTGCTGGCGTTCGGCAGCACCTTCTTCATCGGCCCGGCGATGATCAGCGGCATCGGCGCGATCCTGTCCCAGCCCGGCAACCTGATCAGCTTCGTGGTGCTGTTCGGCATGACCCAGAACATGGGCGGCCTGCTCGGCTCCGCGCTGCTGGGCACGTTCCAGGTGGTGCGCGAGAAATTCCATGCCAGCCAGCTCGCCGAGCACATCACCCTGCTGGATCCGCAGGTGGCCGCCCGCGTGCAGGGAACGGCGGCCGGGTATGCGCACACGCTCGGCGATCCGGTCCTGCGCAACGCGCAGGGCATGCGCGCGATGGGCACGACCGTGACCCGCGAGGCCAACGTGCTGGCCTACAACGATGTCTTCCTGGTGGTGGCCTGGCTGGCCATCTTCACCCTGCTCTGGATCTACGCGGATCTGTGGTGGCGACGACTGAATCCGCCGCCCCCCACGCCCGCACCGCCTTCGCCTTCCCCTTCTCCACGGCCGACGCAAGCATGAACACAGCCGCCAATCCTCCTCCCGATGCCGAACCGGCCGCCCGCCAGGCCGCACGCCGCCGGCGCCGCC
The DNA here is from genome assembly GCF_016820515.1 of Pseudoxanthomonas beigongshangi. Lineage (GTDB taxonomy): Bacteria > Pseudomonadota > Gammaproteobacteria > Xanthomonadales > Xanthomonadaceae > Pseudoxanthomonas_A > Pseudoxanthomonas_A beigongshangi. The sequence continues at coordinate 27,317 of NZ_JADHDV010000022.1, read as the reverse complement.
TGCTGGGCCTGACCGGATTCGCACTGCTGGCCCTGCTGGGCGTGGGCGTGGTGCTCTACGCCTGGCAACTGCCGCCCTTCACCAGCGCGCTCCAGACCACCGAGAACGCGATGGTGCGTGGACAGACGACCCTGATCAGCCCGCAGGTCAGCGGCTACGTCACCGACGTGCCGGTGCAGGATTTCCAGCATGTGCGCAAGGGCGCGCTGCTGGTGGCGATCGATGATCGGATCTACCGGCAACAGCTGGACCAGGCACGCGCGCAGTTGCAGTCCGCCGAGGCCAATCTCGCCAACTGGACCCAGCAGCACCGCAGCGCCGAGGCCAACGTCGCCCAGAGCCGCGCGGTGATCGCCAGCAACGCGGCGCAGGAACGACGCACCCGTTCGGCGCTGCGGCGCGCGGATCAGCTCGCCCACGAGCATCTGCTTTCCGAGCAGGACCGCGATACGGCCTTCGCCGCCAACGCCCAGGCCGAAGCCAACCTCAGCCAGTCCCGCGCCGGGCTGGAGGTCGCACGCCAGGGCGTGCGCAGCGTCGACGTCAACCTCGCGGTGCTGGAAGCGGCGGTCGCCAGCGCGCGCGCGGCGGTGCAACTGGCGCAGATCAATTTCGACAACACCCGCATCCACGCCCCGCGCGACGGCCAGCTCGGCCAGGTGACGGTGCGCCAGGGCGCTTACGTCACCAACGGCACCCAGCTGATGGCGCTGGTGCCGGACACGATGTGGGTGATCGCCAATTTCAAGGAAACCCAGATGGCGAAGGTGCGGCTGGGCCAGCCGGCCAGCTTCACCGTCGATGCGCTCGGCGGGGAACGCCTGCGCGGGCGCGTGCTGGAGATCTCGCCCGCCACCGGTTCCGAGTTCAGCGTGCTGCCGCCGGACAACGCCACCGGCAATTACGTGAAGATCGCCCAGCGCATTCCGGTGAAGATCGCGATCGATTCCGGCCAGGCCGCCGCGGCACGACTGCGTCCGGGCATGTCGGTGGTGGTCAGCGTGGACACCGCCGCCGCGGACCGCTGAGCGGCGCGTACATCAGCGGATCCGGCGAGGATCGCGGAAGGGCATGCGACGAAGCAGCGGCGGACGCGCGCCGATCCGACCCGGGCCGGCGACCGCAGGCGCGGGCGCACTGGCCGGCGGCGTGCCCACCCGCGCGGGCAACGGCCCGCCGGTGACCTGCCCGCCCGCGGTCAGCGTGACCAGGAATCCCCGCGCGGTGGCGCCGTCCACGCGCAGCCGGTAGCCACCATTCGGCGCGGACCACGTCTCGCCCACCTTGAACATCGTTCCCTCGTTGTTGGCCACGTTCGCCGGCGGCATGTCGGCGTCTTCGCTGTAGGCGGTGCCGCCGCGCACGCGATGCACGATCACCGCGCTGCCGGCCAGCGCCGCCTCGTAATTGCCCGACCGGCTGCGCGCCTCCAGCGTGTACGAAACCGTGAGCGCGGGATCGGCCTGCTCCGGCGTATCCAGCACCACCAACTGGCGACCGGTGCCATCGGCCAGGGCCGCATACTCCAGCTCGAACTGCCAGCTGCCCGTGAGCGTGGCGGGAACCACCCATTTGCGCGCGCCCGCCACCCAGCCCAGGCGGTCCCGCTGGATCATGTTGATGTGCTTGGGCCGCGTGCCGTAGACCGGATCGGCGACCGCGTTGCGCCAACCATCGCTCATCACGTCCCACGGATTGTCGTAGGTATCGTCGTCGCCATCCGAGTTGTCCGAATGCGGCAGCCCGTAGCCATGCCCCATCTCGTGCGCCAGCGGCGCGAGATTGGCGAACGACCACGGTGGATTCCAGGTGGTGCGCGGGCATCGGCGCGCGCCGTCCATCACCGCGCACGCGCCACCACCCCAGGCATAGCCATCCAGATCGCCGTTGAACATCATGTTGATGCCCTGCACGCCGGTAAAATCCACCTGCGCGTCCGCGGCGGCGACGCAATCCTGGAACAGGCGATCCAGATCCGCCTCGTCCTTCCCCTCGACCGTGGTCACATAGCTGGATCGCGGATTGGGCAGGCTGAACCAGCCATAGGCCGAACTGCCCGCCAGGTTGATCTGGCCATAGGAGACTTCGCTCCAGTAGTGGCCGAGCTGCCCGATCGCATTGCCATACTGGCTGGTGAAGAACGCCCGGTCCTTCTGCTCGGTGGCGATGTCGGAGAACTTGCACATCAGGGTCACCCAGCGGGTGTTGCCCATCACCGCGGCCGCGGCGGCAACCTGCTTGCCGCCCAGTACGGGCGCCGCCTGGGCCAGCCGATCCGCGGGCACGATCGCATCCACGAAGCGTTCCCGGGCGGAGACACCCCGCGCCTGCGCCGGCAACGAAACCGCGACCCGGCGATTGGCCAGCGCATACAGGTCCACCGCCGCGCGTTTGGCTTGGGCAGGATCGAGCGGGATACGGCGGCCATCATCAACCAGCAACACCGCACGCAGCCGCGCGGGGGGCGCTTTCTGCTGGCGCGGCACGGGCGCGGGATCGCCCCAGTGCAGCGCCAGGCGTCCCTGGACGATGGTGGAGCCTGCGGCCTGCGCTTGCGCATGGGCCGCGCCCAGCGCAATGCCCAGCGCGACGATGCAGGCGGACCACGCGGTCTGCCAGCGCGACCGTCGACTACGGTGTTTCATGGCTTCTCCCCTTGTCGCCGGTGACCCGGCCGCAGCCGGGGCGGAGCGGGACCCCACGCCCGTTCCGGCCTCCGAGCATGGCAGTATCACGCCCTGCCCGCCACCCGGAATCGTCCATGTTCATCGACTATCGCGCATTGCTTGAGACCGCCATCACCGAAGCCCGCCAAGGCCTGGCCGAAGGCGGCATCCCGATCGGCGCGGCGCTGTACCACGACGACGGTCGCCTGCTCGGCTGCGGCCACAACCGCCGCATCCAGGAGAACGATCCCTCCGTGCACGGCGAGACCGATGCCTTCCGCAAGGCCGGACGCCAGCGCCGCTACCGGGACACCATCATGGTCACCACCCTGGCACCGTGCTGGTACTGCAGCGGGCTGGTGCGCCAGTTCAACATCGGCACGGTGGTGGTGGGCGAATCGGTGAACTTCCGCGGCGGCATCGACTGGCTGCGCGAGAGCGGCGTCAACGTCATCGACCTGCGCAGCGAGGAATGCATCGCCCTGCTCGGCGACTACATCCGCGCCAACCCCGAGGTGTGGAACGAGGACATCGGCGAGGATTGAGGGCCGCCCGCGGCCCGGCCGTCCCCGGGCGGCCACCCGGCATTGCCGCGGCGTCATCGGGGCGACACCGGATGCAGACCCGGAATGAACGATCGGCCTGCCATAGTCCAGTTCGTCTCGGCCATGGCCGGGCCACGGTGTCATCGGGCAACACCACTCAATCAAGGGAGTCGGCTCATGAGCACACCCACCCTCGTCCTGGTCCATGGTTTCTGGGGCGGCGCGGCGCACTGGCGGAACGTCATCCTGGAACTCTCGCGCAAGGGGCACGGTCGCATCCGCGCGGTCGAACTCCCGCTCACCTCGCTGGCCGACGACGCCGAACGCACCCGCAAGATGGTCGCCCAGCAGCCCGGCCCCGTGCTGCTGGTCGGGCATTCCTACGGCGGCGCGGTGATCACCGAGGCTGGCGACCAGCCCAACGTCGCCGGCTTGGTCTACATCGCCGCTTTCGCCCCGGATGCGGGCGAAAGCCCGGGCGGCATCAGCCAGGCGCATCCACCCGCCGCGATCGCCAACCTCGCACCCGACAGCGACGGCTATCTGTGGATCCGGTACGACAAATTCCACGAGAGCTTCTGCCAGGATCTGGATGCCGACGACGCACTGGTCATGGCGATAGCGCAGAAAGCACCGTTGGCGAGTACCTTCGGCGACACCGTCACCGCACCGGCCTGGAAGAAAAAACCCAGTTGGTATCAGCTCTCGACTCAGGACCGCATGATCCATCCCGACAACCAGAAGCACATGGCCGAACGAATGAATCCGCGCGCGCTGCTGGCGCTGGATGCCAGCCACGCCTCGCTGGCCTCGCAGGCCGCGGCGGTGGCCGGATTGATCGACGAGGCGGCGCGGACGGCCGGCTGACGGGTTCGTCTCCAGGTTCCGGGTTCCACGAACGAAAACGGGCGGCGCATCCGCACCGCCCGTTCCGAAAATCGCCAGGCCGCCGCGAACGACGGCGATTCACGTAGTTACAGGATGTACCGGCTCAGATCCGGATCCTGCACCAGTTCGCCCAGGTGCGAGTCGACGTAGTCGCGGTTGATGGACACGGCCTGGCCGTCGCGGTCGGGGGCTTCGTAGCTCAGGGTATCGAGCAGGCGTTCCAGCACGGTGTGCAGGCGGCGCGCGCCGATGTTTTCCTGGCGCTCGTTGACCTGCGCGGCGATCTCGGCAAGGCGATCGACGGCGTCGTCGCTGAAGTCCAGCGCCACGCCCTCGGTCTTCATCAGCTCGACGTACTGCTTGGTCAGCGCCGCCTTGGGCTCGGTCAGGATGCGGATGAAATCCTGCTTGGACAGCGCCGACAGCTCCACCCGGATCGGGAAACGCCCCTGCAGCTCCGGAATCAGATCGCTGGGCTTGGCCAGGTGGAACGCGCCGGAGGCGATGAACAGGATGTGGTCGGTCTTGACCGTGCCGTACTTGGTGCTGACGTTGGAGCCTTCCACCAGCGGCAGCAGATCGCGCTGCACGCCCTCGCGGCTGACGTCGCCACCGCCGATGTTGTCACCGCGCTTGGCGACCTTGTCGATCTCGTCGATGAAGACGATGCCGTTCTGCTCGCAGGCTTCGATGGCCGCGGTGCGGATATCGTCCTCGTTGACCAGCTTGGCGGCCTCGTCCTCGATCAGCTGCGGACGCGCGGCCTTGATGGTCACGGTGCGCTTGTGGGTCTTGGCGCCGCCCAGGTTGGAGAACATCTGGCGCAGCTGCTGGCCCATCTCTTCCATGCCCGGCGGGGTCATGATGTCCACGCCGACATTGGCGGCCAGCTCCAGCTCGATCTCGCGGTCGTCCAGCTCGCCGTTGCGCAGCATCTTGCGGAACTTGATGCGGGTGTCGTTGTCCTGCGCCGACGGCTCGTTGCGCGCGGCTTCCGGATCGAAGCCGACGCCGACGCTGCGGCGCGGCAGCAGCGCGTCCAGGATGCGATCCTCGGCGCGCTCCTCGGCCTGGGTGCGCACGCGCACCTTGGCCTGCTCGCGATACATCTTGACCGCGGTGTCGGCCAGATCGCGCACGATCTGCTCGACATCCTTGCCGACATAGCCGACCTCGGTGAAACGGGTCGCTTCGACCTTGACGAACGGCGCGTTCGCCAGCGTCGCCAGCCGGCGCGCGATTTCGGTTTTGCCGACGCCGGTGGGGCCGATCAGCAGGATGTTCTTGGGCATCACTTCATTGCGCAGCGCCTCGGGCAACTGCATGCGGCGCCAGCGGTTGCGCAGCGCGATGGCGACCGCGCGCTTGGCCGAATGCTGGCCGACGATATGCCGGTCCAGCTCCTGCACGATCTCGCGCGGGGTCATGGTGGAAGATTCGAGATTGGCCATTGGGGATTCGTGATTCGTGGGAAACAGGGAATGAAAGAGGACGGGAGGACCAGGATCCGGACCCGCTTCCGCGAATCCCCAATCCCGAATCCCCAATCCCGGAACTAGAGCTCTTCAACCACCACGTTGCGATTGGTATAGATACAGATATCGCCCGCGATGTTCAGCGCCTCGACCGCAATCGACTTCGCATCGAGCTGGGTGTGCGCCAGCAGCGCGCGCGCAGCGGACAACGCGTAGGAACCGCCCGAACCAATCGCGATGATGCCGTCCTCCGGCTCGATGACATCGCCGGTGCCACTGATGATCAGCGAGGTTTCCTTGTCGGCCACCGCCAGCAGTGCTTCGAGCTTGCCGAGGCGGCGCTCGGTGCGCCAATCCTTGGCCAGCTCCACGGCGGCACGCTGCAACTGGCCGTGCTTCTCCAGCTTGGCCTCGAACAGTTCGAACAGGGTGAAGGCGTCGGCGGCGGCACCCGCGAAGCCGGCCAGCACCTGGCCATCACGGCCCAGCCGGCGCACCTTGCGCGCATTGCCTTTCATGACGGTATGCCCCAGCGTCACCTGCCCGTCACCGGCCACGGCGACATGACCGTCGCGGCGGACCGAGATAATGGTGGTGGCGTGGAACACGTTGGGATTCTGGCTTGGGTCCATGGAGGCCTCCGGGGGGTTCTCCCTGAGGTGGGGACGCCCGGAGGCGGATCAAGCGTGACTTTTGGGGAAGGGCGTCGCCTCAGATCCTGTCCAGGGTTGCCGCGATTGCCTGTCATAGGCACCGCGCGCACCCAGCCCGTTCCCACCCCATGATGCCAAAGCGCCGCCCCGGCGAGCTGCTCAGGAAACAGCAATCCAGAATCCGACAACCAGCGCGATGGGAACTGGTGTCATCACCAATGTCAGCCCGAATGCCCGTCTGGCTCTCGCATCCGTGATACGCAGGAAAACACGTGAAGCCGTGAATGCAAGCAGTTCGTATGAGAAATCCCGCCAGGGATTGGGTACTTGCAATCGTGCTCTTTCGTCCAGCGCGACTTTACCTAGCCGCTTCCAGCCATAAAACCAGGCGGCGTAATACACCACCAAGTCGGCGGCCATGAGGATGATCCATATCTGCATTTTCATCCCGCTCATGACGCACATCCATTTCGACAAAACCTATTTTTCAATCAATTTTCATCGTGAAATGGCCGGCAAAAGCGGAGGCCAAGCTCACCGCTTCCGCTTCGCCCTCGGATGCGCCGCGTCATACACCTTCGCCAGATGCTGGAAATCCAGATGCGTGTAGATCTGGGTGGTGGCGATGTCGGCGTGGCCGAGCAGTTCCTGCACGCCGCGCAGGTCGCCGGAGGATTCCAGGATATGGCTGGCGAAACTGTGCCGCAGCATGTGCGGGTGCACGTGCTTGAACAGGCCCTGGCGCTGCGCCAGCTGCTTGAGCCGGATCTGCACGGCGCGCTGGGAAATCGGGCCGCCGCCGCGACCGGGAAACACATGCGCCTCGCTGGTGCCGCCCTGTTCGGCGCGCCACGCCTCCAGCGCGTTGCGCGCGTGGGAGCCGACCGGCACCTTGCGCTCCTTGCTGCCCTTGCCAAGCACGGTCACGAAGCCGGAAGCCAGATCCAGATCGCGCCAGCGCAGCGCGCACAGCTCGCTCAGGCGCAGGCCGGAGGAATAGAACAGTTCCAGCAACGCGCGATCGCGCAGGCCCAGCGGCACGTCGGTCGGCACTTCCACCAGTCGCGTCGCCTCGTCGGCGTCCAGCACCTGCGGCAGCTTGCGCGGCGCCTTGGGTGCGCGCAGTGCGGCGGCTGGGCTGGCGGCGATGCGCCCGTGCTTCAACAGCCATTGATAGAAGCTGCGGCAGGCCGACAGTCGGCGTTGCAGACTCTTGGGCGACAACCCGCGCCGGTGCTCGCTGGCGACGAAGCTGCGCAGTTGCTCGGTGTGCAGGCCGATCACGTCGGCGCCCTGCTCCGTGGACCACCCCGCGAGCGCGGTCAGGTCGCGGCGATAGGCATCCAGCGTATGCGCGGACATGCGCCGCTCGACCTGCAGGTGGGCAAGGAATTCCTCGACGACACCGACCGGTTCGTCAAGACCGGCTTCGCCCTGGCGAGTTGCCGGTGCGGGCTCGATATCCGACTTGTGTTGACGGTTCCTGCTCATCGACTGCCGCGCCAGCGTCCCGCGCAATGGATTCCAGCATACGCCGGAATGACGGATCGGAGAGTTGGACGAGGCGCCGGGACGCCTTGGTCCTCAGCCCTCGAACCGTTTCAGTGCCGTGGTCAGCGCCTCGCCCATCATGCGCAGGAACAGCGTGCCCATGCCCGGGTAGAAACGGTTGCCGTCCAGGCTGCCGACCGCCACCAGGCCCACGCCCGGCAAGGGCAGCAGGGCGGAAGACTGCACTTCCTCGGCACGGGCGGCGTATAGCACGACGTTCTTTTCCGGCTGCAGGCGGCCACAGATCGGCTCGCCGTCCTTCAGGCAATCGCGGAACGGCGCCAGGATGGCGTTGCCTTCGGCAATCACCTGCAACCATTCCGCCCCTTCCAGGCCGGCCACCGGCTTGAGCAGCACGATGCTGACGCGGTCGCCGTTGAAGTCCTCGGCCAGCGAGGCGGCCATCGCGCGCAGGGTGTCGGCGGCGCTGTTCTGCTTGAGCAACGACAGGGTCAGCTGGTGCGTGCGCACCGCCAGCCGCTCGTTTTCCTGCGCGTTGGCGAACAGATCGTTCAGGCGCTTGGACAACTCGCGGTTCTTGTCGCGCAGCACTTCCAGCTGGTAGCTGGCCAGCGAGGCGGTGCGACCATCGTCGCGCGGCACCACCATGCTCAGCGCCAGGTCCGGGAACTGCTTCAGGAAGGTGGGGTGGCGGCGCAGCCAGGCGGCGATTTCGTGGGCACCCAGCTTCTCGTTCTCGTTCATGCGTTCCATTCCCCTTCGAATACGAATGCGGTCGGGCCGGACATCACCACTTCGGCATCGTCCGCCGGCCATTGGATGTGCAGATCGCCGCCCGGCAGCGATACCGTCGCGTCGCGATCGATGCGACCACGCTTCATCAGCACCACCGCCGCGGCGCAGGCGCCGCTGCCGCAGGCCAGGGTCTCGCCGACGCCGCGCTCGTAGACGCGCAGGCGGATGCGGTCACGCGCGACCACCTCGGCGAAACCGACGTTGACCGACTCCGGAAACCACGTCGACTGCTGCAAGGCAGGGCCGACCTTCAGCACCGGCGCGTCGGCCACCGAGGGCACCTCGACGACCGCATGCGGGTTGCCCATCGACACCGCGCCGAAACGCAGCCGCAGGTCCTCGTCCAACCGCACGTCGTACTCGTCCAGCACCTGTTCGAACCCGGCGAGCGGAATCAGCGCCGGCACGAACTGCGGCACCCCCATGGCGATGGCATAACGATCGCCGCCCAGGTGTTCCACGTCGTGCGTGGTCAGCGGACTGTCGACCCGGAAGCGCTCGCCGCTGGCGACACCGTCGCGTACCAGCCAGGCCGCCACGCAGCGCGCGCCGTTGCCGCACTGCTGCGAGGTGGAGCCGTCCGAATTCCAGATCCGGTAGGACGCCACCGCGCCGGCGCTGCGCGGCGGCTCGATGGTCAGGATCTGGTCGCAGCCGACGCCGAAGTGGCGATCGGCCAGGCGCGCGGCCAGTTCGGGCCCCGGAGGCGGGATGTCGCCGCGCAGATCGAGCACGACGAAGTCGTTGCCCGCGCCGTGCATCTTGGTGAAGGAAATCATCGCCGAGGCCGGAGGCCGTGCGCTCATGGCGTGCTGGGCGGGTTGGCCGGCTCCGCGGTGGGTTCGGCGGGCGGCGTCGCCGTGTCGGTCGAATCCGTCGAATCGGCCGGCGCGGTTTCGGTGCCTTCGGCAGCCGGCTCGACCGGCGCTTCGGCCGGGATCTCGGTCTCCGGCGCCGGCTTCTCCGGCAGGAACAGCGGACCCTTGGCGCCGCAGGCGGCGAGGAGCGCCATGGCGATGGCGGCGGACAGCAGACGGAGCGATCGGTTCATGCGGCGCAGTATAGCCAGCCGGGGATGAATCGGAATGGCGTCAGCGCGGCGGTTCCGGGCGGCGCCACAGCCAGGTCCCCACCGCCGCCATGCAGCCAATCGGCAGCAACACCATCCACAGCCGGTGGGATCCGGCGATCAGCATCACCGCCAGCAGGATCAGCGCGGAGGCCAGCATCGTCCAGGTCGCCGCCCACTTGGCCCGGCGCGACACCGCGCCGTGGGCCTGCCAGTCGCGGATCATCGGCCCGAAGCGGGGATGCGACAGCAGGTAGTGGTGCAGGCGATCCGAACCGCGCGACGCCGCATAGGCCGCGATCAGGATGAAGACCGTGGTTGGCAGCCCCGGCACGAAGATACCCAGGATGCCCGTGCCCAGGCTGGCGTAGGCCAGCAGCCACCACGCCCAGCGGAAGCGTCGCGAGGAAGCCGGCGGCGGCGTGTCATTGTTCACCGGCACCTTTTACCGCATGTGGGCGGACCGCGTCAGCCACCGAGTGACGCATGCGGCGCCGTATCACATCATCCTTGTGAACCGGGCAGGCGCATCAACGTTCGATACCTGGTTCCGGTCGGCCGCTGTCATGGTGCCGGTCTGCCCCCGCCCCAGCCCTCCCCCGCTCGCGGGGGAGGGGGCAGCACTGTTTCCGTTGACAGGAAAACAAGTACGTCAGGAAAGCCCCTTCCCCGTTTACGGGGGAAGGCTGGGATGGGGGCGCTCGATAAGGAAAATCACTCCATGAGCCAGGTGCAAAAAGAAGAGCCGGGCATGGCCCGGCTCTTCTGCAAGCATCGCGATGAAGCGAGAGCGGATTACTTGACCGCGGTATCCGCCCCGAGCTGATCCAGCACGAACGCGTAGTACTCCGACATTTCCTGGTAGCGGCGGAAGCGGCCGGACTTGCCGCCGTGGCCGGCTTCCATGTTGGTGCGGAACAGCACCGGCAGCTTGCCGGTGTTGACGTCGCGCAGGCGGGCAACGTACTTGGCCGGTTCCCAGTACTGCACCTGCGAGTCCCACAGGCCGGTGCCGACGAAGATCGCCGGATACGCATGCGACTTGAGGTTGTCGTACGGCGAGTAGGTGACGATGTAGTCGTAGAACTCCTTCTTCTCCGGATTGCCCCACTCGTCGTACTCATTGGTGGTCAGTGGGATGGTCGGATCCAGCATGGTCGTCACCACGTCCACGAACGGCACCTGCGAGACGATCGCGCGGTACTTGTCCGGCGCCAGGTTGGTGATCGCGCCCATCAGCAGGCCACCGGCGCTGCCGCCCATCGCGGCGACGCGATCCTTGGCCGCGTAGCCCTGCTTGACCAGCGCGTCGGTGACGTCGACGAAGTCGTTGAAGGTGTTCTTCTTGTGCAGCAGCTTGCCGTTGTCGTACCACGCGCGGCCCATTTCCTGGCCACCGCGGATGTGGGCGATGGCATACACCATGCCGCGATCCAGCAAGCTGACCACCGGGCCGCTGAAACCCGGATCCATCGAGGCGCCATAGCTGCCGTACCCGTACTGCAGCAGGGCGGCGGTGCCGTCCTTCTTGAAGCCGTTCTTGTACACCAGCGACACCGGCACCTTGGTGCCGTCGCGGGCCTCGACCCATACGCGTTCGGTGGTGTATTTGGACGCGTCGTAGCCGATCACCGGCTGCTGCTTGAGCTGCCGGCGCTCGCCGGTCTTCGTGTTCAACTCATAGGTCGTGGCCGGCGTGGTCATCGACGTGTAGCTGTAGCGCAGCCAGTCGGTGTCGTGTTCGGAGTTGACGTCCAGGCCCATCGAATAAGCCGGCTCGTCGGCCTTCACGTACTCCTCCTTGCCGTCGGCACGCAGCAGGCGGATCCGCTCCAGGCCCTCGGAACGCTCGCTGATGGCGGTGAAGCCGTCGAACAGTTCGAAGCCCTCGATGTAGACCTTGTCGCTGTGCGGCACCCACTCCTTCCACTGCTCGCGGGAAGTGGCGCCGTCGGGCGCGGTCATGATCTTGAAGTTCTGCGCCTTCCAGTTGGTGCGGATGACCCAGCGGCCATCCAGGTGGTCGGCGCTGTACTCGACGTCGCGCTCGCGCGGCGCCAGCACGGTGAACTCGGCCGGATTGGCGGCCGGCGCGCAGCGCGATTCGGAGGACACCGTGCTTTCCACGCCGATGCAGATGAACTTGTCGTCGCGGGTACGGCCGATGCCCATGTAGAAACTGTCGTCCTTCTCCTCGTAGACCAGCACGTCCTGCGAGGCCGGCGTGCCGAGCACGTGCTTCTTCACCCGCACGGTCAGCAGGGTCTCCGGGTCGTTCTCGACATAGAACAGCGTCTTGTTGTCGTCGGCCCAGACCAGGTTGGGCGAGACGCCGGTGATTTGATCCGGGTACAACTCGCCGGTGGCCAGGTTCTTGAACCTGATGACGTATTGGCGACGGCCCACCGCATCCTCGGCGTAGGCGAGGATGCCGTTGTCCTGGGTGACCTCGTAGTCGCCCACGCTGTAGTAACCCTTGCCTTCGGCCAGCGCGTTGACGTCCAGCAGCACTTCCTCGGCCGCTTCCATGTTGGCCTTGCGACGGGCATGGACGGGATAGTCCTTGCCGGTCTCGAAACGGGTGTAGTACCAGTAGCCGCGCTCGCGGTACGGCACGCTGCTGTCATCCTGCTTGATGCGGCCGACAATCTCCTTGTAGATGGCGTCCTGCAACGGCTTGAGCGGCGCCATCAGCGCGTCGGCGTAGGCGTTCTCGGCCTTGAGGTAGGCCAGCATTTCCGGGTTCTTGCGATCGTCGTCGCGCAGCCAGTAGTACTCGTCATTGCGCTCGGCGCCGAACGGTGCCTTGACCACGTGCGGCTTCCTGGCGGCATCGGGCGGCGTGAGGTCGGCGGCGGCGGAAGCGAAGGGAGCGGTCATCAGTACGGTCGCGAACAGGAAGGAAGTCGGTTTCATGGATGGGGTCCGTTCCGGCGGGATGCAATGGTGGGAGATCGGGGGTTGGCGACCGCAGTCGCCGGGCTTGCCCCCATCCGCCCTTCGGGCACCTTCCCCCGCGGGCGGGGGAAGGGATTTGTCCGGCCTTCCCTGCGAACGGGGAAGGCATTCACGCGCTTGCGGTTACTTGGCCAGTTGCTGCCACAGGAAGGTGTAGGCCAGCGCACTCATGTGCGCGGCCTGGGCATTGTTGGCCGCGCCACCGTGGCCACCTTCGATGTTCTCGTAGTAGCGCACGTCCTTGTTGGCTTCCAGCATCTTGGCCATCATCTTGCGCGCGTGGCCGGGGTGGACGCGGTCATCGCGGGTGGAGGTGGTGAACAGGGTCGCCGGATAGGTCTTGGCCGGATCGAACAGGTGGTACGGCGAGAAGGTCTTGATGTAGTCCCAGTCGGCGGTGTCGGGATTGCCGTACTCGGCCATCCACGACGCGCCGGCCAGCAGGTGGCTGTAGCGCTTCATGTCCAGCAGCGGCACCTGCACGACGATCGCGCCGAACAGTTCCGGGTACTGGGTCAGCATGTTGCCCATCAGCAGGCCGCCGTTACTGCCGCCCTGGGTGCCCAGGCGGCTGGCGGTGGTGATCTTGCGCGCGACCAGATCCTGCGCGACCGCGGCGAAGTCCTCGTAGGCCTTGTGGCGGTTGGCCTTCAGCGCGGCCTGGTGCCAGCGCGGACCGTACTCACCGCCGCCGCGGATGTTGGCGACCACGTACACGCCCCCCTTCTCCAGCCAGCCCTTGCCGACCGCGCCGGAGTAGGCCGGGGTCAGCGAGACCTCGAAGCCGCCGTAGCCGTACAGCAGGGTCGGGGTGTTGCCGTCCAGCTTCAGGTCCTTCGGACGCACCACGAAGTAGGGCACCTTGGTGCCGTCCTTGGAGGTGGCGAAATGCTGCTCGATGACGTCCTTCGAGGCATCGAAGAAGGTCGGCATCGTCTTCAGCTGTTCCGGCTGCTTGCCGATGTCGGCCAGCGACAGGGTGGTCGGGGTCAGGTAGTCGGTGGCGGTCAGCCAGACCGCGTCGCTTTCATCCGAATCGACCGCGCTGACGCCGAGGGTGCCGAACGCGGGCGCGCCGACGAATTCGCTCTTCTTCCAGCCGCCTTCGCCGGGAGTCAGCACGCTGAGCTTGTTCTTGACGTCCTCCAGGACGTTGAGCACCAGGTGGTGGCGGGTGAAGGTGAAGCTGGCCAGCGAGGTGCGATCGGTCGGCTCGAACAGCACGTCGAACTCGCGCTTGCCGGCCATGAAGTCGTCGAGCTTGGCGACCAGCAGCGAGCCGGCCTTGTAGGTCTTGCCGCCGACGGTCCACGGTTCGCGCAGTTCCAGGGTCAGCCATTCGCGGAAGGCGCCCTTGTTGACCGAATTGGGCACGTCGATCTTGACCAGCTTGCCGTCGGCGCCGCGCAGGAAAAGTTCGTCGTTGTAGAAGGCCAGCGTGCGGCTGACGAAGTCGCGCTGGAAGCCCGGGGTGTCGTCATGGAAGGCGGCGATGTACATGTCGTCCGGCTTGCCTTCGTAGACGACGGTGGCGGCCGACAGCGGGGTGCCGCGCTTCCATTCCTTGACGATGCGCGGATAGCCGGAGGTGGTCATGCTGCCGTCGCCGAAATCGGTGAAGACATAGACGGTGTCGGCATCCTTCCAGCCCAGGCCGCCCTTGGCTTCCGGACGGTAGAAGCCGTCCTTGAGGAAGGTCTTGGTGGTCAGGTCGAATTCGCGGGTCTCGTCGGCGTCGGCGCCGCCGCGCGAGAGCGCGATCAGGCAGCGGGTGTAGTCGGGCTTGCGGCAGTCGGCGCCGTGCCAGACCCAGTTCTTGCCCTCGGCCTTGTTCAGCGCGTCCAGGTCCAGCACGGTTTCCCACTGCGGCTGGGGCTTGCGGTACTCCTCCAGGGTGGTACGGCGCCACAGGCCGCGCTCGTGCTGCTTGTCCTTCCAGAAGTTGTAGTAGTACGGGCCGATCTTCTGCACGCCCGGAATCTTGGCGTCCGAATCCAGGATGGCCAGGATGCTGGCTTCCAGTTGCTTGAACTCCGGCGTGGAAGCGATTTCAGCCTCGGCCTTCGCGTTCTGCGCCCGCACCCAGTCCAGCTGTTTCTGGCCTTCCACCTCTTCCAGCCATGCGTAGGGGTCGTTGGCCACGTTGTTCTGCTCCTGGGCGTGGCCACTGACGGCAGCGGCGGCGAGGCCTGCCGCCAGGCAGGCATGGACAAGCTTGGACATGAGGGAAACTCCGGATTGCGAAGACAATTCCTTCACGCTAGCACAAGTCCGTGGCCGCCCTCCCCTGTCGAACGTCAGTGCGCGTCAGGCCCACGGACGGCTCAGGCCGCCCGCAACCCGGCGGTACGCGGCATCCGCGCCCGGCGCCGGGCCTGCGGACGGTTCCGCCGGCGTCCGGCCGCGTCGCGGCGCACCGGCCATTGCGGCAGGCGGAAGCGGTGCAGCGCCCACCAGGCCGCCAGCGGCATGCCGACCAGCCACAGCGGCGCCCATCCCAGCCAGGGAATCTGCCCGCGGGCCAGCGGGAACAGCAGCACCAGCGCCAGGCCGATCGCAACCACGCGGCGCAACAACCTTTCGAGCTGCGGGTCCGGCGCGCGGGAGGGACGGGCGTCGGCGGAAATCGAGTGGGCAAAGTCGCGCATGGCAGGGCTCCGATGGACAGGGCTCCAGCCTGCCGCGCCGCCTTCTCACGGATTGCGACGCGATGTATCCGTTCAGAGATTCTCGCCTTCATGCCGATATGCGATATTCGCCCTGCCCACCGTTCCGGCGGCGGGTTGTGACGATCCATCACCCAGGAGTCCCGCATGTCCCCATCGCTGTGCCGTCTTCGCGCCGTCCTGACGTGCGCCCTGATTGCCGCGGTGACCGCCTGTGCCAGCCAGAGCGAGACCCGATCGATGGGCCTGGAGGCACCGGTGCAGGCGACGGACATCGACCTGCCGCGGTTCATGGGCACCTGGTACGTGACCGCGCACATTCCCTATTTCGCCGAACGCGGCCACGTGACCGGCCGGTACGAGTACACCGCCCGCGAAGGCGACCGCATCGGCGTGCGCTATCTCCACCGCGAAGGCTTCGATGAACCTGAACAAGTTCGCGAAGCGCGCGCGTCGGTGAAAGGTGGCAGCGGCAACCGCGACTGGACGCTGTGGTTCGTCGGCGTGGTACCCGCCAAGTTCCGCATCCTGGAAGTCGCGCCCGACTACTCCTGGGCGCTGATCAGCTATCCCGAGCGCGACCTCGGCTGGATCTTCTCGCGCTCCCCCGACATGGACGACGCGCTCTACCAGCAGCTCATCCGCAAGATGCGCGACCACGGCGTCAACGCACGCCAGTTGGTCCGCGAGCCGCAGCTGCCTTCGCAGGTGGGCAACCCGGGGTTTGCAGAACCGAAGAATCCCTGATTCGGGATTCGGGATTCGGGATTCGGGATTCGGGATTCGGGATTCGGGAATCAAGCTGCGCTTTGCCTCCCCCTTTGTAAAAGGGGGACCGAGGGGGATTTGCTTTTAGCGCCAAGAGCAAGCGCTCCTCAACAGCCGAAGTGGCTGGTCAAAGGGGCTCTCTCCCCATAAGGGATACAGCGTACCGGTAGAGCGGAGCTTGCTCCGCTGACCGAAACACTACCGCTCAACGCTTCCCGTAATTGGACAGCGCCAGTTCCAGCAGGGACTTGGCCTGCTCGCGCAGCACCGAAGGTTCGATGATTTCCGCGTCCGCGCCGTAATGCAGGATGTCCATCAGCAATTCGCGGGAAACGCTGTAGGGCACCTTCAACTCGTAGCGGCCGTCGGGAAGGTGGCGACCCTGCTGCTTGGAATGCCACTGCTCGTCGGCGACCCAGCGCGCGGCCTTGGGGCTGAACAGGATCGTCGCCCATCCCTTCGGTTCACCGGAAAAGATGCCGTAGCTGGACGCCAGGTGCTGGTTGAGGTCGTCGTTGGCCAGATCCTGCGCCGCCTCTTCCAGCAGGCGCGCGCCGCCGATGCGATCCACCGCGAAGCTGCGCAGCGCCCTGCGCTCGTGGTCCCAGGCATCCAGGTACCAGTTGTCGCGGTAGTGGGTGATGCGCTGCGGTGACACGGTGCGGCGGGTGCGCTCGTCGGTGGAGCGGGCGCGATACTCGAACGCGAGCTGCTTGCGCTCCAGCACGGCCGAGGCGACGGTGCGGAAGCTGGCCTCGTCCAGCCGGCGTCCGCGATGCGGAATCACCCGCACCCGATCCACCGGCCACTGGGACACGCCCGCGTGATCGGCGAGCAGCCCCTCGATGCGCTTCTGCAACGGCGCCAGCGCGCCGGACAGCACGCCGCCGCCGGTGCGCACCAGCAGCTGCTGGGCCGCCAGCAGGGCATACAGTTCTTCCGAGCTCAGCCACAGGCCGGGCAGTTCGAACCGCTCGCCTTCGGCCGCGTCGTACCGGAAACCGGCTTCGCCGTCGCCCTCGATGGGCGCCATCAACGCGTCACGCAGGTAGGCCAGATCGCGATAGACGGTGGCGCGCGAACAACCGAGTTCCTCCTGCAGGCGCTTGACCGTGACCGGATAGCGCGAGGCCTTCAGGATGCGATGCAGGGCGGTGATGCGTTCGATCTTGTCCATGCCATGATTATGGCCGAGCCGTGGCCGTTTTCGACGCCCGGTTCGCGTTGGCATCGATAGGGTCCCGGCCGCTTGGGCCCGTGCGGTGCCTGGGGCCCGGGGCGTGAACGCGCCGCCCGGACTCCCCCAACGCACGGACCCAAGCGGCCGCCGTTCCCACACCCGGAGTTCCACCATGTTCCCCAGCCGCGTGTCGCCTCCCCGACCATCCCGATTCCTTCCCTTGCTGCTGGCGACGGCTGCCCTGGCCCTGGCCGCGGCGTGCTCACGGCAACCGGAACCGGCCGCGACCGGAACGCCCGCCCCCGGACCCGACGCCGCGCGCGCCCCGGCGCCCGCGGCGCCGGCCGTGGATGCGCTGGGCGAGGTCACCGCGTCGATGGAGAAATTCCTGGCGGCGCGCAGCTTCCACGCGGTGATGACCGTGGAGGGCAGCCAGCCGATGCAGAACGAAATGGACTTCGTCGCACCGGACCGCTACCGCATGATCATGCCGGTCGGTACCCAGGTGATCATCGGCGACACCATGTACATGGAAATGCACGGCCAGCAGACCAAGGTGCCGATTCCCGAAGGCACCGTCAGCCAATGGCGCGATCCGATGAAGATCCGCGAGAACCGCAGCGGCCTGTCGGCCGAGTTCCTGGGCGAGGAGGATCTCGCCGGCCAGCGCGCGCGCCGCTATCGCGTGCGGCATACCCAACCCGAGCCCGGCGAGTTCCTGTACTGGATCGATCGCGAGGGGCGTCCGCTGCAGCTCCAGCACAGCGGCGAGACCGCCAACGGTGGCCCCTACACGATGACCCTGGCGTATTCGCGCTTCAACGATCCCACCATCACCATCGAGTCGCCCTAGCCGGTCGCGGCCGATACCCCGGCCGCGTGATCGCGCTGTGCCAAGTACTTGCCGAACGCGTAGCCGGAACCGGCGATGGCGCAGGCCAGCGCCACCAGCAACAGACCGATGAGGATTTTCCTGGGCATGGCGGATACCTGCGCTTCCGGGACAAGGTCGTGTCGCCGGCATGTTGTCGCGGCGGTGCGGGGACCGGAAAGGTCCGAAAGTCACATCGAACGAAACACCCCCACGTCTAACTCCCGTTTAACCCGCGCACGGCCACACTCCAAGGCCAGGAAAGGGGAGCGACAGGGTTGTCAGACCGCTTCAAGCACAACGGCATCGCCGTATTCGTCGTGGTCGCATTGCACGCGTTGGTGATCGGTCTGCTCTGGCGCCTGCCGGCTCCGGCGGCGATGACGGATGGCGAGTCCCGCCTGCGGCTCCGTTTCTGGCCGCGTGAATCGCCGATCACGGCGCCGGTTCCCTTCTTCGCCCCACCGGCAACATCCGATACCCCCAGATCCCCGCTTCCGGCGGCCGCTCACCATCTCCCATCCCGTCCGGCCGCGAGCCCGACCGACGACACCATCATTCCGCTGCCCGCCAATACGGATACCGGTACCGGCGGCGCGGCCGATCTCCTGGCACAGGGCGTCGCCTGGGCACGAGTGGGCGACCCGATACCGGATTTCGGCAGCGACCCGCTACGGCAACGCCGGGCTCGGCTGCCCGGTGGCGAGCGGCCCGGGCGATTCGTGATGAGCCGTTCGGTCAGCCCGGAGCAGGTGGTCAATTTCATTGGCCAATTGTTCGCGGGCCCCGGCTACGAGACCGATCCCTGCCGGCGCATCCGCCACAACGTGGACAGCCTGATGACCGACCTCAGCGACCAGGGGCGCGAGCGGCTGGGCTGGGAACTGGATGAATACGCGTTCCGATGCATGCGCTGAACCTTCTCCGTCACATCGGTGTGCGAAAACGTGAAACGCACCTGATCCGGGGGCGTCCAGACGCCACAAATGTGAATGAAAGCATGGCAGAATCGGTCACGAATCTGAATCCAAACAATCACTTGCCTTGAGGCTGGATGTTCGGATTGTTATCCTGTAACCGTTTTCAACGTTCACATGGCGACGACGCCGGAATCGCGTCCCCCGCCCGCCGAGGCCTTTCATGCCCCGTCCCAACCTGCTTGCCCTGTCCCTTTCCCTGCTGTGCCTGGCCGGCGCGCCGCTTGCGCATGCGCAGGAAAGCAACCCGCAGGTCAACAACCTGAAGACGAGCACCCAGGCCACCGGCGCGAAAGCCAAGGCCGGCGGCGCGGTGACCCAGAAGGAATCCCTCGCGGTCAGCCACAAGGGACCGCCGCTGCCGGTGCCGCCGCCGCGCCCGATGGCCGAAGCGCCGGCCGAGCCGCTGCAGCCCAGTTCCCCATGGAGCGGCGGCGGCGAACTCGGATTCGCCTCGGCCCACGGCAACAGCACCACCGAAAGCCTCAATGCGCGCCTGGATCTGAACTACGCCGATGGCGGCGCCTGGAAGTACAGCGGCAGCCTGTCCGGCCTGCGCGCCAGTTCCGAATACAAGTCGACCCAGCCCGACGGGACGATCAAGCGCGATCGCCGCACCACCGCCAACCGCTACACGCTCACCGGCAACGGCGCCTATCGCACCGATTCGCGCGGCACGGTCAATACTTCGCTGCGCCATGAGGAAGATGATTTCGGCACCTTCAGCCGGCAGACCTCGGTCAGCGTCAGCTACGGTAACCGCGTGGTCGACAACGAGCGCGCGCAACTGGATCTGCAGGTCGGCCCCGGTTTCCGCCGCGCCTACGACACCCTGGAGGAGCGCAACGAATCCAGCATGATCGGCCGCGGCCTGGTGGACCTGCGGGTTTCGCTGAGCGAGAACACCGAACTGGTCAACAAGCTGCTGGTGGAATCCGGCGAGTACAACACCTTCGCCCAGAACGATCTCGGCCTGTCGGTGACGATGAACTCGCACCTGGCACTGAAGGCCGGCTGGCAGGCACGCCACAACAGCGACGCCGCCGAGAACCTCAAGCGCACCGACACCCTGACCACCATGAACGTGGTCTACAAGTTCAAGTAGAGCGGAGCTTGCTCCGCTGTCCGGATACCCTGCTTCGCCAATCGCGGTGTCGACGGGGCCTGCTTTTTCCATGCCAGGTCTATCGGTACGATCAGTAGCCGCCTTTCTCTTCTCGCCCCGCCATCCGGCTGCTGAGAAGCAAAAAAGGCGAGCGGGTGAACTTGCCTTCCCCACTCCAGCAGGCAAATCCCCCGTCACCCGCTGGCGCGGGCGCCCGCCCCCTTTTTCCAAGGGGGCTAACGGCTTTTACCTCCTCCTTGACCAGCCATTCGGCTGTTGAGGAGCGCTTGCAAAAGGGAACTGAGGGGGATTTTGCTTTTCAGGCCAGCGCAGCATCCAGCAGATCGCCGGCGCCATCCGCCAGCAACCGCGCGGCAACCGCCTTGCCCAGTTCTTCCGGAAACCGCGACGCGCCGGTGCCGTCGGCACGCACCGCGCGGCCATCCACCGCCGATCCCACCAGGCCATGCAGATGCAGTTCGGCGCCGTCGGCCGAGAGGGTCGCGAAGGCCGCCACCGGCACATGGCAACTGCCATGCAACGCGCGGTTCATCGCCCGCTCGGCTTCCACGCAACAACGGGTATCGGCATCGTCCAGCGCGGCGAACAGTGCCATCGTCGCCGCGTCGTCGTCGCGGCATTCCACCGCGACCGCGCCCTGTGCCGGTGCCGGCAACCACGCCGGCGGCAGCAGGCGCGCGCGGATGCGCGCGTCGAAGCCCAGCCGCTGCAGGCCGGCGCAGGCCAGCACGATCGCGTCGTACTCGCCCGCATCCAGTTTCGCCAGGCGGGTGTTGACGTTGCCGCGCAGGTCCCGCAGTTGCAGATCCGGCCGGCGCGCGCGCAGCTGCGCCTGCCGGCGCAGCGAGGACGTGCCCACGATCGCGCCCTGCGGCAACGCGTCCAGATCCGCATAGCGGTTGGAAACGAAGGCGTCGGCGGCATCGGCGCGCGCCAGGATCGCGGCCAGCGCGAACGGCGGCTCCAGTTCCATCGGCACGTCCTTGAGCGAATGCACCGCGCAATCGGCTTCGCCGCGCAGCATCGCCAGTTCCAGTTCCTTGAGGAACAGGCCCTTGCCGCCGATCGCCGCCAGCGAGCGATCCAGCACCTCGTCGCCACGGGTGCTCATCGGCACCAGGTCCACTTCCAGGTCCGGATGGGCGGCGCGCAGGCGTTCGGCGACGTGTTCGCTCTGCCAGAGGGCGAGCGGGCTCTTGCGGGTGGCGATGCGGAGTTTCATCGGCGCATTATCCCGCACACCACGCCGGTGGGCACGGTCCATCGGGCAACCGGCGCCCCGAAGGCGGCGTCAGAGATGCTTGACCGTCTCGCGCAGGCCGGCCACGCAGCGGCGGCTGACTTCCAGCGGGGCCTTGCCGTGGCGCAGGATGGCCTGGACATGGCCGTCGCCGGCGCGCTTGAGTTCGACCAGTTCGTGCCGCGCCACCAGGCAGTTGCGGTGGATGCGCACGAAGCGGCCATTGAATTCCTCTTCCAGCGACTTCAGCGATTCCTCGATCAGATCCTCGCCGCGGGCGTGGTGGACCACCACGTACTTCTCCTCGGCCTGGAGGTAATGCACTTCCTCGATCGGAATCAGCCGCAGGCTGCCGCGCATCCGCGCGCACAGATGGGTACGGACCTGGCGCGCCGGACCAGGATCCTGCGCGCCGCCGCCGTTGGCGCGGCCGGCGATGAACATGCGCGCGCGCTCCAGCGCCGCCGCCAGGCGTTCGGCCCGGATCGGCTTCATCAGGTAATCGATTGCCGCGGCCTCGAAGGCGGACAGCGCATGCGCGTCGTAGGCGGTGCAGAACACCACCGCCGGGCGCGGATCGAAGGCGGCCAGATGGCGCGCGGTTTCCAGTCCGTCGACACCGGGCATGGCGATGTCCAGCAGCACCACGTCCGGCTTGTGCTCGGCGCAGGCCTGCAAGGCGCCCACGCCGTTCTCGGCCTCGGCCACCACTTCCACGCCGGGCTGTTCGGCCAGCAGTGCGCGCAGGCGCTCGCGGGCCAGCGGTTCGTCGTCGGCAATGACCACCTTCACGGCACGGGCTTCCTCACGTTCGAACGCCAGGGACGTCCTCGCCGATGGTAGCCCCCGTCGTTGCGGACGTCATCCATGGCGAAGAATCGCGATTTCTCGCGGATTTCTCCCTACAACGCGAAAACGCGCGACATCCAGTCACCGAGATCGCGGATTTCCTCGGCGCAGACCTGGTGGGCCATCGGATAGCGGTGCCAGTCCACGGCGAATCCCATGGCCTGCAGGGCCTGCGCGCTGCGTTCGGCATGGATGAGCGGGATTACCGGGTCGCCGATGCCGTGCGCCATGAATACCGGTTGGCGCGTCGCGGCCGCGTCGAGATGGCGGTGGGCCTGGTCGATGCCGGGCAGGTAGGTGGACAGGGCGATCACGCCGGCCAGCGGCTGGCCGCGGCGCAGCGCGGCCGACAGGGCGATCGCGCCACCTTGCGAGAAGCCGGCCAGCAGCAGGCGTTCCGGGGCGATGCCACGGGCCAGTTCGCGCGCGATCAGGGCCTCGACCTGGACGATCGAGGCTTCGATGCCATCGGCCTCGGCACGGGTGGCGAAGTCCATGCCGACGATGTCGTACCAGGCGCGCATGCGCACGCCGTTGTTGATGGTCACCGCGCGCACCGGCGCGTGCGGGAACACGAAGCGCAGCGCGGGCCAACCCGGGCGTACCAGTTCCGGCACGAGCGGCGCGAAATCATGGCCATCGGCGCCCAGGCCATGCAGCCACAGCACGGACCAGGCCGGCGCGGCGCCGGTTTCCTGTTCGACGGTTTCCAGCAGTTCGGTGGTGGTGTCGTTCATGCCGTCATTGTCGCCGCAGCGAACGACGGGTGCCAGCGCCGGTTACTGCGGCGGCAGGCGGAACCGCACGGTGCGCTGCCACGACTGCGCGCGTCCTGTCGCCTCGAAACGCCAGCGCGAGGCCACCGCGACGGCGGCCGCGTCGAACACGCCCTGCGGCCGTGCCGCGGTCAGGCGCACGTCGCCGACGCTGCCGTCGGGGCGGATCACGAACGCCAGTTCCACCTCGCCCTCCACGCGATTGCGCAGTGCCGGCAACGGATAACGCGGCTGCGCGTCCTGCAGCAGGCGCGGCGAGGAGGAGGTTGCAGCCATGCGCGCGGGCGCGGCTACCGGGCTCGCCACCGCCGCGCGCGCGGGTTCCGGCGGGGGAAGCGCCGGCGCAGGCGGCGGCGAAGCCATCGCGGCGTTGGGGGTTTCCGATGCATTCGGGCGAGGCACCTGCGCCGTTGCGGACGCGACGGGCGCGGAGGTCGGCGCAGGGCCCTGCGATCGGCCGGCCTGCGGCGAGATGTCCTGCGGCGGGAGGCGCGCTTGCGTGTCCGCGGTGGCCTGCGCGGGTTCCGGCGCCGCCGGCAGCGCCGTCAAGCCGGCCTGCAGACGCGGCAAGGCCGGCGCCTGCGGATCCAGCCGGCGTAACAGTTCGAACAGGCGCGCGGCCTCGGCACCGTCGCGACGCTCCAACGCCTGTTCGGTGGCGATCAGCAGGTACGGCTGGATTTCGGTCAGCGCGGCAAGGATGGCGGCGTCATCGGGACGCCGCACGCGCGCCGCCAGGTAGAACTCCACCGCGTTGTCGCCGGCCGGCGCGTACAGGCGGTTCGCCTGTAGCGCCTGGCTCGCCAGGCGCTGCAGTTCGCTGTTGTCGATGACGCCGTCCGGCGACACCGCCGGCTGCGCGGCCGCGGGCACGATCGCCGATGCCTGGGCATCGGGCGCGGCCACGGGCGGCGTGGGCTGGCAGGCGCCGAGCGCCAACAGAACGGGAAGGATTCGGTAACCGCGTGATTTCATCGTGAGACTGCCCCCTGAGCGGGCGGCAGAGTACGCGGCCTGGATGACGGAACCGCGTCAAAGCGATGATCCGGCGCGGTTCCGGCGCATCGCTCCGGCGATCACAGATCGAAGGCGAGCATGTCCCGCCCGGTGGCCGCGCGCACGATGCGCTGGTAGACGCCCGTGCCGCCGCCGCCATTCGTCATCACCACCAGTCCGCGCCGTCGCTGCGGATCTCCGACGGTGAAGGTCTTGTAGCGACCCGCGTTGGCGCCGCCGTGGAAGAACCAACGGGCATCGCCGTCGATGCGTTCCAGATTCCAGCCCAGTCCCTTGTCCAGCCAGCCGGCGCGCAGCGGCATCTGCGGCGCCAGCATCGCCTGCCGCGTGGTTTCAGTGATTGCACGCGGCGGGCCCGCATCCGGACGCATCACATGGGCGATGAAACGCGCATAGTCCTGCACCGGCCCACGCAGGCTGGCGGCGGCGTTGGCGAGCAGATCGCCGGGCCAGACGAACATGCCCGTGGGCGCGGCGGCCTGCGCCCGCGGCAACGCGCGTACCGCATCGTCCCAGACCCATTCGGGCAACGGCTTGCCCTGCGCTTCGGCGATGGGCTGCAGCAGCGACCATTGGCTACGGAAGGTCTGCACGACCGGTGTCGCGCCAGGCGCTGGCTGGCCCATCACCGAGTGCCGCGCCGCATGCGCGTTCCAGGTATAGGTGCTGTCGCGCATGCCGGCCGGTTCGAACAGGTGCCTTCGCGCCAGCCGGTCCAGGCTTTCGCCGGTCACCGTCTCGGCGACCCGCTGCAGCCAGAAGAAGGCCTCGCCCGAATAGTTCACGCCCTTGCCGGGTTCGGCCAGCGTGCGCAAGGGTTCGCGATCCGGATGTTCGCGCCAGTTCGGCAGGCCGCTGCTGTGGCGCAGGACGTCGCGCACGGTGATCCGATCCAGGCGCGGATCGTCCTTGGCCAGGTAGTCGGGGCGATGGTAATGCGCCAGGGTCCGGTCGAGTTGCAGCACGCCCGCATCGACCAATTGCAGCGCCACGTAGGCAAATACCGGTTTGCTCAGCGAGGCGCATTCGAACACGCTGTCCGCGTCCACCGCGGTGCCGCTGTCCACATCGGCCACGCCGAACGCGCGGTGCCAGGCCAACTCGCCCTCCTCGACCACCGCGATGCCCACGCCGGGCACGCCGAACGCGCGCATCCATTCGGGCAGATCGGCGAGGAAGGCATCGGAGGGAATCCACGGATGGTCGTAACGGGCCGCGTCCGCCGCGCGCAGCGGAGGCGATCGCAGTGCCGCCATCGCCGCGCAGGCCGAAGCGGCCACCAGGAAACCACGCCGGCCCATCCGGCCGGCAGCACCTTCGCGCATCTGCATCGCTCCCCGTGGTCAAGGGACCGATTGGATATCAGTCCTCGCCGCCGGGCAAGCGGATTCAGTGCGTGGCGCGCGTCCCAGCCGGCGGCGGCGCGCCCAGCGCGCGCAGTTGCTCCACCGCGTTGCGGTTGGCCGGATCGCGTTCCAGCGAAAGGCGGTAGTTGCGGATCGCCGCCTCGCGATCGCCGCTGATCGCATAGGCCTCGGCCAGCGAATCGAAGGTGTTGCCGCTTTTCGGATACAGCACGGTGTTGAGCTTCAGTACCTCGATGCCTTCCCTGCGCTGGCCGTCGGTCACCAGCCGGTAGCCCCAGGCGTTGAGATCGTCCTCGCGCAGTTCGTAGTCCGGATCCTGCTGCTTGAGCCCGGCGACGATGGAGACACCTTGATCCCAGCCGCGCGCGATCAGGCCACGCCGCAGCGCCTTGACGTTGCGCGGCAGGCCGCCGCCGTTGGCCACGCTGAAATCCGGCAGGTAGAACCCGGCGATCTCGTCGATGAATTCCTCCGGATTGGCCCCGGCCAGATTGGTCAGCACCACCACCGACAACCCATCCCGCGGATAGACGAAGAACGCCGACCGGCGGCCACCGATGCCCGCCACCGCAGGATGGTCCTCGCGGTCGATCAACGGCCAGCCCGATGCCCACGACGTGAGCCGGCCATCGTTGAACCGGCCCGGCGCCCACAGCTCACGCAGGTGTTCGCGGTCGAGCAGGCGGCCGTCCTGCAGGGCGATCAGCCAATGCGCGACGTCCTCGGCGCTGGCGTTGATGCCGGCACCGGTGCGCAGCATGGCCGGGAACTCGTCGAACGCATGCTGCAACGCGCCGGCGGCCGGCGAGGTGGCGCCGCCCGGATAACGGTAGGGCTGCGCGCGACGCGGCGTGACGTCGCGCGAGTCGCCGAAGCCGGCGTGGCGCATGCCGGCCGGCGCGAACTGGCGTTCGGCGATGAAGCGGGTGAACGGAACACCGCCCAGCGAATCGATGATCCGGCCCAGCAGGACATAGTTGGTCTGGTTGTAGCGATAGGCGCTGCCGGTTGGGAATGCCATCGGCAGTGTGCGCACCGTGTCCCAGGCCGATTCCTCGCCGCCTTCGCCCACCAGCGAGCCGGTGCCCTGCGCGCGCGGCGGCACCAGGATGTCGGGCAGGCCGGACGTGTGGTTGAGCAGTTGCCGCACCGTGATCGCCTGCCACTCGCGCGGCAGATCCGCCAGGTGGCGCGACACCGGATCGTCCAGCGACAGCTTGCCGGCCTGCGCCAGTTGCAGGATCGCCACGCCGGTGAAAGTCTTGGTGGCCGAGTTGATCGAGAACACCGTATCCGGCGTCACCGCCACGTCGTCCTGCAGGTTGGCCTTGCCGTAGCTGCGGGAAAAAACGATGCGACCGTCGCGGATCACCGCCACCTGCATGCCGGGGATGCGCCGGTTCTGCATTTTCGTCCGCAGGTAGTCGTCGAGCCCGGCCGGCGCCTGCGCCGGAGCCGTGGCACTGGCCGGCCTGTCGCCACCGCCGCCGGTGGCCGGCAACTGCAGTGAACCGGTCGATATCTGCCACAGGTTCATCAGGGCGGCGAACAGCAACGGCAGGGTTTTCATGCGCTTCCGGTCCTTTTTTGCGCTCCGCATCCGGCGGGCGACGTCCTGTTTCGATGCCGCGTGCGCGCGGAGGGTTGAAACAGGGGCGAAGAAAGAGGCGGGCCGGACCTTCCGTCCAACCCACCTTTCCCGGGATGCGGCAAACGCGGGAAGCGTCGCAGCCAATCAGGGCGCGAGTACGCGCCGGCCGGCCTCGGTAACCCAACGGCGTACCTCTTCACCGGCGGAGCCGGCCAGGCGGAACACCGACACCGCCTGTTCCAGCCCCTGCGCCTGCTGCCGCAGATCGCCGGCCGTGGCCGCCACCTCTTCCACCACCGCCGCGTTCTGCTGGGTGGTCTCGTCCATC
>NZ_JADHDV010000021.1 GCF_016820515.1 Pseudoxanthomonas beigongshangi | reverse complement strand
CGGGTTCGAGTCCCGTCCACTCCGCCAGTTATCCCGGAAAGCCCGCGAAAGCGGGCTTTCTGCTTTTCCGGGGACCGCTGCCGGCGTCCGTGGATGAACGGGCCTGGGCGGTGCGGCCGGGTTGCGGCGAACCACCGCGAAGCGCGGTAAACTGCGCGGCTACTGAAATCGAGCCACGCATCGATGCTGCAAAAACTCCGCGATAAGACATCCGGGTGGATCGCCACCCTCATCCTGGGCCTGCTGATCATTCCGTTCGCCTTTGTCGGCGTGAACGAATACATGACCGGCGGCACGGCCAACGATGTCGCGACCGTCGAGGCGCCGCCCACCTGGTGGAAGTCCGCGCCGAACTGGTGGCCGGTGTCCAGGCTCTGGCAGCGCAAGGAAATCACGGTCGACGAATTCCGTACGACCTTCGAGGCCGCGCGCCAGCAGCAGCGCCAGATGCTGGGCGAGAATTTCGATGCGCGCGAGTTCGAGAGCAAGGAAAACAAGCTCAAGATCCTCGAGCAGCTGATCAACCAGCGCGTGCTGGCGTTGGCTTCCGAACGTGCGGGCGTGGTGATCGGCGATGCCGCCGTCAACCAGGCCATCGCCGCCGAACCGGCCTTCCAGGTCGACGGCAAATTCAATGCCGAACGCTACCAGCTGGTGCTGGCTTCGCAGGTGCCGGCGCTGTCGCCGCTGAAGTTCCAGGAGCAGGAACGCGAGCGCCTGAAGATGATGGTGATGCCCGAAGGCATCGGCACCTCCGATTTCGTCACCAAGGGCGAACTGGAGCGGTTGTTCAAGCTGCTGGCGCAGACCCGCGACGTGGGCCTGGCGCTGGTGCCGCCGGCCGCACCGGATACCGCGCCGGTGTCCGACGCCGATATCCAGAAGTGGTATGACGGCCACAAGGCCGAGTACCGCCAGCCGGAAACGGTCTCGCTGGAGTATGTCGAGGTCAACGGCGCGACCCTGCCGGGTGCCGTGGCGCCGGACGAGGCGACCCTGCGCAAGCGCTATGAAACCGAGAAGAACCGCTTCGTGGCGCCGGAACAGCGCGTGGTATCGCACATCCTGATCGGCGCGCCGGCCGGTGCCGACGCCGCCACCTTGAAGAAGGCCGAGGACAAGGCCGCCGCGCTGGCCGCGCAGGCCAGGCAGGGCGCCGACTTCGCCGCGCTGGCCAAGGCCAATTCGGAAGATCCGGGTTCCAAGGACACCGGCGGCCTGCTGCCGGCGTTCGCGCGCGACGGATCGATGGTCAAGCCGTTCGAGGACGCTGCGTTCGCCATGCAGGCCGGCGAGATCCGTGGCCCGGTCAAGAGCGACTTCGGCTATCACGTGCTGAAGCTAAACGAGATCAAGCCGGGCCAGGGCAAGAGCTTCGAGGAGGTCCGCGACGAACTCGCCCGCGAGCAGGCCACCGCCGACGCCGAGCGGGCCTACAACGAACTGGCCGGCAAACTCGTCAACGAAGTGCTGAAGAACCCCACCGCGCTGGAGCCGGCCGCGAAGGCCGTTGGCCTGCCGGTGCAGAAGATCGGGCCGTTCTCGCGCGCCAACGCCAGCGGCATCGCCGCCAACCCGGCGGTGCTGCGCAGCGCGTTCTCCGAGGCGCTGGTGCAGGACGGTACGGTCAGCGATCCGATCGAGATCGCGCCCAGCCACAGCGTGGTGATCCGCGTGGTCGGCCATACGCCGGAGCAGCCGCAGCCGCTGGCCCAGGTCCGTGACGCGGTGATCGCCGCGATCCGCGCCGATCGCCAGGAGAAGGCCACCGCCGCCACCGCCGACGCGGTGCTGGCGCGCATCGCCAAGGGCGAGACGCTGCAGGCGATTGCCACTGCCGACAAGCTCCAGTTCAACGAAATGCCGGGCATGCCGCGCGGCATGCCGGTGCCGACCGCGGAAGGCAACGAGGCGATCTTCGCGGTGCCGCGTCCGGCCGCGGGCAAGGCGTCGACCGGCAAGGTCGCGCTGGGCGGCGGCGCGTTCGCCGTGTTCGCGGTCACCAAGGTCACCGACGGCGATGCCGCGCAGGTGCCGGCCGAGCAGCGCGATGGCATGAAGCAGCAGCTGATCCAACTGGGCGGCGGCGTCGCCACCCAGGGTTTCATCGACACCATGCGCAAGCAGTACAAGGTCACCGTGATGGAAGATCGCCTGTAAGGCGTTCGACCGACGCGGTGAACGAAAAAGCCCGGCAAACGCCGGGCTTTTTTTTTCGGGTCTTTTGCGCCACACGGCATCGGCACGGAGCGGCATGATCTCGATCCCGAAGGGGCGAGAGCCGTCCTGTCGTCAGGGCTGGCTTTCGTCCAGCGCCAGCACCATGCCCGGGCGCAGGATGGCGTCGGACTTCAGCCCATTGCGCGATAGCAACTGCTGCGGCCTGAGGCCGTACCGCCGCGCGATGGTCCAGGCGGATTCGCCGGCGCGGACGGTGTGCGAACGACGGGATGCGCTGGCGACCGCGGTGTCCCGCGAGGGGGGCGAAGCGCTCGCGGCGCCGATGCCGGCGGCGGACGGATCCGGTCCGGACTCCGCTTCGACCGGCGCGTCGGCAAGCCGGGGCGAGGATGCCGCCACGATGCCCCGGGAATCGGGAGCGAGAATCCTGACCGGCTTGTCCAGGCGCGGGACACCCTTGCCCAAGGCCGGATTCAGGCGCTTGAGCAGGGCGCTGTCGTGACCGTTGGCCTCCGCCCAGCGCTCCAGGCTGGCGGCATCGCGGGGCAAGGCGTGCGCGGACAGGCGAGGCACTGGACGGTCCAGCCGTTTCAGCCATTCGCCGCGATCGTCGGCCTGTTCGAAGATGCAGGCCAACGCATGCAGCTTTTCGACGTAGGCGTAGGTAATGCTGGACAACCCGGGCAGCTCGGCCGGGCGGGCGTTCTGCGCATTCATGCCGGCGCGGCGCATCGATTGCAGCACCCGGTACTCGCCGGCGTTGTAGGCCATCACCGCCAGCCGCCAATCGCCGCCGAACATGCCATGGAGGGTCTTGAGGTAACGCACCGCGGCCTGGGTGGAATCCACCGGCGAGAGCCGGCCGTCGTAGCTTTCGCGCACCGGCACGCCATGGTTCCGTGCGGTGATGCCAATGAACTGCCACAGGCCCGCGGGACCGCTGGCGTTGCGCGCGCCGGGCTTGTAGCCGCTTTCCACGAAGGGGATGAGCGCGAACTCGGTGGGCAGGTGCGCCTCGCGCAGCGCGTCCACGACATAACCGAACAGCGGTAGCACGTCGTCCGATTTGACCAGTTGGCTCGGCGCGTGGGCGAAGTGCTTCTTCCAGCGCGGGCCGGTGGCGGCGGCATCGCATTGCGGTTCGGCCAGGCCGTCGCGGAACCGCTGGTAGATCTCCAGCCCGCTTTCCTGCTGGCTGGGGGGCACCGTGACCAGTTCGATGGGGGGGGCCGAAGGCTGGCTCGCCTGTGCCGGCGACAGTGCCAGGCCCAGGCCGGCGCTGCAGGCCAGCGCGAGCAGGCCGGCTCGCAGGCCAGGAAGCGGGCCGCGCCGGTTCATGCGCGGAACTGGTCCTTCCAGCGCCGCAGTTCGGCGAAGGTCTCGACCCGGTCGGTGGGCGCGCGCCCCAGCCGGTGCGCCACGGCCGCGCGCACGGCCTCGCTGTCCACCCGCAGGAACGGGTTGGTCGCGGTTTCCTGGGCCAGGGTCGACGGCAGGGTCGGACGGCCGGCTTGGCGCATGGCGTGGACTTCCTCGGTTCTGCGACGCAGGGCCTCGTTGGCGGGATCCACCGCGCGGGCGAATGCGGCGTTGGCCAGGGTGTACTCGTGGCCGCAGCAGACCGCGGTCGAGCCGGGCAGGGCGGCCAGGCGGTCCAGCGACCCCAGCATCTGGGACGGCGTACCTTCGAACATGCGCCCACAGCCCAGGCTGAACAAGGTGTCGCCGCAGAACAGGTGATCCTGGTCCTGGCCTCCGCCCAGATAGGCGATGTGGCTGCGGGTATGGCCGGGCACGGCCAGCACCTCCAGGCGCCAGTTCTTCAGCGCCACGCGGGCGCCGTCGCCCACCCGCACACAGTCGAACGGAATCCGCTCGTCCTCCGGCGCGTAGACCGGCAGGGTCGGCCAGCGGGCGCGCAGCGCCGCCACGCCGCCGATATGGTCGTTGTGGTGATGGGTCAGCAGGACCGCCGCGGGCCACAGGCCCTGGTCGGCGGCGGCCAGGACCGGCGCGGCGTCCCCGGGGTCCACGATCAGCGCATCGCCGTCGTCGTCGGCCAGCGCCCAGATGTAGTTGTCGTCGAAGGCGGGCAGGGCGGTCAGGCGCATGGGCGATGGTTTTGGGGAGGGACGCTGGAAGGGTCGTCCACTACAATCCCGAACATGCCTGCCTTCGAGTTCAGCCGTCAACCCGATGCCCTGGCATGGTTCGATGCCGGGCGCGGGCGGGCCCTGCTGGCAGCCGAGACCGTCGCCGCCGGCCAATGGCTGACGCTGCGGCCGGCCCAGCCGGCGCTGTGGCTCTCCCCGGCCCCGGCGCGCCCGCCGGTCGTGCTCCACGGCTTCAGCCGGCAGTTGTGGCTGTGGCGGCATCCGGACGGCTTCAGCGGCGATCTGCGCTGCGAACTGCCCTTGCCGCTGCCCAGCGAGGCCTTCGGCAGCATCGTCGTCCAGCACGTGCCGGAGGCCGGTTCGGCGACGGATCTGCTGGGCGAGTGCGCGCGCGTGCTCGCCCCCGGCGGACGCCTGCGCCTGTACACGCTCAACCCCCTCAGCCCGTACCGGTGGCGCTGGCGCGGTGCCGCCCTGCGGGTCCGCGATGCCGCCAGCTGGCAGGGCGCGCTTCGCCAGGCCGGCCTGCACCCGCTCGCCGCCGGAGCCGGCTACCAGGGGCCGCTGCTGCGCGGCACCGCGATGGCGCCGCACCTTTCCTTCAACCGGTTCCGCGCGGTCTGCGTGCTGGAAGCCGAAAAACGCGTCGCCGCCCTGATTCCGCCCGCGCCGGCCCGGCGTCGCTGGAACACCGGCGCGGCGCACGCCTGAACCCACAACGCACAGGAAGCAATGAAGCAGATTTCCATCCATACCGACGGCTCCTGCCTGGGCAATCCCGGGCCCGGGGGCTGGGCCGCCCTGTTGCGCTACCAGAAGAAGGAGCGCGAACTTTCCGGGGGTGAAGCCCAGACCACCAACAACCGGATGGAGTTGATGGCGGCGATCGTGGCGCTTGAGACCCTCACCGAGGGATGCGCGGTCGCGCTGTACATCGATTCCCAGTACGTGCGCCAGGGCATCACCGAATGGATGCCCAACTGGGTGCGGCGCAACTGGAAGACCGCCGCCGGCGACCCGGTCAAGAATCGTGATCTGTGGGAGCGCCTGCACGAGGCGACCCGGCGCCATCGCATCGAATGGCACTGGGTGAAGGGCCACAACGGGGACCCGGACAACGAACGCGTCGATCAGCTGGCGCGCATGCAGGCGCTCAGGTTCCGAGACGGCGGCGCGGTAAAGTAAGCGACATGAATCTTTCACCCGTGCTCGAAACCGAGCGCCTGCGCCTGTTCGAGCTGTCGGAGCATGCACCCGGCGATACCGCCTTCGTGCTGGAACTGCTCAACGACCCGGATTTCCTCCGCTACATCGGCGACCGCGGCGTGCATTCGCTGGCGCAGGCAGTCGACTACCTGCGCGATGGGCCTGTGGCGAGCTACCGGCTCAACGGTTTCGGCCTGTATCGGGTGGAACGGCGCGAGGACGGCGCCGCGGTGGGCATGTGCGGGTTGATCAAGCGGCCGCCGCTGGCGCATCCCGATCTCGGTTACGCCCTGCTGCCGCGTTTTCGTGGCCATGGTTACGTGGCCGAGGCCGCGCGGGCAGTGCTCGCCGCGGCGCGCGAACAGGGCATCGCCACCGTGCTGGCGGTGGTGGACCCGGACAATGCGGCCTCGATCCGGACCCTGCAGGGCCTGGATTTCGGGTACCGTGAAATGGTCCGGCTGGCGGCGGACGACATCGAACTGAAGTTGTTCGCCTGGCAATCAGACAAGCAATAGGCAAGACAGACGCATGCGACAGATCATCCTCGACACCGAAACCACCGGCCTGGAATGGAAGAAGGGCAACCGCATCGTGGAAATCGGTTGCGTCGAACTGCTCGAACGCCGGCCCACCGGCCGCACCTACCACCAGTACATCCATCCGCAGCGCGAGTTCGAGCAGGGCGCGGCGGAGGTCACCGGCCTGAGCCTGGATTTCCTGTCGGACAAGCCGCTGTTCGCGCAGATCGCCGACGAGTTCCTCGCCTTCATCGACGGCGCGGAACTGATCATCCACAACGCCGCGTTCGACGTGGGCTTCCTCGACTACGAACTGTCGTTGCTGGGCGAGCACTACGGGCGCCTGCAGGATCGGGTGACCGTGGAGGACTCGTTGCTGCTGGCGCGCCAACGCTTCCCGGGACAGCGCAATTCGCTGGACGCGCTGTGCAAGCGGCTGGGCGTGGACAACACCCATCGCCAGTTGCACGGCGCGCTGCTCGACGCCCAGCTGCTCTGCGATGTCTACCTCGCGCTGACCGCCGGCCAGCGGGAAATCGGCTTTGCCGGCCTGGACGAACCGAGTTCCGGCGCGGCGGTGGTGGCGGCCGATTTCAGCGGCCTGGCCGCCGGCCCGCGCCCGCGCGTGCAGATCGGCGAGGCGGAACAGGCCGCGCACGAGGCGCGCCTGGAAAAACTGCGCAAGAAAGCCGGCAAGGCGTTGTGGGACGAACTCGACACCCCGGCCATGGCCGAAACCGCCATCGCCTGAATCTCAGGGCGGAGCAGGCAACATACCTCGTAGCGCCGAGCTTGCTCGGCGAACCGGGGCGGAGATCCGGGGGCAAGCGGAGCAAGCTCCGCTCTACGTCAGTGGCAGCGCACCAGGATGGCGGTGACGTTGTCCGAACCGCCGCCATCGAGGGCCGCGGCGATCAGGCAATCCACGCATTCCTGCGCGCTGCAGTCGGACAGCCTCAGGGTGTCCGCGATACTGCGATCGTCCACTTCCTCGGTCAGCCCGTCGCTGCACAGGAGCAACTGCATGCCCGGACGCAGTTCGCCGGTGAGGGTTTCAACGTTGAGATGGGTCGGATCGGTCACGCCCAGCGCCTGGGTCACCACGTTGCGGTGTGGATGCGAGCGTGCCTGTTCGCTGGTCAGCGAACCCTGTGCGATCAGTTCCTGCACGTAGCTGTGGTCCTGGCTCAATTGGGCCAACTGGCCGTCGCGCCACAGGTAGGCGCGGCTGTCGCCGACCCACGCCACCTCGAAACGGTTGCCCTGGACCCGCGCGGCGACCACCGTGGTGCCCATCGGCAGGGTGTCGTTGCGGCGCCGGGAGGTGCGGATGATTTCCTCGTCGGCGATGCGGATGGCCTGGTGCAGCGGCGTGCCATCGCGGATCTCGCGCACGATGGTCTCGCGCGCCAGCGCGCTGGCCACCTCGCCGCAGGCGTGCCCCCCCATGCCATCGGCCACCAGCCACAGTCCCAGCTCGCTGTCGCCGTAGTAGGTGTCCTCGTTCAGCTCCCTTCTGAGGCCTACGTGGGTGATGTGCCCGAATTCGATCATTGATGTCCTGATGGTGGGAGCGGGGGAGGGAAGTTCCCTGCTGGTTGATACGGAATGATCCGGGCGAAACGGACAGCGGGCAAGCAAAAGCGAGCCCGGGAGAGTTTTCGTTCAGTGGGAAACGACGAATCCGGCCGGAATCTTCAGCTTCGGCTTGTCGGCGGAGGGCCCGACCCGTATCATTCACGCCCCCGGCCGCGCGCCGGGGACCACCGGAGAGGTGGCAGAGTGGTTGAATGTACCTGACTCGAAATCAGGCATACGTTAATAGCGTATCGGGGGTTCGAATCCCCCCCTCTCCGCCAGATACGCAAGGGCCCCCGCAAGGGGGCTTTTGCGTATCTGGCGGAGTGTGGGGATCTGGAGAGAACCCCGACGGGTTCGACAGAACGGCTTCGCCGTTCTGCACGGCGAAGCCGCCCGCAGGGCGAGGCACGCAGTGCCGAGTGAATCCCCGCTCTCCGCACGTTACAAGGCCCCCGCAAGGGGGCTTTTGCGTTTCGGGAACTTCTCAGACCCGACCAGTCACCGGAATCAGCGCGCCGGTGATCGCGGCGGCCGGTTCGGACAGCAGGAACCGGACCACCCCCGCCAGTTGTTCCGGGGTCACCCAGCGCGAGGTGTCGGCGTCCGGCATGTCGGCGCGGTTGGCGGGGGTGTCGATGATGCTGGGCAGCAGCGCGTTGACGGTGATGCGGCGATCCTTGAATTCCTCGGCCATCGCCTCGGTCAACCGTGCCACGCCGGCCTTGGAGGCCGCGTAGGCGCCCATGCCGGTGCCGGCCTTGACCGCGCCGGCCGCGCCGATATTGACGATGCGGCCGCCGCCGGCGGCAAGCAGGAACGGCAGCGCGGCCTGGCTGGCGGCCACGGCCGTGCGCAGGTTCAGCCGGTAGAGCCGGTCCCAGGTGTCCAGGCTGCCCTCGGCCAGGGTTTCCCAGTGGAAGCCGCCGGCGATGTTCACCAGCGCGTCGATGCCGCCGAGCGCCTGCCTGGCCTGCTCC
The DNA here is from genome assembly GCF_016820515.1 of Pseudoxanthomonas beigongshangi. Classification (GTDB taxonomy): domain Bacteria; phylum Pseudomonadota; class Gammaproteobacteria; order Xanthomonadales; family Xanthomonadaceae; genus Pseudoxanthomonas_A; species Pseudoxanthomonas_A beigongshangi. The sequence goes on along the minus strand of NZ_JADHDV010000021.1, from coordinate 67,524 downwards.
AGCGCGGTCCTTGCCGCCTCTGCATCGGCCAGATCGATGCCGCCGAAGGCATGCACGCCGGCGGTGGTTTCGGCGGGAGCGGGCGCGTGATCCAGCGCTGCCACCGTCGCGCCCGAAGCGACCAGCGATTGCACCACCACCCGGCCAAGCGCGCCGAAAGCGCCGGTGACGACAACCCGTTGGGCCGATGAATTCATGGAGGACATCCCGATGCGGAAAGCGACCATGTTAGCGCCGTGCGAGCGGGCGTGTATCCGCCATCCGGTACACTGGCCGTCCCGTTTTCGCGGTGCCGCGCCATGTCCGAAATCCTCGTCCCCGTTTCCTTCGGCGAACTGCTCGACAAGATCGCCATCCTGCAGATCAAGTCCGAGCGGATGAGCGACCCGGCCAAGCTGGCCAACGTGCGCAACGAACTGAGCGCACTGGAAAAAACCTGGATGGCGCATCCGGCGGCGGTCAACAACATCAGTGAACTGCGCGCCCAGCTCAAGGCGGTCAACGAGCGCCTGTGGGTGATCGAGGACGACATCCGCGTCAAGGAGAAGGCGCAGGCCTTCGATGAGGAATTCGTCCGCCTGGCGCGCAGCGTCTACTTCGAGAACGACGAACGCGCGCGCATCAAGAAGGACATCAACCTGGCGCTGGGCTCCAGCTACGTGGAAGAGAAGTCCTACCAGGACTACAAGACCGGCGCGACGCCGTAACCACCGCGCGCGGGACTACACCAGGCAGGTCGGTTCCTGCGTGCCGAATCCCCGCGCCAGATCCCACACCATTTGCGCCGCGGGTATCGCCTGCGCGCCGGACACGTTCTGGCCGGCCCACAGCGGCGAATAGTCGCCGCTGCCACGCGCCTCGGCCGCTTGCCGCAAGGGCGCCATGGCCGCGCTTGCGAGCGGAAACGCGGGCGCGTCAGTCGCCATCGGCCCCAGCGTGCGCATCGCGTGGTTGACGATGCCGCGCGCGGGACGTCCGGTGAACACGTTGGTCAGCGCGGTGTGCGCCGCCGCCGGGCTTTGCAGGGCCGCGCGGTGCAGCGGACCGGTATCGGCCTCGGGGCATAGCAGAAAAGCGGTGCCGACCTGCACGCCCGCCGCGCCCAGCGCCATCGCCGCCGCCACGCCGGCCGCGTCGGCGATGCCACCGGTCGCAATTACCGGGCAACGCACCGCTGCGACGATCTGCGGCAACAGGGTGAAGGTGCCGGACTGGGTGGTGAGGTCGTCGGTGAGGAACAGGCCGCGGTGCCCGCCGGCTTCCAGTCCCTGCGCGATGATTGCATCGACGCCGCGCGCCTCCAGCCAGCGCGCTTCCTCCACCGTGGTGGCCGAGGCCAGCAACTTGCAGCCCCATTCGCGCAGCGGCGCGAGCAGCGCCTCATCCGGCAGGCCGAAATGGAAGCTGATCACGGGCGGGTGCAGTTCGCGCACCAGCGCCAGCAGATCGGCATCGAAAGGCCGCCGTCCCGCGCCGGCCGGAAAGGCATCCGGATCCAGGCCGAAGCGGGCGTAGTCGGCGGTGAGTCTGAGCCGCCAGGCGGCTTCACGCGCCGGATCCGGTTGCGGCGGCGCATGGCAGAAGAAATTGAGATTGAATGGCGCTTCGGTCTGCGCGCGGATGGCCGCGACTTCCGCGCGGACGGCGTCCGCTGACAGCATCGCGCAGGGCAGGGCGCCTAGGCCACCGGCCTGGCTCACTGCAATGGCCAGCCGGCTGCCCTGCACGCCGGCCATCGGCGCCTGCAACAGCGGTAGTTCGATTCCAAGCAAGGTGGCGAGCGACATGGGCGGATGAACTGGCAGCAGGCGTTCAAACAGCTTACTCGCCGGACGCGCCATCTGCGGCGATTATCCGTGCGAGTTCGGGAGAGGCGAGGTACTCCGCGAACGATTTGCGGAGTTCATAAAATTCTTGCAGCCGAGCCCGGGTATCCGAAAGCACGGCGCAGGCGCTCTTGTACTGGGTGTCCAGGTAGGCAGTCACCTCCGTGTCCTCATCGCGCTGGGCAAGGGGAAACTTGACGAGGAATTCATGGATAAGCTCGTTGCGCATCTTCACGATGCGGTCGAACGCTTCGTGGGCCTGTTGCCTTGCCTCGGTATCGGAATAGGTGTAGCGCGCACTGAAACGGAAATTGTTCTTCGGCAGGGATGCATTGCTGTCCCCTTCCACTTCTCGCTGGACAAGCTGGCGCGTAGCTTGCCCCAGCGTCTGCTTCATGGCGACCTCGACTTGTAAACGGGCTTCCACCGGCAGATCGTCCAAGGCTCCCGAAACTTGGCTTTGGGCCAAATAAAACTTCAGGTTCAGTTCGATCCGCTGGAACACCAGCAGGTTGCGTCCCACCCGCCACTCGATGTCCTGGTCGAGCGGGAGGGACGGCCCGGTCAAGGCTTGTCCACCAACGTATCGGCCCGATACCGCTCGAACGCCGCGATCGCATCTTCGACGGTGACCAGATCCATCACCTCGTCGAACTCGATCTTGGTGCCCCACTTCAACGCGTCGGCAGGTTTGCCAAGGTATTTGCGCGCGGCGGCGTCATAGCGGTCCACGCAGTAGCGGATATCCGAATAGGGGCCGCTGCGGCGCGGATTGCTGGCCGCGTGCAGGCCCAGCACCTTGGTCCCGACCGCGTTGGCGATATGCATCGGGCCGGAGTCCGGCGTGACCAGCAGGTCGGCGCGCTCCAGCAGCGCGGGCAACTGCTTCAGCGTGTCCTTGCCGACCAGGTCCAGGGCCGGCGCGCGCATCGCGGCGAGAATCGCATCGGTGGTGCTGCGCTCCAGATCGCTGCGGCCGCCGCACAGCACCACCCGCCAGCCGTGGCCGGCGGCGTGATCGGCGAGCGCGGCGTAACGATCGGCATGCCAGTTGCGGCGCACGTGGCTGGAGCACGGGGAAATCATCAGCACCGGCGCGCCGTCCTGCGGCCATTGCGCGGCGGCCCAGTCGCGCGCTTCCCGCGGATAGGGCAGGTCCCAGATCACCTGGTCCTGTTTCAGGCCCAGCGGTTCGCAGAAGCTGCCGATCGCGTCCAGTACATGGATGCCCGGGCGGTCGGGGATGCGCTCGTTGATGAAGAGGCCATGCAGATCCTTGGAGCGCGCGTGGTCGTAGCCGATGCGCCGCCGGGCCGGGATGAAGGCCGACAGCACGTTGGCGCGCAGGGCCACCTGCATCTGCAGCAGCACGTCGAAGCCGCCGGCCGGCAGCTCCCGGCGCAGGGCGCGCATGCCGGCCAGGCCGCTGCGCTTGTCGTAGGTGTGGAAGGTCACGCCCTCCAGGCCGTCCAGCAGCTTGTGCCCGGCCTTGTCGATGACCCAGTGCAGGCGGGTCCGCGGCCAGTGCCGCTGCAGGGTGCGCACCAGCGGCACCACGTGGGTCACGTCGCCGAGCGCCGACAGGCGCAGCAGGCAGATCGATTGGGGGATGGCGGACAAGAGTTGTTAGACTCGCTGGATGGTCAGTTTCGACGCCACGGAATCCCTGACGCCGTTCCGCGAAGGCCGCGGATACGGTGCGATTCTGTTCGACCGCCAGCACCTGCGGCAAGCCAATCCGGACTGGTTCGTGCCGGAGAAGTGGGGCGATCGCGCCCAACCGGTCGGCGACGGCGGGCGCGGCGGGGCCTGGTTCATCGAAGCGCCGTCCAGCCAGTGCGTGCTGCGGCGCTACCTGCGCGGCGGGCTGGCCGCGCGCGCCAGCCGGGACCGCTACCTGTGGCGGGGCCCGGACAAGACCCGCAGTTTCGCCGAGTTCCGGCTGATGCGCGCGCTGCTGGCGCGCGGCCTGCCGGTGCCGCAGCCGGTCGCGGCCCAATACGTCCACGAAGGCATGTTCTACCGCGCCGCCCTGCTGATGGAGCGGCTGGCCGGGGTGACCTCGCTGGCCACCCTCGCGCAGGAACTGCGCGCACCCTGGGAAGAGGCCGGCCGGCTGATTGCCCGCTTCCACCGGGCCGGGCTCCAGCATGCCGACCTCAACGCCCACAACATCCTGTTCGACGAGCAGGGCAAGGGCTGGCTGATCGACTTCGATCGCGGCCGCCTGCGCATTCCGGCCACCGGCTGGCGCGAACAGAACCTGGCGCGCCTGCTGCGCTCGTTGCTGAAGCTGCGCGGATCGCGGTCCGGCGAGGACGTGCGCCAGGACTTCGCCCGCCTGCGCCGGGCCTATGATCAGGCCTGGTCACGGGGTTTCTGAGATGGACTGGCGGCTGCGCTTCCATGGCGTGGGCAGTGCGACGGCGGTGGCGCTGGGGTCGGCGATGGCCACGATCGAGCGCGACGGCCGCCCCTGGCTGACCATCGACTGCGGCGGCGAAGGCCTGACCGCATTCCTGGAGCACTACGGCGAATGGCCGCAGGCGCTGTTCGTGACCCATGTGCACCTGGATCATGTGGCCGGCTTCGAGCGCCTGTTCGTCGGCCACTATTTCGAGCCTTCGCGCCGGGGCCGCGTACGCCTGTACGTGCCCGCGCCGGTGGTGCCACTGCTGCACCAGCGCGTGGGTGAGTATCCCAACGTGCTTGCCGAGGGCGGCGCCAATTTCTGGGACGCGTTCCAGCTGATTCCGGTCGGCGGCGCGTTCTGGCACGAGGGTGTGCGGCTGGAGGCATTTCCGGTGCGCCACCACTGGCCGGAGACCGCGTTCGGCCTGCGCCTGCCCGGCAGCCTGGTGTGGACCGGCGACACCCGGCCGATTCCGGAGATGCTGGCGCGCTTTGCCGATGCCGATGAAGTGATCGCGCACGATTGCGCGCTGCACGGCAATCCCTCGCACAGCGGGATCGAGGATCTGGAACGCGAGTACCCGCCGGCGTTGCTGGCGCGCTGCGTGCTGTACCACTACGCCAGCGCCGCCGATGGCGCGGCGATGCGCGCGCGTGGTCACCAGGTCGCCGAACCCGGGCAGGCGCTGTCGTTGAAGCCGCCGCGCGATGGGATGGAAGCGCGGTGAACGCGATCCCGCCGCCGCCGGAAGATCGCCTGGGCCGGCCGTTGCGCGACCTGCGCCTGTCGGTGATCGAAGCGTGCAACTTCCGCTGCGGCTATTGCATGCCGGCCGACCGGGTGCCGGACGACTATGGGCTGGACGCCGCCTCGCGGCTGTCCTTCGACCAGATCGAAACGCTGGTGCGTGCCTTCATTTCGCTGGGCGTCACCAAGCTGCGCCTCACCGGCGGCGAGCCGCTGCTGCGCAAGGGCCTGCCGGATCTGGTCGCCCGCCTGACCCGCCTGCCGGGCCTGGACGACGTGGCGCTGACCACCAACGGCACGCTGCTGCGCGCGCAGGCGGCGGCATTGAAGCAGGCCGGCCTGCGCCGCCTGACCGTCAGCCTGGATGCGCTGGACCCGGACGTGTTCGCGGCCATGTCCGGCGGCCGCGGCCGCGTGCAGGACGTGCTGGCCGGCATCGACGCGGCGGTGGCCGCGGGTTTCGAGCGGCTCAAGATCAACTGCGTGGTCCAGCGCGGCCTCAACGAGCGGCAGGTGCTGCCGCTGCTGGAACACTTCCGCGGCAGCGGCCACGTGGTGCGCTTCATCGAGTACATGGACGTGGGCACCCGCAACGGCTGGCGGCGTGACCAGATGGTGCCGTCGGCGGAACTGCGCGATCGCATCGCCGCGCGCTGGCCGCTGCATCCGGTGCAGGCCAACTACCGGGGCGAGGTGGCCGAGCGACACGCCTTCGACGACGGCCAGGGCGAAATCGGTTTCGTCAGTTCGGTCAGCGCGCCGTTCTGCGGCGACTGCCACCGGGCGCGGGTGTCGGCCGACGGCCACCTGTATACCTGCCTGTTCGCCAGCGAGGGCGCCGACCTGCGCCCGGCGCTGGCACGGGGCGAGCACGAGCTGACGACGCACGTGGCCTCGCTGTGGCGCTCGCGCGAGGACCGCTACAGCGAGCAGCGCGGCCAGACCGGCGCCCGCCATGGCCGGCCGGTCGAGATGTACCTGATCGGCGGCTGATCCCGGATGTGCGCCGCCCGCGCCGGACGCTACCATGTGCGGCCTGGACCGCACGCCGACCCATGAAGAAACCGACCCCCGCGCTGACGCACCTCGACGCCGCCGGACGCCCGGCGATGGTGGACGTGTCCGCCAAGCTGGCGACCGCGCGCGAGGCGAGCGCGCAATGCCGGGTGAAGTTTCCGGCCGCCGTCGCGCAGCAACTGCGCGCCAATGGCCTGCGCAGCGCCAAGGGCGGCATCGTCGATACCGCCATCATCGCCGGCACCATGGCGGTCAAGCGCACGCACGAACTGATTCCGTTCTGCCATCCGCTGCCCATCGACGGCTGCCGCATCGCCATCGACTGGCATGACGAGCGCAGCCTGGACATCCGCTGCACGGTGCGCACCATCCATCGCACCGGCGTGGAGATGGAGGCGTTGACCGGCGCCACCGTGGCCGCGCTGACCGTGTACGACATGTGCAAGGCGCTGTCACACACCATCGTGCTGGGACCGGCGCGCCTGCTCGGCAAGCGCGGCGGCAAACGCGACGTGGGGACGCTGGCATGAGCCGGCGGCTGATCGTGCGTTACTTCGCCAGCCTGCGCGATGCGGCCGGCGTGGCCGAGGAAACCCTGATCACCGGCGCGCCGGATCTGCGCGGCGTCTACGCCGAGTTGCAGGCGCGGCACGGCTTCCGTCTGCCCGTCGCCCACCTGCGCGTGGCGGTGGACGGGGATTTCGCCCGTTGGGAGGACGCACCGCGCGAAGGCAGCGAGGTCGCGTTCATTCCGCCGGTGAGCGGAGGCTGAGCCATGCCGCGTTTTGCCCTGAGCGACATTCCGTTCGATCCGGCGCCGTTGCGCTCGGCGTTGCTGGACGAGCGCGCCGGCGCGTTCGCCGCCTTCGAAGGCTGGGTACGCAACCACAACGATGGCCGCGCCGTGAACGGCTTGCGTTATGAAGCCTATGTGGAACTGGCGGAGAGGGAAGGCGAGCGGATCCTGGCCAAAGCCTGCGAACGGTTCGCCATCCACGACGCGCGCTGCGTGCACCGGATCGGCGAACTGGCCATCGGCGACCTCGCGGTCTGGGTCGGAGTGAACGCCGGCCATCGCGTCGCGGCCTTCGCCGCCTGCCGCTGGATCATCGACGAAGTGAAATCGCGCGTGCCGATCTGGAAGCACGAACGCTATGTGGCCGGCGATGCCGGCTGGTTGCACCCGACACCGACAACGGATTGAGGAAAGGATGCTTACGCGGAACAGGGGACAGGGACGTTTGCTGTTGTGGTTGGCGTTGTGCGCGCCGTTGTCCGGATGGTGCGCGGATCTGCTGGTCAGCAACCAGTCCGCCGACAGCGTCTGGCGGTTGTCCGCGCAGGACGGTCGCAAGCGCGGGGAATACCGCACCGGCGATTCGCCGCATGAAATCGCGATCTCGCCGGACGGCCGCACCGCGGTGGTCAGCAACTACGGCAGCGAAGTATCCGGCAGCACGCTGTCGGTGCTGGACCTGCACGCAGGCCGCCCGACCCGCACCATCGATCTGGGCACCCACGGCGCGCCGCACGGCATCCGTTTCCTGGACGCCGGGCGCGTGGTGGTCACCGCCGAGGGCAGCGCCAGCCTGCTGCTGGTGGACGTGGACGAAGGCAAGGTGACCCGCGCCATCGATATCGGCGACGGCATCGGCCACATGCTGGCGGTCAGCGCGGATCGTCGCCATGCCTACGTCAGCAAGCTGGGACGCGGCACGGTCAGCCGCGTCGATCTGGTGGCGGGCAAGCTCCTGCTGGAGCGACCGGCGGGCAAGGGCGCCGAAGGCATCGCCCTGCGCCCGGATGGCCTGGAACTGTGGGTCGCCAATCGCGACGAGGGCACCGTGACCGTGCACGATCCCAACACGCTGGCGGTGCGGCGACGCATGTCCAGTCGCGGCTTTCCGTTGCGCGTGGCGTTCACCTCCGATGGGCGCCATGCCTGCGTGGTCAACGCCCGCAACGCCGAACTCCAGGTCTTCGACGCCCGCACCAAGCTCGCGCTGACCCGCGTGCCGCTGACGCGCGAAGGCATGGACATCCGCGACACCGCCCTGGGCCGAGGTGCACTGCCGATCGGCATCACCGTCGATCCGGTGAAACCGCGCGCCTACATCGCGCTCAGTGGCGGTGATCGCATCGCCGTGGTGGACACCCAGAAATGGCAGGTCATCGATTACTGGGTCACCGGCCGCGAACCCGGTGCGGTGGTCCTGTTCCCGTAGAGCGGAGCTTGCTCCGCTTGAACGGTCCGAGTACCGGTGACTTTCCCCGCCGAGCAAGCTCGACGCTACAGGAATCTCCACGCCCGTAGAGCGGAGCTTGCTCCGCTTGAACGGTCCGCATACCGGTGACCTTCCGCCGCCGAGCAAGCTCGGTGCTACAGGGTCGGAAAAGGCGATGACCCCGCCGGTTGGCCTCGGCGCCCGCATCAGTCGATACCGTTGCTGCCTTCCGGCCCTGGCGGGGTTTTCAACCTAGCGTCGCGAGGGACCGACGGGGTCACCATAGACGAGGGCCGCGCTGCGCGCGGCCCGTGTATTGCTCGAAATCTGGCGGAGAGAGGGGATTCACTCGGCGCTGCGCGCCTCGCCCTGCGGGCGGCTTCGCCGTGCAAACCGCTGCGCGGTTTGTCGAACCCGGGGGGTTCTCACCCCCTCTCCAAGTCCCGGCGAAACATCACGGACATGGAGCCTTCACTACGTCATTCAATCTGGCGGAGAGAGGGGGATTCGAACCCCCGAAGCGCGGTTTAGACGCTTACACACTTTCCAGGCGTGCTCCTTCAACCACTCGGACACCTCTCCGGGTCCCCAGGGACCGGCCGGTCCGCGGGGAGTCGGGCATTCTACGGAATTTCCCCGGGCAGGGCAAAAACATCCGGAGGGTTCACCGGGCCTTGCACTGGACGTCGTAGGCGGAGACGGTGGGCGGCTCGTCGCCGAGCGTGGTCACGTGCAGTTGCGCGCCGTCGGCACGTTCATAGTTCACCGCGCAGAAGCCATAGCCGGTGCCGGAGCAGGTCTCGAATTCGGTCAGGCCCTTGGCGCGATAACCCGCGGCGGCGTCGAAGCGGTCTTCCTCGTCCGTCGCCGCTGGCGGAGCCGGGCGCCAGCCCGCCTTGGCCAGGATCTTCCGGGCTTTCGGGATATCCATGCCACGGAGATTGGGAATCACCAGGTTGCCGCAGAATGTTTCCCGTTCAGCCACCGCCACCACTTCAATGGCGTCCGCGCTGAAGCGGAGGTCGGCCTGGGCCAGGTTGGGTGGCGTCCGGTCGGTGATCCGGACCCGATCCGGCAACGTCGTCCCGGCGACGCCACCAATCGGCCCGCCCACATATTCGTCCTCGGCCGGATCGCCATACACGATGGCCGCCAGCGCCGGGCCGCGGAACACGAACACGTTGCCGTCGGCGATCAAGCAGGTGCCGCTGGTGCCTTCGCCCCCGCGGCTGAAGGCGCCCACGCTGGTATACCCGCCGCCCTGGACCTCGCTGGTGACGTACCAGCCGCGCGCGGCGACGGCGCGGCCGGCCGTGGTCTTCGGTTCGGTGACCTGCATCCGGCAGAAATGGCCTTCCTCCAGCACCTGTGGCTTGCGTGGCGCGGGCAGCGCGTCGCGGGCGGCGATATGCAGGCCCTTGACCTCGCTGCGGACCGCCGGCGCGGCGGCGCTGGCCGAAAACACGGTGAACAGCAGGCAGCAGGCGGCCGGAACGGCCCGAAAACGATGGAACATGCGGATCCCTGTCATGGACGCGTCCGGCGTCCGTCCTGGCCGGCAGTGTATCCATCGGTTCCGGCCTTGACCGACCGGGTGTGGCAAAATCCACCGATGAGCTATCTCGTCCTCGCCCGCAAGTGGCGTCCGAAGCGCTTCGCCGAACTGGTGGGGCAGGAACACGTGGTCCGCGCGCTCAGCAACGCGCTGGACACCGGCCGCGTCCATCACGCCTTCCTGTTCACCGGTACCCGCGGCGTCGGCAAGACCACGATCGCCCGCATCTTCGCCAAGTCGCTGAATTGCGAGAAGGGCACCAGTGCCGATCCCTGCGGTCAGTGTGCGGCCTGCCTGGACATCGACGCCGGCCGCTACATCGATCTGCTGGAAATCGACGCCGCGTCCAACACCGGCGTGGACGACGTCCGCGAGGTGATCGAGAACGCGCAATACATGCCCTCGCGCGGCAAGTTCAAGGTCTACCTGATCGACGAAGTGCACATGCTGTCGAAGGCGGCGTTCAACGCGCTGCTGAAGACGCTGGAAGAGCCACCGGAACACGTCAAGTTCCTGCTCGCCACCACCGATCCGCAGAAGCTGCCGGTGACGGTGCTGTCGCGCTGCCTGCAGTTCAACCTCAAGCGGCTGGAAGAGCCGCAGATCGCCGGCCAGATCGCCAAGATCCTGGGTGCCGAAGGCATCGAGGCCGACGACGGCGCGATCCGCCAGATCGCCAAGGCCGCCGACGGCAGCCTGCGCGACGGCCTGTCGCTGCTGGATCAGGCCATCGCCTATGCCGGCGGCGCGCTGCGCGACGAGGGCGTGCGCACCATGCTCGGCACGGTCGATCGCACCCAGGTCGGCGCGATGCTGGAGGCGCTGGCCGAAGGTGATGGCGAACGCCTGTTGCAGGTCGTCGCGACGCTGGCCGATTTCTCGCCCGACTGGGATGGCGTGCTGGAAGCGCTCGCCGAAGCGCTGCATCGCATCCAGGTGCGCCAACTGGTGCCCGGCGCCGGCGCGGACGGCGAGGGCGTGGATGCGGATAGATTCGCATCGCAACTGCGGCCGGAAGTGGTGCAGCTGTGGTACCAGATGGCGCTCGGCGGACGTCGCGATCTGCCGCTGGCGCCCAGCGCCCGCGCCGGTTTCGAAATGAGCGTGCTGCGCATGCTGGCGTTCCGCCCGGCTCCCGCGACGGGAGAGGACAAGGGCGAAGCCGTGCCGACGACGCGGCAAGCGGCGTCGATGCCTGCCGCGACGACGAGCGCCGCTTCCAAACCTTCGGAAACCGCGCCCGTGCGCGCGGTGGCCGACCAGGCAGCCCCCGCCGCCACACCGCGACCCGCTGCCGCGCCGATGCCCGCGCCGGCCGCCGATGACGACACGCCGCCGTGGCCGGTCGAACCGCCGCGCGCCGTGTCTTCCGCGCCGGCGGCGATTGCGCCTTCCCAGGCGATGGCACCGCTACCATCGGCACCGGCCCCGGTCGCCGCAACCCCGACATCGGCGCCGAAGCAGGAAGCCCATCCCGCCGATCGCGACTTCGCCTTTTCCTCCGACATCGGCATCACCAACGCCGATGTATGGATGCACTTCGCCAGCAACAGCGAACTGAAGGGCGCCACCCGCCAACTGGTCGAGAACGCGGCGTTCGTCGGCTACGACAGCGGCGTGCTGCAGCTGTCGCTGGATCCGGGCTTCGACTACCTGCGCTCGGAGCGTTCCGTCCGCGATCTCGGCGACGCCATCGCCCAGCGCTACGGCACCGCGCCGAAGATCGTGTTCCAGGCCGCGCCGGCGGGCTCGGAAACGCTGCGCCAGCGCACCGACCGTGAACGCGGCGAACAGCAGATCGCCGCCGAGCAGGATTTCATGAACCACCCGGACGTGCAGCGCCTGATCGAGCAACACGGCGCGAAGGTCGTACCGGATTCCATCCGTCCATTCGAAGAGTAAGCACACATGCGTGGAAACATCGCCCAACTCATGCAGCAGGCGCAGAAGATGCAGGAAAACCTGCAACGCGCCCAGGAAGAGATCGCCAAGCTGGAAATCACCGGCAACGCCGGCGGCGGCATGGTCAGCGTGACCCTCACCGGCGCCAAGGAGTGCCGCAAGGTCCGCATCGATCCGTCGCTGCTCGGTGACCAGGAAATGCTGGAGGATCTGGTGGCCGCCGCCTTCAACGACGCCTCCAACAAGATCGACGCCGAATCCAAGTCGCGCATGGGCGCGCTGACCGCCGGCATGCCGATGCCGCCGGGCATGAAGCTGCCGTTCTGAGCCCACGGGTGGACGACGTGCCGACGGGTTCCGATGAACGCCCGCCGCGCGTGAACCGCTTCCGACGGATGCATGCCATGCCGCCCGCCGCGTCGGGCGGCTTCTTTTCCTTCGCACGTCCATGTCCCTGTCCCTGCTCGAACAACTGATCGAATCCCTGCGCGTGCTGCCGGGCGTGGGCCAGAAGACCGCCCAGCGCATGGCCTACCACCTGCTGGAGCGCGAACGCGAGGGCGGCAAGCACCTGGCCGAGACCCTCTCCGTGGCGCTGGAGCGGATCGGGCATTGCAGCCAGTGCCGCGATTTCACCGAGGGCGAGATCTGCGCGATCTGCGCCAGCGGCAGCCGCGATCGACACCTGCTGTGCGCGGTGGAATCGCCCGCCGATCGGCTCGCCATCGAGCAGGCCACCGGCTATCGCGGGGTGTACTTCATCCTGCAGGGCCGGCTGTCGCCGCTGGACGGCATCGGCCCGCGCGAACTGGGCCTGGAACAGCTTGGCGAACGCCTGAAGCAGGGCGAGATCAGCGAGCTGATCATCGCCACCAATCCCACCGTGGAAGGCGAGGCCACCGCGCACTATCTCGCGCAACTGGCGCGCCAGCACAACGTCAAGCCGAGCCGCCTGGCCCACGGCGTACCGCTGGGCGGCGAACTGGAATACGTGGATCGCGGCACCCTCTCGCACGCCTTCGGCTCGCGTAGCGAGATGCCCTGAAGCATTTCCCACCTTGTCTTGTGGGAGCGACGTAAGTCGCGATAGCTCTGTTCGATTTCGTCTGTTCAACCCGCAATCGCGACTCACGTCGCTCCCACAATGCATCGATGTCGACCGCCAGGCACTATGCTTGCACCCACCCCATCCCGGACCGCGCCATGACCCAGAACGACACCCTGTTCGGCAAGATCCTCCGCCGCGAGATTCCCGCCACCATCGTCTACGAAGACGATGAGGTGCTCGGTTTCAAGGACATCGCACCGCAGGCGCCGGTGCACGTGCTGTTCATTCCCAGGCACGTGCTGATTCCCACCATGGACGACCTGCTGCCGGAACAGGCCGCGCTGGTCGGCAAGCTGGTGCTGGCGGCGGCCGAATACGCGCGCCGCGAAGGCTTCGCCCAGGACGGCTACCGGGTGGTGATGAACTGCCGCGAACACGCCGGGCAGACCGTGTTCCACCTGCATCTGCACCTGCTGGCCGGCGCCCCGCTGGGCCACTTCGGCGTCCCCGGCCGCTGATCTCCCACGCGGTGCCCACCGCAAGCCGTCATTCCACCGCAAGCCGGAATCCATGTCCGCACGATGCCTCGCATCCGCGATGATCCATCGTCCCGGAAAATGGATTCCGTCATTCGCCGGAATGACGAGGAAAGGGGCAGTCCAGTGATGTGGGACACGACCAAAGAAAAACGCCGCTCGATGAGCGGCGTTTTCGCATCCGGCCAATCCTCAGGCCACGGGGGCGATCACCACCAGCCCCAATAACCCCAGCGCGGTCCCCAGTAGGGACCCCAGAACGGGTCATAGAACGGCGAAGGACGCACTTCGACCTCGCGCACTTCCGGCCACAGGTAGACCACGTCGGCGTCCACCCTCGGCAGGCGGTAGTCGTACTCGCCGATGCGGGTGTTCTCGTAGCTGTTGATGCGGCCGACGAAGGTCACTTCGCGGCCCGGCGCGAACACGGCCGGATCGTAGAAGCCGGAGCGGCAGGCGAGGAAGCGGCCGTCGGTCGCGTCTGGCGCCGATTCCATAGGCCGGCCGGTGGCGTTCAGCGGACGCGAAACCAGCTGGAAGCAGGTGCTGTCCTGGCCTGGCTTGGTTTCGATGATGCGGCCGCCCCAGCGCACCTGCGAACCCACCTGCGCACCGGCGACGGCGTCGCGCGGCGTGACCGGGGTGAAGGTGCCTTGCAGTGGTTGCGGGGCGGTGGCGCAGGCGGCAAGGGCCGCGACGGCGCCGGCTAGCATGAGGTGACGAAGTTTCATGGAAATCTCCTTCAGGGCCGATGGCGGCGCAGGTCGCGAACCAGCGCGGGAATGTCGCTCACGGCGGCAGCGTAGCGCGCCTCGGCGAAACGTTGGCTGAGCGGCACCAGCACCGCGCCGGCGGCCGGATGGCTGGCGGCGACCCGCCGCGCCCAGTCCAGCGCCGGCTCGTGGGGCTGGCGGCCCAGTCCGATCCGCGCGTAGCGCGCGCCCAGCGCGTGCCAGGCCCGCAGCAAGGGATCGCGCTCGCGTTCGCCGCGGGCCAGCAACCAGGCCATCGCACCCACGGCCAGCAGCGCGGCCAGCGCGAACAACGCGCCCAGCCGGCCGCCGTCCAGCGGAGGCAGACCCAGCGCCCTGAGCATGTGCTGCTGTCGGCGGGCGTCGAAACCCAGCACCAGATCGTTCCAGCCGCGCCGCAGCCAGTCGCCCGCGTCGAACAGCGGATTGCGCTGGAACACCGCGCCGGTGTCCGCGCCCAGGCGATCTTCCAGCGTGTCGAAGATCCGCTCCGGCGCCACCGCGGCGGTGGGATCCACCCGCACCCAGCCGCGTTGCGGCAGCCACACCTCGCTCCAGGCATGCGCATCCATCTTGCGCACGATCCAGTAGTCGCCGAAACGGTTGCGATAGCCGCCGGCGTAACCCACCACGACCCGCGCCGGAATGCCCGAGGCGCGCATCAGCGTGGTGAACGAGGAACTGAAATGCTCGCAGTACCCGCGCTGCTGGTCGAACAGGAACTCGTCGACCGCGTCGCGTCCGGGCAGCGGCGTATCCAGGGTGTAGCCGAAGTCGCGCCGGATCCATTCCAGCGCGCGGCGCACGATGGCCAGATCGTCGCCACCGGCTTCGCGCCGCCACCGCGCCGCCAGCGCGTGGGTCCGCGGATTCAGGCCGGCCGGCAACGCCAGCGCGCGCTCGCGCAGCGGCGTGGGCAGCCGGGTATCGAAGCGCGACGGTGGCGCCGAAGCCACGCGCCAACGGGTAACGCCATTCATGGGCTGAGTGGCCACCAGCGCCCGATCCCGATCCAGTTGCGCATCGGCGGGCGTGGACACCGGCAGATCCAGCGCCACCAGCCAGCGCTGCTCGGTCGGCTCCACCATCATCTCGTAGTCCCAGCGCGGTGCCTGGGCCGACTCCGCCGGCGCCGCCGGCAAGGTCGCGATCCACGGCGAGCGCGTCCACTCGCGACCGTCGTAGTCCCACAGCACCAGTCCGCGCCAGTACATCTCCTCCGGCTTCGGCACCGCGCCGAAGAACTGCACGCGCAGGGCCGGGTTGTCGTCGGCCATCAGGTCCAGCCAGCCGCCCGGCGACATCCGATCGGACAATCCCGGCTGGGCCAGTGCGCGCTCGGGCACGCCCCAAAGCGGGGAAGGAAAACGCGGGAAGAACCAGAACGTCGCCAGCATCAGCGGCAATCCGATCAGCAGCAATCGGCCCACCCGCCACAGGCGCTGGCGCAGGGACACGCGCGGCATCGGCGCATCGGCTTCCGCGTCGGCCAGTTGCGACAGCGCCAGCAGGCCCGCGGCCACGCCGAGCGCGGCCAGCAGCAGGGTGAGCGGTCCCTGGTCCAGCAGGAACGCCGAGAACGGCGCGAACAGCGCGAATCCCAGCAGGCTGCGCGCATCGCGCAGGCTCACCGTCTCCGCCGGCTTCAGCGCCAGCATCGCCGCCAGCAGCGCGCAGCCGGTATCGCGGCCGAAGCGCATGCCCATCACCGCCAGCACCGCGCCGATGATCAGCAGCGCCAGCAGCAGCCGCAGCGGGCCGGGCAGCGCGCGCCGCCAGGACAGCGCGGTGGTCGCCACCGCCAGCGCGCCGATGCCGGCCGCCACTCCGGCCGGCAACTGGATCAGCAGCGCCAGCAGGCACAGTCCGGTCGCAAGCAACGCCCACAGGCGACTGCCGGCGTCCAGCGTGCTGGCGCGGGGCGCGGCGGACTTATCCATGCGGCAACAACGCCAATGCGCGCAGGCAGGCATGCCGGTGCGCGGGGCCGCGCGAGGGCCCCAGCGCGACGTCGCCGGGCAAGCGAAGCCGGTAGCGGCGGCCCTCGCGTTCGGCCAGATCCACCCAGTGGGCGAGTCGGCGGATGCGTTGTTCGCCCGGCAACGCGGCCAGCGCCGACCAGGCCAGATCCACTTCCAGGCCCACCGGCTGCTCGAACTCGCGCACCAGCAGGTGCTCGCGCCGCGCGGAGGGCTTCCAGGCAATCGCGCGCAACGGATCCCCGGCGCGGTAGGCGCGCAGATGGTGCACGTCGTCGCCGCTGGCCTGGCGTCGGGCGCGGCTGCCGCCACCCTCCGAGTCGGGCAGGGGAGGACCGTTCGGCTCCGGCGACGGATACACCAGTAGCCACTGGCGCGGCCAGAACCAGGCCCAGGCGCGCGCCAGGCCAAGCGGTTGCGTGGTCCAGATCTCCAGCCGCTCCGGATCCAGCCAGCCGCGGCGGGTCGTGGGCAGGATCAGTTCCGCCACCACCGCGTCGCCGGTGATCACCGGCACGCCGCCGGCGATCTCCAGGCACGACAGCCGCAATCCGCGACGCTCGCGCTGATCGCGCGTGGACAGCGCCACCTGCACCCGCAGCGGTTGCCCGGCCGGCACCGGTTCGGCGGACACCGCGTCCAGTTGCAGGCCGGACAGTTGCAGGTGCGCGGCGATCAGGCTGGCCAGCCCGGCCGAGGCCAGCAACAGTGCCAGCAGCAACGCCGGGTTGTTGTTGTAGTTGAGCGCGCCGACCAGCATGGCGGTCACCAGCACCGCATAGAACAGCCCGAAACGCGTGGGCAGCACATACACCCGGCGGCGGTCCAGACGGGCCGGCAGGGGCTCGGACTGGCGCGGCCGCGCGAACCGCGACAGGCGCCGGCGCAACCGTTGCCGCAGCGTGTCCGCCATCGACTCAGTCCACCGCCACCGCGTGCAGGATCGCCTTGGCCAGCGCGGCGGTCGAATCGGCTTCCGCCTCGGCGACCAGCCGGTGCGCGGCCACCACGCCGAACAGCGCCTGGATGTCTTCCGGCAGCACGTGCGCGCGGCCGAGCAGCAGCGCATGCGCGCGTGCCGCGCGCAGCAGCGCGATGCCCGCGCGCGGCGACAGGCCCACGCGCACGCCCGGATGATGGCGGCTGCGCGCCAGCAGCGCCTGCACGTAGACGATCAGCGCGTCGCTGGCGTGCACCTGGTTCACCGCCGCGCGCAGCGCCAGCACATCGTCCGAACTCAGCACCGGCAGGGTCTGCGCGATCAGCGCGCGCCGATCCTCGCCGGCCAGCAGCGCGCGCTCGGCATCCGCGCCGGGATAGCCCAGCGCCAGCCGCAGCAGGAAACGATCCAGCTGCGAGTCGGGCAGGGGATAGGTGCCGGACAGATCCACCGGATTCTGGGTGGCGATCACGAAGAACGGATCCGGCAATCCATGGGTCACGCCGTCCAGCGTCACCTGGTGCTCGGCCATCGCTTCCAGCAGCGCGCTTTGCGTGCGCGGCGGCGCGCGGTTGATTTCATCGGCCAGCAGCACCTGGGTGAACACCGGGCCGGGATGGAACTGGAACTGCCGCGCCGCGCCGTCGTAGACCGACACGCCCAGCACGTCGGCCGGCAACAGATCCGAGGTGAACTGCACGCGCTGGAAACCCAACCCGAGCGTGGCCGCCAACGCGTGCGCCAACGTGGTCTTGCCCAGGCCCGGCAGATCCTCGATCAGCAGGTGGCCGTCGGACAGCAGCGCCACGAACGCCAGCCGCACCTCGTATGCCTTGCCCAGCACCAGTGCATTGACTTGTTCCTGCGCGCGCTTGAGGGCATCGCGAAGGGCATCGGATAGCATAGGCGGCGTGGGCGTGGTGGGCATCGCGTGCTCGGGACCTGACCGTTGGGATGAAGAGGAAGTGTAGCGGCATGCAGGACGTGGCAAGCGCAAGGAAAACCTTTCTGGCGGTCTGGCTGATCGCATCCGTGATCAAGGTCGTGATCGCGGCCCGCCTGCCGCTGTTCGTCGACGAGGCGTTCTATTGGCAGGAAGGCCGCCACCTGGCCGCCGCCTACTCGGATCTGCCCGGCCTGACCGCCTGGCTGACCCGGCTGGGCACCGAACTGGGCGGTCAGCACCGCCTGGCCCTGCGCGCGCCGTTCCTGATCATGGCCGCGCTCATTCCCTGGCTCATCGCCCACATCACGCGCCGCTGGTTCGACGAGGCCGCCGGCTGGCAGGCCGGCACCCTGACCGTGCTGATGCCGCTGTCGGGCACGCTGGGCCTGCTGGCCCTGCCGGACGTGCCGATGGCGCTGGCAGCGGTGCTGTGCCTGGATGCGGGTGCGCGCCTGCTGCGCGAGATCGACGCCACCTCCGCCGCCGAACTCGCGCTCGGACTGGCCATCGGCGCGCTCAGCCATTACCGCTTCCTCGGCGTGATCGGCGTGGGTTTCGTCGCCCTGCTGTGCCTGCCGGAAGGACGCCGCATCCTGCGCGACCCGCGCATCTGGATCGCGCTGGCGGTCGGCGTCGCCGCGTGGGCGCCGCTGCTGGCATGGAACCTGGAATATGCCGACGCCGGTCTGCGCTTCCAGTTGGTCGATCGCCATCCGTGGTCGTTCCAGCCTACCGGCGCCTGGTTCGTGATCATCCAGGCGTTGATGGTCACGCCGCTGCTGTTCGCCGCATTGATGATCGCGGGCTTCCGCGCCAGCCGCGGGACCGCCGACGTGCCCTCGCAATGGCGCTACTTCGGCCTGCTCGGCATGGCCTCCACGCTGGGCTTCTTCGCGCTGGGTTTCTTTGCCGACGTCGAGCGGGTGAGTTTCCACTGGCCGTTGCCCGGCTACCTGGCGCTGATCCTGGCGGTGCCCGCGCTGATCGCCGGCTGGCCGCGATTCTGGCGGCGCGCGCTGTGGATACTGGCCGGCGTGGGCATGGTGGCGATGCTGGCCTATTACCTGGTGGCCTCGGTGCCGTCATGGCGCGAGCGCTTCGCCGCCGAAAAGTACTACCCCTACAACTTCGCCGGCTGGTCGCACCTGGCCCGCGCCGTACGCGAGGAACGCGCGCGCCTGCCGGCCGACACCACGCTGCTGGCCGGCAGCTTCAAGGTCGGCGCGGAACTGGGCTTCGCGCTCGACGATCCGGACATCCGCGTGCTCGATCATCCGCTCAACCGCAAGCATGGCCGCGCGCCGCAGTTGCAGCTCTGGAAACTGCAGGACGACGGCACCCGCGACACGCCGGTGTTGCTGGTGATCGGCCAGGGCGATGTGCAGTACAAGCATCTGCTGGACTACTACCACACGCTGTGCGGGCAGGTCGGGCCGCTGCCGCCGCCGCGCGTGGTCAACATCGATCACGGCCACCAGCGTTTCCTGTTGTTCGCCTTGCCGAAGGAAAAAGCGAAGGGCGCCTGCGTGGCGCCGGCGATGGCCTGGATCGACGCACCGGTGTCGCGCGCCGGCGTGTCCTCGCGCTTCCCCGTGCAGGGCTGGGCGTTCAAGGAAGGCGTGGGCCTGAAGGGCGTCGAAGTGCTGATCGACGGCAAACCGGTGGCCAGAGCCGAATACGGCAGGCCCGAACCGGGCGTGGCCGCGTTCTGGCGCATCTCCAACGATCCGCAGCATCCGCGGGTCGGGTTCCGCGCGGACGTGGATGCGTCGGCCCTGTCACCGGGACGCCATTGGCTCGGCCTGCGCCTGCACGGCAACGACGGCAGCGTCGAGGACTGGGAAGAGCAGCCGATCGATATCGAGCCGTGACTGGGCGGATTGCGAGAGCGGGCCGAGGCCCGCGCTACATGGGGGACCCGGTCAGGGCAACTGGAACCCCGCCTCGCGCAGCAGGCGCGACAGCGCGATCAGCGGCAGGCCGATCAGGGCGGTCGGATCCTGCGAGTCGATGGCCTCGAACAGGGTGATGCCCAGTCCCTCGCTCTTGAAACTGCCGGCGCAGTCGAACGGCTGCTCGGCGTCCACATAGCGTTCGATTTCCTCCGCCGACAGCTGGCGGAACCGTACCGTGGTCACGTCGCTGGCCTCATGCCGGTTCTGGTCCCGCAGCAGGCACAGCGCGGTGTGGAAACGGATGGCCCGGCCGGACATGGCGGTCAGCTGGGCGATGGCCGCCTCGCGGTTGCCGGGCTTGCCGATGGCCTGGCCGTCCACCTCGGCCACCTGGTCGGCCCCGATCACCCAGGCCTCGGGGTGGTGGGCGGCAATCGCAGCGGCCTTGAGACTGGCCAGCCGGGCCGCCAGGGCCGCCGGCGCCTCGTCCGGGCCGGTCGTCTCGTCCACGTCCGGGCGGGCCACATGGAAGGGCAAACGCAGCCGTTCCAGCAGTTCGCGGCGGTAGCGGGAGGTCGAGGCGAGCAGCAGGGGCATCATGGCGGGCCGGGAGACGGGGGCGGGCAGTCTGCCGAGCGGGGCCGCGTCCGGCAATCCCTTATCCTGTGACGATTGACCAGGTTTGACAGCTCGGCGCGCAGTCCTTAACATTCAGCGGCTTATGTCCGCGAATACGCCCGAGATGTTGGATGCTTGGCGCATGGTCGCGGCACGGCGCAGTTTTGAAGGTCGCCTGCCGCTGTCGTCCATGACGCGCTTGCAGGGTCTGCTGAACGATACCGATGGCGAAGCACGCTACACGATCGAATTCGATCAAGACGCGCTGCGGGTGCCTTACGTGGAGTTGAGGATCGAGGCGCAGTTGCCGCTGGTGTGCCAGCGCAGCCTGCAACGATTCCTGCTTCCGGTCAGTCTCGTGCAGCGGCTGGGCCTGGTGCGCGACGAGGCCGACGAGGCCGCGTTGCCCCCGGACTACGAAGCGCTGCTGGTGCCGGAGGACGGCATGCTGCACCCGGCGGATCTGGTGGAGGACGAACTGGTCCTCGCCGTTCCGGTGGTTCCGGTCAATCCGGAATCGGACGCGGTGGAACGTGACTGGCCGGCGCAGGAAGAAGAATTGGCAAAGGCCAACCCGTTCGCGGCGCTGGCCTCGCTGAAAAAGAACTAGCCGCTTCGGCGGTCTGGCAATACGAATCGCAGATTCATTTCAAGGTTTATAGCTGGAGCAATCCCATGGCTGTGCAGAAATCCCGAGTCACCCCGTCCCGCCGTGGTCAGCGCCGTTCGCACGACGCCCTGACCGCCAAGCAGCTGTCCACCGATCCGACTTCCGGTGAGACCCACCTGCGTCACCACGTGACCGCCGACGGCTACTACCGCGGCAAGAAGGTCATCGCGACCAAGACCTCGGCCGTCGAAGAAGATTGATGCGCTCCCGGCGCGTCCGCTTAATCGCGGACGCGCCCGCCATCATCGTCGTGGTATCCAGGGCCCCGTTGCGGGCCAGCAACGGGAGCAGGCATGAGCCAGCAATCCAACGGGCGTATTTACGCGCGTATCGCCGGAACCGGCAGCTACCTGCCTGAGAAGGTCCTGACCAACGACGACCTGGCCAAGCTGGTCGACACCAGCGACGAATGGATTCAGACCCGCACCGGCATCCGCGAGCGCCACATCGCCGCGGAAGGCCAGACCGCGGGCGATCTCGGCTACCAGGCCGCCCTGCGCGCGCTGGAAGCCGCCGGCGTCGAGGCCTCCGAGATCGACATGATCGTGGTGGGCACCACCACCCCCGATCTGATTTTCCCGTCCACCGCCTGCCTCATCCAGGCCCGCCTGGGCGCCGAAGGCTGCGCCGCGATGGACGTCAACGCCGCCTGCTCGGGCTTCCTGTACGCCCTGAGCGTGGCCGACAAGTTCATCCGTTCCGGTGACGTCAAGACCGCCCTGGTCATCGGCACCGAAACCCTCAGCCGGATCGTCGACTGGACCGAGCGCACCACCTGCGTGCTGTTCGGCGATGGCGCCGGCGCCGCCGTGCTCAAGGCCGACACCGAAACCGGCATCCTCAGCACCCACCTGCATGCCGACGGCAGCAAGAAGGAACTGCTGTGGAACCCGGTCGGCGTGTCCGCCGGTTTCGACAACAATGCGCCGAACAACGGCAGCCGCATCCACATGAAGGGCAACGACGTGTTCAAGTACGCCGTCAAGGCGCTGGACTCGGTCGTGGACGAAACCCTGGAAGCCAACGGCCTGGACAAGCACGATCTGGACTGGCTGATTCCGCACCAGGCCAACCTGCGCATCATCGAGGCGACCGCCAAGCGCCTGGAGATGTCGATGGACAACGTCATCGTCACCGTCGACAAGCACGGCAACACCTCCTCCGGCTCGGTGCCGCTGGCGCTGGACGAAGCGATTCGCTCCGGTCGCGTGCAGCGCGGCCAGCTGGTGCTGCTGGAAGCCTTCGGCGGCGGTTTCACCTGGGGCTCGGCGCTGCTGCGTTACTGATCGCAGGCGACGTTCTCATCCGCGATATCGCAAAGGGCGCTCTTCGGAGCGCCTTTTGTTTTCGGGGAGAGGCAAGTCGCCGTGCGCGGAAACACCGCGTCATCTCGCACCCTGTCGCGCGTGTTTCGCATCCGCGAATTCGCCATCGTTACAAGCGGGCGAGGTGGCCGTCATCGAGTGATGTCATTGGGTGCGCAGGGTTCGCGCTGGAAGCTCGCGACTGACGTCGCTCCCACAGGAAGCAGGTGTGGGGGCGATGGTTCCGGAGGCGCGGGGCGGGGCGCGCAATACGCCTGGGTACAGACAATCCGGCGCTTTCGCACGTATCATCCCCGCTCGTTTTTTTTCACCGGACCCCCGCGTGACCTCCACCCCGCTCGCATTCGTTTTCCCCGGCCAGGGCTCGCAGTCGCTCGGCATGCTGGCCGAACTGTCGGAGCTGCATCCGATCGTGCGCGAAGCGTTCGCCGAGGCCTCCGACGGCGCCGGCGTGGATCTGTGGGCGCTCTCGCAGGGCGGCCCGGAAGAAATGCTCAACCGCACCGAATACACCCAGCCGGCGCTGCTCGCCGCGGGCGTGGCGGTGTGGCGCGCGTGGCAGCAGCAGGGCGGTGCCCAACCGGCCGTGCTCGCCGGCCACAGCCTGGGTGAATACACCGCGCTGGTCGCCGCCGGCGCGCTGTCGCTGCGCGACGGCGCGCACCTGGTGCGCCTGCGCGGCCAGCTGATGCAGGAAGCCGCGCCCGAAGGCGTCGGCGCGATGGCCGCCGTGCTCGGCGCCGAGGATGCCGTGGTCGCCGAAGTCTGCGAACAGGCCTCCAACTCGCGCGTGGTCGTGCCGGCCAACTACAACTCGCCCGGACAGATCGTGATCGGCGGCGACACCGAAGCCGTGGAACGCGCCATCGCCCTGCTGGGCGAGCGCGGCGTGCGCAAGGTGGTCAAGCTGGCCGTCAGCGTGCCCTCGCATACCCCTTTGATGCGCGAAGCCGCCAACCGCCTGGCCGAGGTCATGGCCGGACTGAGCTGGCACACCCCGGCGCTGCCGGTGGTGCAGAATGTCGACGCGCGGGTGCATGCGGATCTGGACGGCCTGCGCGATGCGCTGGTGCGCCAGCTCTACCTGCCAGTGCGCTGGACCGAATGCGTGCAGGCGCTGGCCGGGCAGGGCGTCGTCCGGGTGGCCGAATGCGGCCCCGGCAAGGTGCTGACCGGCCTGGTCAAGCGCATCGACAAGGCGCTGGACGCGCGCGCCATCGGCGGCGTTGGCGACTTTGAGGCCGCGCTGGCGGACTGGGCCGCCTGAGCCCCGCCGACCCATCCTTCCGGCGCGCGCACCGCGCGCGCCCCTGATTCCGAGGACCCCGCAATGAGCAAACCCCTGCAAGGCGAAATCGCCCTCGTTACCGGCGCCAGCCGCGGCATCGGCGCGGCCATCGCCGATGAGCTCGCCGCCCAGGGCGCGACCGTCATCGGCACCGCCACCACCGCCGGCGGCGCGCAGGCCATCGGCGAGCGCCTGGCCGAGCGTGGCGGCCACGGCCGCGAACTCAACGTCACCGACGCGGCCGCCGTCGAGGCGCTGATCGAGGACATCGCCAAGCAGTTCGGTCCGGTCTCGATCCTGGTCAACAACGCCGGCATCACCCGCGACAACCTGCTCATGCGCATGAAGGACGAGGACTGGCAGGCCATCCTCGACACCAACCTCACCAGCGTCTACCGCACCTCCAAGGCGGTGATGCGCGGCATGATGAAGGCGCGCAAGGGCCGCATCGTCAACATCGCCTCGGTCATCGGCGTCACCGGCAACGCGGGGCAGGCCAACTACGCCGCCGCCAAGGCCGGCATCATCGCCTTCTCCAAGTCGCTGGCCAAGGAAATCGGCAGCCGCGGCGTCACCGTCAATGTGGTCGCGCCCGGCTTCATCGACACCGACATGACCAAGTCGCTGCCGGAAGACGCCAAGAACGCCATGCTCGGCCAGATCGCGCTCGGACGCTTCGGCGAACCGGCCGACATCGCCCGCGCGGTCGCGTTCCTGGCCGGCCCCTCGGCCGGCTACATCACCGGCGAGACCTTGCACGTCAACGGCGGCATGTACATGCCGTAACAAAAAATAGCGGTAAGTGGTTGATTTGGTGACGGATCCGGGCATCTGCCCGCCGCCGCCGGTTTCCACTACACTATCCCCCGGTTTGCCATCGCCAAGCGTGGCAATATCAACTAGTCACCCAATCTCCGTCTGGAGCGATATCCAATGAGCAGCATCGAAGAACGCGTCAAGAAAATCGTCGTCGAACAACTCGGCGTGAAGGAAGAAGAAGTCACCAACAGCGCATCGTTCGTCGATGACCTGGGCGCCGACTCGCTGGACACCGTTGAACTGGTGATGGCGCTGGAAGAAGAGTTCGAGTGCGAAATTCCGGACGAAGAAGCCGAAAAGATCACTTCGGTGCAGCAGGCCATCGACTACGTCAAGGCCCACGTCAAGGCGTAAGCCCGGCGTTCTGAAGTCTTCGTGTCGGGGCCGCGAATGCGGCCCCGCGCGTGTCCGGGGTTGCACCGCCCGGCAAGCAAAACGGGCGTACCGAAACAAATGCATTTGAGGAGCGTGTTATGAGCCGGCGTCGCGTCGTCATTACGGGAATGGGTTTGGTGTCGCCGCTGGGCAACGACATGGCCACCAGCTGGGATGGCATCGTCAACGGCCGTTCCGGCATCGGTCCGGTCACCTCGTTCGATGTTTCGGCCTACACCACCCAGATCGCGGGTGAAATCCGCAACTTCGATCCCACCACCTTCGTCTCCGCCAAGGACGCGAAGAAGATGGATCCGTTCATCCACTACGGCATCGCCGCCTCGTTCATGGCGCTGGATGATTCCGGACTGGAAATCACC
Organism: Pseudoxanthomonas beigongshangi; assembly: GCF_016820515.1. Lineage (GTDB taxonomy): Bacteria > Pseudomonadota > Gammaproteobacteria > Xanthomonadales > Xanthomonadaceae > Pseudoxanthomonas_A > Pseudoxanthomonas_A beigongshangi. The sequence goes on along the minus strand of NZ_JADHDV010000021.1, from coordinate 42,268 downwards.
GAAGCCAACGGCGAGCGCATCGGCGCCATCATCGGCTCGGGCATCGGCGGCATCCACGGCATCGAGGAACAGACCATCAAGCTGCACGAAGGCGGCCCGCGCAAGGTCTCGCCGTTCTACGTGCCCAGCACCATCATCAACATGCTGCCCGGCCAGCTGTCGATCCTGAAGGGCATCAAGGGCCCGAGTTTCTCGGTCGTCTCGGCCTGCGCCACCTCCAACCACTCCATCGGCGTGGCCATGCGCGCCATCCAGTACGGCGATGCCGACGTGATGGTCGCCGGCGGCGCCGAACTCGGCTCTTCGCCGACCTCCATGGCCGGCTTCTGCACCATGAAGGCCATGTCCACCCGCAACGACGATCCCACCCGCGCCTCACGCCCGTGGGATCGCGATCGCGACGGCTTCGTGCTGGGCGACGGCGCCGGCGTGCTGATCCTGGAAGAGTACGAACACGCCAAGGCGCGCGGCGCGCGCATCTACGCGGAACTGGCCGGCTTCGGCGCCAGCTCCGACGCCCACCACATGACCGCCCCCAGCGAAAACGGCGAAGGCCCGGCCCGCTGCCTGGTCGCGGCCATGAAGGACGCCGGCATCACCGCCGAACAGGTCGAATACCTCAACGCACACGGCACCTCCACCCCGCAGGGCGACCTCGCCGAAACCCTGGCCATCAAGCGCGCGCTGGGCGACCACGCGTACAAGATCATGGTCAGCTCCACCAAGTCGATGACCGGCCACCTGCTGGGCGCGGCCGGCGGCGCGGAAGCCATCTTCTCCGTGCTGGCGATCCACCACGGCATCATTCCGCCGACCATCAACCTGGACAACCCGAGCGAAGGCTGCGACCTGGACTACGTCCCGCACACCGCGCGCGAGAAGAAGATCGACATCGCGGTGTCCAATGGTTTCGGCTTCGGCGGAACGAACGGCACGCTGGTGTTCAAGCGGATCTGACGCCGGGCGATGTTGCGCGATATACGAAACCCCTCGCTGGAAGGCGAGGGGTTTTTGTTTGTCTGGTAGGAAAAACGCCCCCATCCGCCCTTCGGGCACCTTCCCCCGCAACGCGGGGGAAGGGCGATGTATCAACCTTCCCGTGAACTGCAACGAAAGTCCCTTCCCCCGCCTGCGGGGGAAGGTGCCCGACAGGGCGGATGGGGGCAACCCCGCAATGCCAGAACCCCCACCACATCCGGCACAATGCACCCTGCTTCCCCGCGCCCCCGCAAGACGATGATCGAAACCCGCGCGCTGTCCCCCGACACCGATCTGCTCGCCCTGCACCGGCGCGATCCAGCGCGCTATCCGGTGCTGCTGGAATCGGTCGCCTCCGGCACCGTGCAGGGACGCTGGGACCTGCTGCTGATGGCCGCCGAAGGCGAAGGCTTCACCCTGCATCACGACGGCCGCGTGCGCGACTTGCATGGCGCACCGCAGGACGCCAATTTCCTCGACACCCTCGACGCCCACTGGCAAGCCGCGCGCATCGATCGCGAAGAACCGCGCTGGCCGTTCCGCGGCGGCTGGGCCTTGCTGCTGGCCTACGAACTGGCCGGCGAAGTCGAACCCGTCCTGCAACTGCCCCCGCGCGATGACGACGCGCGCATGCCGATTGCCGTCGCCCTGCGTTGCCCCGCCGCGATCCTGCGCGATCGCGGCACCGGCGACTGCGTGGCGATCGCAGAACAGGGCCACGCCGCATTGCTCGACCGCATCGCCGCCGACCTCGCGTCACCCGCACCGGCGTTGCCAGCCTGGCACCCGCCGCTGCGCATCGACGAGGACGCCCCCGAACGCTTTACCGACGGCGTCGTCCGCATCCTCGACTACCTCGCCGCCGGCGACGTCTTCCAGGTCAACCTCTCGCGCGCCTGGAAGGCGTGGTTCGACGGCACCCTAGAACCTTCAACGCTGTACGCGCGCCTGCGCACCGCCAATCCCGCACCGTTCGCCGGCCTGTTCGCAGGGCAGGGCTGGGCCGTGGTCAGCTCCTCGCCCGAACGCCTCGTCTCCGTGCGCGGCGACGTGGTCGAAACCCGCCCCATCGCCGGCACCCGCCCGCGCTTTCCCGGCGACGATGACGCCGCCCGCATCCGCGAACTCGTCGGCCATCCCAAGGAACGCGCCGAACACGTCATGCTCATCGATCTGGAACGCAACGACCTGGGCCGCGTCTGCCTGCCCGGCAGCGTGCAGGTCGACGAACTGATGACGGTCGAAAGCTACGCCCACGTCCACCACATCGTCAGCAACGTGCGCGGCCACCTCAAACCCGACGCCACGCCCGGCCAGGTCATCCGCGCCACCTTCCCCGGCGGCACCATCACCGGCTGCCCCAAGGTGCACTGCATGCAGATCATCGCCGAACTGGAACAGGTCGCTCGCGGCGCCTACACCGGCGCCTTCGGCTGGCTCAACCGCGACGGCGACCTGGACCTCAACATCCTCATCCGCAGCGCCGAAGTCCTCCCGCGCGAAGGCGGCACCGAAGTCCGCTTCCGCACCGGCGCCGGCATCGTCGCCGACTCCATCCCCGACCGCGAACTCGACGAAACCCGCGCCAAGGCCCGCGGCGTACTGAAAGCCCTGGAAGCCTGACCGACTCTCTTATCCCGCTTTGCAGGGAAGAGATTTGCGTAGGGATTTTTGGCCGTCATTCCGGCGCAAGCCGGTAAGTGGGGTGGCGCGGAGCGTGCCCCCATCCGCCCTTCGGGCACCTTCCCCCGCTTCTGCGGGGGAAGGGACTCGCCTCGCGATTTTCGAGGCGTGCCGCCCCGCACATCCGCAAAGAAAACGCCCTTCCCCCGCAACGCGGGGGAAGGTGCCCGAAGGGCGGATGGGGGCAGCCTTTCCGCAACTCACCCACAGCCCTTTCGTCATCCCAACGAACGCCCCGACCCATCTCCGCGAACCTCGCCCAAATGCATCCCGGCCCCCACCGAAATAACAACCCAAAACCCCAACGAAAGTCCCTTCCCCCGCAAAGCGGGGGAAGGTGCCCGAAGGGCGGATGGGGGCAGCCTTTCCCCACAAAGCCAACCCCACCTGTCAACCCATCGCCCCCTTAACACCGAGCGGTTATCCTCCCCAGCTTCCGTCCCACTCCGAGACCTACGTGGCTTCAGGTTGCAAAAGCGGCTGCCGCAACATCGTCATCGTCCTGATTCTGCTGCTGCTGGCCGCGGCCGCCGGTGGCGCCTGGCTGTACCAGCGCTACCACGGCTTCGCCGATGAACCGCTCACCGGCCTCAAGGGCGATCAGGTCATCGAAGTCGCCAGCGGCGACGCCTTCGGCACCGTCCTGCGCAAGCTGCGCGACCAGGGCGTGACCGACGGCCAGAACATCGAATGGCAACTGCTCGCCCGCGAACTCGACGCCGCCGGCAAGCTCAAGGTCGGCGAATACGCCCTGCAACCCGGCACCACCCCGCGCGACCTGCTCACCCGCATGCGCGACGGCAAGACCGTGCAATACCGCTTCACCATCGTGGAAGGCTGGAACATCCGCCAACTGCGCAACGCGCTGAAAGCCGCCACCCCGCTCAAGCAGGAAACCGCCCAGCTCGACGACGCCGCGCTGATGAAGGCGCTCGGCCACGCCGGCCAGCATCCCGAAGGCCGCTTCCTGCCCGAGACCTACGTCTACACCCGCCGCGAAACCGACCTCGACGTGCTCAAGCGCGCCTACGACGCCATGGACAAGGCGCTCGCCAGCGCCTGGGCCGAACGCGACCCGCAGGCGCCGCTGGCCTCGCCGGAGGAAGCGCTCATCCTCGCCTCCATCGTCGAAAAGGAAACCGGCATCGCCTCCGAGCGCCCTGCCATCGCTGGCGTGTTTGCCCGCCGCCTGAAAATCGGCATGCGCCTGCAGACCGATCCCACCGTCATCTACGGCCTGGGCAGCGGCTACGACGGCAACATCCGCAAGCGCGACCTGCTGGCCGACACGCCCTACAACACCTACACCCGCGCCGGCCTGCCGCCCACGCCCATCGCCATGCCCGGCGTGGACGCCCTGCGCGCGGCGGTCAAACCCGAAGCCGGCGACGCGCTGTACTTCGTCGCCGTCGGCGACGGCAGCGGCAAGCACGTGTTCTCCGCCTCGCTGGACCAGCACAACGCCGCCGTCGCCCGTTACCTTGTCACCCGCCGGGAGACCCTCGACAAGGCGGCGCAACCATGACCCAGTCCGTCCTCAGCCATCCGCACTTCATCAGCCTGGAAGGCGGCGAGGGCGCCGGCAAGACCAGTGCCATCACCGCCCTGCGCGATCTGTTGCAGGCGCGCGGCCACGAAGTCGTGCTCACCCGCGAACCCGGCGGCACCCCGCTGGCCGAGCGCATCCGCGAACTCGTCCTCAACCCGCGCGACGAACCGCTGCATGCCGACACCGAACTGCTGCTCGTGTTCGCCGCCCGCGCCCAGCACGTGCGCCAGGTCATCCGCCCGGCGCTGCAACGCGGCGCCTTCGTCGTCAGCGATCGCTTCACCGACTCCAGCTACGCCTACCAGGGCGCCGGCCGCGGCCTGGACGCGCGCTGGATTGCCGAACTGGAACGCCAGGCCGTCGGCATCAAGCCCGGCCTGACCCTGCTGCTGGATCTGGACGTGCGCGAAGGCCGCGCCCGCGCCGCCGGCCGCGACCTCTGGCCCGATCGCATCGAAAGCGAACAGGACGACTTCTTCGAACGCGTGCGCCAGGGCTTCCGCCAGCGTGCCGCCGAGGAACCGCAGCGCTTCCGCCTGATCGACGCCAGCCAGACCCCGGCCCAGGTCGGCGCCGCCGTGCGCGACGCCCTCTGGCAATGGCTGGAAACCCTCGAAACCCTGGAATGATGTGGAAGTGACCCCGGAATGACCGAGTTCTCGCCCTGGCAGCAGCGCGCCTACGACCACGCCGTCGCCGCGCTGGACGGTGGCCGCATGGGCCACGGCCTGCTCATCTGCGGACCGGCCGGACTGGGCAAGCGCGCCGTCGCCGAGCGGCTGGCCTTGCACGTGTTGTCCGGTGGCAATGCCGCGCAGGCCCAGCGCGCCGCCGCGCTAATGGCCGCCGGCACCCATCCGGATTTGCAGGTGGTGTCCTTTGGCTTGACCAAGGACGGCACCAAGCTGCGCACCGAGATCGTCATCGACCAGATTCGCGAGCTCTCGCAGAAGCTCGCGCTCACCCCCCAATACGGCAGCGCCCAGGTCGCCCTCATCGACCCGGCCGACGCCATCAACCGGTCGGCCTGCAACGCCCTGCTCAAGACCCTGGAAGAACCCGCGCCCGGCCGCTACCTGTGGCTGCTCAGCGCCCAGCCCGCGCGCCTGCCGGCCACCATCCGCAGCCGCTGCCAGCGGCTGGAATTCCGCCTGCCGCCGCGCGCCGAGGCATTGGAGTGGTTGCAAGGGCAGGGCCACACCGCCGCCGCCGCGCAGGAAGCCCTGGACGCCGCCCGCGGCCATCCCGGCCTGGCCGACCAATGGCTGCGCGAGGACGGCCTGGCCCTGCGCAAGCAGGTCGCCAGCGACCTGGACAAGCTCGCCCGCGGCCAACTGGGCGTGGTGGAAACCGCGCAGAAGTGGGCCAACGACGAGCTGGCCGACGCCCGCCTGCGCCACGCCGCCGATCTGGCCCTGGCCCGCGCCAGCGACGCCGGCTTGACCGACACCGCCCGATTGACCAAGCTGGCCGCGTGGTTCGACGCCGCCAACCGGACAAGGGATTTGCTGCGCACCACCGTCCGGGGGGATCTGGCGGTGGCCGAACTGCTGCTGCTGTGGACGCGACAGATGGGCGAACCGCGCCCCACCCGCGCCGCACGCGGCTGACGTCACAAGGAGCAAGGGGACACCGATGAACACACCCGCCGCCACCGGTCGCCAGGGCATCCTGTCGCTCGCCGTCAAGGACAAGGCCGCCCTCTACAACGCCTACATGCCCTTCATGAAGGGCGGCGGCATCTTCGTCCCCACCCCCAAGCGCTACTTCCTGGGCGACGAAGTCTTCCTTCTGCTCACCCTCCCCGAATCCACCGAACGCCTGCCCGTCGCCGGCAAGGTGGTGTGGGTGACCCCCGCCGGCGCCCAAGGCGCCCGCACCGCCGGCATCGGCGTGCAATTCCCCGACAACAGCGATGGCGAAGCCATCAAGAACCGCATCGAGACCATCCTGGCCGGCACGCTGAACGCGGATAAGCCGACGCATACGATGTAGTGAGAAAGGCTAATCGCTTAGGGAGGAGCGATGGAAGTGCTGTGGGTAAATATAAAGAGCATCGCAAACTAGCGGTGTCTTTGTGCTGTCCGAAATCTGGACTCGCATTAGTGAAGCTTGTATCGCGGATTTAAATAACATACGGGAACTTAGGGAAGAGATATGAGAATTGTGAATTTCAAGATCACGAATTTCAGATCAATTGGATCTACGGAAGTGCCTAATGATGAAGGTCAAGAGGCCGATATCGCGCCCGGCGTCGATATAGAGATGGATGACAATAATCTCGTGTTTCTATGTGGGTGTAACAACGCAGGAAAGTCAAACATACTCGCAGCCTACGAAACATTCGTAGTCGCTAACAAAGAGGCGGAAATCTCCGATTTTTACGAAAAGGACGTTCGGAACTCAATTGTCATGGAAGTGTCTATCCGAGCGGAAACTGAAGATGATCGTCGGCACCAGGCGTTAGAGCGGATTTGGGATGAAAACGGAATAGCGAAAATAAGAAAGACTTGGCGAAACATTGGAGAAAAGGGTGTAAAGGAGAGCTTTGAGCCCGGCGCAGGATGGCGCGAGGGTGGGGCGGGTGGCTTCGATACTTTGCTTCAGAATGCTTGCCCGACCCCCATTTGGATAAAGGGCGAATCGACGCCCGAAGAAGTAATTGCGAGCCTTAGAACTCTGGTCCAGGAGGCAGTCCTGAAGGCCATAAGCGCGCAGGCTGTTTATGCCGATGCCGTCAATGCAGTGCGTCTATTGGGGGACGCAATTACAGGACATGGCTACTCAAATTCTTTAAAGGAAAATCTGAATTCATCTATGAAGGAGGTTTTTCCTGGCATCAGATTTTCAATAGGGCACGAAAACCCTAAGGAAGTTATTGATATCTTCAAGTCGACGACCACAGTGGGTATCGAAGAAGATGGAAAGCCTGCATTGACCTTGGCGAATAATGGGCATGGTCTTCGGCGGCAGTTTGTCATGGGGGCGTTCCGTGGAATGGCGACGCAGTTGGAAGAGGCAAAAAAAGGAGCCAAGCAACGAAGGGTGGAAAACATGGAGATCGGGGGTGTTGAGAATGAACCCGGCTCCCCGAAATCAAAGATGTTGTTGATAGAAGAGCCGGAGTTGTTTCTTCACCCTTCCGCCGTGCGTAGCGTTAGAGACCTTTTGTACTTGCTGGCAACAGCATCAGAATTTCAAGTAATGGCGGCCACTCACTCTCCAGTGGTTGTGGATCTATCCAAGCCACATACCACATTGGTTCGCGTTTCTTATGGGCCGGGTAAAGGAACAACTATCCATCAAGTCTCAAACAACCTGTTCGATAATGACGAACGGGAGACGATGAAGATGCTGAATTACTTCGATCCGTATGTTTGCGAGGCATTTTTCTCGGATAGAGTGATATTGGTTGAGGGCGACACCGAGGCGGTAGCCATCAGAAGGCTGATTGAACGGATGAAAGACGAGGAAGTGGATGTTCCGAGGGATATTCATGTTGTCAACTGTGGTACCAAGATGAACATACCTTTTTTTCAGAAGGTTCTATCCCATTTCAGGATCAATCACGTCATATTTCATGATTTGGATCGGCGAGAGAATGCCGATGGAAGGCGGAGTGCGGCTTGGACCATGAACCAGCGGATCTGGGATGGGGTAGTGGCTGCTAGGGGGCTTGGAATAGACGTAAATAGATTTGTTTTCAATAGTGAGTTTGAGAGTGCCAACGGTTATGTGCTGAATGAAGAAATAGGGAAGCCGCACTCTGCCTATTTGCAGGTTGCAGATTGGGACATGGCTGATGAAGGGAGGGCAGCTATAAGATTCCTTCGGCTTGCATTCGCTGGGAATGCTCACGAGCCTGACTTTACTCCTGAGCAGCTTGAGCAAATGGCCGGATAGCACTGTCTCCCATGATCTCAAAGTTAGTCGACTCCACACCCACCCTGTAGCAGACTCCTTCCTCGGAGGTTCAAAGCTCCGGTACAGCGGCCAAGCCACCACCGAAACACGGTGGCTTTTCCGTATTGCGTGTCACAATACGGACCGACGCAAGCTCTGCGTCGGGAGGGCGGCTAATACAACACCCGAAAGGGAAATACGCCCACCGTTCTGTACGCGGCTTTGAACCTCCCGACAACCACGCACATCCCGTGCGTGGAGAGCAGAAGGAGTGTTTGCATGAACGGAAAGAAGCCCGCCGCCCCCAGGCCCGATCGCGGCTACCTGATCACCGAGGACAGCCAACGCCAGCTCCGGCGCATGGCCGAGCAATTCCAACTGGCCGCCGTCCTCATCGCCCCCCGCAGCGCCCAGGACGACACCATCCGCATCCCCGTCCACGTCCTCCCGGTCACCGAACTCCTCTACGACCACGCCCGCCACCTGCGCCGCATCCTCAACACCGCCCACCACATCTTCCTGGACGGCGAACGCCGCTGATCGCCCCCGGACTGGCCGCGCCAACGCGTGGGCCGGTCAGTCCTTTTGCCCGGATGGAAGATTGGGTAAGGTGCCGAAGGTGGCAAAGCGCTAAGACGTCGCTTGGTCAGCAGCGCCTGATCAACCCGGACCATTTGAAGGATCATGCACAGTGAATCGGTATCTCGCCGTGCTTGCGGTGACGGCCATTACGGCTTGCGCGACTTCGGTTCCCATCCGTTGGGCTTCGCCGTCCGACTACGACCTGACCATTGTCGATAACACAGCGCAAAGTCGTTTCGACATTACCTGGACGTCCAAGGCGGTGGCGGCACTTTGCTTATCGAAGGAAGCCTGGCCGGACAAGGATGGCCTGCCCCCTGGATTTGACGGTGCCGTGCTGACTACGTCCAGCGGAGAGAAAGCCGTGTTGCCAACCGGTAGCGCATACTGCCCCGGCGGATGCGGTGAGGTGCGCCTGGAATCCGGTCAGGAAGTGCGCGGCATCTTGCCTTATGCAGCCTTCAGCGATTCGGCGATCATCGCCGATGATGCCGGGCGTTCACTCGCTTTCTCGGTTCATCCGTACTACTGCACGAAATCCTCAGCACCACCCATCACATCTTCCGCGACAGAAATCCCCTGACGCAGCCTCGGATTGGCCCCACCAAGGCGGGGCGGTGGCGGTCAGTCCACTCGCTGGAAAGGCGGCATGTCCTGGCCGCAGATATGCGAGACCGCTCAGGACCGAGCCAAACGCGTCGCCCTGATATCGAGTTCCGTGGCTGCAAGCAGCAGTGCTACCGCCCCACATGCCCAGGCAAGGAAGGCGCCATCGACCGGGACGTACTGGTTGCTTCGCAGGACGGGGGGAAACAGGAAAAGAGAAATACCTGCCGCTGCCACGAACAGGCGCGAGGGATAGATTGCCCAGCTGGCAATGATCATCCCAATGCCGACAAGAAATCCGACGCGAAGAAATCGGAAGTTGTCGATGTCCACGAGCCACATGTATCTGACTTCGAAAACAAACCAACTGGCTAAAAGCGCTATGGCCGCCAACAGAGCGAATGCTGCCCACAACGCGGTGACTCGCCTCGACTTGGTCATTGTCCAATTCTCACTAGTCCTTTGGTGCAGTTCATTCCAGCCGCCTCATGCGGATGAATCATAGGTCATGTCGGGAGCTGAGCCGGGAGGCCGAGATAGAAAATCTTCGGCGACTTACTAGAGATGAATTCGCGGGGAAGGGGACGGAATTCTGCGCAGTCACCCTAAGTGTCGACATTTTTTGGTCGGAAATTCCTGCCTCGACCTGCCTTGGGGAACGTCGAAGAGTCAATGTGTATCAACGAACTTTTCGACCAAGAAAAGCCGTGGGAGATCGGAAATTTGCACGGTTGAACGATATTCGCGCGGATGTAAGCCTAAAAAAGGAAATAGCCCGTTCATTCGGGGTAACGCAATGCGCGAAGTTGCACATTCTAGTTTCAATGTCAGGTGAATTCTATTGATTCGGTGCAGGATTTTGGTGACGGTCGGCGGGTCACAGGGGGCACCGGGAAACGCAAATGAAGTGGAGAAAGGGCGCATGCCTGCTGGCGCTTGGATTGGCATCCTTGGCGCTGGCGCAGACAACGCTGGGGCCGGTCATCGTCACCACGCCACCTCCGCCACCAACATTGCCAACAGTGGTCGCCACGGCACCTAGGGCGGGAGGCGGAACCATCATCTGTCGTGATAGTGGATGCGCCGGCGTGCTGGCGAGCTTGAGACAAGAGCGGTTCCAGTTGTATGCCAAGGCGCAAATGCGGCCGCCTCCGCTGGAAGGACTGGCGATTGATCAGAAGCAGTTCTGTGCGAGGTTGAAAAACAGGCGGCCAGCCGGTTGCGATCCAGGCAACCCACCGTCGTCGCCGGGGATCGTCGTTCCCGGAAAATCGCCATGGGCACCGAATGGGTGTGGTACCGGCGGTGTAGGCGGCTGGTTTCAGAACTTCGTTCTCAGGCAGATAGCGGGACGTTCTTACTCTGGCAACATCAATGAGCCATATCCAGGCGTGAGTTTTCTTGGCGCCTGCAACAGTCACGATCAGTGCTGGGCGTCGGGCGGAAACCGGGGTAGATGCGACCTGAGCTTCGCAAACAACATGGCATCGGCTTGCAACCGACTCGGAGACCGGGATGGAATCGCTGCTTGCCAGGGGTTCGCAAGTCTCTATCACGGCGCCGTATCGACCACCAACGGATCACACAGCGCTTATGGCAAGGTGGTGGAGAAAAGGATTTGCGCCGTATGGGCCAACGGCATGAGGGAGAACAATTGTGGAAAGTAACCTCAAGATGATTGTAGGTGGCGCCATGCTGTTCATTGTGCTCGTCGCCTGTACATCCAGGCAGTCCCCAGTATCCGAGCCCCGTGAGAACCCGCGGCCCCACGCGGAAGAACTACCCGTAGCGGCGGCCGGCACAGCCGGCCAAAGCTTGTGGATAGAAGTTCCCACCACGATGCGATATCCAGGCCAGACAAGCCTGGAAGCCGCCGCCTCCTGGGAGGCCCGACTGGCCAAGCTGCCGGAGCGGGACCGTGCTTATCTCGAAACCGTCAACGGCAGGTATTACGGCGCGCTGGCCTTTGCCAGCGAGCAGGAGCAGCGAGAACTGACCGCACAGGGATTCCCCATGCCGGAGGAATGGCTGGCGGCCCGCGACACACCGGATGCCGAACTGGAACGTCAGGCGATAGCGGGCTACCAGAAAGCACGGATGTTCCATATCGACCGCGTCAGCGAGCGGGTGGCGCCCGTCCTGACGGTGCGCGGCTTCGAGAACACGCCGGGTGACCAGGAACTGTTCCGGCAGTTCGTGGACGCCACGGCCATGGTTGCCAACCTGCTGCACGATACCCGCAGTCCCTTTGCCGCCTACCTCGCTGGCAGGATCGTGTCTTCCGGAACGCTGGGCGGCCAGCCGGAGGCCATCGCTGCATCCTTCCAGTTGGCCAGGGAACTGGGAGACCCACGCGCCGACAGCTTCCGCGATGCATTTCTCGACCAACACCCGGGCATGGACGTCGCGACGGTGATGACGGCCTATTCGTACTTCAAGTCGAGCGTGGATAGGACGGCGGCGGATGGGAAAGGGCGGTAGGGGATGGAAGTGTTCGACGGCGTGAATAGGCTACGGCGTACCACGCAATTGAAGACGTTGGCGGCACTGATATTTCCCGCTTCCGGCGGCTGGAACCTCTATCAGGGAATCATGGCCACACCGGAAGGCGAGATCGATTCGCTGCGCTGCTGGGCTGGCGCTGCCTGCTTACTGGCGGCGGTATTGATAGAGAAGTCGCGACGTCGCCCGCAACGCCGTTGACGGCGATCCCTTCCCCGCCCGTGCTTGGGCGGGGAGGGGTTTCTTCCCTAAGGCGCGTCCTTCCGCGCACGACATTCAGAACCGTCCGATGGAAGAACGCTACGTCGGATGATGTTGTGATGCTTGGTCTGATAGACACATCGGCGGATGAATCCAATAAGACGTGAACAGTGTGCGGCGGCCGTCGCCGTATGCCTTCTTCACTGGATGCTGTTCAAATTGCTAGCCTCTCAAGGCACCGTCATCGATTCCAGCAACAAAGCCACACCCCTGCGGATCCGGTTCATCGAACGCGAATCGTCACTGTCGCCAAGTGCAACCAACCGAAAAAATTCGTCAGATACTCCCGTCGCCAGCCAGCCCCACGTAACCCGAATCCCCCAGCATCCTCGAATGCCGGGTTCGATGCATTCGGATGACGACACTGACACCCGTCCACGCGCGAACGAACCACTCAACCTGACACTCGCAACATCCGCCGCACCGGACTTCTCACGACGCCCCTTGGAAGGCGACACTCGCCTGGACCGCTTCGCCGCCCCCACCGAGCGCATCCCCATGCGCAAACCCCTCACCGGAAAGGACGTCATCGAAGGCACCGCCCAGATACTCGGCCTCTGGCCACCCGGCTACACCACCGATCCCTGTCCTCGGATCCGTCGCAATATCGATGAATTGAAGACGGATGGCAGCGCTGCCGGCCGCGAGCGTCTTGACCAGGAAATGGCGCGGCAAGCGCGGTATTGCCCGTAAGCCTTCTATGCTTACTGCGTCAAAACGCTAGGCGGGTTCCGGCTATCCAGATGATTGTTTGCCATTGAAGTGTCAGTTAAAGTCCTGCCGAATTGGGGAAGTGGCAATGACACGGAGTGGGGCATGTCTTTGCAAGATGGGGTAAAGGAGTTCCTGGCGTCCAGAGAACCGTCGGCTATCGTGATTTCGGGGCCATGGGGTCGAGGAAAGACCTGGTTTTGGAACAACCTGATCGCACGGCGAAAAGAGGATAGGGATGCTTCCGTACGGAAGTATTCGTATGTCTCGATGTTTGGCCTCTCCACATTGGATGATCTGAAATCGGCGATTTTCCACGCCGCGACCACCTGGGATTTCGAGCAGCGGGACTGGTATCAGAAGGCCATCGATCCCCGCTGGTGGTGGTTCGCCGTCAAGCGTGCCGGAAGCTGGTGTGCGGGGACCTTCTCGGTGTCCTATATCGGGAATCTTTCCCGAGCGTACTCGTCGCTGGCCTTCGCATCGGTCCGGGATCGCCTGATCTGCCTGGACGATATCGAGCGGCGAGGCGGCGACCTGCGCTTGCTCGACGTCATGGGACTGGTGTCCAGCCTGAAGGAGCAGAAGGGCTGCAAGATCGTGGTCATCCTGAACGAGAACGCGCTTTCGGAAGACGATGCAAAGGTCTGGCGCGCCAATGCCGAGAAAGTCTTTTTGCGCGAACTTCGCTATCAGCCTGAGGCAAGCGACTGCGTGGAGCTTGTTTTCAGGGACACGATGACGGATAGGCTGGAGTTCTGGTGCTCGCGCCATCTGGTGGAGCTCGGCATCAGCAATATCCGGATCATTGAGCGAGTGAGATATTTCGCGGACTGGATTCGTGAGGCGATCAAGGGAGTGCGTATTCGTGAGGCTACCCACCAGCGCGTCGCCAAAGCACTGGTGATGCTGGTGTATGCGCGAACGGGCGAGGGTGAGGGAGCGCCTTCTTTCGACTATTTCTGTGGGCGGCGGATGGCGGATCTGGTCTTCCTGTCCAAAGAAAAGGACACGCGAACACCGCAGCAAATGAATTGGGATGGCGTGCTCTCATCGTATGGATTCTTTCTCGACGATGAATTGGACGAGGTTCTTCGGTTACTGGTGGCTGATGGGTATGGGGACGCAGGGCGCTTGAGGATGGCCGTGCAGGCAACCAATTTGTCGGATGAGGAGCAGCGCCGGTATGACGCCTACTTCGCAGCATGGGAGACGTATCACTGCACCTTGTCTGACAATCGCGAGGAAGTGGTCGAGCAATTTCGAACGACATTCTTCGCCGCCATCAATCAGATATCGGTTAACAATCTGGATGCGACGGTGGGCCTGCTCCGGGAAATCGGAGAGGCGTCACTGGCGGACGAGATGATTGAGGCTTGGGTGGGAATTCATGAAGAGAACGCAGTTGCGGTTTTTGACCCGCGCGTGATTCACCAATTGGGGAGACTGCGTGATTCTGCATTGGTCCAGCGTGTACAGCAGGCGTACGAGGAAAAGCGACGCTTGCCTGAAGTGGCTGGCGCACTGTCTCATATCGGCGAACATTCAAGCTGGAACCCTGAGCACATCCAAGCCATTGCCTACGCAGATAATGACGATCTGGTGCAGGTATTGAGAGGGAAAGACCCAGGTCATCTACTACGAGGGGTTAAAGTCTGCCTTGATTTATCGGGCGGATTGTCTGGAGCGCCCTACGACAAAGCGTCCCAGAACCTGAAGATGGCGTTGGCCCGGATCGCCGAGGAATCAGATCTCTGCTGCATTAGAATCAAGCACAAATTCCCCGGCGTGGTTGACTGAGTCGAGGCTATCGCCGCTGGAGCAGATGCCGGCGACCGACGGACTTGCAGATCGCAGCAAACGTCGTGCCTGGCAGGCGGGGCGCCTTACGGCGACCCCGGTTCCACGTAACTGGCATCCAGCAAAGCAGTCGCCAGATCCCCGATGCGCATATGGTCGAAACTGGTGTTGTTGGCCAGGAACACGCTGTGGCCGTCTTCCAGCACACGCCAGGCGAGCACGCGGAACGCGCCGTTGGACCCGTACTCCCACGCCACCGGGCGCGGCTTTCCCGCCACCGGCAACGTCTTGACCCGGCCACCCAGTGCGTAGTTCTGCGCGGGGCGAACCACGTCCATCAACGTGGTGACGCTGGCAGGCGACAGGACGCGATGGTTGAAGACCGCTTCCATCAGCCGCTGCAGGTCATCCACGCTAGTGTAATAACCGCCGGCCAGCATCAAGAAGTCGGGCACCGGATTTTGCCGGGGTGTCACGACCGGTTGCAACGCGGCATAGCCCGCGGCCATGCCGGTGACGTGGACCGAGTCGCCGACGAAGATGCCGCTGTCGCGCAGTCCCAACGGGAAGCTCAGCACGGTGCGCACCAGCGCGGCATAGGATTGTCCGCTGACGCGTTCGACAATCGCCTTGACGATCAGCCAGTTCGAATGCGAGTAGTCCCAGTCGGTCCCCGGCTCGAACGCCAGATCGCCGCTGGCGTAGGTGCGTACCGCCGTGGCGTTGTCCAGCGACTGCTGCTTGAGCGTCGGGTCGGCCTTGGCTGCGGCGTCCCACTGATTGGGCACGCCGCTGGAATGGCTCATCAGCCAGCGCAGCGTGAGCTTGTGGCCGGTATCGGGCCGGTAGTCCGGCAGATAGGTGGTAATCGGCGCGTCCAGCGCCAGCCGGCCCTGTTCCACCAGCCGCATCGTCATGATGGCCGCGACCCACTTGGAAATCGAACCGGCCTCGAAGCGCGTCCGCGGCGTCATCGGCGTCCCGGCTTCCGCGTCCGCTGTGCCAAAGGCGCCGCTATAAATCTCCCGGCCATTCCGCGTGACCAGCACGGTGCCATTGAAACCTTCCTCGCGAGCGAATTTCTCCGCGATTTCCTTGCACTTTCCGCATTCCGCACGCACCTGGCCGGGCAGGAGCAGGGTGAGCAGGGCAACCGCGAGAGCTGTCAGAGCGCGGGGTGGAACTCCGATGACGGATGACGGCATGGGCGCGGGATGCTGGGAGAGACTGCCATTGGATGCCACCTCGGCCTCGAGGGTTTATGGCCTGTGCGCGGCCAGCCGGGATTCCGGTTGGGATGGGTGTTGTCGGACGTTCCGGGCAACGAGGCATGTCCCAACCGACCTGCCTTGCAGCATCGCGTGGAAGATCCGGGACCTCGTGATTGTTGATCTGGCGGAAAGCCGGTTTGGGTCTCCACCGGCTTGCCGGCTGAATGGTTCTGGCAAGGTGCTCATGAACCATCCTGTTCAGTCCGCCTGGGTGACCAATAACCTCAACGGACATAAGTTGATGATTCATGGTGGCCCCGGTAAGCTGGGGGCATGAATACCCTGAGCGCTCCAACTGGCGCCAGCCGCGGGCCGGCTACTCATGACATTCGCGACCAGATTGTCGTGGCGGCGACTGAGCACTTCAGCCACTACGGCTACGAGAAGACCACCGTTTCCGATCTGGCCAAGGCGATCGGCTTCTCAAAGGCCTACGTCTACAAATTCTTCGAGTCGAAGCAGGCCATTGGCGAGATGATCTGCGCCAACTGCCTGGCGGAACTCGAACAGGAAATCCATCAGGCCATTGATGGCGTGGAGCAGCCCGCAGAGCGGCTGAGGAAGTTTTTCAAGGCTTCCACGGAGGCGCACCAGCGACTCTTCTCCCAGGATCGAAAGCTCTACGAAATAGCGCAGTCGGCCGCCGCCGAGCGGTGGCAATCCGTGTCGGGATACGAGGAGAGACTACGCGCGCTGCTCCAGGAAATCCTCCAGCAGGGCCGGGATTCGGGCGATTTCGAGCGCAAGACGCCGCTGGATGAAACCACCAATGCCGTCTATCTGGTATTGCGCCCGTATTTGAATCCACTTTTGTTGCCGCATAGCCTCGACTACAGCGGGCAAGCGCCCATGCTGCTTTGCAGCCTGGTGTTGCGGAGCCTGTCTCCTTAGGAAATTCGTTGTGACTATTGACTATTTTAGTCACTAGGTTCAGAGTCCCGTCCAGATTGGACCGACGGGACTCCCATGCGTCATTTTGTTAAAAATTCATTAGCCGTTGCTCTCCTGGCTTTTCTGGCGGGATGCGGCGCCGAAGCACCGTCTGACCCCAGAACAAAGGCGCCTTTCGTACGCACGGCGACGGTGGTGGGGGATGGCGCGCCAGCTCGCGCATTTACAGGAACGGTGGCGGCGAGAGTCCAGAGCGATCTCGGATTCCGTGTTCCAGGCAAGGTGTCGCAGCGGCTGGTGGATGCGGGGCAAAAGGTCCGGCGCGGGCAGATCCTGATGCGCATCGACCCGGCTGACCTTCAGTTGTCGGCGCAGGCGCAACAGCAGGCGGTCGTGGCCGCGCAAGCCCAAGCCAGACAGGCGATCGCCGATGAGGCCAGGTATCGCGCCCTGCTTGGCACGGGCGCCATCTCCGCCTCCTCGTACGATCAGAGCAGGGCCGCGGCCGATGCGGCGCGCGCCCAGCTCAGTGCCGCCAGAGCCCAGGCACAGGTGGCCAGCAACGCCAATCGCTACGCGGAGCTTCTCGCCGATGCTGACGGCACTGTGATGGAAACGCTGGCCGAACCCGGCCAGGTGGTGAGCGCCGGCCAGCCCGTCGTGCGGCTTGCGCGAACCGGAGAGCGCGAAGCCATCGTGCAGCTTCCCGAGACCCTGCGCCCGGCACTGGGCTCGGTAGGCCAGGCCAGGCTGTACGGCGATCGCCGGGACCCGGTGCCCGCCAGGCTCAGGCAGCTCTCTGACGCGGCGGATCCGCTGACACGCACCTACGAGGCCAGGTATGTCCTGGATGGCGCGCTCGCGGAGGCCCCTCTGGGCGCCACCGTCACGCTCGAAATCGCCGATGGCCTGCCCGTCACGGCCGCACTTCAGGTCCCGATTGGCGCGCTGTTCGACGCAGGGAAGGGGACCGGTGTCTGGGCGCTGGAGGGCACGCCCGTCAAAGCCGTCTGGCGTCCCGTGCAGGTAATGGGACTTTCGGACGACATGGCGCAGGTCAAAGGCCGCCTGAAGTCGGGCGAGAGGGTTGTTTCGCTCGGTGCGCACCTGATCAAGAACGGCCAGATCGTCAAGCCGCTGGGCGAAGGCAAGGAAACACGCTCCGGAGCTCAGCGATGAGTGAGGGGCGCTTCAATCTTTCGTCGCTCGCGGTTCGCGAGCGCTCCGTAACCGTCTTCCTCCTGTTCTTGATCTCGGTGGCGGGCGTCCTTGCGTTCTTCCAACTGGGCCGTGCCGAGGACCCTCCGTTCACGATCAAACAGATGACGGTCGTCACTGCATGGCCGGGAGCGACGGCGCAAGAGATGCAGGACCTGGTGGCCGAACCATTGGAAAAGCGGCTGCAGGAACTGCGGTGGTACGACCGCTCCGAGACCTACACGCGGCCAGGCCTGGCCTTCACGATGGTGTCATTGCGCGACGCAACGCCACCCTCCCAGGTGCAGGACGAGTTCTATCAGGCCCGCAAGAAACTGGGAGACGAGGCAAAGAGGTTGCCCGCTGGCGTTATCGGGCCGATTCTCAATGACGAATACGCTGACGTGACCTTCGCGCTCTTCGCGCTCAAGGCGAAAGGGGAACCGCAACGACTGCTGGTGCGTGACGCCGAAATGCTGCGCCAACAGTTGCTGCATGTGCCCGGGGTCAAGAAGGTCAACATCATCGGCGAGCAGCCTGAGCGCATCTTTGTATCCTTTTCGCACGATCGGCTGGCGACGGTAGGCGTCAGCCCGCAGGACATTTTCACCGCACTCAACAGCCAGAACGTGCTGACGCCAGCCGGATCAATCGAGACCCGTGGGCCGCAGGTGTTCGTGCGCGTGGAGGGCGCCTTCGATAGCCTGGAGAAGATCCGCCAGACGCCGATCGTGGCACGCGGACGCACGCTGAAGCTCTCCGACGTGGCCACCGTCGATCGTGGCTATGAGGATCCGGCCACCTTCCTTGTTCGCAACAACGGCGAGCCCGCGCTCCTGTTGGGCGTCGTCATGCGCGATGACTGGAACGGGCTGGATCTCGGCAAGGCGCTGGAATCGGAAGTCAGCAAGATCAATGCGCAACTGCCTTTGGGCATGTCGCTTGCCAAAGTCACCGACCAGGCCGTGAACATCAGTTCGGCGGTCGACGAGTTCATGGTCAAATTCTTCGTCGCGCTGCTTGTGGTGATGCTGGTGTGCTTCCTCAGCATGGGCTGGCGGGTAGGCATGGTGGTCGCCGCGGCCGTACCCCTGACCCTGGCCGCGGTGTTCGTCGTCATGGCGGCCACGGGCAAGAATTTCGATCGCATCACGCTGGGCTCGCTCATCCTGGCATTGGGGCTGCTGGTGGACGACGCCATCATCGCCATCGAGATGATGGTGGTGAAGATGGAAGAAGGCTACAGCCGCGTGGCCGCCTCGGCCTATGCCTGGAGCCACACGGCCGCGCCGATGCTATCCGGAACGCTGGTCACCGCCATCGGATTCATGCCCAACGGTTTCGCGCGATCCACCGCGGGTGAATACACCGGCAACATGTTCTGGATTGTCGGCATCGCGCTCATCGTGTCCTGGGTGGTGGCCGTGGTGTTCACTCCCTACCTGGGCGTGAAGCTGCTGCCGGACATCAAGAAGGTGGAGGGCGGACATCAGGCCATCTACGACACCCGCAACTACAATCGCTTCCGGGAACTGCTGGCGCGCGTGATCGCGCGCAAATGGTGGGTCGCCGGCGCGGTGGTAGGGCTGTTCGCGCTGGCCGTCGTCGGCATGGGCGCGGTCAAGAAGCAGTTCTTTCCCACCTCCGATCGACCGGAAGTGCTGGTCGAGGTGCAGATGCCCTACGGCACGTCCATCCAGCAGACCAGCGCCGCCGCGGCCAAAGTCGAAGCCTGGCTCGCCAGGCAGGAAGAGGCGCGCATTGTGACGACGTACGTCGGACAGGGCGCTCCTCGCTTCTTCCTGGCGATGGCTCCGGAACTGCCGGATCCGTCGTTCGCCAAGATTGTGGTACTGGCTGGCGATGACAAGGAGCGGGAAGCATTGAAATTCCGGCTGCGCGAGGCGATCGCCGACGGGCTGGCGCCCGAAGCGCAAGTGCGTGTCACCCAAATCGTGTTCGGTCCGCCATCCCCGTTCCCGGTGGCTTATCGGATCATGGGGCCGGACACGGAAAAACTGCGCGAGATCGCCGGGGAGGTCGGCAACGTCATGCGGGCGAACCCGATGATGCGAACGGTCAACTCCGATTGGGGACCCCGCGTGCCCACGCTGCACTTTGCGCTGGATCAGGACCGCCTCAACGCCGTGGGCCTGACCTCGAACTCGGTGGCGACGCAATTGCAGTTCCTGCTCAGCGGTGCGCCGCTCACGGACGTACGCGAAGACATCCGCTCCGTGCAGGTGGTAGGTCGCGCGGCGGGCGATACGCGTCTGGATCCGCAGAAGATCGCGGACTTCACGTTGGTCGGAAGTGCTGGTCAACGTATCCCGCTCTCCCAGGTGGGGACCGTGGAGGTGCGCATGGAAGATCCCATCCTGCGCCGGCGCGACCGCACGCCCACCATCACCGTCCGCGGCGATATCGCCGAAGGCCTGCAACCGCCAGATGTCTCCACGGCGGTGCTGAAGGATCTGCAGCCGCTGATCGAGCGGCTCCCGGCGGGCTACCGCATCGAGCAGGCCGGTGCAATCGAAGAGTCCGGCAAGGCCACGGCGGCGATGCTCCCGTTGTTCCCGATCATGATCGCGCTCACGTTGCTTGTCATCATCCTGCAGGTTCGCTCCATCGCCGCGATGGTCATGGTGTTCGCCACCAGCCCACTGGGGCTCATCGGTGTGGTGCCGACCCTGCTGGTCTTCCAGCAGCCATTTGGCATCAACGCACTGGTCGGACTGATCGCGCTGTCAGGCATCCTGATGCGTAACACCCTGATATTGATCGGCCAGATCCACCATAACGCGCAGGAAGGCCTGGGTCCTTTCGATGCCGTTGTTGAAGCGACCGTGCAGCGGGCGCGGCCTGTCATCCTGACCGCGCTGGCCGCGATTCTGGCCTTCATACCGCTGACGCACTCCGTGTTCTGGGGGACGCTGGCATACACGTTGATCGGGGGAACGCTGGCGGGAACCGTCCTCACACTGGTCTTCCTGCCGGCGATGTATGCAATCTGGTTCAAGATAAAACCGTCTTCACCCGATGAAACGGCCCAACCCGTGCTTGCCCCTGCACACTGAAGCGTGGTCCGACGCATGAATGCCGAGCCTCTTGCACCGTTTGACGGGACGAGCGCCGACGCGACGCTGAGCCTGTTTCATCGGGCTCTTTCCGGGCCGCCTCTGCCGCACATGCATGGCGCTGTTTCTGACCGAGGTTCCAGTTCCGGGCCCTTCGAGCGCGTATCGCTGGACAATGCGCGCCTGGCCCCAGCCCAGCCCTTCCACCCACAACGCGGAGCCCATCACCATGGATGACGTCATCATCATCGGCGGTAGCTTTGCCGGTCTCGCCGCCGCCCTGCAACTCGGCCGTGCCCGCCGCAAGGTGACCGTTCTCGATACGGGCCTGCCGCGCAATCGCTTCGCGGGCCACTCGCATGGCCTGCTCGGCCACGATCACAAGCCACCGCTGGACATTCTGGCCGAAGCGCGGCGGCAGCTGGCGCGCTATCCCACCGTCAGGCTGGTCAATGCCCGGGCCGACAGCATCTCCGGCGCCATCGATGATTTCACCGTTCTCACCGGGGACGGCGAAAGCCTTGGGGCGCGCCGCCTGATCCTGAGCTATGGCGTCGTTGACCAGATGCCTGATGTTCCGGGCTTTGCGGAAGGTTGGGGGAAAGCCATCGTGCCTTGCCCCTATTGCGACGGCTTTGAAGTCGCCGACCAGCATTGGGGCCTCGTCTGGTCCGGTCCGCAGTCGCACAATCATGTCAGGCTGTTCCACGATTGGACCGACAGGTTGACGCTCTTCGCCGACGGTCACGACATTGCGCCCGACGTCCGGGCCGATCTGGCGCGTCGCCGCATTCCTGTCGTCGCTGGCCGGATCACCGGGATCGCCCGTCACGGGGACCATAACGCCATCATCAAGCTCGATACCGGTCCCGATGTCGCGGTCGACATCCTGTTCGCGCACCCGCGCAACAAGCCGTCCGCAAGCCTGCATGAATCATTGGGCCTGGCCACGGTCGATACGCCCCTTGGCATCGTTCTGAAGGTCGACGAGCGCCGCGAAACCAGCATGCCCGGCATCTACGCCGCCGGCGACCTCGCCAACCCCCTCATGCCCTCGGTCACCACGGCATCATCACAGGGCGCGATGGCGGGTATCTTCGCCCAGCAGTCGATGCTGGTTTGAATGGCCGCCTCCAACCAGTGCGGGGCATCCGGCGCACCTTGTCCGCGTCCTTGCCACTGGCTGTCGATATCACTTCCGGGATTGGCTGCGGAGAGCGGGCAATGTCCTTCAAAATGCCCGCTATCGATCCGAAGCCGGCATTACGCGCAGGGGTGTAGTAGCGGTGCGGGGGAGACCCTGTCGACCGCGCGGACGCATGGGGGCCGCGGTTTTGATGGAGATGAAGGGATCCAGGCCGCAACGCCGCGGATTGCCGCATCTTCACAGCCCATCTACATACGCCAATGTCGGCTGAAGGCTGCTGATGACTCCGGCAAAAAGACCGCTATATTTCGAGCTCCCAGACGAAGGAGGTTGGAATGTTCATGACCCAGAAGCATCTGAAAATTGCACGTACGCTCGGCGTGGCGATCGTCGCCCTGAGCCTTGGCGCCTGCGCCACCTACAAGGACGAGTTCGCGACGATCAACTCGCGCCTCGATCAGCTCGACACGAAGGTGCAGGGCGCGGCTCAAAGCGCCGAATCCGCCAATCAGTCCGCGCAGCAGGCCAACCAGCGGTTGGATCAGATGGAAGGCCGCCTGCAGCGGCTCGAAAGCGCGCCGCGCCGCTCGCCGCGCGGTTGATCGTTCTGCATCATTTGTGACGAACGGTTTGAACCCGGGACCCGGCGGCCTTGCTGGCCGCCGGTCTCCTTTCTTCATCCAGCCTTCGTTTTGAGGAACCGTCCCATCCGTACTTATCTGCACCCTGCGATCCGGACCGCCACTGGCGCGCTGGCGCTGACGCTGGCGCTCGCGAGTGTCGGCGTGGCCACCGCGAAGGATGCCACCGCGCAACCGGTATCCGCCGTCGACCAACTGCCGCGAGGACAGGAAGTGTCCGATACGGTGATTGAGCTCGCGGGCTGGGTGGTCGCAAGCAAGGACAACCTGGGCTATCCGTTCGCGGTCCTGGACAAGGCCGCCGCACAGATCCTGGTGTTCGGCGGTGACGGCCGGCTTCGCGGCGCGGCGCCCGGACTCTTTGGCTCGGCCGTCGGCGATCATACGGCCCCCGGCATCGCCGGCCTCGCGCTTCGCGAAATTCCGGGCCGGGATCGCACGACGCCGGCCGGGCGCTTTGTGGGCGGCTTCGGCCCCTCCATCGACGCGGGGCGCGTGCTGTGGGTGGACTACGAATCCGCGGTCTCCATCCACCCAACCGCGACGGGCGTCCCGGCCGAGAAGCGCCCCGAACGCCTGGCGTCGCCATCGCCGGACGACAACCGCGTCACGCATGGCTGCATCAACGTCTCGCCCGAGTTTTACGAGCAGGTCATCCAGCCGACGTTCGAGCGGGGTGGTGTGTTCTACATCCTGCCGGACAAGGCGTCGCTGGCGGAGACCTTCCCGGAGTTCGCGCAAAGTCGCCCGACGGCGCGTGGCAACGACGGAAAACGCTCGCGGCGCGCCAACAAGTGACGGACGCGTAGGCGTATTGCCTGGGGTGCGCGGAGCATGCGTCCTCGACTCCGGCATCCGTCGCCCAGCAGTCGATGCTGGTTTGAATGACCGCTCCAATCAATGCGGCACATCCGGCGCCGTGATCAAACGGCGCCGCAAGGCTCGAACGGATTGTCAGGCGGCGCCTGCGGGTGGCATCGCGATGACAACCTTGCCCCTTGCCCGGCCCCGTTCCACGTAGGCGATCGCCTCGAGTGTCTCGTCGAACCCGAACGTGCGGCCGAGGATCGGACGCAGCGCGCCAGCATCATGGAGCGCGGAGAGTGTCCGCAGTTGTTGACCATCGGCACGCCCATGCGGAGGCATTCTCCTGTCGCGCGCCCGCCCGGATGACTCATCCCTGGTGGACGAGATCCTGGAGACGTGCCGCGGGCGGATTCTTGCGTCACTAACCACCCAAGACGACGCGGAGAGGGGAACTTCGCGCGGAAAGCGGCCCGGCGATTCGTTCTGACCGAGCTTTGCTTCGTAGGGCAGCAATCCAGGGTTCGCATCGAACAGCCAAGGCCAACGGCCAACCCGTGGGCTGACGAACAGCCATCTCGCCAACCATGCGTTCAGCAGGGCATCCCGGCCATAGGCTTCTCTATTGCGGCAATCCTATGCGTGCGAGCGCGATCGATTGCGCGAACGTGTCGCGGGTCAGTTCGCGTTTTTTTTAAGACGATTCCTAAAGAAATCGCCATTCGGTCTCTTCAAGAATCGATGGCAACGAAAGTTAGCATCGCTAGCTTTCATGGGAGCCCGTCCCGGGAGACCGAGCGCTCTTTCCCGTTCGTGCGGTATGCGTTGAGCAGTCTCTGGTCGCCGAGGCATGCCTGTCTGTCTCCCCCGTGGGGATCGTCATTCGAGCGTGGCCATGCGTCATGCAGGGAGTTCATAGAAGCACCATGAATTACATTGTCCGAATCCTGCTGGCAGCTTCGCTGTGTGTGTTGGCGCATGAGAGCCATGCGATGGTCTGCGTAAAAGATCGGCCCCCGACAGGTGGAGGGACTGTCACCTACGAGCAGGGCATCGGTACCACGGTCGCAGTACCCAGAGTGCTGCCTGCGGGCACGGTCTTGTGGCGATCGCCCACCTATACCTTTGTCATCACCTGCTTTCATGATCGCGATGCCGGTGCCGAGAACGTCTACTTCTACATGAGTCCCGACGACCCGAATTTGAACCAATTGGGGAGGGATGTGGAAATAGGGATCGGACTGGTAGGTCCTGCCGATGGTAGCGGTCCGGGCGAAAAGCGCTGTTCCGCCATCGGCGGGGGACAGGGGGGAGGAAACTGCAAGATCAAGCTCGATGCTGTCGTCCCCGCTTGCTGGGGAACGCAGGGCCGGGGATGTGGCGGCACCCGGTTCATGGTCAAGTTCACGCTGACCTTCAACTTCTTCCTGGCAAAGCGCTCGGGACCCGGCAGCGGTCAGGACGGCCCGCTGACCGGCATACGCGGCGGGTATCCCATCTTCCAGTTGGACGGCGCGCAGGCGCTCAACAACGTGCCAGACCGGAACCTGCGCATGATCGTGACCGGCCTGGACAAGCTGCACTACGTCGCCTGCGCTTCCACCCTGTCCATCGAACCCGGAACCATTCGGTTTGGTGGCATCCATTCGATGTACGCCGAGCGGGACAAGACCGCCAAGGTCGTGCCTTTCAGCATCACCGCCAGGAAACCCTGCACCAGCGTGTACGCGCTGACTGCCCTGATGAAACCCCTCAACGGCACCATTCAGCCCGGCAATCATGTGCTGGTGCCGAACGACAACCCGTCGGTGGGCATCACCCTGCGGCGTGCGGAAGACGAAAGCGCCGTTCCCTTCAATCAGGAGTTTGACCTGATTCCTCGCACCGGTGACATGGTGGTGGTGAAGAAGTTCTTCGCCCAGCTCAAATGGCTGACTGACAAACCCACCCTCGGCCCCTTCAGTACCGGCGCGACGATTGATGTCTACTACAAGTGACGTCCGACACAAGGTGGCGGAAAACGCGCAAGGGAGCGTGCGTCATTTCATGCTGATACCGAAGGGAAGGGTATGGAACGTGACATGGATTGCATTGGAGTTCCGGGCGCTCGTTCGGTTGCAACAAGAGCACAAGTTCGCCACCATCGGCATCGGGAAGTAGCACAAGGGGGAAGGGATGCACATGTGGTTGTTGCTGGTCGCGGTGGGGCTGCCAGTGTTTCTGGTACTGGGCACGGTCCTGTTGTGGCGTCGTGTGCTGGCGCGCGACAACCGTCGCTCTCCGCTCACCATCTCCCTGCATCATCAGGCCGGAGAGCAATTGCGCCGGTCACTGGACAGGGCCACGGATGATTTCTACGAAGCCATGGGCATGGCGGTCGCGCTGGGACCCCTCTTCCTGTCCGGCTGGATGCTGGCAAGGCTGGGCAAGCTCGACTGGTCGAAAATCCGCTTCGGTTGGGGCGATGTCATCCTGGGGCTAGCGGCCGCGGCGATGCTGGCGTGGATCATCCGCAAGGTGATCATCAACGGACAGACGGTTCGCAAGCTGCGACAGGGACTCGAAGCCGAGCTGGCCACCGCACAGTGCCTGACCCCGCTGATCGGCGAGGGATGCTACGTCCTGCACGACATTCCGGCTGACAAGTTCAACATCGATCACGTGGTCATCTCGCCGCATGCGGTGTTTGCGGTGGAATCCAAGTCGCGGATGAAGCCGGAACAGGGTGGAAAGGAGAACGCCAGGGTGCGCTATGACGGCAAGACCCTGCGGTTTCCGGAACATGTTGAAACCAAGCCCCTGGACCAGGCCAAGGGGCAGGCGAGATGGTTGCAGAAGGCGTTGACGGACGCGCTGGGGGAACCGGTGAAGGTCGTGCCCGTGCTGTCGCTGCCGGGCTGGTTCGTGGAAGGACGGGGAGGACGGGAGGACGTCGTGGTCTGCAATCCGGTCAATCCCCGCTTCATGCTCCTGCCTGCCTTTGGCGATCCGCTCCCGGAAGCCTTGCGCAAGCGGGTTCTCAACGAGCTGACAAAGCGTTATCCGGGACAGGGCTGACGGGTACAGCCTCTGGAGGCAACCCCATTGGCTTGTTAGTCGGGCTTGGCGGACCTAAGATCCTGCCGTACCAAGGGGCGCGACGGGGTCTATTTCGGATATGTCGCTTAGCCGTACTCGAACGGCCATTTATCAGCATTTGCCATCAGGAGACGTAATGTCGCGCTTGTTTTTTCTACTATTCCTGCTTCCCTTCACCCTGCATGCGCGTGATTTCAAATCAGAGAGCGAGACCAAGGCGTTCTCCGATTCGGTAATGAAGGAAGTCGCGACAGGTAATCTGAAAGGCGGATTCGATCAGATCGGTGCCGTCTATACCGTCATTCCCAAGGTGGAACTTGATGCGCTGGCCAGTCAGGCCATGCTCCAGGTTCCCGTCATGGAGGCGAGGTTCGGAAAGAGCATCGGATATGAGTTCATCTCCGAAAGCCGGGCCGGCGATTCGGTGCTCAAGTACGTCTATCTTCAAAAGTTCGAGAAGCACGCCATCGTCTGGCAGTTTGTGTTCTATCGCCCTGGGCAGGCGTGGATCCTGAACTCGTTCAAGTATAGGGATTCGGTGCTGGACGAGCTCTGACGGCTGAGCGTTCATGCCATTGGGGCCGCCACGTGTCGCTTGTTGGCTGAACCCAACGATTTCAAAATGAACTAGTGTCGTTGAATCAGCGAATCGCCGGATCGAACATGAAAATTGCGCAAACCTTATTCCTGCTTGTTTGCCTGTTTTCGGCGCCCCATTTGCATGCGGCGGATACGGCGGGGGGCGGAAGAGTCGCCTCATGCAGAAGCGATTCGCCTTGTCATGCAACATCGTGCTGACGAGGTCAGGAAGATGGATGAGGCGGATCAATGGTGGCATGACACGGAAGAGCGGACCTGGTCGGCCAAACGTCCTTTTGGGCCTGGTGTTGTCGACAGTACCCACCTCTTCATTGTCACGTATGCAATCGATGGTCATATCGTAGGCACCTGGAGGGTGGATACCCGAACCGGCGAAGTAGCAGGCCCAGCTGAATCCATTTCAGCCGAGTGAGGATGTATCAACTCGAACTGGATTTCCTTTCTGGCGGGATGCAGCCGCCGTCTCGTCGAGCTAAAGAAATGATAGGAGAGGGCGATTGATAGAACTCCCCATAAGAGACCCCTGCGATCTTTGTGAAACGGCGGGACGCGAAGACAGATGGGCGGTCATCGATGAGGGCGAACATACGCTTACCGTGATCAATCCCTGGCAATTCGAAGTCGGCCAGTGTTGTGTCATCACACGCCGGCATGTCGCCACGCTGCTCGATCTTTCCCGCCAGGAATGCGAAGAAGTACTGGTGTCGGCCAAGCGGCTCGCGGAGGCGCTGGTCAGGACATATCAGCCCCTTGGAATACTGACTTTCCAGAACAACGGGGTCTACAGTGGACAGGAAACACCGCACTTCCATTTCCATGTCGTGCCCCGGCAGAAAGGCAGCGACTGGGGCATCGGACCGCCCCAACTCGCGACCTTCGATGGCGCCGGACGTCAACGGGGGACGCCGCACGATCCGAGCGGGGATGCGCAGCGTCTGGCCAGGGTTCGGGTTTCCGCCGGGCAGTTGGCTGAAACCGCTGCCTTGGTCCGGTCGAATCTGCCGAGCTAGCCAGTTGATTCCTGTGGGCGGCTGAGCTGTCCGGAAACACGCAGGCGGGAGCCGCGGGGCGAATCGGAAGTGCCGCTTTTGCGCTTGTTTGCTGGTTTGGCCGAGCGGTTATGTCAGGTGGACTGAGGATGGCAGCCCATAGGGTGTTCCGTAAATGTACGAATAGCCCGGTTCCGGGTACCTGCTACCAGGTAATCAAATGGTCATGACAGATGAATCCAAACTACTGAAACAACTGGAATTGGATCTGCTCGATCCCGCAGGCCGTTCCGATTCCGTTCTTCTGGACAGGCTCATCGCGGACGACTTCATTGAAGTGGCAGCCAGCGGCAGGGCGTTTGGAAAGGACGAGGTGCTCGCCCGCCTTCCTTCGGAGATGGGCATTTTGTTTCGCGCCGAAGATCTCACGGTGCGCCTGATCGCGCCCACGGTCGGTCTTGTTACTTACTCGGTAACCCGTACCGCGGGCGGCGCGCCCGCCGTATCCAGGCGCTGCTCAATCTGGCGCCTCGATCAGAAGCAGTGGCGCATGGTCTACCATCAGGGGACAGCTGAACTCAGCCAGGAATCCGCGCAATCACCTTGATCTCGAAGTCGAAGCCCGCCAGCCAGTTCACGCCGACCGCAGTCCAGTTCGGATAGGGCGCCTTGGGGAAGATTTCGCTCTTGATCTTCATGACGGTGCCGAACTGGTGTTCCGGGTCGGTATGGAAGGTGGTCACGTCGACAATGTCGTCCAGCCCGCAGCCACCGGCTTCCAGGGTCGCTTCGAGATTGGCGAACGCCAGCCGGACCTGCGCTTCGAAGTCCGGTTCGGGCGAGCCATCGCCGCGGCTGCCGACCTGGCCGGAAACAAACAGCAGATCGCCCGATCGGATCGCGGCGGAATAGGTCTGGGAGGAGTAGAGGTCGTGCCGGCCGGCAGGGAATACGGGGTCACGCGGTGTCATGGGGATGCTCCTGTTGTTGTCAGGTCATGCGGCCGGGTGCGCGGCGTCCGGCAGCTTGGCGACGGCCTTGATCTCGAACTGAAAGCCGTACAGCCACGTCACGCCGATACCGGTCAGCGCGGGATGCGGCGCCTCGCCCCAGAATTCGGGCACGATTTTCCACGCGCGTTCGAAGTTCCGCTCCGGGTCGACGAGGAAGACAGTGACGTCCACGACATCGTCGAAGGTGCAGCCGGCTTCGGCCAGGATGGCGTTGAGGTTGCGGAAGGCCTGGCGCACCTGGTCCTCGAAACCCGGCTCCGGCGAGCCGTCCTCGCGGCTGCCGACCTGCCCGGACACGAACAGGAAACCGTTGGAACGCACTGCCGGGGAATAGCGGTTGCGCTCGTACAGGGCACGGCGGCCCGGGGGAAAGACGACATCACGGGTACTCATGGAAATCTCCTGATGGGGCGGCGCCCGGTTTCTGCCGCTCACTCTAGGTAGCCGCCCCGGAGCGATAAACACGCCGAACGCGGGATCACTGTTTGTAGAATCCAAACAATCCCAACGTCCGGAACCCCCATGGACCGTCTCGATGCGATGCAGGCCTTCGTCCGCGTGGTGGAAACCGGCAGCTTCACCAAGACGGCCGAGACCTTGCAGTCCAGCAAGACCCGCGTCACACAGCTGGTGCAGCAACTGGAAACCCATCTGCGGGTCAAGCTGCTGAACCGCACCACGCGCAAGGTCAACGTCACCGCCGACGGCGCCGCCTACTACGAGCGGGTGGTGCGCCTGCTGGGCGACCTGGACGACGCCGAGACCAGTCTGTCCGCTGCTTCCGCATCGCCGCGCGGGCGCCTGCGCGTGGACGTGCCCGCACCGCTGGCCAGTCTGGTGCTGGTGCCGGCGCTTCCGGATTTCCACGCGCGCTATCCGGATATCCAGCTCGATCTGGGCGCGAGCGATCGCAAGGTGGATTTGATCGACGAGAACGTGGACTGCGTGGTACGGGGCGGCGAACTCGCCGACCCGTCCCTGCGCGCCCGCCATGTCGCCGATCTGCCGCTCGGCGTCTATGCCGCACCGGCCTACCTCGCGCGCAACGGCACGCCGGCGCATCCGCAGGCACTGGAAGACAGCCGGCACCGCATCGTCGGCTATCGCAGCTCGCGCATCCGCAGTGCCTTGATGTCTCCCCTGCGCCAGGGCGG
The DNA here is from genome assembly GCF_016820515.1 of Pseudoxanthomonas beigongshangi. GTDB lineage: Bacteria > Pseudomonadota > Gammaproteobacteria > Xanthomonadales > Xanthomonadaceae > Pseudoxanthomonas_A > Pseudoxanthomonas_A beigongshangi. Next base: position 11,831 of record NZ_JADHDV010000021.1, on the reverse strand, counting down.
GGAAGAGGTGCGCGTGCAGGGACGCCACGTATTGTCGGTGGATGACGGCAACGCCTATCTGGCCGCCGGGGTGGCCGGCCTGGGGGTGATTTGGCTGCCGCAATACATGGCCAACGGACCGACAGCGCGCGGCGAGTTGGTGCGGCTGTTCGAGGACTGGCAACTCGATGCGATGCCGTTGTATCTGGCGTTCCCGCCCAGCCGGCACGTCAGCCGCAAGCTGCGGGTGTTCATCGACTGGGTGGTGGAACTGATGGCGCGGCACGCGCCGGCCATCCAGCCGCCGGGGACGCCGGCGTCGCGATGAGGCAGGTTTACCGTTGCCTTCGTCGTGGCTTGGCGGGCACTTTGCCTATCAAGGCTGTTCGACGGACGGGACAGTCGGCCGTCGGTGCAGGGATGACGACGGTTGGATTTGTTTGTCCTGGCGCATGCGAATGGACACGGGTTTCCGCACGGCGCTAGGATGCCGGGACTTGGGGACACAGGGAACGTATGAGAATTTCAATCTGCGGCAAGGGATTTGCGTGGAGTCTGGCCGTGTGTGTGATGGCGGTGATATCTCCTGCGTGGGCAGGGAACGATCTGGACCCCTTGCGCGCGCAATTCGCCCTGCAGGATGAGCGCATCGACTACGCCGACGCCAAACTGGTGGTGGACAGGCTGGTCGAACCGGCAACCGACACTGATGCCGTGATGCGCGAACTGGACAACTGGGAACGGACGGTTCGTAGCCAGGTGCCGGCCAATGCGACCTCGCGACAAGTACTCGATGCGTTGCTCCGCACGCTATATGAGCCCGGTACGTGGAACCAGGAAAAACCGTTCACGTACGACTTGGGCGATCCTTTGGGCCATAACCCGAAGAACAAGCAACTGGCCGTCTATCTGGCGACGCGCAAGGGAAATTGCGTCTCCATGCCCATCCTGTTCGCCATTCTGGGCCAACGCCTGGGCTTGCCCGTGGCGTTGGCGACGGCACCCAATCATGTACTGGTGAAGTTCGCCGATGAATCCCAGCAGGCCTGGCTCAATGTCGAGGCCACTGCCGGGGGATTCAAGTACGACAGCAGCTACGAACGCGAGACCGGCATCTCCGAAAAGGCGATTCAGAATGGGATCTATCTACGTCCCCTGTCGCCCCGTGAGGGCGTGGGCGTCATCGCCAGCTCGCTGATGGAGCACTACGGTGCCAGCCAGCAGGTGGACGACCTGATGGCCGTCACCGACATGGCCCTGTCCGCGAACCCGAAGGACCCGGTGGCGCTGGTATGGAAGGCGAATGCCTACTATTTCCAGTTGCAGGAGCGCTACGTGCGTCGTTATCCGGATGCGGCGAAGATTCCCGCCGCAGAGTTGGCGGACTACCAGCGCTTGAGCCAGGAGAATCTGGCCTGGTTCGGCAAGGCCGAGGCGCTCGGCTGGACACCGGGAACCGACGAGCAGGATGCGGACTATCTGAAATCGGTCGAGAATGAAAAATTGAGAAGGGGGCAATGATGTTCAGACGCTGGAGAGCACTTTGTACGATTGCCTTGTCCGTGTTTCCACTAGGCGTGGAGGCGCGGTTCCTTTCGGTTGACCCTGTGCAGGCGAGTCCAGTTACCGGGGCAAACTTCAATCGCTATTGGTATGCAAACAACAACCCCTATCGATTTTATGATCCAGACGGCAGGGTTGCATATCAAAATGGCAATACAGTAGTCATCCCGGTTTATTATCAAGGTTCGGGCGCTACGCCGGAGTTCATTGCGGGCCAGGTAAAGGCGGCGAGCGGTCTGGTCACCGAAGATGGGACGAAGTTCCAGATCATTCCGCTCGCAAAGAACATGTATCCATCCGGAAATGTGATGGATGTTTCACCAGGACAAAACCCGCGTACACCAAAGGGTGAAGGTGTCATACCAGGCTTCAACGGTTCTGTGGCACATATTGATTCGACTCGTTCTGACGTCGCGGGCGCCACTCTGCACGATACGCTCCATTTCGTTCCTGGATTGGGAGATCCGAGGAAATCGGATGGCTATCTCGAAACCAAGAATCCTCAGACGGGTGCGAGGGAGTTTTCCGGATACAAGAATGGTTTTGGCCCTGACCAGATAATGGCGAATACATCAGGAAACATCTTGCGGGCGCACGAAACATCTTTCATGAAGGATGCGAATAATGGCTTGGGTAGCAAGCAAGACTTGGACAAGGTGCTGGAGCATGGGAAGTAGAATATCATTTCATTTCTCCCCTCGGATTCGTAAATCTACATTGGGTGTGATGGCTTTTGGTGTGTTCGCTGGCGTGCAGGCAACTCCTCCGCCTGTGAGGCATCCGCTTGCATGTACTCCGATCTTTTGCATCGACGTTGCGTCACGTGCTCCTTACTTTCCTCAAGAGGTGCGCTCTTCATTCGAGCTTGAACACAGGAACTCCGCGCTCGTCGTGCAGCTTGAGAACAATGTCGAGGTGGCATTTCACTCGGTCATCCGAACGAATGTCGACCAGCGAGGGCGCGCGGGTCCAATCCAATGGAAATACTCGAATGGCCGGGCCGTCGCCTCCGGATGCCTCGACTGCGGCAGCACCAGGAATCGAAACCCAGGAAGGATTTTCATGGGGATTGTGGTCAGTCCGGTTCCATCGGAGTTCAATGGTGCTCTCTCCCAGGCAATCGAAGTCTGCGTTTGGCCAGTTAGCATGGAGCCCTCTCCCGGAGGGCCGAAAGATCATCTCGTGCTAGGCGACAAAATCTGCGTTTCCAGATAGTGCTGGTGCCATGAAAAAAGTATCCATGAGCGCTGCAGGGAATCAACTCAAGCCGGGTGGCCACCGCCTGCGGCGCTCCGGCTCTCAATATAGCTAGTCGCACTGATCAACCGATCGAATTCAACAGTCCCGCCAATCGGTAAGGCTTGGGAATGAACTCGAAGCGTTCCGGCAGTTGCGGCAGATGCCCCAGCTGATGGCCGGAGGCGACGATGATTTTCGCCGCGGGATTGAGCCGCGCGGCCTCGTGGGCCACGTCGATACCTGAGACGCCGTCCGGCATGCTCACATCGGTGATGACTGAGTCGAATGGAATGCCGGTGTGAAGCAATTCCAGTGCGTCACGGCCGTTGGCGGCCACGCAGACCTCGAACCCTTCGGAAGACAGGGCGTCGGCCACGACTTCCGCGATGTCGGGTTCGTCTTCAACGAACAGTATCCTGCGAACCTTCTCCATCGTCTTTCTCCATGCCTGCGGGCAACCAGATGCGGAAGGTGGCGCCTTGACCGGGATTGCTGGCGAGTTGGACAAATCCACCGGACTGGGAAGCCAGGCCGAACACCTGGCTGAGTCCGAGGCCACTTCCCTTTCCTACTTCCTTGGTTGTGAAGAAGGGGTCGAATACCCTGGCTTGCAGCTCGACGGGGATGCCGGGCCCGTCATCGCTGACCTCGGCACAGACGTGCAGCGAGGGTTCGCTGTCGGGCTGCAGGGGATTGTTCATCAGGGCGGCGGACGTCCGCACGACGATGCTGCCGTTCCCGGACAGGGCGTCGCGGCTGTTGCAGACGAGGTTGAGGATGGCCGCTTCCAACTGGGCCCGATCCACCAGCACGGGCGGGAGATGGTCGGACAGCTCGAAGCGCAGGCTGACCTGATCCGCGCAGGCACGCTCGAACAGGTCGGCCGACTTGCGAATGAGTTCGCTCAGGTGGGTAGGTTGTGAAAGCAGGTTCTGCCCGCGCCCGAAGGTCAGCAACTGGCGGGTGAGCAGGGCGCCACGGTCGCAGGCGCGGATGGCGGCCTTCAGCGGCGAGGCGATGTTGTCGTTGCCGACCGTCCTGGCCGCGATCACGTCCAGGCTGTTGAGGATGACCGTGAGCAGGTTGTTGAAGTCGTGCGCCAGCCCGAGGGTGAGCTTGCCGATGGCCTCCATCTTCTGCGCCTGGAGCAGGGCGTCGCGCGCTTCCTCCAGTCGCTTCTGCGCCGAATACCGCTCGGTCACGTCGCGCGTGACCTTGGCGAATCCGATCAAATCGCCATCCTCCCAGATGGGTTCGATGACGACGCTGGCCAGGAACCGGCTGCCGTCCTTGCGCACGCGCCAGCCTTCGGCGGAGAGGCCGCCGTGCTCGGCGGCGGCGCGGAGATTGTTGCGCGGAACCTCGGCGGCGATGTCCTCGGGCGTGTAGAAGCGGGAGAAATGCTCGCCGATGATTTCCCGCGCGGAATAACCCTTGATGCGCTGGCCGCCCGGATTCCAGGAGCAGATGTAGCCTTCGGGATCGAGCATGTAGATGGCGTAGTCCGTGACGCTCTTGATGAGCAAAGACAACTGCCTGGATTCGTCCTCCAGTGTCTTGGGTTGGCTGAGTCTGAGCATGTGAATGTCTCGTGGCCCCATGCCTGAAAACTAGGATGCTGTTTGTTAAAAAGGAGTGAGTTCGGTCCCTCGATTCTTGCAGGACCCGTCCCGAGAGCGTATATGTGTAGGACTTGCTGAGCGGCAGCTCATTCTCGCCATCCATCCAAGGCGACCACACTTCCTTTCGGCACACACTCATGGCCTTGTGGCCAAGGATGCATCGTGTCCCGAGGTCGTCGTCAGGTGTTTGTCCTGCATGTGGGCGCCGCGCAGTCCGTCGGTCCGGACGAGTTGCGGGTCATGTGGGCGACTGCCTGCGGTTCGCTGGATATCAACGTGACGCGGCAGGCGCGCGGCGGCGAGCACCCGGGACGCCCCAGCTACGGACTCTGGGTGGGCGAGACGTTCGACCGGCACGGCGCGGAAGCCCGGATGCGGGATCTGCTCATGGCGCGCGGCTATTTGTTCACTCTCAGAAGTACGGCCCAGTAGGAGGTTGCATGGCGTTCGACATTGGAATCGGGAAGTGCCGTTCGATTACGAACGATACGGTGGATGTGTGGGTGGACAGTTCCGTGGTCCGCCGGATTCTCCCCGATGTGGCGTGGAAGCAGGCCGGCATCAGCGTGCTGCGGATTCCGCAGACGGTGTGCAGCACGGTCCGACCGCTGGTCGTTGGCGAGGAAGTGTTTCTGGGCAGCGACGCACTGAACGCGAAGAGCTTCGGCCAGCTCGACTTCCACGGTACCGGGGATTTCAGCCGTGTTGGCCTGGGAAAGCTGGTGCCCGTCCTCGACGAAAGCCAGCCGCCGCCGCCGAGCCGGAAGAACAGCTGGCGCTGAAGCGTCGCCCGCCAAGGCTGTTCACCCTGAAAAGGCCGCCACAGCTGCGGATTGTCCGCCCGTTCCAGCTCGGCTAAAGTGCCGCGACCGGCGGGGGACGGGTGATGACAGGGAAGTTGGACCAATGGATCATAGGAATGGCCTGGTTGCTGGCCGGCCTGTGCGGCAGGGCTTCGGCGCAGTCGCTGGACCGCATCACCCTCAACGCGCCCGAGCTGTCCGCCGGCGCCTATACCTGGGACGCACCCGGCGCCCGCATCGAAGAAAGCCTGGAACCGGGCGATGAAATCTACGGCGGTACCGTGAATCTGACGCCCAGGGGCGGACAGGGTGGCGGGTACCGCATGCGTGTGCAGTTTGAAACCAGCCTGGGCATCAGCGGAGAAGGTCCGCATGTGGACCTGATCGATTTCCGCCATTGCGTCTCGGAATGGCATGTCGCCAGCAGCGCCGACGGGCGCCGTTTCACCGTGCCAACACCGACCGACGAGGAATCCGGATGCGTTCCCCGGGCCGCTCCCGATGAAATCCGCGTCGCCGCCCGCAAGGCATTGGCCGGTTGGAGCGACACGCAGGAGACCACGGAGCATTGGCTAGGCCTCATCAAGGACATCAAGTCACCGGCCGACTCGCCGATGTATTCGGCCATGAGCGAAATCAGAATCCAGGTGGAAGCGCGTGTGGACGGTCGCTGGAAACCGGTGACGCGACTGGTGTTTGCGGTGCCGATGGGATGTTGAATGGCGCAACACGGGCGCCCGGAACGACAGGACCTTGGGGGGGGAATGTACGAGGAACGCGTGGAAATCTATTCCGACCGCACCAACGCGGTCGTGCTGCGCCATCACGGTCGCAAGCATCCCGGCGTGCTGGTGCAGGGCGATGCATTGTTCATGATGTTCCAGTGTGCCGATGCGGCGTGCGAGGCCGCGCGTGGCGTGCTTCCATCGGAAGCACAGGATGAACTCACCGACTTGCGCGATACGTTGCTGGCCTATCTGGATCACTACAAGACCGTGCTGGGTGAGCACGGCATGGCGATGCCATTTCCCGAATCTCCGTGAAAGGGAAGCGTCGCTATGACTTCTGGCGCCACAGCCAGATCGCCAGCGGCACGAAGCTCAGGTAGACCAGCGGCAGGTAGAGTGTGCCGTAGAGCGCGTCGAACTTCGGTCCGATGAGGTAGCTGTCGATCATCCGCAGGAACAGTCGCACGGCATTCAGGCCGAAGGCCCACAGCGCCAGCCAGTGCATGCGGTCGCGGCCCAGCGCGAGGCATGCCAGCACGCTGCCCAGCAGCCACGACAGGCCCAGCGGGAAGTACAGCGCGTACTGCACCGACTGGAAGCTGCCCTGCGCGGCCAGGATGCGTGCGTGTTCGGCCGTGTCGGTGGTGGCCCGGTATTGCTCCGGCAGGGCCAGGTAGACATGGAACAGCTCCACCGCGCGCAACTGGACTTCCAGCAGGCAGAACACGAAGAAGCCGAGGAACGCCAACACCGCCAGTGCAGGATTGCGCCGCCAGGCGATACCGCAAGCCACCAGGAACAGATAGGCCAGCCCGAAGAACGACAGCAGCATGCTGGTCGCGCGCGCCAGGTTGAGCGGATGTGGCCCCTGCAACAGTTGCTGCACGGGATCGCCGGCTTCCGGCAGATGCCCGAACACGTACCACTGGAACGATTGCACGGCGACGTAAATCAAGGCGACGACAGCGGCGATGCGACGGTGCCGAGGGGTATCGAACATGCGGACTCCCGGAACGGGGACGGGAACGAACGGCGCAAGCGTACCCGAATCGGAGCGCCGGGCGAGGGCTGGCCTCCGTTTTATGCATGCGTCTTTTCTGTTGATAGTGGTCTGATGCGCAGGCCACTGATGCCTGTAAAAGTCCCTTCCCCCGCGCTGCGGGGGAAGGTGCCCGAAGGGCGGATGGGGGCGCTCCTTCGCCCTGCCGTCCCGGCTCGCTCGCCACCCTGTGAAAGCCGAGCACGGACTGGTGTGACCCGGCAGGCCGCGGATACTTCACCCGTCCCGCGAAATCAGCAGACGGATGCCTCTCAACCGTCCAGCATCGCTTGCGCCAGATCGGCGACGGCGAAGTCCGAGGCGATGCCCTGTTCGTCCTCATCCTCCAGGAACCATGCCGCCGACAGGCCGGCGAAGGCGACCACCCAACGCAGCAGGCGTTGCGGCTCCAACCTTGTGGCTTCGGCAATCACGTCGAATTGGCGATGGAAGCGTTCGGGCCGGGTGACGGTGGGCAGGTCCGGATTGGTCAGCAGGTTGGCGTAGTCGAAGCCGCGTTCACCGGTGACGCATTTGGGATCGATGGCGAGCCAGCCGCGCTCGTCGAAGTCCAGCACGTTGCGGTGATGCATGTCGCCGTGCAGGACCACTGGATCCTGCGGATCGTCCAGCAGCCCCAGCGCCATGGTCCAGCAACGCGCGAAGCGGGCATCGATTCCGGCCACGGCTTCCAGCGAACGAAACCACGGCCGCAGCGGCACCAGGTGCGCTGGCGGCGGAGCGGCGCGTGGCGCATGCAGGCGGGCGAGGGTGGCGCAGAGGATGCGGCTGGCTTCATCGTCCCGGCCGTCCAGCGCCATCGCGAACAGATCGCGCGTGCCGGTGGCGCGTTCCATCAGCAGGGTGTCGTCTTCATGCCCATACACGTGCGCGGCGCCGTCGCCGTTCCACCAGCGCATCAGTGCACCGCCGGATTTTTCCTCCGCGGTCAGTGCCCGCTTGAGCATGGCGGGGCGGCCCCGCCAGCGTACCGGCAGCAATTGGCTGCCGGGCGTGGCGAAGGCGTCGCCATCAACGGTGAGTTGCCATTGATCGAGCAGGGGCTGCCAATTGAAGGAGAGAGGCTTCATGCGACCGGATCATAGCCAACCTCGTCGACACTATCGGATCCTGGGCCGGCATCCCTGTGGGAGCGACGTCAGTCGCGAACCTGTCAATCCGGATCGACGCTCGTCAGGACGCGTTTGGCATCGCGAATCGCGACTGACGTCGCTCCCACAAGAGGAGGTTCAAAAGAAAAAGGCCGCGTCGCGGCCTTTTCTTTTGACTCATGCGGCGGGTTGCCGCAGCGCTTCCGAATCCCAGCCGGGACGCGGGGCGAAGCGGTCGCCGTGGCGCGCCTGCAGGGCCTTGAGCCTGGCCAGCAGCGTGTCGGCGCCGGTGCTGCGGATGTACTGGATGGGGCCGCCACGGAACGGCGCGAAACCGGTGCCGAAGATCACGCCGGCATCCAGCAGATCGCCGTCGGACACCACGCCATCGTGCAGGCAGGCCACCGCTTCATTGAGCAGCGGCAGGATCAGGCGGTCCTCCAGATCCTCCGGCGCCTTGTAGTCCTGCGGCACCTCCGGCTTGACCGGCTTGCCGTTCTCCCACTTGTACAGACCCTGGCCGTCCTTCTTGCCGCGCTTGCCGGATTCCACGTTGCCCAGGGCGGCGGGAACCGTGAGGCCGAGGAACGGAGCCAGTTCCATGCCTACGCCGGCGGCCACGTCCAGGCCGACGGTGTCGATCAGTTCGATCGGTCCCATCGGCATGCCGAACTTCACCGCCGCCTTGTCGATGACCGGGCCGGGAATGCCTTCGGCATACGCGTTGGCCGCTTCCAGCATGTACGGGAACAGCACGCGGTTGACCAGGAAGCCGGGCGTGCCGGCGACCGGCACCGTCAGCTTGTCGATGGCCTTGCAGAACGCCGCCAGGCGCTTTTCGGTCTCCGGCGCCATCGCGTCGTGGCGGATGATTTCCACCAGCGGCATCAACGCGACCGGATTGAAGTAGTGCAGGCCGGCGAACTGCGCCGGTCGCTGGATGTGCTCGCGCAGCTCGGTCAACGGAATGGACGAGGTGTTGGTGGTCAGCAGCGCGTCGGGTTTCAGGCGCGGCTCGACCGACTGGTACAGATCGCGCTTGGCTTCCGGGTTCTCGATGATCGCCTCGATCACCAGATCCGCTTCCGGCACGCCGTCGCCGGCCAGGTCGCTCTTCAGCCGCGCGGCCACCGCCGGACGCTTGGCCTCGTCCTTCACCCGCTTGGCGAACAGTTCCTGCGCGCGGGTCATCGCGCCGTCGATGAAGCGCTGCTCGCGATCCTGCAGGGTGACTTCGAAACCCTTGTAGGCCGACCAGGCGGCGATGTCGCCGCCCATCACGCCGGCGCCGACCACGTGCACGCGCTGGATGCCGTGATCCTTGCCGCCCAGGCCCTTGAGCCGCTCGGTCAGGAAGAAGATCCGCACCAGGTTGCGCGCGGTCGGGGTGGACGCCAGCTTGACCACCGCCTTGCGCTCGGCGTCCAGGCGGCCCTGGATGCCCTTGCCGCCGGATTGCTGCCAGGTGTTGATGAGCGCGTAGGGCGCGGGGTAGTGCGCGCGCGGCGCCTTGCGGGCGACCTGCTTGGTCATCTGCGGCGCCAGGATCTTGCGCGCGATCCAGGTGTTGCTGATCCAGCCCAGGAAGCGCTGCTGGAACGGACGCTGCACGCTGTTCTGGATCAGGCCGATGGCGGTGTCCAGCAATACCGCCGGCTCCACCACCTTGTCCACCAGGCCCATCGCGCGGGCGGCGCTGGCCGACAGCGTGCGGCCGGTGAGCATCATGTCCATCGCCTTGGGCGAGCCGATCAGCCGCGGCAGGCGCGCGCTGCCGCCCCAGCCCGGGAAGATGCCCAGCTTCACCTCGGGCAGGCCGATGCGGGTGGACGCGTCACTGGAGGCGACGCGATAGCGGCAGGCCAGCGAAATCTCGGTGCCGCCGCCCATGCAGAAGCCGTGGATGGCCGAGACGGTCGGGCAGGGCAGTTCGGCCAGCTTCTGGAACACGGTCTGGCCGCGACGGATGGCGTCGTTGACGGTGCCGCGGCGATCGAATTCCTGGAACTCCTTCAGGTCCGCGCCGGCGATGAAACCGGAGCTCTTGGCCGAGCGCAGCACCAACCCCTTGGGCGGGTCGATGGCGAGGCGTTCGAGCAGATCGGACAGCTCGATCAACGCGTCCTGGGAGAACGCGTTGACGCTGGCACCCTGGCGGTCGAAGCTGAGGACGACGATGCCGTCGCTGCGCAGTTCGGTCTGCCAGTGACTGAATCGAAGCCCATCGAAGTTTGCGGCCATGATCGGACCATCCGTTTACGTATGGACAAGACCGCTATCATCCCGAGGTTGTTTAACCCGCGTCAAATCCGCATATCCGGGAGAGGGGTTGATCGACGGCCGGGGAAATGATCCCGCGCCGGCGGTTAAATTCTTGATATCCCGCCGGTTTTTCCCGGCTGGCATGCCGGTTCCGGGCGTTGTTGCCCGGAGCCGCGCGATGGCCCGGCCCGGAGCGCCGGCGGGATGGGAAACGGGGCCGGTCAGGCCCGCGACCCACCCGTGAACTTTTTTCCGCGGATGCGGTCACATTGCCCGGCTGATGGCCGAGCTCACAGGAGTGCAGCCCGGCATGGCCGGAACCGATTCAACACAGGAGTTGGACCTCGAACTGGTCAAGCGGGTGCAGCGCGGCGACAGCGCGGCCTTCGATCTGCTGGTGCGCAAGTACCAGCATCGGGTGGTGGCCCTGATCGGGCGCTACATCCATGACTGGAGCGAATGCCAGGACGTGGCCCAGGAAACCTTCCTGCGCGCTTATCGCGCGCTGGGGAACTTCCGCGGCGATGCCCAGTTCTATACGTGGCTTCATCGGATTGCAGTGAATACCGCCAAGAACCACCTTGTAGCGCACAACCGCAGGCCGCCGACGGATGACGTCGACGCCGCCGACGCCGAGCAGTACGACGCCGGCAGTCGCCTTCGCGACACGGATACCCCCGAACGCGAATTGATGCGCCAGGAACTGGAGCGCACGGTCATGAAGGCCGTGGACGCGCTGCCCGAGGAATTGAGGACCGCCATCACCCTGCGCGAGGTGGAAGGTCTGAGCTATGAGGAAATCGCGCAGAAGATGGATTGCCCCATCGGCACCGTGCGTTCCCGCATTTTCCGTGCGCGTGAAGCCATCGATGCCGAGTTGCGACCCTTGCTCGATACAGAAAGTGCCACCCGGGAGCGTAGCCGCCCATGACCGTAGAACTCGACAAACTGGACATCCACAACCGCCAGCAGCTTTCGGCGTTGATGGACGGCGAGTTGTCGCCCGATGAAGCCCGTTTCCTGCTGCGCCGCCTGCAGCACGACGGCGAACTGAACGCTTGCTGGGAACGCTGGCAGCTGTGCGGCGACGTGCTGCGTGGCCAGGCCCAGGCGCCGGCACCGGAAGGTTTCGCCGCCCGGGTGGCGCTGGCCGTGGCCGCCGAGGCCCGCCAACCGGCCGCCAACCAGGAAGCGACCGGCGCGCCGCGCGGCCGGCTGGCACGCTGGGGCGGCGGTGCATTGGCCGCCTCGGTCGCACTGGTCGCCTTGTTCATGGTTCGCCAGCAGGCCCCGCAGGAGGACGCCGCTTCCGCCGCACCGTCGGTGGCCGCGGTGCCAGCCGCGCCGGCCGAAGACGCGGGTGTTCCCGCCACCGTCGCCGATACCGGCACCCTGGCCGATGGCGCCGGAGCGGCCGAACAGGCCCTGGCTTCGGCGGCGACCGCCGCGGTGGCCGTGGCCAGCGTGCCGCGTCGTGCCGATGC
>NZ_JADHDV010000020.1 GCF_016820515.1 Pseudoxanthomonas beigongshangi | reverse complement strand
GTGTCTACAGAACTCTGGCCGGTCCAGGGCATATGAAGCGCCGCGCCGCTGACGCTCAATACCGCCAGCCCGGCTTCGCCTGCTGGTTGTAGGCATCATGCACGGCCAGGTCGTGGCACAGGGTCCAGCCGAGCGAGGTCAGCCAGCATGTGCTGGAGGCGGTGTCAGCCTGCATTTCCACGAGTCCCCGCTGTGCCAGTTCCGATGCGGCTTCGCGCCAGGCGTCGGCTACGGTGATGCCTTCGGCTATCGTCATGACCCGGTTGTCCGACGATGCGCCGCAGAGTTCAACCAGCAATCGCCGCTGCTGGCGGCTGAGGCCACCATAGCCCGTCACTTGCCTTCGCCTGGTGTGGGTTCCACCGCACCATGGACTCGCCGAGGTAGGGTTTTGTTAACGTCCGGATGCCAGTTCGGCCGGACAGGCCCCGTCGCCAGGGAGCCACCTGCCCCACACGAACGCTGACTAACGGCACCCCGACAAACGGCACTGCTTTGGACGGTCCGGACAAAGGAGCATGGACGTCGAAGCCCGTTCCGGGCGGCAAAGGGAATGCTCGGAAATGGCGCGGATCTTGGGATGGATCGTCATGACGTTTCTGGCGCTCGCGGTCGCCTGCTATGCAGTGGCGCTGCTGGCGTTGCCTGAATTTCGCCCTTCGCTGGTCCGGACGTTGATCGCCGAGCGTCCGGTCGCCGCCATCGCGCATTTCGCCGGGAGCGCATTGGCGCTCACCATCGGCACGTTCCAGCTCAACAGTTGGCTTCGCAGCCGCTTTGGCGGCGGGCATCGCTGGCTGGGTCGGTTCTACGTGGCGGGCGTGCTGGCCGGCGGCATTTCCGGTTTCGTGCTTGCGGTCCAGTCGTCGGGCGGGACCATCACCCAGGCCGGATTCGCACTGCTGGCGGTGTGCTGGCTTGGCTGCACGTTCATGGCCTATCGCCATGTCCGGGCCGGCAACATCGCGGAACACCGGCGCTGGATGATCCGCAGTTTCGCGCTGACGTTCGCGGCGGTCACGTTGCGCATCTACCTGCCCGTCAGCCAGATCGCGGGCATTGCGTTCCCCGTGGCTTATTCGGCGATCGCGTGGCTTTGCTGGATGCCCAACCTGCTGGTCGCAGAGGTCTACCTGCGGTTCGCCGGCGCCGGCGATTGGCGCGCGCAACGGGTCGGCAGCCGCGCCTAGTCGATGCCCTGCCCCGCTCGCGCGTCATTCGTTGGCGAGCGGCTTGAACATCAGGATGGAAGACGCCGGGCACAGTGCCGAGAACTGGGAGGTGGCGCGGACGCTGGCGGGTGCCTGTTCGCGGTCGACCCGCTGGTACCCCCGCGCGGCGAAGAAGCTCGACGCGTCCGTGGTCAACAGATAGATCGCACGGTATCCGCGTTGCCGGGCGAAATCCTCGGCGTGCTCGACCAGCATTGCGCCGAGGCCGGAACCACGAGATTGCCGGGAGACCGCCAGGGATCTCAGCAGCGCCAGTTCGCCGCAGCGTTCCAGCGCCACGCATCCCTCGAGCACGTCGTCCCGGCGCGCTCCGAGGAATTCGACACGCGCGCCGTTTGCGAGATCCGCGGTGGGGAGACCGCTGTCGGACAGCAGGTGGGTGACTGCCGCGTCGAGATCGATGGCTTGGATGGACGGCATGTCACCTGGCTCCGATGGCGCGCTGGACACCCACGCAATACCAGCCCTGCGTGCGGTTGACGATGGCGACGACCGACAGCATCACCGGCACCTCGATCAGTACGCCGACCACGGTCGCCAGGGCCGCGCCGGAATGGACGCCGAACAGGCTGACCGCGGTGGCCACCGCCAGTTCGAAGAAGTTGCTGGCGCCAATCAGCGCCGAAGGACCGGCCACGCTGTGGGCCACGCCCAGGCGCCGGTTCAACAGATAGGCCAGACCGGAATTGAAGTAGACCTGGATCAGGATGGGAACGGCCAGGATGGCGATCACCATCGGCTGTTCGATGATCTGGCGGCCCTGGAAGCCGAACAGCAGCACCAGCGTCAGCAGCAGCGCGGCCAGCGAGTATGGCCCCAACCTGTGCAACACCTTTTCCAGCCCCTGCTCCCCTGCCCGTCTCATCAGCCAACGGCGCATCACGACCGCAATGGCGACCGGCACGATGATGTAGAGGCCGACCGAGATGAGCAGCGTGTCCCACGGCACGGTGATGGCGGACAGGCCCAATAGCAGCGCCACCAGTGGTGCGAACGCCACCACCATGATGGCGTCGTTGAGCGCCACCTGGCTCAGGGTGAAATTGGCGTCGCCCCGGCAGAGATTGCTCCATACGAAGACCATCGCCGTGCAAGGCGCGGCGGCCAGCAGGATGAGTCCGGCCATGTACGAGTCAATCTGATCGGCCGGCAGCAAATCCGCGAACACATGTCGCAGGAAGAACCAGCCCAGCAGCGCCATCGAGAACGGCTTGACCGCCCAGTTGATGAACAGCGTGACGCCGATACCGCGCCAATGCCGCCCGACTTCCTTCATCGCGCCGAAATCGACCTTCAGCAGCATCGGGATGATCATCAGCCAGATCAGCACCGCGACCGGCAGATTGACCCTGGCGACTTCCATCCCGCCCAGGCGGACGAAGGCTGCGGGAAACAGGTGGCCGAGGCCGGTTCCGACCAGGATGCACAGGCCGACCCAGACGGTCAGGTAGCGCTCGAAAAAACCGATGCGGGGCGTGGCCTCAGCCATGGGAAAGCGCCTCGTCCTCCGGCTCCACGAAACCGATCCGATCCAGTTGTGTCTTGAGCGCCTGCCGATCGTTCCAGGCCTCGGCCGGCAGCGCCAGGAAGGCCAGCAGCCGCGCTTTGATGACGCGATGCGCCTGGCGGAAGGCTGCGGCCTTCTCTTCGTCGGTACCGGACACCGCCGCCGGATCCGGCAGGCCCCAATGCACGCGCAGGAAGTCGCCGAACACCACCGGGCAGGTTTCCGAGGCCGCCGAATCGCAGACCGTCACCACCAGGTCCATCGGCGCGGCATCCGCGGTCGCGAACTCGTCCCACGACTTGCTTCGCAGGCCGGCGGTCGAAATGCCTTCGGCCGCCAGCTGGGCGAGTGCATGTGGATTGACCTGCCCGGCCGGCTTGCTGCCGGCGCTGAATACTTCGAACCGGTTGCCGGCCCATGCCCGGAGCGTGGCTTCGGCCAGCACGCTGCGGGCGGAATTGCCGGTACACAGGAACAGGACGCGACGCTTCATGGGATCCCTCGGCTCAGCATTCACAGGAAGAGGCGGGCGCGCACGACTCGACGGGCGAGCCGACGCAGCAGTTGTGGGTGAGATAGGCCACCAGGCCGTTCATGGCCTCGAAGTTGGCCCGATAGCAGACGTTGCGACCGCGGTTCTCGCTTTCCGCCAAGCCGGCCTGGACCAGTTCCTTCAGATGGAAGGAAAGCGTGGCGTTGGGAATGGCGAGCGCTTCGGCGATCTCGCCCGCCATGCGTCCGGCGGGGCCGGCCTCGACCAGCAGGCGATAGGCGGCCAGGCGGGTGGCGTGGCCCAGGGCGGTCAATGCGGCGATGGCTTGTTTCGTTTCCATATTTCCAGAATAATCGAAAGAATATGACAAAACAATCCTCGACCGCGGACATTCCCCACGTCAGCACGGAGCTGCTGCCCCTGCCCCACCACGAATCGCTGGGAGCGGCGGGAAGCCACGCCCCGCGCATCCTGCTGCTCTACGGTTCGCTGCGTCCGCAATCCTTCAGCCGCAAGCTGGCGCTGGAAGCCGAGCGCATCCTGCGCCACCTGGGCGCGGAGACACGGGTATTCGATCCGCACGACCTGCCCCTGCTCGACAGCGTGCCCCGGGAGCATCCGAAGGTCCGGCAGTTGCGGGAGTGGTCGCAGTGGTCGGAAGGACAGGTGTGGGTGTCGCCCGAACGCCACGGCACGATCACCGGCGTGTTCAAGAACCAGATCGACTGGTTGCCGCTGGAGGATGGCAGCGTGCGCCCCACCCAGGGCAAGACGCTGGCGGTCATGCAGGTCTGCGGAGGATCGCAGTCCTTCAACGTGGTCAACACGCTTCGCATCCTGGGGCGCTGGATGCGCATGGTGACCATCCCCAACCAGTCGTCGGTCGCCAAGGCCTGGCAGGAATTCGACGATGACGGCCGGATGAAACCGTCGCCGTTCCATGACCGCGTGGTGGACGTCATGGAGGAACTCATGAAGTTCACGATGATGGTCCGGGATCGCAGTGACTATCTGACCGACCGCTACAGCGAGCGCAAGGATGCGGTAGCCAAGGTGCAGGAAATCAACCGGAGGATGTAGCCGGTTTCGCCGCGATCAGGACTCGGGGCCCTTCAGCACGTAGTCCCCTGGTCGGGTGCCTGGCACCAGCGTCCAGCCGGGCTTCAGCGCCAGCTTCCAGCCGGGGCCACGCGGCGCGGCGCCGCTCGCATCGGGGGCGGCGAGGATCACCGCTTTCCAGTCGCTTCTCATCACCGCGCCCTCCTCCACTTCCAGCGTGCCCCAGTCGTCGGTGACGCGCATGGTGGGATAGACGGTACCCACGCCGTCGAGCGGTTGCAGGTTGCTCGGATTGAACTGGACGCTCATGTGCTTCAGCGCCAGGGTCAGCACCGGTCCCCGCACGAAGCGCGCGCGGTTGCGCTCAAGTTGCGCCAGGCGTTCCCGCTCGCGCGCGGTTTCCGTTTCGCGCAGCGCTGCGCCGCCATGGCGCGCGGCCGCCGCGGCCAGCGCCGCATCGCCTGTCGTCACTTCGAAGCCGCCCGCCTCGCGCAGGCGGGTGCCGAGATCCATGGCGGTGTCTCCCAGACGCTTGCGCCAGCCCGGCGCGAATTGGTCGAGCAGCAGGCCGTAGGCCGGACCGGTCGCGTACGCGAAGGAGCGCACGAAACTGGGATCGGCGACATGCGACTGGAGATCGTGGAGCGCCGCCTGAAGGCGAGCCTGTGGCGTCGCGTTTCCGAGCATCACGCCGGTGTACTCGGCCAGGCCTTCGTTGAGTTCCAGCGCCGTCTCGTCCGCGCGGGCCTCCGGGAAACGCCGATGCCGGTCGGCGCGGAATGCCAGCGCATCGGCGACCGCGGCACGCCGGGCGGCGTCGCCATCGGCCTGCAGTGCGCTGGCCAGCCCCCGCCATTCCAGTTGCAGGCTGTAGCGTCCCTCCAGCGTATCCAGATGCGGGTTCTCGCCGCCCCTGGCATCGGCAATCGGCAGGTCCGGTTGCAGGCGATGGAACATTTCGTGCGCGATCAGCGTGCCACGCTTGCCTTCGTCTTCCGGCAAGGGCCACAGCATCTGGGTCCAGCGCGTGCCGGACCATTCGACGGCCGTGTTGGCGACGTTGGTCTCCTTCGGCAGCTCGCCGACAAACACGCCGTCCTGTTCGCGCAGCGCGCCCTTCGCGTCGGCCTGCGACGCGACGATGCGGCGGGTCCGCGGATCGACCAGCATGATCGGGCCGCACAGCGATGCGCCCCACAGGTGCCCGCCATCGGCTTCGCATTGTGAGCGGGCCTGGCTGAAGACGGCGCGCGCGTCTGCGAGGGGAATCGCGGCGTCCTGGGCCAGCGCCGGCATCGCCGCGCACAGCAGGAACGTCCCCATCCAGCGAATCCGGTGTCTCATGGCGCTCCCTCCCGAGCGGTTTCCGTCATTGGATATCACGGAACCGGCCGGCTCGCAGTGCCATTGGTTGGCCGAACCGGTGTGCTCCGTGCGACGCGAGACCCCTCCCCTATCGGAGAGGCGGGAGCGAGGTGCCTTGTTCTGTCGCGCTGCGGACGGGTCAGTCGGCCGCGACCGGATAGCGGGAAGCCAGTTCCGCCACCAGCCGGCCTATCGCCGTTGGCGAGCGGCCGCTGCTGATCGCGTCACGGATCTTGTCCAGCAACGTGGTGTCGCTCTGCACATGCAGGACGCGGCTGCCGGTCTGCCGGCGATGCTTGCGATTGGCTCGGTAGTTGCGCGCGCGCTCGGCGGCGGTCATCGCCACGCCATGCTGCGGCGGACGGCCGCGACGCCGGGGAAACACCATTTCCAGGGTGCCGGGATCGTTTGCGTCACGCATCAGTGGCTCCATCGCTTGGGGTGATGGCTATTTTATGTGATGCGTCACGTAAAGCAAATGATCTTTGGTTATCTGGGATGGCTGCGTCGAAATGAAGAAAGGCGGCCGCCAGGGTTCGAGCGGCGAGGCGGGTCACGGAATCAGACCCGCCCTGCCCGCTCCAGCGCGAGGTACTCTTCGTCGGTGAACAGGCGGGAACGGACGAGGAAGCGCACGTCCTCCCCGTTCTCCAGCGAGAACATGCCACCGCGCCCCGGCACGACATCGATGATCAGTTGGGTGTGCTTCCAGTACTCGAACTGGGAAGGGCTGATGTAGAACGGCGCGCCGCCGATCTCGCCCAGTTGCACGTCGCGGTCGCCGACGATGAAGTCGCCGACCGGGAAACACATCGGCGAGGAACCGTCGCAGCAACCGCCGGACTGATGGAACAGCACCGGCCCGTGCCGGGCGCGCAGCGTCTGGATCAGCTGCAACGCCGGCAGCGTCGCCATCACCTGCAAGGGAGGGGGATTTGCGGTGGACGAGGCTTCGGTCACGGGCGGTGCCTTTGAACGGCAAACTCAGGCGGCCAGATCCAGCACCACCCGGCCCTCGATCTGGCCCTGGTGCATGCGCTGGAACACCTGGTTGATGTTCTCCAGCCGATCGGTGGAGACCGTCGCCTTGACCTTGCCGAGCGCGGCGAAGTCCAGCGACTCCTGCAGATCCAGACGGGTGCCGACGATGGAGCCGCGCACGGTCACCCCGTTGAGCACCATGCCGAAGATATCGAGCGGGAACTGGCCTGGCGGCAATCCGTTGAGCGACACCGTGCCGCCGCGCCGGACCATGCCGATCGCCTGCTCGAACGCCTTGGGCGAGACCGCGGTGACCAGCGCGCCATGCGCGCCACCGATTTCCTTTTTCAGATAGGCCACCGGATCGGTGGTCCTGGCGTTGACGGTGACGGTGGCGCCGAGGCGCCTGGCGAGCTCGAGTTTGGCGTCGTCCACGTCCACGGCGGCGACGTTCAAGCCCATTGCCCGCGCGTACTGCACCGCCATGTGCCCCAAACCGCCGATGCCGGAGATCACTACCCAATTGCCGGGACGGGTATCAGTCACCTTGAGTCCCTTGTAGACGGTCACGCCCGCGCACAGCACCGGCGCGATCTCGACGAAACCGATCCCCTTCGGCACATGCCCCACATAATCGGCGTTGGCCAGCGCGTATTCGGCGAATCCGCCGTTGACCGAATAGCCGGTGTTCTGTTGCTGCTCGCACAGGGTTTCCCAGCCGCCCAGGCAGTGTTCGCAATGCCCGCAGGCCGAATACAGCCAGGGAATGCCGACCCGATCGCCCTCCTTCACATGGGTGACACCGGCACCCACGGCTACCACGTGGCCAACGCCTTCGTGGCCCGGAATGAATGGTGGGTTCGGCTTGACCGGCCAGTCGCCTTCGGCCGCGTGCAGATCGGTATGGCAGACGCCGCAGGCTTCGATCTTCACCAGCACGTCGCCGGCGGCGGGACGCGGCACGGTCACCTCTTCGATGACCAGTGGCTTGCCGAACTCGCGAACCACGGCGGCTTTCATTGTCTTGTCCACGCATTTCTCCTGTTGGTTGCGCCAGGACCACCGTAGCGCGGTGGCCTCCCCGGCTCGTTGATTCCAATCAATCGGGAAACACGCGCGGGCGCCGTCGGTCGGAAGGCGCCCGCGCGACGGCTCAGAAGAAACCCAGTGCCTTGGGCGAATAGCTGACCAGCAGGTTCTTGGTCTGCTGGTAGTGGTCCAGCATCATCCGGTGGTTCTCGCGGCCGATGCCGGATTGCTTGTAGCCGCCGAACGCCGCGTGCGCGGGATAGGCGTGGTAGCAGTTGGTCCACACCCGTCCGGCCTGGATGCCACGGCCCATCCGGTACAACCGCGCCGCGTCGCGGCTCCAGACGCCGGCGCCCAGCCCGTACAGGGTGTCGTTGGCGATCGCCAGCGCTTCGGCCTCGTCCTTGAAGGTGGTGACCGAGACCACCGGGCCGAAGATCTCTTCCTGGAAGATGCGCATCCGGTTATGGCCCTTGAACACCGTCGGCTGCACGTAATAGCCGCTGGCCAGATCACCGCCCTGCTCGTTGCGGGCACCGCCGATCAACACTTCGGCGCCTTCCTGCCGGCCGATGTCGATGTACGACAGGATCTTCTCCAGTTGTTCGCTGGACGCCTGCGCGCCGACCATCGTATTGGGATCCAGCGGATTGCCCTGCTTGATCGCGGCGACGCGCTTGAGCGCGCGCTCCATGAACTTTTCGTAGATCGATTCCTGGATCAGCGCCCGCGACGGACAGGTACAGACCTCGCCCTGGTTGAAGGCGAACAGCACGAAGCCCTCGATCGCCTTGTCCAGGAAATCGTCGTCCTCGGCCATGACGTCGGCGAAGAAAATGTTGGGCGACTTGCCGCCCAGTTCCAGGGTCACCGGGATCAGGTTCTGGCTGGCGTACTGCATGATCAGCCGGCCGGTCGTGGTCTCGCCGGTGAAGGCGATCTTGGCGATGCGCGGGCTGCTGGCCAGCGGCTTGCCGGCTTCCAGGCCGAAGCCGTTGACCACGTTGAGCACGCCCGCCGGCAGCAGATCGCCGATGATCTCCATCAGCACCAGGATGCTGGCCGGGGTTTGTTCGGCCGGCTTGAGCACCACGCAATTGCCGGCGGCCAGCGCGGGCGCGAGCTTCCAGCAGGCCATCAGCAGCGGGAAGTTCCAGGGGATGATCTGTCCCACCACGCCCAGCGGCTCGTGGAAGTGATAGGCGATGGTGTCGTGATCGATTTCGCTGATGCCGCCTTCCTGCGCGCGGATGGCGCCGGCGAAGTAGCGGAAATGATCCGCGCACAGCGGAATGTCGGCATTGAGGGTTTCCCGGATCGGCTTGCCGTTGTCCCAGGTTTCGGCGTGCGCCAGCAATTCCAGGTTCTGCTCGATGCGGTCGGCAATCCGCAGCAGCACGTTGGCGCGCTCGGTCACCGAGGCCTTGCCCCACGCCTCGCGTGCGGCGTGCGCGGCGTCCAGCGCGGCCTCGATGTCGTCGGCGTTGGAACGCGGCACCTGGGTGAACACCTTGCCGTTGACCGGACTGGTGTTGTCGAAATACTGCCCCGAACGAGGTTCCACCCAGCGCCCGCCGATGAAGTTGGCGTAGCGCTGCTTGAAGATGGCGGACGGGTCCACGGCCTGTGGACGGGGGGCGGCGACTGCGTTCATCGGAATCTCCTGGCTTGTTCGGTTGGGGTTCCCGTCCGACGCAGGCTGCGTGCCAGCTTTTGTTGCTGCGCCGCGCCACGCCGCTACGCCGCCATTCCGCAAGGAAACCGCGTTGCCGCTGCGGCAACGCAACAAGCGCGTCGCTTGCGGAGTGTCCGCGGGTGTGCTGTGTATCGGGACAGCGGGCGGTTTTCCTGTCGCAAAATGCGACACATCGCCCGGCGAGGACTTCCGGCATGTCCCGACCATCCGCTCCACCCGACGAGCAACGCATCGCGCAGGCCCGGCGCGCCTTCTTCGAGGCCGGGCGCACGCCGGTGGGCCAGGTACCGCCGGCCATCCTGCAATCGTGGCGGCGCTGCCTGGGCCTGGGCCTGGCGGCGAATGCGCGCCCGGCGATCGAACCGATCGACGCGCCCCGCCTGCGTACCCTGCGCGAGCAGCACGAACAGCTCTGGCGACTGGCGCGCGCCGAGGTCGAAATGCTCGCCGCCGACGCCGCCAATACCGGCAGCATCGTCATCCTCACCGATGCCGAAGGCTGGATCCTCGACGCCGAGGGCAACGCCGAATTCCTCGACAAGGCCGGCCGGGTCGCACTGATGCCGGGTGCGTGCTGGAACGAGGCGCGGGTGGGCACGAACGCGATCGGCACCGCGATCGCCGACGCCCGCGCGGTCGAAGTGCGCGGCGCCGAGCACTACGCGGCGCCGCACCGCATCCTCAACTGCTCGGCCGCGCCGGTGTTCGATCCGTTTGGGCGCATGGTCGGCGTGCTGGACATCTCCGGCGACGCGATGGTCGCGCCCATGCACGCGCTTGGCCTGGCGCAGTTGGCGGTCGCCAACATCGAACATCGGTACTTCGACGAAGGCATCACCGACGCCGACCTGCTGCGCGTGCATGCCAACCCGGCGCTGCTGGGCAGTGCGCGCGAGGGTCTGCTGGCGTTCCGCAACGGGCGGCTGGTGGCGGCCAACCGGGCCGGGCTGGCGCTGTTCGGACTGGAGCGGGCCGATCTCGGGCGCGCCTCCTACGAGGCGATGTTCGACGGCGCGCTGTCACGCCTGCGCGACGACGGCGTCCTACAGGACCGCAGCGGCCGCCTGCTGCACGGACACGTCGATGGGCCGACCCGCTCGCGGCGCGCCCGCGCGGCATCGCCGATCACGGTATCGGCCTCCGGCTCGGGAACCGAAGCCGGCGCACCGCTGTTCGACGCGAAACTGGAAGCCGAACTGGGACGCGCCTGCCGCGTGCTCGATGCCGGCATTCCGGTGCTGGTGCTGGGCGAGACCGGCACCGGCAAGGAAGTGTTCTCGCGCGAACTGCACCGGCGCAGCGCCCGCGCCGGCAAACCCTTCGTGGCGGTGAATTGCGCCGCGCTGCCGGAGGGGCTGATCGAGGCCGAACTGTTCGGCTACGAGAGCGGTGCCTTCACCGGCGCGCGCAAGGACGGCAGCATCGGCCTGCTGCGGCAGGCCGACGGCGGGATCCTGTTCCTGGACGAAATCGGCGACATGCCGCTGGCGTTGCAACCGCGCCTGCTGCGCGTCCTGCAGGATCGCGAACTGTCGCCGCTGGGCGGCGGCAAGCCGGTCAAACTGGATTTCGCCCTGGTCTGCGCGACCCACCGGCGACTGGAAGACGCGGTGGCCGAAGGCCGCTTCCGGGCCGATCTCTACTACCGCATTTCCCATCATCTGGTCGAACTGGCGCCGCTGCGCGAACAGCCCGGACGCGAAGGGCTGGTGCATTCACTGTGGCAGCGCATCGGCCAGGGGCGCCGGCTGTCCGACGAGGCGGTCGAACGGCTCGCGCGCTATGCCTGGCCCGGCAACCTGCGCCAACTGGTGGCGAGCCTGCGCACCCTCGCCGCCCTGAGCGAACCCGGCAGCCTGATCGGCGCCGATGCCCTGCCCGCCTACCTGCAGGCGCGCATGGATACGCCCGCCGTTGTCGCGCCGCCCGCATCCGCGCCGCTGGATTCGATGACCCGCGCGGCCATGCGCGCGGCGGTGGAAGCCTGCGACGGCAACGTCGCCCGCGCGGCGCGCCAACTGGGCATCAGCCGCAGCACCCTGTATCGCCAATTGGGCCGGGATCCGCGCCAGCGGCACTGACGCGCACGGGCGGCGCGCCGTTCAGCGTGCCGCCGCACCGTCCACGAACAGGCGCGCGGCGTCGGCAAACTCGCGTTGCAGCGAAAGTCCCGGCACGGTCAGCCAGCGCAGCAGCGCGGCCAGGTACAGGTGGTGGAACCAGGTCGCCAGTTGCGCGGGCGGGAACCTGTCGCCCAGTTCGCCGCTCTCCTGCGCCGCGGCGATCAGGCGCTGCCACAGCGCGACGATGCCGCCATCGCCGATGTCCGCCTGCTCCGCCTCGTTGCCGAGGCTGGTGAAACGGTAGCGCAGATAGGCCATCAGGTGTTCCGGGTGCGCGCTGCACCACGCCGCTGAGGCGTCGAGGATGCAGGCCGCCCGCGAGGCGAAGCTCCGGCGGCGGGCGATGCTGTCGGCCAGGTGCGCCAGATCCTTCTCCAGTTCGGCGTCCAGCCAACGCGCCAGCAGCGCTTCCTTGGTCGGGAAGTGGTTGTACAGCGTGCGCTTGGCGACATCGGCTTCGGCCGCGATCTGTTCCATGGTCACCGCCTCGTAGCCCTGTTGCTCGAACAGGCGGACGGCGGTGCCGGTCAACAGGTCCAGCATCCGCGCGCGCTTGCGCGCCCGGCGCCCGGGTTCCGCGGTTTCATCCATGGGGCCTGCCTCTTACATCGGGTATACGATGTAAATTAGTATACGTCGTGCACATTTATTTCTGTCCATCCGCCGGGTCGTCCGGCGTCCGGAGATCCCCATGAAGTTCGCGGTTGCAACCTATGGTACCGAAGGCGATACCCGTCCCCTGGCCGCGCTGTGCCTGGCGCTGAATGCCGCCGGCCACGACACCCGGCTGCTCGCCGACGCGGCCACGCTCGGCTCCGCCCATGCCGCCGGCCTGGCGGCAACCCCGTTGTCCGGCGACATCCGCGGCGCGCTTTCGCCCGGACAGGCGCTGGCGACGGCGGTCGACCGCAAGGGCGGCTTCAACCGCACCGCCCGGGCGCTGGCCGATATCGCCAACGCAAACGTCATGCACTGGATGGGCGAGATCCGGGATGCGGCGACGGGATGCGATGCGCTGATTGTCTCCGGGCTGGCGGCGTTCGCCGGGCTTTCGGTTGCCGAGGCGCTGGACATTCCGGCCATCGGTGCGGGCCTGATTCCGATCACGCCCACCGGCGACTTCGCCTCGCCGTTCCTGGCGTCCATCCCCGTGCCGCGCGCGTTGAACGCGTCCAGCCACCGCCTCGTCAACAGCCTGCTCTGGCGAGCCTTCCGCAGCGCCACGAACGCCGCGCGCGCCGGCGTGCTGGCGCTGCCGGCGAGAAAGCGGGTGTGGACCGAACACCCCATGCTGTATGGCGTGTCCCCCACCCTGCTGCCGCAACCGGCGGATTGGCCGGACAATGCGCGGGTCTGCGGCCAATGGACGCTGCCAGCGCCGGCGTGGACACCACCGCCCGCGCTGGAGCGCTGGCTCGACGCGGGCGAACCGCCGATCTACCTGGGCTTCGGCAGCATGGCCGGTTTCGACCGCCCCCGGCTGGTCCGGGCGATGGTCGACGCCGTCGCGGGCCGGCGCGCGTTGTTCCATCCGGGCTGGAGCGGCGTGGCGCGCGACGCGCTGCCGGACAACTTCTTCATCGTCGACGAGACGCCGCACGACTGGTTGTTCCCGCGCACCTCGCTGGTCGTCCATCACGGTGGCTCGGGCACCAGTCATTCGGCCACCCGCGCCGGCGTGCCTTCGGTGGTGGTGCCGTTCGCCGGCGATCAGCCGTTCTGGGCGGATCGGCTGCGCCGCCTGGGCGTGGCCGGTCCTGCGGTGGATGGGAAACGACTGGAGGCCTCCGCGCTGGCGCGGGCGATCGCGTTCACCGACCGGACGGATATCCGTGCGCGCGCGGCCGAACTCGGCCAGCGCATGCGGGCGGAGGATGGCGCGCGGGTCGCGGTGCGCGCAATCGAGCAACTGCTGTCAATCTGAGCCGTGCATCGTGGCGGAGCCGGCGACGGAACGCGTCGGCTTTCTTCCCTTCCACCGAGGAACGCCCGATGCCAATGTCCCGAATCCTTCCCATCCTGCTGCTGGCCGGCGCGCTTCCGCTGCCAGGCGCCGCGACAGCGCCCGAGCCATCGGACACCCCGCCTTCCACGGTGCGCGTGCGCGACCTGTATCCGCTGATCACCACGCCGGCGATGACCGCCGCGCGTGATTTCCATGTGCGGCATTTCGGATTCCGAGTCCTGTTCGAAGCCAACTGGTTCGTCTACCTGTCCGGTCCCGCCGATGGCGACGGTCGTGGCGCCACCCTGGCGTTCATGACCCCGGATCATCCTTCCCGCCCGCCGGGAGCCGAGGTCTTCAATGGCGAAGGCATGCTGCTGACCGTCGAGGTGGCGGATGCGTCGCTGCTGTATGAAAAGCTCCGTCGGGAAGGCGCGCCGATTCTGCATCCACTCACCGATGAACCGTGGGGCCAGCGGCGTTTCATGACCCGGGATCCCGCCGGCGTAAGCGTGGATGTGGTCCAGCAGATTCCGCCGCAAGACGGTTACTGGGAGCGCCATGCGCCGGCGGCGCGTTGAGTGGCCGCTCCGAATCAGTCCGTGGCCGCTTCGCCGCTCTTCGACAGGCTGTCGATCAGGGCGCGCGATGCCGCCGACAAGCGACGATGCGGTGCGTAGATCAGCGAAAACGGACGCGAGCGTCCACGCAGTTGCGGCAGCACCTCGACCAGGCGGCCCTCGCGAAGATGGCCGTCGGCGATGAAATCGTAGGTCTGGCAGATACCGGCGCCGCCGCTGGCCAGCGACACCACGCCAAGCACGTCGTCCGATACGGTCAGCCGATCCGGCGGCGTCCATTCCAGGTCACGTCCGTCCTCGCGGAACAACCAGGGCGCGATGCGCCCGCTGCTGGGCATCACGAACGGGATGCAGGCGTGCTCGGCCAGTTGCTCCCTTCGGGTCGGCGTGCCGACGCGGCGCAGGTAATCGGGTGATGCGACCATGCACAGCGCGGCATCCTCCAGCCGGCGCGCGGCCAGTCCGCTGTCGGGCAACGCGCCCAGCCGCACCGCCAGGTCGAAGCCTTCGGCCACCAGATCGACGTTGCGGTTGGAGATGTTGAGTTCGATGTGCACCTGCGGATGCTCGCGCGAGAAACGCGCCAGCTTTTCCGGCAGCCGGTAATGGCCGTAGGTGGTGGGCACGCTCAGCCGCACGCGTCCGGCCAAAGTGCCCGACCTGCCCTGCACCGTGCGCTCGGCTTCGTCGAACAGCGCGAACGCCGCACGCGCCTGCTCCAGGTACAGCTGGCCGGCCTCGGTCAATCCCAGCCGGCGGGTGGTTCGCCGCAGCAACTGGTTACCGAGGCGGGTTTCCAGCCGCGCGATGGCGCGGCTGATGACCGAGGGCGTGGTGCCCAGGGCGACCGCCGCGGCGGTCAGCGATCCCTGCCCCACCACGATCACGAAGACCTCCGCGTCACCCAGGTGATCGAACCGGCGCGCCATCTTTGCCTCGAAAGGAAAAATAAATTGCCAGCGAGCGAGTTTATCCCGGTTTGGGCACGAAATAGAGTGGCGGCCACTTCCGCCGAGCCGGCGAATTCTCAAGGAACACTTCATGAAATCACTCAAAATCCTGGCCGCGGCCGTCGCACTGGCGCTTCCCGCCGCGCATGCCGACGCGGCCCACGTGCTGGTCGTGCTGTCCGATGCGGACCACCTGGATCTCAAGGACGGCCGGGTCTTCCCGACCGGCTTCTACCTCAACGAACTGATGCAGCCGGTCAAGCTGTTCCTGGACGCGGGCCACCAGGTGACCTTCGCCACCCCGTCCGGCGTGGCGCCGGCGGTCGATCAGGGCTCGCTGGACCCGATGTACTTCGGCGGCGACGCCGGCGCGCTGAAGGCGCACCGGGATCTGCTCGACCGATTGGCCCTGACCCGGCCGGCGCAATCGCCGGTGCTCAGCCTGGCCCGGATCGAACAGATGGGCTACGGCCAGTTCGACGCGGTGTACGTGCCCGGCGGCCATGCGCCCATGCAGGATCTGCTGGCCTCGCCGGCGATGGGCCGCCTGCTGGCGGACTTCCACGGCCGCGGCAAGACCACCGCGCTGGTCTGCCACGGCCCGATCGCATTGCTGTCGACCCTGCCCGGCAACGGCACCTTCATCGGCGCGCTGGAAGCGGGCGGCACGCCGGCGGCACCGGCCGACTGGATCTATGCCGGTTACCGGTTCACGGTGATCAGCAACCAGGAGGAGGAACAGGCCAAGGGCGCGCTGGGCGGTGGCGAGATGAAGTTCTATCCGCAGACCGCGCTGGAAACGGCCGGCGCGCACCACGTCAGCAACACTTCACCCTGGGCCGCCAACGTGGTGATCGATCGCGAACTCGTCACCGGCCAGAATCCGGCGTCCGCGATCGGCGTGGCCAACGCGGTGCTCGAACGGCTGAAGTGAAGGTGCGGCGGATCCGGGGAACGCGTCGATCGCGTTCCCGGATCAATGCAGGCGCAGGCGCGAGTCGCGTTCGAGCGGCGGCGTGACCCGCAGGCTTTCCAGCGGCGCGCCCATGCGCAGCCAGACTTCGCGCAGGACGGCCTCGGCGCGCGGCCACGGCAGCATGCTCCAGCTGTCGAAGGTCTCGACGTACTTGTGGTGGAGGACGTCGATGACGTCGGCCAGCGGCTGCGCGTGATGGCGCAGGTAGGCGTCGTAGGCGAACCTGAGCACCGGCTCGTAGCGTGAGAACGACGTGCCCGGTTCATGGAAGTCGTGGGACACGTATTCCAGTTTCCAGTACCTCAATTCGGCCTGGACATCGACGACTTCGCAGCGATACCAGCGGCGCGCTGGGGGATGGATCGAACCCATGTGCCTAGCCTCCCGTAACGAGCGGCAGGAATATCACGCCGCCTGTATTCATATCGTCAAATGCGCCCTGAACAGCGCCGGCCGATAACGCTTTCGCCACACCGGCTCCACCCGCTCTTGCCATTGCCGAAGGCATGGTGGGCGCGTGGCACCGGCACACCCTCCTTTGACGATACGCCGGTCACGCCGACATTCAGCGGGGTTCGTTTTCCGCAGTTTCCGGACCCACGGACCATCGGCAGCCACAGGAGAACCCACGCCGGGCACACCGCTTCTCGCCCGGTGGACAAAGGGCCGGTCGATCGTCTGGATGACCCTTCGGTTCTCCACAGGAGCCTTTCGCAGGGCACATGAGCAAAGGCGACGGTCGGAAACGGCCGTCGCCTTTGTTTTTTTGATGCGGTTCCGCCGTCGTCGTCCGCTTTTCCCGGGTCGGCCGCGTCACGAGGCGCGACCCGGTCACCCCATCAATTGCGGTCGAAGTCGTACTGCGCCGACGCGGCGTTGCTGATGATGCCCGACAACGGCAACAACTGGGTCAGGAAGCGGTTCCAGCGGGTCACGCCGGCCGGTCCCACCCACACCACGTCGCCGGCGCGCAGCGGGAAGCGATCCGCCAGCGCGAAGGCCGCGGGCGAACCGGCGTCCAGGTGATAGACGGTGGCCGGTTCGCGCTGCAGATCCTCCATGCCGCGGATCACGTAGACCGCGCTGCCCTTGGCGGTGGTCGGGTTCAGGCCGCCGGTGCGGCCGAGCGCCTGGGTCAGGCTCATGTCGGTGGTCTTGAAGTTGATCGCCTGCGGGCGCATCACTTCGCCGACCACGTAGACCTCCTTGCGGTCGTTGAACGGCAGGTACAGCCGATCGCCGGGCTTGAGGTAAACGTCGGCGGCGACCTTGCCATCCCGGTTCAGTGCATCCAGATCCAGCGGATAATCGTGCCCGTCGCGGGTCAGCACGAAGCCGGCGAGATCCGCTTCCTCCACGTTGATGCGCGCCTTGCCGACCGCCTGCGCCAGCGTCAGCGGCACGGTGGTGAATTCCTGTGGCGAGGTGTCGACGAACGCGCCCTGCAGGGCGACGCGTCCGCCGTGGCCGACCACGTTGACGTCGATCTGCGGGGAACGCAGGTACTGCCCCAGACGCGTGGACAGGCCGCTGCGCAGTTCCTCGATGGTCATGCCCTTGACGTTCATCTTGCCCGCGTACGGATAGAAGAACGTGCCATCGGGCTGTACCAGCCGACCGTTGGTGACGGCCTGCTGCTGGTTGCCCGCGGGCGTGGTCAGTTCCGGGTGATCCCAGACGGTGACGAGGATCGTGTCGCCGGGCTGGATGCGGTAAATCTCGGGCTTGTAGCCGGCAAGCTCGGTCGGCAGCGTGACCGCCTGGCGCGGCGCGGCGACCAGTTCGGGCGTGATCGCGACCATGCGCGCGTCGCTGCCCTCGACGGTGCCGCCATTGGCGGAACCGCGGTGGGTCATGTGCTGGCCCGCGCAACCGGCCAGCAGCGCTGCCAGCAACAAGGAAGTGGATAGGGATTTCACTCGCACACCTCTGTCAGCGGAAACGATGCGCGGCGCGGCATGGCCGTGCCCGCTCGGGCATGGTGTCAAGCGCGGCGTGAAAAGAACGGCGTCGGCAAGACAATGGCGGATGAACGCGCGTGCGCGAAGCGCCGGACGGTCACGCACATCCCTGTTCACCGACGCGGCCTTCACAAATGCAGATGGGCGGCGGTGAGCGCGACGATTTCCTTGAACGCGCGGCCGCTGCGCCACAAGGCGCGTTGCGAAGGCAGCCAATAGCGCCACCAGCTGCGCGGCGCCCTGCCCTCGGGCACGGGTACCGGCATGACCCGCGCGCCCGCCTGCTCGAACAGCAGGGCCGCGCGCGGCATGTGCAGGGTGGAGGTCACCAGCAGCAGGCGCGGATGTTCGCGGCCGGCCAGTGGCAGGCTGTAGCGCGCGTTGTCGCGCGTGTTGCGGCTGCGTTCTTCCAGCACCAGCGCCGAGCGCGGCACGCCGAGGCGCTCGATCGCCTTGGCCATGCGCCGCGCCTCGGTGGTGTCGCCCTCGCCGCCTCCGCTGAGAATCACGATCGGGGCGCGTCCGGCCTGCCAGGCGCGCGCGCCGGCGGCCAGGCGGCTGTAGCGCAATTGCTCGGGACGTACGTCGGGCCTTTCCAGCCATGCATAGTGGCTGCCGCCGCCGAGCACCACGATGGCGTCCGCGCGCGGAAGATCGGCCGCATCCTCGACCACCGGATAGCGGAATTCCAGCAGCCCGCGCAGGGTGTCGGAAGCGAATGGAAATGACCACAGCGCCGACCACATCACCGCCGCGATCGCCACGCCCGCGCCGATCCGGCGACGGCGCCACCACCACAGCAGCGCCGCCAGCACCAGCAGCGACAGGGTGAGCGTGGGTGGATAGGTCAGTGAAACCGCGAACTCCCGGAGCATCGACGCCGCGCCTCCACTCATATGACGATTCCGCGGCTGACGTAGATGTAGAACACCCCGCAGGAGGCCAGCAGGCCGGCCCGGATCAGCAACGGGTTGCGCAGCGGCGCGATGCGCGCGTGGCAGAGCACCGCCGCCAGGATCATCGACACCGCCAGCCAGGCCGGCAGCAGGTAACGGTTGGAGAAGAAGCCCCAGCCGATCAGGAAGAACGGCAGCGACATCACCAGATAGACCGAGGTGCTGTCGAGGATGCGCTGGCGCCACTGCGCCTGGACCAGCGGCGCCAGAAAATGCGGCAGCAGGTACCAGAAGATGGTGAATACCGCGAAGTCGATGCGCACGCCGGATCGGTACAACGGATTGGCGGTGTACTCCATCACCACGTCGTAGAAGCCGGGCGCGCCGGCGCGCACCGCCAGCATCGAGAGTCCGGAAACGTAGGCCAGGAACGCACCCGCCGCGACCACGCGCAGCCAGCGCGTGCTCAACAACAGCGCCGGCGCGCAGGCCAGGTACATGGCGGACGACAGGTGCAGGCTGGCCGCGAGCGCGCCGGCCAGCGCGAACGTGCCCCATCGCCGCCGATGGAACCCGAGCAAGGCCACGAACACCAGCGGCGCCGCCAGGCCCTGGCGGATCGCGTTGATCGAGGCGTTGGTGAACATCGGCGAGATGAACAGCAGCATCAGCGAGGCGCACAGCAGGGTCTGCCAGCTCACCGGCGTTTCCAGGTAGAACCGATAGCGGCGCACCGCCAGCGCGACCATCACCAGCAGCAGGCCGAACAGGGCGAACTGGTAGCCGGTGACGCCCAGTCCCAGCTTGTACAGGGCGTAGCTCAGATAGACGAAGCCCGGTTCCAGCCGGGTTTCCGGCATGCCCTGCACCAGATTCTCGAAGAAGCCAGCATAGGTCTCGGTGTCGCTGCCGATGTCCAGCGGACGGGTGCCGACCAGCCAGCACGCGAACAGCGCCACCCCGCCCAGCAGGATCATGCCCAGCCACCAGCGCGCCATCGCCTCGCCCTGGCTGCGCCGGCTGGCCTGCAGGTAGCGGGCCTGGACGGTGTTCACGAGGCGATTCCGGTCTGGCGCGAACGCATGGCCAACAGCAGGCGCCGGCGGGTGCGCCGGACCAGCCCGATGCTGCGCGCGAACCAGTGTTCGGCGGGCGTGACCAGGCCCTTGCGCAGCAGCTCGCGCCGGACTTCCTTGCCGGCGCGGTGCATCGCGTCCAGATCCGCGCTCAGGCCGCCGGCGCCGAAGGTCGGCTTGTGCCAGTACGCGAGCACCTGGTTGAGCTTGGCGCAGCGGTAGCCGGAGAAGCCTATCTCCGCCCACAGCAGGAAATCCTCCACCCGGCGGAAACGTTCGTTGAAGCGGAACGGCAGATCCCGGCGCAGCACCACCGAGGCGGTCGGGAACGGATTGTTGAGCAGGAAGCGGCGGCGGCCGATCGCGGTCGCGCGCACCGGCGGGCGCACCGGCAAGGTCTTGGCGCCGCGTTCGCGGACCGCCATCCGGTGCGCGACCAGGGCCAGATCCGGATCCGCCTCCAGCACCTCCATCTGCAGCGCGATCTTCTGCGGCGCCCAGGTGTCGTCGGCGTCGAGGAAGGCCACGTACGGCTGGCTGGCGCGTTCCCAGCCCAGGTTGCGCGCGCGCGACGGCCCGCCGTTGGCGGGCGCGGCCACCACCACCACCCAGCCCGGCGGATGTAGTTCGGCCAGCGCGTGCAGCGCGTCCAGGGTGCCGTCCCCGCTGGCGTCGTCGACCAGGATGACTTCCACCGGGCGCCGGGTCTGCGCGGCCACCGAGGCCACCGACGCGGCAATCGTGCCGGCGCAGCGATAGCACGGAATCACCACGCTGACCGGCGCGGTGGTGGAGGGATCCGGCGGAAGATGCGGCTTCATGCGTGTGCGTGCTCCAGCGCCCATGGTGCGCATTTGAATATGTCCTCGGCCTGGTCGGCGTACAGGGCGGGTGAAGAGCACTCCGGTTGGCGTTCGCGCAGCAAGGTGGCGATCACATCGCTGAACGGATACCCCTGCGCGGTGGTGATGCGCCGCCGCTGCGGCAGCCCGATGTCATCGGCGAAATCGCGGCACTTGCGGTGGTAGTCGACGATCGCGAACGGCACCCCGCACAGCCACGAGACGATGGCGCCGTGCAGGCGCGCGCTCACCATCGCGTCGCAACGCCCGATGGCGGCCACCATCGCCAGCGGATCCGGCTGGGTATAGCGCAGCACCTCGACCGCGACGCCCCCCTCGCGCAGGCGCCGCGCGATCGCGTCGGCCAGTTCGCTGTCGCCGTGGCGCGGGTGCTCGTTGAGGCTGAACACATCCACCACCAGCCGGCGCACGCGCGATTCGGCCAGGAGGGTTTCGACGAACGCGTCCTCCCAGGCGCGCATCGCCGGCGCGCCGTGCGCGCCGCCTTCCGTGTAGCGGCACGGCGCCACGCCCACGCGCAGGGGCGCGCCGGGTTCGGGCTGCGCACGCACCGGCATCGACACCAGGCGCGGCAACAGCACCGCCAGATCGCAGCCGGCGTGCGCATGCGCGGACAGGCCCATGCGCTGGATCCATTCGTGCGAGCGGCGATCCCGCACCGACAGGTAGCTGAAGCGATCCAGGAAGGATGCCGCCGCGGCTTCCTGCTCGGTGTTCGCGAAGGGCCCGATCGAGACCCCGATCGCGGACAGTCGCAGGCCGCGATGGCGGCGTGCGGCCTGCATCATCGGTTTGCGGAACGATTCGCGCGCGGTGATGACGGAACCGCCGCCCATCACCAGCACATCCGAACCGACGGTCGCGCTGGCGAAACTGAGCAGCCGGCTGCCCTTGCCCAGCGCCCCACCCGCCCCGTACCAGTCGAGCGGATAGAACGCCGGCACGGTGCTGACGCCGGCCATGCCGGCCAGCGGCGGGCCGACCAGGCGCGGCGAGGCGTTCCAGTAGCGTTCGGCCGCGCGCGTGCAGATCACGCCGAACAGGTCGTCACCGAAATTGCGCATACCGTAGTAACCGGTGAAAGCGACACGGGGCTTGTCCATCAGTCCAGCTCCAGTGCGTCGACCCGGCGGGCGCCGCGATACATCAGGCCCAGCAGCAGCGCCTCGGCGATGACGGTGGCGATTGCCGCGCCCATCTCGGCGAAGGCGGGAATCAGCGCCAGGTTCAACAGGACAGCCGCCAGCGCCGCCAGCGCCATCGCGTAGACCCGGTAGCGCATGTGACCCTCGGTGAGCAGCACCGAACCGACCGCGGTGGACAGGAAGCGCAGCGGCACGCACAGCGCCAGCACCTGCAGCAGCGGCACCACCGTGCGATAGCCGGCACCGAAGACCTGCGTCGCCAGCGGCGCGGCGAACGCCAGCACGATGCCGCCGACGATGCCGCTGGCCAGCATGGCCACGGTGCCCCAGCGATAGACCTGGCGGAACCGGGGGCGGTCATGCACCGCCCAGCGGTGCAGCTTGGACAGCAGGAACTTCTGGTAGACCGTGGTCGGGAACAGGTAGATCGCGGTCATCACCGCCAATGCGATGCCGAAGTGGCCGGCCGCCGCATCTCCGGCCAGGTACTTCAGCAGCACCGTGCCGATCTGGAAGAACACCGGATACAGCACCGCCGCCATGCCGTACGGCCACGCCTGCACGCACAGCTGGCGCACGCCTGGCGGACGCGCCTGCAAGGCGGAAACATCCTGCGCGCCGTGGCCGCGCAGCGCCCAGTCGCCGCGCGCCATCGACCGCCACTGCGGCATGGCGGCGAACACCGCCAGCACCGCGACCGCGCTGTAGCCCAGCGCGACCATTTCGATGCGCATGCCGGACCAGGCCAGCGCATACGCCGCCACCAGCAGTCGGCCCAGCGGCATCCACAGTTGCCACGCGGCCAGTGCGCCGTGACGTTCCTCCAGGCGCAGCTTGCTGCCGATCTGCTCGACCGCCAGCAGGCCGATGATCACCGGCAGCAGCAGCCACAGCAGTTGCCGGGTACGGGCATCGACCGGGGGCCCCCACTCCGCCCAGGCGGCCACGCCGATCAGCGCAAGCGTGGTGCTGGCGACGATGAAGCGCTCTGACGCGCGTCGCCAGCGCTGGGCCTGCCAACCCTCGGTGCCGAACACCTTGAGCCGGAACTGCGACAGCCCGAAACCGGCCAGCGGCGCGATCAGGGTGATGGTGGCGAGCGAGGACGCGAACAGGCCGTATTCGGCCGGACCGAACCGGCGTGCCAGCAGGGTCTGCGCGGCGAATACCGCCACGGCGCCGGCGGCGGTGGCGAGCCACAACAGGGACAGCGCGTTCAGGGCGGGACGCAGCGGCATGGGCAGGATCCGGTTCATCATCCGGCCATCGCTCCCTGCAACTGCAACGGCACCAGTTCGCCGTAGACCTCGCAGGTCTTGCGGATGACCACCTTCTCGTCGAAATCGCTGAGCGCGCGCGAGCGGGCGCGTTCGCCCAGCCGTCGCAGCAGATCGCGGTCGTCGTCCAGGCGCGCGATCACCCGCGCCAGCGAGTCCGCGCTGCGCGGCTGCACGTGCAGGCCGTCCTCGCCGTCGCGGCTCACCACCTCGCGGCAACCCGGCAGGTTGGTGGTCACCAGCGCGATGCCGCAGGCGCCGGCCTCGATCAGGCTCTTCGGCACGCCTTCCCGGTAATAGCTGGGCAGTGCCATCACATCGACCGAACGCAGCAGCGCCGGCATGTCCTCGACATGCCCCAGCCACTCCAGCGTGCCCCGCGCGTGCCAGGCCTCCACTTCGGCCGCGGGTACCGAATGCGGATTGCCCGGATCCGGCATGCCGGCGAGCAGGAAGCGGACGTCGCGGCCCTGCGCGCGGAGGCGTTCCGCAGCGGCGGCGTATTCGCACACGCCCTTCTCGCGCAGCAGGCGCGCGGCCAGCAGCACCCGCAGCGGGCGCCGCCCGCCGCTGTCGGCATCGCGCAGCAGGAAACGGCTGAGATCCACGCCGGAGCCTCGGATCAGGCGGATGTTGTGCGGTGGTGCCAGGCGCGCGTCGGCGAAGGCCTGCGCGTCGTCCGGGTTCTGCAGGATCACCCGCGAATGCTCGCCCCCCAGCGCACCGCGCATCAGCAGCGACACCAGCGGCCGCAGCACGCGCGCCTTGGCCCGGTCGCTGGAAAAGACATAACCCAGGCCGGTGACCGCGTTCACCACCGCCGGCACGCCGGCCGCGCGCGCCGCCAGCGCGCCATAAACGGCGCACTTGAGGGTGAAGCTGTGCAGCAGGTCCGGCCGTTCCTCGCGCAGCACGCCGATCAGCCGGGCCAGGGTGCCGGCCTCGCGCCAGGGGTTGAGGCTGGAGCGCTGCATCGGCAATGGCCGCCAGCGGATGCCGTGCTGCTCGAAGCGATGGCCAAACTCGCCCGGTGGCGACACCATCACCACCTCCATGCCCATGGAGCGCAGTTGCAAAGCGGTGGAGAGTCGGAAGTTGTAGAGGTACCAGTCTGTATTCGCGAACAGGATGAACTTCATGCAGGCGCCGTGGGGGGAAGCGTCGCCGCAATTCTAGAAAGTCGAGCCCGCAAAACCGTTCACGCGCTCACCACCAAATCGGCACGTTGCCCAACAAACGGGCAGAAAAAAGGCGGCCCGGAGGCCGCCTCTGCACGCGCTCGTCATTCTGCTGAGCGCCAGTTCACTTGCCCGTTCGATTACTTGGCGTAGCCGTTGCTGGTCACCCGGATGTCGTAGACGTCGCTGACCCGCGCCACGTGCGCGCCGTTGCCCTTGTTGCCGTCGACGAATCCGGTCATGTAGGTCAGCGGATAGACGGTCTTCTGGACGCCGTGCAGGCGGGTGTTGTTGTTGCGCGAGATGTTGCCGCTGTACTGGTAGCTGCGCGTCCCGCTGCCGAACATCATGCCGACCAGGTAGTTGTGGCGGATGGTGTTC
This sequence comes from Pseudoxanthomonas beigongshangi, assembly GCF_016820515.1. GTDB lineage: Bacteria > Pseudomonadota > Gammaproteobacteria > Xanthomonadales > Xanthomonadaceae > Pseudoxanthomonas_A > Pseudoxanthomonas_A beigongshangi. Next base: position 54,709 of record NZ_JADHDV010000020.1, on the reverse strand, counting down.
TGGGCGATGTAGCCGCTGTCCGGACCGATGGTCAGGATGCCGTGCCCGCCGTTGTACTCGATGGTGCAGCGCTTGATGGTGACGCCCTTCACCCGCTTGTACACCAGGATGCCATTGCCGGCGTTGCCGTGGATATGGCAATTCTCGATGTGCACGGTGGAGGTGGTGCGCAGGTCGCCGACATCCGGCTCGATGTCGATGCCGCAGGCCGGCGCGATGCCGTTGCAATCGCTGAATTCACTGTCGTACACCTTGACCCCCAGCGCGTGGCCGATGGTCAGGCCCTGGCGGCGGTTGCCGGTGCAGACCACGTTGGCGATGACCACGTCGCTGCAGGGGATGGTCGGTGCGTTGGTGACCATCGCACCGCCGATCGAGATGCCGTCGCCCCAGCACTTGGAGACATGGATGTCGCGCACGGTGACCTTGGACGAACCACGGATCATGATGCCGTGGCCCCATTCCCCGGTCGTACCCAGATGGGTTTCGCGGTCGCCGATGATCTGGCCGCCGGAAATCTCCACGTTGCTGACCTTGTAGGCCATCAGCACGTACGCGCGTTCCTTGTCGTTGCGCTTGGCGCGCAGGCGGGCGCCATCCTGCAACAGCAGGTGCATGTTGCTGCGCAGGCGGACATTGCGGGTCGGGTCGATGACGTAGTCGCCCGCCGGCACCACCACGGTGCCACCGGTCGAGGGAAGCGCGTCGATCGCGTACTGGAACGCGGTGGTGTCGTCGGTGGCGCCGTCGCCGCGGGCGCCCCAGTCCTTCACATTGAGCGTGGTGCTGCCGCGGGCCCGGACCGGAGGGGCGTAGACAGCGGCCAGAACCTTGGGAATCCCCGTCGTGTAGAGCGCTACCGGCAGTGCCAGCAACAAGGATTTGCGCAAAAATTCGCGCCGAGGCGTCCCTGCCTCGCGCACGTCGTGCACGAGTGCATTGTTTTTCACAGCCATGACCCCTGCGGGCCAAATGGCCCGGTAAAAGGAAAACAAAGGAATTGGCCCGGATGAGAACCGTGGCCGATGGGGAATATAGGGAAGTTTTCCTCGCCGCGCGCGAGAAGATCTCGTATCTGTGAAACGGCTCAACTACTGCTTGCGGAAGGATTCATTTTCTGCGGCAAAACGCGGTGTTTTCTCTACCGGAATCCATGGTCGAGTCCGCTTGTCGCGCGGTTTCGATTGCTCGCAGGACGAATGAAATAAACCACTACCTTGTGGGAGCAACGTAAGTCGCGAAGCGTGGTGGCATCCACATCGCGACTTACGTCGCTCCCACAGGATAAGGGCTGGGACTCAGCGGCCTGGGCGGCTGCTGGGGTCTATCTGGATGGACGAGGCGCCGCGGGCGACGTCGAGGTTCATCCAGCCGGCTTCCTTGCCGGAGCGTTTCGCCACCTGGGCGGCGTTGCCACGCAGTTGGTTGTCGCGCAGGCGGAAGCCGCTGCTGCGCGCGCGGACGGTGATGCCGCGCAGGCCGTTGCCCCGGATTTCGTTGCCCTCGATCAGGCCGCCCGTGGCGGCGCGCAGGTGCAGGCCGTCGCCACGGTTGGACAGGATCCGGCAGCGGCGGACGGTGACGTCGTGGACACGCTCGTACAGCTGGATGCCCGCGCCCTGGTTGCCCTGCACCAGGCAGTCCTCGATCAGCACGTCGCGTGCGTCGCCTCCCGGGTCGGGTTCGATGTCGATGCCGCAGCCCGGCAGCACCCCGCCGGTGTCGAGGAAAGAAGAACGCAACACCCGTACATGGCGGGAGCGGCCGATGGTAAGTCCCTGCCGGCGGTTGCCCTGGCAGACCACGTCCTGGATCAGCACGTCGCGGCTGGGCAGCGGCGGCTGGCCGCGAACACCGGACAGGCCGCCCACCGAAATGCCATCGCCCCAGCACCGGGTGATGTACAGGTCATGCAGGCGGATCCGGCTGGACCCGCGCACCATGATCCCGTGTCCCCATTCACCGGTGGTGCCCAGATGGCGCTCGCGATCGCCGATGATGCGTCCGCCCGACACCTCCACGTCGTCGAGTTGTTGCAGCAGCAGTACGTAGGCGCGCTGCGCGGCATTGCTCATCGCGACCAGGCGGGTGTCGGCCGCCATCGAGAAGTGCATGCGGCTGCGCAGGCGCAGGCTCCGCAACGGGTCGATCGGGTAGTTGCCGGCGGGAACGACCACGGTGCCACCGGCTTCCGGCAGCGCGTCGATGGCGGCCTGGAACGCACGGGTATCGTCGCCCTGTCCATCGCCGCGCGCGCCGAATTCACGCACGTCCAGGCGTACGCTTCCACGCGCCGACGCCAGGGTGCCGGCGGCGGGCAAGGCCGCAAGCGCCGCGCCCGCGACCAGACCATGCAGGCAGCGGCGTCGCTGGCGGTCCATCGTCAGGCGGCTTTCTCCCGCGCGGCCGTCGCCACCCCGCGCGCGGCCAGCCAGGGCAGCACGATGGCCAGCAGGTAGAACTTGGACGCGTGGTACTTGTTGTCGAGCCGGCGCCGGTTGCGCTCCAGCCAGGGCACCGCGCCCGGCAGCAGCTCCGACAGGTCGCGGGCGAAGCCGTGCACCTGGTCGAAACGCTGCGCGGCCAGCCCGCACAGATCGAATCGGAAACTGCCCTTGCGCTGCACGTACGGCAGTTCGGCGAAACGGGTTGCGATATGGCGCCGGATCAGCATCTTGTTGACGCCGGTTTCCGGATCGACCTTCTGCCGGCGCGGCACCTCCAGGTGGATCCATTCGCGCAGGTCGTGATCGCAGAACGGATAGGCCGCATCCAGTCCCAGCGCATGCGCCGTATACAGGCCCTTGGCGAAGGCGCCGGCTGAACCGGCGATCGACATCGACATGTCGCGCCATTCCCAGGCGCTGGTGGCGGTGGCGATTTCCTCCTGGAACAGGGTCACCCGCGCCCGCGAGCGCCGCGATATGGGGTGCCCGAACAGCGCGTCCACCTCGGCGTCGCTGAAGCGCGAACCCGGGAACACCCGCTCGATCGGGGTCATCTGCAGGGTGCCCAGCAGGAAGCACGCCTCGAAGCTGCGATCCACGCCGGGCAAGGCGGTGACGTCCACCGGCAGGCGCATGCCGCGCGCCAGCTTGCCCAGCAAGTGGTGCTGGCGATCGACCGGGGTGCCGAAATAGCTGTCCGCGCCCAGGCCGTCGATCACGCCGTCACCGCCACGCGCACGCACTTCCGTGCCCAGGTCCGCATAGGACAGCAGCGCGAAGTCGGCGGTCAGTAGCGGCATCCGCCCGACCAGTGCCAGATAGCGGTCATAGGCGCGGCCCGGATCGCAGACCAGCGATTCGTGGCGCAGGCCGAGTCGCCGCGCGACCTGCTGCGCCGATTCGACCTCGTTCTCTTCGCGTCCGCCCAGGTAGGTGATGCAGGTCGCGTCGGGACGCGCGTCCGCCAGCGCGATCGCCAGCGTGGTCGAATCCTTGCCGCCGCTCTGCAACAGCCACGGAGAGGACATTCCGGCGCAGGACCGCTCGATCGCCTCGCACAGCTTGCGGTGATAGACCGCGATCCAGTCCTGCGGATGGCGCGCCACCTCCGGCACTTCGCCGGCATTGCGGAACTTGAAACGGAACCGTGGCGCGGTGTGCATGTCCTGGTCCGGCGAGAAGCCGAACGTGACCAGCTTGATGCCCTCGTAGATGGAATGCGGCGGATACACGAAGGCATTGCGCAGCAGGTCCGCCACCGACACCGGGTCGATGCGCTGCGCATTGGGCTCCGACAACGGGGAAAAGTCGGGCTTCCCGTAGTACGGGGACATGGTGATCTGCATGGTTCCTCCTTGTCGTTGCGATCCGCGTGCTCAGCGCGACCCGGCGGTGCGCGGCGCCGGCAGGTACTCGTAGTACGTGTAGGCGTACTGCCCTGCCCCGCGCTTCTCCACGCCGTTGAAGATGGCACCCTTCACCTCCACGCCGTTCTGCTCCAGGCGCTGCTTGGCCAGGGCGATCTCGCGCTGCTGGTTGAGACCCCAGCGCACCACCAGCAGGCAGGTGCCGGCGTGCTGCCCGATCACGGCCGCATCGGTCACCGCCAGTACCGGCGGGGTGTCGATCAGCACGATGTCGTAGTCATGCGCCACGTTCTTGAGCAGCGCGGTGAAGTTCTCGTGCATCAGCAGTTCGGACGGATTGGACGGCACCGCGCCGCGCGAAATGAACGACAGGTTGTCGGCCCCGGCGACCCGGCGGATGGCATCCTCCAGTTCGATCCGGCCGAGGATCAGATCCGACAGTCCGCCTTCCCAGCGCACGCCGACGGCGTCGTGCAGGGTGCCGCGGCGCATGTCGGCGTCGATCAGCAGGACCCGCTGGCCGGTCTGGGCGATGGTCACCGCCAGGTTGGCGCAGACGAAGGTCTTGCCCACGCCGGGGCTCGGCGCGGAGATCATCAGCAGGTTGTTGCGGGTCTTCATCCGCGCGAAGTGCAGGCTGGTGCGCAGCGTGCGCAGCGCCTCCATCGCCAGGTCCGACGGCGCGCTCAGCGCCAGCAGGCGCTGGCGCCGCTCGCGGCGGCGGCCGCCGGTGCGCTGGGTGAGCTCGCGGCCCTTCTCGCTGAAGGGAATCGAGGCGTATACCGGCAGGCCCAGCAGCTCGATGTCGACCGGATCCTCCACCCCGCGGCGGAACAGCTGGCGCATCAGCACGAAGGCGATCATCAGCACGGCGCCGAGCGCGGTGCCGGCGGCCAGCACCGGCAGCGGCTTGGGCCAGGCCGGGCTATTGAGGTTGACCGCGGCCGGATCGATCACGCGGGCGTTGCCGACCGCGCTGGCGCGGGCGATGTTCAGCTGCTGCGCCTGGTCCAGCAGGTTGGCGTAGGTCTGGTTGGTCACCTCGACGTCGCGGTTGAGGCGGAACAGGCCCTGCTGCGTATCCGGCAGGTCGCGGATCTGGCCCTGCAGGGCGGCGCGTTCGCCCTGGAACTGTTCGATCTGCCGCTGCAGGGTCTGGTAGGTCGGATGCGAGGGGGTGAAGCGGTTGGCCACCTCGGTCATCTGGATGCGCAATTGCTGGATGCCGGCATCCAGGGCGATGGTCCGATCCAGCAACGCCCGGTTCTGCACCGCCACGTCCAGGGTCTGGGTGCGAGTCTGGAACTGGTTGAGCGCCGCCTGCGCCTTGGCCAGTTCCTCGCGCACGTTGGGCAACTGCTCGGTCACGAACTTCAGCCGGCTGGCCGCTTCGGCGGACGTGCGGGCCACGTTCTGGTGCACGTACTCGCGGGTCACCTCGTCCAGCACGCGACGGGCGCGCTCGGGATCGGCGTTGGCGTAGGTCAACGCGATGACGCCGGAATTGCGGCCCTGCTCGGTCGCGGTGATGTCCTGCTTGAGCGCCGCCATCACCGTGGTCGGATCCCGCCGGGTCACGTCGAAGCGCATGCCCGGGTTGGCGACCAGACGGCGCACCAGCAGTTCGGTGCCGCCCGCGCGGGCGGGCACGCCGGCCTTGCCGCGCAACAGCACGCGGCCATCCGGGGTGGACAGCACGTACTGCCCGCCTTCGCCGGCGGTAATCCGCAACTGCGCGCCGGTCAGTTCGCGCGGGACTTCAAGGTGTGCCACTTCCAGCACATCGCCGCCCCAGCCATAGCCGCTCAGGCCCAGCCATGGCGACGACAGCGCCCCGGGGTGGGACTTCTGGTAACGGCGGGCGATGAATTCACCCAGCAGTGGCAGACGCGCGGGCTGCACGTCCACGTCCAGATCCAGTCGCGTCATCGCCTCGCCGATCACCCGGCGCGAGGTCAGCAACTGCACTTCGGTCGCGCCCGGCGAGGTGGAAATCGGCGGCGGGCCCTGCATGGCGGCGTTGGTGCTGACGCCCGGCGGGATCGCCGGCCGGTTTTCCACCTGCACCACCGCGTTGGCCTCGTACGTCGGCGTCACCACCAGCACGTACAGCAGGCTGGCGAGGAAGAACGCCGCCGTGCCCAGCAGGATCATGCGCTTGTTCTGGTTGAGCGTCGCCACCAGGGTCGGCAGATCGACATCGCCCTCGCGGGGCGCGGGGCCCGGGGTCAGATCCGGACCGGGCGGAAACGTCCGCGTGATGAGTTGAGTGGCCATGGGGGAGTCACCTCGTTGCCAGATGGGATTCACGCAAGCCGGTCAGGACGCTTCGCGCACGCCATAGGCGTAGCGGATGTCCTGGGCTTCGGGGGGATGGGGCGGATGTCCGCCGGTGTGAAGGCGCAGCAGCGCGTCGGGCACCTCGTCGCCGGGGAGCCCCGCACGGGCGTCGCCCGTGGTCGCCGTGGCCAGCGACTGGTATACGGCGGGTTCGCTGAGCAGGGTCAGCACGCGGCCGGCGATGGCCAGCGCGGTGGTGCCGATGGCGATGCCGTTGCCCTCGCCATCGGGCGTGTCGCAGACGCGCAGCACCGGCTTGCCCTGCAACTGGCCGGGGAAACCGCCGCCCTGCCCGGCAAGTACCAATTGCGCACGTTCGAGCAGGTGCAGCCAGGCCAGGTAATCGGTCAATTCCAGGATGTGCACGTTGGCGAAGGCATGCAGCGCGGCGGAAACATCGCCAGTGGCGCCATTGCCGGAGGATTCCTGCGGCCACACGATGTCCACGTCCGGGCGCCGGCGCGCGATCATTTCCAGCGCCTCGGCCAGTTGCACGGCGGCGTCCTGGTCCGGCGCGCAGGCGACCATCAGCAACGGGTTCTCATCGCGCAGGAACGGGAAACGCCATGCGATCGCACTGGCCAGCCTGGGTTCGGCGCGCAGCACATCCAGTCCCGTGCGCAGGGTCTCGGCGACGATGCCCTCCTGCACCAGCAACCGCTCCTCCGGCACGCCCTCCAGGCGCAGGCGCCGGCCCGCGTCCTCGCTGGCGGCCACGTGCAGCGCCGCCAGCGACTGGACGATGCGCCGGCTCGCTTCGTTGGGCCAATGCGAAGGGGTCGCCGCGCTCGCGTCGCCGTCCACGCACACCACCGGGACGTCATCGGCATGCGCGGCCAGGCTGAGCGCGAACGTGGCCGGTGCGTTGCCGGGCACCAGGACCACGTCGGGGCGTATCTGGTCGAGCAGCTCGCGCGCGCCGGTGACCAGCGCGTCGGCGCCGTCGTCGCCGGACAGGCGATCCTGGGCCTTCAGGCCGAACAGGCGCAGCGCCGCCTCGCCGTCGGTGCCAGGCACTTCGGACAGGCACACGCTGGTCTGGAAACGGGCGTCATCGGCGAGCCGCTGCGCGATCGGCGCCACGCCCATCGCGTCCGGCGTGGCCGCGACCACGCACAGGGCGCGCACCGGGCCATCGCCATCGGCGCCGCGGACGACCGGATAGGGTTCGTGGTCCTCGCTGCTGACGGCGCCAGGCGGCACGAAGCGTCGCCCGGCGTGCGGGGTCGGCACGAACCGGGCCAGCCCGCGCGACGGCCAGCTGAAACCGCGCGTGCGCAGTTCGAGCAGGCGCGGCAGCCCGAGCAGGTAGATCACGGTGGCGGCGATGAACGACAACAGGTTGACGATGTCCGGTACCGCCCGCAGGACGTAACCCAGCAGGGCCAGGACGATGCCGATCGACACCATCAGCGCCAGGGTCACGCGCGGCGAGAAGCCGCTGTCCATCAACAGATGGTGCAGATGCTGGCGGTCGGCGCCGAACGGCGAACGTCCCGCGCGGATGCGCCGGTACATCACCGCCAGCGTGTCCATCACCGGCAAGGCGACGCACCACAGCACGTCCACCGGCGCCAGCCGGCCGACCCGCGAGTGGCTCAGGTAGATCAGGCTCCAACCAAGCAGGAATCCGATCGCGGTGCTGCCGGCGTCGCCCATGAAGATCTTGCGTCCATCCGGCCAGCCCAGGTTGGCGAAGATGTAGGGAATCAACGCCGCGAAAAGCACCTGCAGCATCAGCATGGCACCCACCGCGGTCCAGCCCGCGCGGTCGTACAGCAGCACCGAGCCGATGCAGACCAGCGCGATCGAGGCGGCCAGGCCGTCGATGCCGTCCAGCATGTTGAATGCGTTGATCAGCCCGATGACCGCGAAAATGGTCAGCGGGATGCCCCAGATGCCCAGCCGGATGTCGCCCGGCAACAGCCCTCCCATGTGATCGACGTAGTAACCGGTACTGAGGATCACCAGGGCGACGATCGCCGATTCGATCAGCAGGCGGGATTGCACAGTCAGATGGACCACGTCGTCGGCCACGCCCATCGCCACGATCAGGGCGGCGCCCATCATCACGCTCATGACGAAGCGGTCGATGAAGCCCAGGTAGGCCAGTCCCACCAGCAGCCCGATGAAGAAGCAGATGCCGCCGATCAGCGGCACCCGCCCGTTGTGCTGCTTGCGGGTGTCGGGCCTGTCCACCAGACCGACCCGGCGCGCCCACGGGCGCATCGAGAAGATGGCGAACAATGTCACCGCCAACGCAATCGCGCTGGCGGCGATGATCCTCGGATGCTCCATCCAGAAATCCTCGCTACTCACTAGTCCGTGATGGCCATCCTGTCCAACCGGTCATCCCTGGCAAAACCACTGTCCCGCGTGATGTGTGCGTTAGTGGATCGTTCCGTTTCCAATCTACGGACAGCATCTTGATGAGCGCATGAAAGCGTGAACTGCGTAAGGGCATCGGCTCAGCTGTGTGCAGGCAGCGCGAACAATCGTGAATCGGAGCCGATCGGCATCCGCTCGCACCAGGCGCGCGCCGACTCTCCGATCAGATCGAAGGTGCGAACGAAGGCGTCGCGCGGTTTTCCGCAGGGATCGCGTATTTCCTGCCGACCTTTCCATCTGCCCAGCAGGTGCATGCGATTGCGCAGCGGTGGCGCGATCGCCTCGAGCGCACGCAATTGCCTCTGCTCCATCGCCAGCACCAGATCCGCCTCGACCAGCATGCGCAGATCGATCTGGCGGGCGACATGGTGATCCAATCGAAGACCATTTTCGGCAAGCAATTCGGCCGCGATCGGATGCAGGCCATCACCCACCCGCGCCGCCAGCCCGGCCGAACGCACCCGCAGGCCGGCCGCGTGCCCGTGCGAACGCAGCACCGCCTCGGCCATCGGGCTGCGGCAGATGTTGCCGACACATACGATCAATACCTGGTACATCGCGACGCCATCATGTTCATGCGGTGCAGCCTGCCAGCGCGGCCGTGTCGAGCGTGTATGCGCACGCTCTTCACATGCTCGTCAGCGTTTTCGTTCTATGCAGGATGCGGGCAGATGAACGGCATGCCGGGTTTTCCATACATCGGTCCAGTTGGAATCCATTGCGGTCCGTGCGGGGCATCTCGCCAAGAATGGAAATCCAAATGGGCCCCGGCATCCGCCGGGGCGACGAATCTCCATCCCTGCCCATCACAGAGAGCCCACCCATGCCCCTGCTGAAAATCCGACTGACCGGAAGCGAGGCCGATGTCGCCACCGTGATGAGCGTGGTGCATGGCGTGGACGGTGTCGAACGGGTCGAGGAAGTGGCGGATTTGATGCCGCACATGGACGACGAGGATTCCAGCTCGGCCGGGCTGGTCGACGATCAGGGCGCCGGTGACGTGCATGCCATCGAGATCGAAGTGCCGGGACCGCATACCGGCGACGAGGTGCGCGTACTGATCATCCGCAGCGCTGAAAGCCTGGGAATGGCGGTGGAATTCGTCGACGAGTTCTGAACGGGCCTGCCGCGCCCTTGGGCGCGGCAGGTTTCCACTGCATCTGAGACGGCGCCTGCTGCCGCGGCGTGCCTACATCATCTTGTCGCGCGCCTGCTCGGCGCGCGCGGCACCGATGGCGGTTTCGACATTGCGTTCCTCTTCCGGCGGCGGCAACACGGCCGGCAGGCCCAGCGACTGGATCCACAATTCGCGGGCCCAGCCACGCGTGTGGTAGAGGTGGTGATCTTCCTGTTTCTCCACCTGGTCGTGCGCGGCCTTGAGGATCTTGCCTTCCTGCTTGCCCGCCTTTTCCGCGACCCGGCCGATCAGCTCCCAGTTCTGGTGATCCTTGGTTTCGGCCAGGACCACGCATTCGGCGGCGACCAGTTCGGCGGCGGCGGCCCCCGCTTCGGCCATCGCCATCCGGATGGCCTTCACCAGCGAACGACCCTGATGGGCGACCACCTCACGGCCGGGACTGGCCGCCTCGGGATCCTTGCCGAGCTGTTCGAACACGTCCAGCAGGATCTGTTCGTGCTGGCGGGTTTCCTCCAGATACTTTTGCCACTCTTCCTTCAGGTCCTCGTTCTGCACCGCCTCCAGGGCGGCGGTGTAGACCTGGATGCCGCCGCGCTCGGTTTCCAGCGCCTGCAGCAGCAGTTCGTTCACTTGGGTCTGGTCGGTCATGGATGAGCGTGCCATCGGGATACTCCTTGCCGTCGGGTGGGAGAAACAAAAGATTCGTGGCGACTCGCCAACTTGCCGATGTTCTAGCCTCGGCCGTGCAAACGCGCCGTGACAGCGCGACGCCTTCGCGTGCATCCGCCTTTAACGCGGCGATGCACACACGCTCTTGCCGGACTCGGGAGTACAACCGGATCGTCCTCCTTCCGGCGTGCGCGGCACGCGGAATTCCAGATGAGTCCGCCAGCCGATTCCGCCTGCTGCTACCTGCCCGAACGCGCGCCCCCGGTCAACGTGCCGCTGGCGATCTATGCGTGCTCGATCGACGACGTGACCGGCTGGTTCAGCGGCCGCTACGATGGCCGCGCATGGCACGCGGAACTGGCATCGGACGATGAGGAAGGATGGTACGTGCTGGGTTGGCGCCAACCGCATGCGCCCCTCGACGATGCCTGCGTCGCCTGCGGGGGATTGCCGACCCATCCGCTGGGACATGAGCCGCCGTTGCTGCGCACCGCCCCGCCCCACTAGGCGTCGCCGGCCCGCGGCGGATGAACCCGCGCTTTGCGGCGCCCGCTTCTTAACGAAGCGTGGATCCGCCCTGCACCCGCGATTTCCCCCGCGTGGCGGAAACTCGCGGGCGTGGATGCCGGAGAACATCCCGGCCGGCTGCATATTCAGTGGACGCACTCCCTCGCGGAGCCTCGCCTTGACCCGCAGCCCCACAGGAGAACCGGCCCGAGGCCACCACGGTCGCCGGGAACGGCGGGTCAACCTCGTCTGGATCGCCAACCGGTTCTCCGCTTCCCGCACACGTTCTCTTGATGCGGTCGCGGGAAAGGTGCAGTCCTGCAAGCCAAGCAGGAGATGCGCATGGGCAAGACGTCGATCGAAACCCGCCTCGCCGAACTGGAAGCCCTCTGCCGCCGCCTGGAGCCGGCGGTGGAGCGGCGCATGCAACATCAGGAACAAGTGGTCGAAAGCGTACTGGAGCACTTCGGCAGGCTCCAGGGCCAGCTCGCGGTCATGGGCTACGTGGCGTCCACCGTCATGCAGTCCGTGGACGAACCCGTGCAGACACGGCTGATCGCCTGCCTGCAGGTCGCGGCCGAGAATTTCCCGCTCGGCCTGCCGCCCCAGTTCGAGGATGGCTTCCGCGAATCGGCCGAGGCGCTGATCCCGGATATCTGGACCCTGCATTGATCCGGCTGGCGAGGTGTCCGTCGACCATGATCCGTCGCATGGCCGGATCGCTCACGGCCTGGCCGGAAGTTCTGGCGGCGGCGCCGGGCCTAGGTGTTCCAGGGTCCCGGCCAGATCCATCGGCCGGGCCAGCAGATATCCCTGCACCTGATCGCAATGGTGACGATGCAGCCAGTCCAGCTGCGCGCGGGTTTCCACGCCTTCGGCGACCAGGGTCAGGCCCAGGCTGTGCCCCAGCGTGATCATGGCGTGGCAGATCGCCGCGCTGCGGTCGTCATCGGCGACGTTGCGGACGAAGGTCTGGTCGATCTTCAGCGCGTCCAGCGGCAACTGGTGCAGGTAGGACATGCTGGAGAAGCCGGTGCCGAAATCATCCAGCGAAGTGCAGATGCCGTGTTTCTGCAACGTGCGCAGGGTTCGCATGGTGCCTTCCGGGCTGTCCAGCAGCATGCTTTCGGTGACCTCGATGTGCAGCGCGCCGCGCGGCAGTCCCTGGCGCTCGTGCAGGCGGATCAGGCGTTCGGCGAAATCGGGGCGGCGCAGCTGCGCCGGCGACACGTTCACCGCGATCGGCAGATCCGACCAGCCGGCCGCGACCAGCTTGCGATGGCATAGCGCCGCCTCCTCGATCACCCAGTCGCCCAGCGTCGTGATCAGCCCGGCATCCTCGGACAGCGGCACGAATTGCGACGGCGGCACGAATCCGCCATCGGCCTGCGGCCAGCGCAGCAATGCTTCCAGGCAGACCGGCCGGCGATCCTCGAGCCGGTAGATGGGCTGGAAATGGAGCATGAAATCGCGCTGTTCCAGCGCCACGTGGATGCGCCCGATCATGCGCAGCCGTTCGCTGGCGGCCTGCGCCATCGGCGCGTCGAAGATGCGGATGGGCACGTCCTGCGTACGCGCCACGTGCGCGGCCAGCGCGGCATGGCTGACCGCGTTCTCGAACGATTCGCCGTCGAACCGGGCCACGCCCACCCACGCCTCCAGGCTGCGCCGCGAGCCGCCCTGCTCCACCGGCAAGGTCATCGCGCGATGCAGCGCGCCAACCGCTTCGTCGACATCCACGCCGGGGCGCAGCGCGACCACGAATGCCTCGGATGGCACGAACGCGGTCTCCCCCCAAGAATCGGCCAGCGTCTCCAGGCGGCTGGTCAGGGTATCCAGCAGCCGCGTCGCGACCGCCTGGCCCAGGCTGTCGATCACCAACTCGAGCCCGCGCAGTTGCACGTACGCCAGCGCATAGCTGCCCTTGCCCTCGGCCGCCAGCGCCGCCTTCAGGCCGGGAAGGTTGAGCAGGCCGGTGGCGGTGTCATGGCTGGCGCGATAGTTCAGTTCGCGCTCGTAGGCGAGCGTTTCGCTGATGTCCTCGGCCAGCACCAGCCGCGCGGGCCGGCCGTCGTAGCTGATGGTGTCGGTGCGCACGTGCACGTCGATCACGCTGCCGTCACGCTTCAGGTGCTTCCAGACCTCGCCTTCGTGCGAGGGCGCCGGCTCGGTCAGCGACTGCAGCATGTCCACCGAACTGCGCGGCGGGCGGATGTCCATGATGGACATCGAGAGGAATTCCTCGCGGCTGTAGCCGTAGTGGCGCTCGGCCGCCGCATTGACCTCCAGGAAGCGCAGGGTTTCCAGGTCGAAGACCCAGAACGGCATCGGATTGCGCTCGAACAGCAGGCGGTACTGGCGTTCGGTCTCCAGCAGGCGCGCCTGTGCGCTGCGTTCGTTGGTGATGTCCACCAGGGTGCCGGTCATCGCGGCGCCGCCTTCCTGACCCTCGACCGCGCCGCCGCGGGTCAGCAGCCAGCGTACCTGCCCGTCCGGGCGCACGATCCGGTACTCGGCGGTGAAGGGTTCGCGGCTCTGCCAGGCCTGGGCGAAACGCGCGCGCAGCGCATCGCGATCATCGGGATGCACGAGCGCGTAGAACTCCTCCCGGTCGGCGCTGTTGCGTTCGGGTCCGAATCCGAAGATCTCCGATACCTGTTCGGACCATTCCACCCGCGGCGGCGACTGGCGCACGACCCAACTGCCGGTCTTGCCGATGCGCTGCGCCAGCCGCAGGCCTTCGCCGGCGCGGCGCACTTCCGAGATCAGGCGCTTCTGCGCGCGCGCCGCCTGGCGGGTGTGGCGCATGAGATACAGCAGGCTGGCCCAGTACAGCACGTAGACGGCCAGGGATCCGAACAGCAGGAGATACCAGGGGTGCAGGATTTCCTTGCGTCCCAGCCCCGCGCTGACGAACACGCCATAGTCGTCCAGGTGCAGGCGCGAGGTGATCCGCACCACCCCGTCCACGCCGCTGCGGCGAATCATCGCGCTGCTCGCGTATGGCGGTCCGGACGGCAGGATCTCGGGGTAACGGCGTCCCACGTAGTGCGCCGCGTCGCGGCTGCGCGCCAGCACCGTGCCACCGTGATCCATCACCGTCACCACGCCGTCCCGCCCGGTGTCCAGGCCGGCGACCAGGCGCTGGATTTCCGCCACCCGCAGGCGCGCCACGATCCAGCGGCCGTCGTCCATCGACGTCAGCAGCGGCAACAGCCATTCGCCATCCAGTTGCTGGAGCGCGCCGAAGCGCAGGGCATGCGTCGGCGACCCGCGCGGCGGCGGCGGAATCCGCAGGCCATGGCCGGGGGTGATCGCGCGCCCGGCCGCATCCACGATGACGATGCTGTGCAGTTCCTGGTGGCGGCCCACGACGCCGGCCACCGCTTCGCCGAGCAGCGCCGACGCCGATTCGGGGACGGTGCGGAACGCTTGCTGGGCATCGCCGGCGATACCGGCCATGGCCCGTTCCAGGTTCCGCAGTTCCAGCCGCAGCAGCCTGGCCGTGCCTTCGGCCAGCGCCATGCTCTGGCGCCGCGCCGCGTCCAGCCTCAGTTGATGGTCGCGGTAGACGAAATAGCCCAGCAGATACGCGAGCACGAGCGCCAGCGCGATGCCCGACCAGGCGACCGTCCGGGTGGAGCGAACTATGGGCAATTCCTTGTGCGTATCCGTCATGGCGACGCTGAGCAGCCAGGTAGCGGAATGGTCGATGTCCCCCGGGCGCCACCATACCCCTGTAGGCGCTCAAGCGGAAGCCGGTGGCCTTGGGGGGCCGCCCGGCGGTCGGCGACGGGCGATCAGGCGCTCGATCCAGGCCAGCACGACCAGCACGGACAGCGTGGCCGCGGTGATCAGGAACGCCAGCAGGTCGTAGTCGAATCCCACCGCCACGCCGATCACCGCCACCATCAGCAGCGAAGCCGCGGTGGTGATGCCCGTCACCGTACCGGCGCCGCGCTGGGCGAAGATGGTGCCCGCGCCGATGAAGGACACGCCGGCGATCACCGCCTCCACCAGCCGGAAGGGGTCCACCGTGAGGATGGGGCTTGGCTCGCGCATGCTCTCGGCCATCACCAGGCCACCGATGCCAACCAGGAAGGCGGCCGCGCCACCGACCAGCATGTGGGTGCGGAAACCCGCCGGCCGGTTCTTGATTTCGCGCTCCACGCCGATGCTGCCCGCCAGCGCCATCGCGTACACCACTTCCAGCAGCACGTTCCATTGATCCGCGAATCCGGAAACCATGCCGTCGTCTCGCAGCCCGGGAGATCGCAGCCTCGCGCGGCGGCAGTCAACGCGCCGTGCGCGAAATGTTGGCGCGGGATGAAGACCCATCCACATCGCGCTCACGCCGCGCTACCTAGGATGAAACCATGGAAAGCGAAAGTACCCTGGCAGCGGAACCACCGCTGATAGAGGATGACTGGGCGCTGTTCCTGGATGTCGACGGTTCACTCGCCGAACATGCGCCCACGCCGGATGCGGTGCGGATTGATCCCGCGATCAAACAGGCCCTGCCCGCGCTGTCCCGCAAATGCGGCGGCGCGCTGGCGCTGGTGAGCGGTCGATCGGTGGAAGCGCTGGACGCCCTGTTCGATCCCGTGCATATCGCGGCGGTCGCCGGCCTGCACGGACTGGAACGACGCTGGCACGCCGGATGGAATCCGGCGCCGGCGATGGATGCCGGTTTTCTCGCGCTGGCGGCGGAAGCCGAGGCGATCGCCGCGCGTTTTCCCGGCGCGTTGATCGAATGCCGCGGTGGCTGCCTGTTCCTGCACTGGCGCGCCGCGCCTGATGCAGCGCCGGAACTGGGCGCATTCGCCGAGTCCGCGCGGACGCGGCTGCCGCACCATCGCCTGCATCCCGGCGCGCACGGCATCGAGATCCGCCCGGTCGGAATGGACAAGGGCGCGGCGATCGCGGCCTTCATGCAGGCGCCGCCGTTCCAGGGCCGGCGACCGGCCTTCATTGGCGACGATCCCGCCGACGAGCCGGGTTTCGCCCAGGTCAATGCGCTGGACGGCGTCAGTGTGCTGATTGGCGCGGCGCGCACCAGCGCGGCGCGCCATCGACTGGCCAATCCCGGCGCGGTGCGCCGCTGGCTGCTGGATTCCCTACACGACGAGGTATTGGCATGAACATCGAATCACGGCACCGGCCGGTGGCTCGCGGCGGGGGGGACGCGGGACGCACGGTGCTGGTCTCCAACCGGGTTGCCCTGCCCGGCGAAACCCAGACCGGGGGCCTGGCGGTGGCGCTTGCCGCGGCCATGGAAGACGGCCCCGGCCTGTGGCTGGGCTGGAGCGGTCGCATGGCCAGCGACGCGCGCCTGCCGCTGGCGCGCACCCGCGCCGGCCGGCTGGAGTATGCATTGCTGGATCTGCCCGCGGACGAATTCGACGCCTACTACCACGGCTTCGCCAATCGCGTGCTGTGGCCGCTGTTCCACTACCGCATCGATCTGGTCGACTACCACCGCGAGCATCACGAGGCCTGGTGGCGGGTCAATCGCAGGTTCGCCGAAGCCCTCGCCGGCCAACTGCGCCCGGATGACACCGTGTGGGTGCACGACTATCACCTGATTCCACTCGGCCAATGCCTGCGCGAACTGGGCATCGACAACCGTATCGGTTTCTTCCTGCACATCCCGATGCCGCCGCCGGACGTGCTGTCCGCCCTGCCCGTGCACCGTCGCCTGCTCGCCGCGCTGGCCTGTTACGACCTGGCCGGTTTCCAGACCCGCACGGATCTGGACAACTACCGGCATGCGTTGCGCCAGCAGGACATCCGCACGCAGGGCCGCAGCGGCGCGTTCCCGATCGGCATCGATGTCGAGGCGATCGTGGCGTGCGCGCAGAGCGACGAAGCCCGCATCGCCGAACGCGATCTGCGCGCCAGCCTGTCGGGCCGGCGGCTGGCGATCGGCGTGGATCGGCTCGACTACTCCAAGGGCCTGCCGGAACGCTTCCGCGCGTTCGAGCGGCATCTGGAAAGCGGCGCGCCCTCCGCCGGACAGCTCACCTACCTGCAGATCGCCCCGCCCAGCCGCATCCAGGTGCCCGAGTACCAGGAAGTGCGGCGCGAACTGGAAGGGTTGGCCGGCCACATCAACGGTCGCCACGCCAAGCCCGAGTGGACGCCGATCCGCTATGTCAACGACAGTTTCCCGCAGAGCGTGCTGGCCGGCTTCCATCGTGCCGCCGCGATCGGCCTGATCACGCCGCTGCGCGACGGCATGAACCTGGTCGCCAAGGAATACCTCGCCGCGCAGTCGCCGCTGGATCCGGGGGTGCTGGTGCTGTCGCGCTTCGCTGGCGCGGCCGAGGAGCTGACCGAGGCATTGCTGGTCAATCCGCATGACGCCGATGCGGTGGCCGACGCCATCGACGCCGCCGCGCGCATGCCCCTGCGCGAACGCCAGGATCGCTGGCACGCGTTGATCGCGAAGCTGCGCGGCAACGACGTCGGCCATTGGGCGCGTGGATTCCTCGAGACGCTGCGCGATGGCGGTGGCTCCGAAGGCACGGTGAAGGCGCTGCCCGACACGCGGCCCGGTGTATTGGCGGGAGTGCCCGCGCGATGAAGATTGCCCAGATCTCCCCGCTGCTGGAAGCGGTGCCGCCCCGGCTGTACGGCGGCACCGAACGGGTGGTTTCCTACCTTACCGAGGCGCTGGTCGCCGCCGGCCACGACGTGACCCTGTTCGCCTCTGGCGACTCGCGCACCTCGGCCACCCTGGTGCCGGGCCGCGACTGCGCGATCCGGCTGGACGAGTCGCCACTGAAGTCGCCGGTGGCCGCGCACCTGGCGATGCTGTCGGACGTGGCCCGGCGTGCCAACGAATTCGACATCATCCACTTCCACATCGACCTGCTGCCGTTCCCGCTGTTCGAGCCGGTCGCCGCGCACACGATCAGCACCCTGCACGGGCGCCAGGACAAGAAGGATCTGCCGGCCTTCTACCGGCGCTGGCCGGAATTCCCGCTGGTCTCCATCTCCGAAAGCCAGCGCCGGCCGATTCCCTGGGCCAACTGGCTGGGCACGGTCTACCACGGGCTGCCGGAGGATCTCTACCAGCCGGCGGAAAACCCGGCCGGTGACTACCTGGCGTTCCTGGGCCGGGTATCGCGCGACAAGCGACTGGATCGGGCGATCGCGATCGCGCGCCGGGTCGGCCTGCCGCTGCGCATCGCGGCCAAGGTCGACACCCACGACCGCGTCTACTTCCGCGAAACCATCCGCCCGCTGCTGGAGCAGGACGGCGTGGAGTTCATCGGCGAGATCAACGACGAGGAGAAGCCGGCCTTCCTCGGCAACGCCCGCGCCCTGCTGTTTCCCATCGACTGGCCCGAGCCGTTCGGGCTGGTGATGATCGAGGCGATGGCCTGCGGCACCCCGGTGATTGGCTGGCGCTGCGGTTCGGTGCCTGAAGTGGTGGACGAAGGCGTCACCGGCCATATCGTGGATTCGATCGCGGCGGCCAGCGCGGCGGTCGAACAGGTGGAACGGCTCGACCGCGCCCGCATCCGCGAAGTGTTCGAGCAGCGTTTCTCCGTCACCGCGATGGCGCGCGAATATGTGGGGCTCTACCAGACCCTGCTGACGCGTCCGGACCTGCGCATGGCCAAGGGTTGAACGATGGAATCAGCCGCCGACGCCGCCCTGTACACCCGCTATGTGTTGAAGGACGGCGACAGTTTCCTGGTCGCCAACAGCTACGGCGACATCGCCGGTCCCGCCGAGGGTTTCTTCATCAGCGACACCCGCGTGCTGTCGGGTTACAGGCTGCGGCTGGGCGACGAGGCGGCGACCCTGCTCAGCGCCGCGGTGACCCAGGACAACGTGCTGTTCGTCGCCCATCTCACCAACCGCGCGCTTTCGCCGCTGGACGAAGCCGGTACGCCGCAGGGGCTGATCCACATCAGCCGCAACCGCTTCCTGTGCCAGGAGCGGATGTACGAGCGCATCAGTTGCGTCAACTACGGCGAACAGCGGGTCACCCTGCCGCTGCGCTTCACCCTGGCGGCGGACTTCTGGGACATGTTCGAGGTGCGCGGCAGCCGCCGTTCCGCGCGCGGACGATTGATGGAACCGGAGCCCGGCGAGATCGGCTACGGCTTCCGCTATGTCGGCCTGGACAACGTCGAACGCGCCTCCTACATCCGCTTCTCGATGGCGCCGGTGTTCGCCGGCGCCGGCGAGCTGGAATTCCCGCTGGTGCTGGAACCGGACGAGGTCCGCGAGTTCTACATCGAGGCCGGCGCCGACCCCGGCGAACCGCCCTCGCGTGAACGCTACCGCTACCAGGCCGCACTGGCGCGCCGGCGCATGCGTTCGCGCCAGCGGCGTGGCGCGCGCATCGTCAGCAGCGGTCCGCTGTTCGATCAGTGGATGCGCCAGTCGCGTTCGGACCTGGCGCTGCTGACCAGCGATCTGGAAACCGGACCCTACCCCTACGCCGGCATTCCCTGGTTTTCGACCCCGTTCGGCCGCGACGCCGTGATCACCGCGCTGCAGACGCTCTGGCTCGATCCGGGGCTGGCGCGCGGCGTGCTGCGCTTCCTCGCCGAACACCAGGCCAAGGAGGACGCGCCGTTCCTGGACGCGTCGCCGGGCAAGATCATGCACGAGACCCGCAAGGGCGAGATGTCCAGCCTGCGCGAACTGCCGTTCGGCCTGTACTACGGCGGCGTCGACACCACGCCACTGTTCGTGATGCTCGCGCATGCGTACTGGCGTCGCACTGGCGACGATGCATTCATCCGCGGACTCTGGCCATCGCTGGAAGCGGCCATCGGCTGGGTGGAGCGCGTCTGCGACGCGAACCCGCTGGGCTTCCTCGACTACGCCCGTGGCGAGCGGAGCGGCCTGAGCAACCAGGGCTGGAAGGACAGCGGCGATTCGGTGTTCCATGCCGATGGCCGGCTCGCGCCGGGCCCGATCGCGCTCGTCGAGGTGCAGGGGTATGTCTACGCGGCGTTGCGCGGCATGGCGGCGCTGGCGACGCTTTCCCCGGACGAGGAAAGCGCCACCCGGCGCGCCGCCGCCTGGGAGGCGCGCGCCGCTCGGCTCCGCCAGGCGGTGGAAACGCATTTCTGGGACGAGGAACTGAAGTTCTACGGGCTGGCGATCGATGGCGAAGGCCAATTGTGCCGGGTGCGTACCAGCAATCCAGGCCACCTGCTCTATACCGGCCTGGCCGCGCCCGAGCGCGCCGCCGGGGTCGCCGCGCAATTGCTGTCCTCGCCGTTCTTCACCGGCTGGGGCGTGCGCACGGTCGCGCGCGGCGAGGCGCGCTACAACCCGATTTCCTACCACAACGGTTCGGTGTGGCCGCACGACAACGCGTTGTGCGCCAGCGGCATCGCGCGCACCGGTTTTCGTGGTGGCGCGCCAAGGCTGCTGCGCGGCGCGTTCGAGGCGGCCGTGCACTTCGACATGCGCCTGCCCGAGCTGTTCTGCGGTTTCTCGCGCACCCAGGGCGCGCCGCCGGTCGCCTATCCGGTAGCCTGCCTGCCACAGGCATGGGCGGCCGGATCGGCGCTGATGCTGCTGCAAGCTTGCCTGGGCATCGACATCGACGGCCGCGGCGAGATGGTGGAGATCAACCAGCCCGAACTGCCACCGGGCATCGAGGATGTCACCATCAGCGACCTGCGGCTGGGCGCGCGCCGGTTCGATCTGGCCTTCCGCAAGGTCGGCGAACGCATCAGCGTGTTCGCCGAGGGCGAAGGCGCGCCCGGGCTGGCGGTCTGCATCCGCCAGTAGGGCGCGCTCACAGGTATCACGCTCAGGCCAGCGGCACGCCGGCTTCCGGCAGGCGCCGCAGCAGTTCGTACAGCAGCGCGCCGCGCACCGTCGCGACCCGGCGCGCGCCTTCGACATACACCGACAGGTTGAAGAAGATCTTGTTGTCCTTGACCTCCTCGACCAGCACCACCGGTTCCGGTCGCGGCAGCACGTCGGGGTTGGCGGCGATCACCTCGCGCGCCACCGTCACCGCCTTCTCCACGTCGGTCGTCGCCGCCGGCAGCGGCAGCAGGATCTTCACCAGTCCCTCGGAGCGGGTCAGCGTGCGGTTGCGCACCACCTTGGTGATCAGTTCGGAGTTGGGCACCAGCACGGTGGTGCGATCGGCCATGGTGATCTCGGTGGCGCGCACGTTGATCCGGCGCACGTCGCCCTCGGCGTCGCCCACCACCACCCAGTCGCCGACCCGCACCGGGCGCTCGGCCAGCAGGATCAGGCCGGAAATGAAGTTCTGCACGATCGCCTGCAGGCCAAAGCCGATGCCCACGGTCAGCGCGCTGGCAATCCAGGTGATCTTGTCCAGGCCCACGCCCATCGCCGCCAGCGCCATCGATATCGCCACGACCACGCCGGCATAGGTCGCCACCGACACCAGCGAACTGCGCATGCCCGGATCCAGCCGCGTGGTCGGCAGATAGCGGCTGCTGAACCAGTGTCCGAACAAGCGGGTGGCCAGCATCACCGCCGCGAACACCAGCAGCGCCCGCAGCAGATCGCCCGCGCCCAGCCGGAGCTGGCCGATCGCGATCACCGCCGTGCGCGGATGCAGGCGCGCGAACAGTTCGGAAGGCCCCAGCCCGTAGGGCGCGGCCAGCAGCACCAGCGCGCACAGCAACAGAAGCAGGCGGACTACGCCATAGACCAGCGCGCCGACCTGATCGACCTTGCGCGGCTCCAGTCCCAGTCGCCACGCCAGCACCCGCCCGGCGCGGCCACCGCCGCCCAGGTAGGCATCGATGGTGTCGCCGCTGGCCGCCGCCAGCAGATAGGTGAACACCAGCACCACGCCGCCCCACAAGGTCTGTTTGATCAGGAAGCCGCCGGCGGCGTAGTAACCCAGCAGCGTGGCGAACAGGCTGCCCAGGATCAGCGCCCAACCCACCACCACCACGCCACGCAGCAGGACGCGATGGCGTCCCGTCGGCGCGTCGGCGGGGTTCGTGCGCAGGGCCAGCCCCAGCCGCGACCACACGCTCGCCAGCACCGCGGCCAGGAACACCGCCAGTCCCGCGGTCGCCAGGCGCGACGCATAGCCCTGTCCAGGCAACCAGCGCACCAGCAGGATCTCCAGCCAGGTCGCGGCGGCGACGGACCCCGCCAGCAACCACGGAACGTGGCGCATCCGCGCGGCCACCTCGTCCGGAATGTCGGGCAGGCGCAGGCCCGCATCGCCGCAGGACAGCACATTGCGGCCCAGGCTGGCCATGAACACCGCGAAGGCCAGAACGCCGATCAGCGGCCCCAGCAATGCCGACAGCGGCGAACCGGCTGGCGCGCCCCATCCGAGCACCTGGCCAATCGCGATCAGCAGGACCGCGCTGCACAGGGTGGTGCCGGCGACCCGCAGCAACGCGGGCAGCGACCGCCGGATGCGCCCTTCGGGCAGGCGCGGAACCAGTTTCGAGATCGACCAGGGAACCAGCCACAGCGTCCCGGCCCAGGCCAACAGCAGCGCCGCCAATCCCCAGAACCGTTCCGCCACCTGCCGCCGCAGCTCCTGCCATGCGCCGGCGAGATCGCGCTCGATCGCGGGCATGGCACGTGTCCATTCCAGCGCGGCGCCCTGCCACAGCCGCCGGCTGTAGGGCGGCGCGTTGTCGCGCTCGCCCACTTCCTCCAGCACTTCGCGCGCGGTGGTCTGCGCCGATTCCGACGGCGTGCCGACGGAGGATGAGGAAGGCGGTGCGGAGGCCGGAGCCGTGGCGAACGCCCCAGCCATGCAGGCTACGGCGATCATCGCCAGCACCCGCGCCGGCCAGCGCGTGGCGCGGGGGTGTCGCTGGCGATGGAAAAAACCGGAAATTGCGCGCATGTCGAAGCGGAAACGGAGGAATCCGACCCTACCCGAGCACGCGGACCCGTCATGTGAAGGCCACGGTTGCACACGGTCTTCGCGTCTCCGAACCCATCATCGATCATCCCTTCGAGGGAGCAGCGCCATGCCGAACGAAACGATGCCCGCTTTCGTGATGGTCGAGGACACCGCCGTCACCCACGTATTCCCCGTCTCCGACCGCCCTGGCCGCTGGACCAGCGGGCAGTTGCCGGTGATCTACGCCGCCTGCAGCGCGGCCGCGGCGATGCTCGAACATCGTGCGCATCTGGAAAGCACGCCGGTCAATCAACTGAAGTTGATCGAGGCGCGCGTTCCGTCCGGTTCGCTGCATGTCATCGAGGTCGCCGAGGATCTGCTCTGGCGGGAGCGTCCCTACCGGACCGAAGTGCAGGCGCTGGGCGACGCCTGGCTCGCCACCGGCAATACCCTGGCGGCGCAGGTGCCCAGCGCATTGTGTCCGTGCGAGCACAACCTGCTGCTCAATCCGCGCCATCCGCTGTTCACGCGGATCAGCTACCTGGCCGCGCACCGTTTCCGGATGGATCAGCGGCTGGGCTGAATCGGCCTCGCACCCGCGCGGGACAGGATTCGCGCATGGGTCGCGCGATCACCTTCATGAACATCAACACGGCATGCACATCGCATCCTGATGTGGCCGTGTCCGCTTCGCGTTGCCCTAACAGCCGTTGGGTGATGCTCACATGCTGGTGATCCACGAGAGTGAACATGCCGAATCCATGCTTTGCCATCGTCGACGACGACACCGAGTTCGCGTCGATGACCCTGGACATGGCCCGGCGCCGCGGCTTCACGGCACATGCCTTCCATCGCGTCGCCGATGCCGCGCCCTGGCTGGCGCGCCACGACCCCGAGCTGACCCTGCTGGACATGCACCTGCCGGATGGCACCGGCTTCGACGTGCTCGAGCGCATCCCGGTGCAGCACCAGGGACAGATCGTGTTCGTCAGCGGCAGCAGCGATATCGAGCATGCGCGGCGGGCGGTGGCCTCCGCCGCGTCGGCCTACCTGCCCAAGCCGCTGCCGCCCACCCGTCTGATGGGCCTGCTCGACGATGTGCGCCAGTCTCACCATGCGCGCGAGGCCGCGCTGCGCGACGACGGCGATGGACTGCTCGGCGAGAGCCCGCCGATGCAGGCATTGCGCCAGGAGATCGCCCGCGCGGCGCCCCACGACGTGAGCGTGCTGCTGTTCGGCGAGACCGGCAGCGGCAAGGAACTGGCGGCGCGTGCCATCCATGCGCAGAGCGGTCGTGGCGGCCGTTTCGTCGCGGTCAACTGCGGCGCGCTTCCGGGCGAACTGCTCGCCAGCGAGCTTTTCGGCCACGAGCGTGGCAGTTTCACCGGCGCCGCCGCGCGCCACCTGGGTTTCTTCGAGCAGGCCCAGGGCGGCACGCTCTTCCTGGACGAGATAGGCGACATGCCGCCGGCGCTGCAGGTCTACCTGCTGCGCGCACTGGAAACCGGCGTGGTCCAGCGAATCGGCGGCCAGGGCGAGGTTCCGATCGACGTGCGCGTCATCGCGGCCACCCATCGCCTGTCGGCGGACGGCTGCGGCGATCTGCGCCAGGATCTGTATTTCCGCCTGGTCCGCTATCCCATCGAGGTGCCGCCGCTGCGTGCGCGCAAGCAGGACATCCCGCTGCTGGCCACCGCCTTCGTCGATCGGCTCAACCGGCGCACCGGGCACGCCCGGCGGCTGGAGGAACGCTGCCTGCCGGGCCTGATGGCGCACGCCTGGCCGGGCAACGTGCGCGAACTGTCCAGCGCGATCGAACTGGCTTACCTGCGCAGCCAGGACGACAGCGTGCGCGCGGTTCCGCTGCAACTGGACCGGCGCGGATTGCCGGGCGACGACGACCCGGCGAGCGTGCGTTTCCAGGTGGGCATGACCTTCGCCCAGGTGGAGGCGGAAATGCTGCGCAAGACCCTGGCCTTCCACGCCGGCGACAAGACCGCGACCGCCCGGGCCCTGGGCATCAGCGTGCGCACCGTGCACAACCACCTGGCCAGGAAGCGCGACGATGTCTGATTGGCAGCACGATCTGCGCAACGAGTTGAACCTGATCCTGTATGCCAATTCCATCGCGCGGGAAGCGCTCGCGCAGGGCCAGATCGATGACGTCCGCTCCGGCCTGGACCGGATCGACATGGCCGTCGTCCAGTGCGGCGCGTTGCTGGATCGCATGGCCATCGGCGGTTCCCCGCGGCAGGGCGAGACCGGCACCGCCCCGCGCGGGTGATTGATTCCGCAGTTCGCGGTTTGCCGTTTTCCTCACCTCAGTGATGACGCGTGGACGGCGTGCTCCCGGATAGCAGGCTCCCGCCATCCTCCGGCTCCGTACTTCCCTCGCCGCCCTCGATGCCACGCTCGCGCGTCTGCTGCCGGCGATTCGCGCCACGCGCTTCGCCACCGCGCGCGCCGATCCGGGCCATGTGCGTGCGATCCTGGCTGACCACCTCGCCGCCCTTGCGTCCCGCTTCGCGGGCTTCTTCGGAATCGAACTGATGCGCGTTGCCGCTGCGGTGCGCGGCGCGCCCGCCCTTGCGTGCGATTTCGCGTTGCCTTTCCGGATCCATCGCGGCGAATCCGCGTGGCTCCCGGCGCCTGCCCTGGTCCTGTCCGCGCGGGGCGGAGGTCGCAGTGCCGTGGGTGTTCGTCGAGGAAGGATTCAATGACAGTGGGGTACGGGACATGGGAACGCCTTCTGTTGGGAGAAATGCGGCGACTGGAGATAACCGGCGCCGTGGCGTACTCCGCAATGTCCATGCCAACGGTGGAGCTCGCGCAGGCGCGTCCAAGCGGCTGCGCGGGCGGCACATGCTGCATCCCGTGAAATTTCTGCGTCAGGGTGAAGGCGGCGTCGCACGTTTGCGCGCCGCATGGCCCTGCAGGCACGACGCGAGTTCGTCGCCGACCTTGCCGTCGCACTCGGTCGCGGTGGGCGGCGGCTGGGTCAGGTGGACCGGCTCGTCTTTCACCGCGGCCTTGTCGTCGGCACCCGCATCGACCCTTTCACCGGGCGGACTGCTGCTGCCCGTGCTGGCCGGGGGAACCGAAGGATCGTCCCGGCGGTCGCAGGCCGGCATCACGGCCACGGCCATGGCCCAGACAAGGCCGGCGATCATCCAGCGTTTCATGTTCCACCTCCGCGCCGTCGCGCTTCATTCGTCTGCCGCTTACCCACGCAAACCGCGTGCCGATCCGCTCCGCGCACAAACTTCCTTTCGGCGCAAAAGCTGCCTGCCGAGGCCGACCGGCGCCGTCGGCGCCCGCGCCTGCCGGCCCGTGGCGATGGCATGCCGTTTGCGTGCCGTCCACGGACGGAGTGGCGCACCACGCTCCTTTCCACTCCTTTCTTCCAGGAGCAGGCAATGGACGAGAACAGACACGACGAGAGCAGACACGACGACGGCAGGCACGTGGGCGTCGAACTGAAGGCCGCGATAGGCGAACTGCGGCAACTGGCAACGCAGCTGGCAGACGCCAGCCGCGAATGGTGGCAGAACCGGAGACAGGACATGAACCAGTACAACCGGCAATACGGCAGGCAACACCAAGGCATGCGTCCGGAAGACAGGCATCCCGACGACGAGCGTTCCTCGCGTGGCTATGGCGAAGGCTATGGCACCGCCGGTATCCAGCCATCGCGAACGCGCGCACAGGCCCGGGAAGAAGGCCGGTTTGGCGCGGACGAGTACGAGCGCTGGGGACGCGGCCGCGAGTCCGACGAGGATGTGCGCGGGCAATATAGCGGTGGAAGCGGACGCTCCGGATTCAGCGGCCGCGGCGACGCCGGCCAGCGCGAATACGGACGGGGCTTCGACGACAGCGACTTCGCCGGCGGTTATCGTCCGGCCGGGCGCACGGGCGACCGCGAAAGCGGCTATTACGACCCGCCGGGCGAATACAGCCAGGCCTGGGGACGCGAGCGCGATCCGGGCCGGATCTACGGGCCCGAGGATTTCAGCCAGCGCTACGCGCAGGGCGACGTGTTCGCCGGAAGCGGCTATGGACGCAGCGGGCGCTATCCACGCGAACCCGGCGTCGGCTACGGCAGCAGTTCCGGCTACGGTTACGGCCAGTCCTCCGGCGGGATGGGTCGCAGCCCGTCCGACTGGCGCGACGACACCCGCGCCGGGGCCTCCGGGTATGGCCAGGAATCCGGCCAGCGGAATTTCCGCGGACGCGGGCCGCGCGGCTACACCCGTTCCGACGAGCGCATCACCGAGGATCTCAATGAACGCTTTACCGACGACCCTTACCTGGACGCGGACGATCTGCAGATCAGCGTGAGTGGCGGCGTCGCCACCCTGAGCGGCACGGTGGAACAACGCTGGATGAAGCACCGCGCCGAGGACATCGCCGATGCATGCGGCGGCGTGCGCGAGGTCCACAACGAGATCCGGGTGACGCCGAGCATGGGACGGACCGGAGACGCCGGGCTCGAAACCCCGACGACCTCCGAAGCCGGCGGTCGCAATCGCGGCGCGACAAGCCGTCCTGCCACCACCACCACCGGCACCACGCCCACCGGGGGCAGCACCCACTGATGCGTGTCCACGCCAACCATGACCACGGCCGCCTGCACGGGCGGCCGTGAGGAGGCGAATCCGCATGAAGCATCGGACATCCCTGATCGCGTGGCTGGCCCTGGCCACCGGCGCGGTCGTGCTGTTCCGCCATCTGGCCGCGCGGCCGCGCGAGGGCACCGCCGGCGCGGATTTCGACGACGACGCCTTCGTCACCTCGGCACTCGCGCTGGGACTGCGCGAACGCCGCCTGGCCAACGGCATCCTGGAACATGCCGAGGATGAATCGCTGCGCACCCTCGCCCGCATGATCCTGGCCCAGCACCAGGCCGAGGACGGGGTATGGGCGGGCTTCGACACCTCGACCGCGGGCGAGGACGGCGCGACCCGCCTGCCCGGATTCCGGCCCGCGGAGTACGAACATCACGCCGCGCTTGCGCTGCAGTCCATGCTGGATGAAGCCTGGCCGCTGTTCGACCAGGCCTCGCAGCGGTGCACCCGCGATGACCTGCGTGACTGGGCGCTGCGCATGCTGGCGTGGCTGGAGGAATCCGAACAGGTCCTCGCGCCAATCCTGGAACGCATCGCGCCGGATGTTCCCGGCCGGCCCCAGCCCAGTCCCGAAGGCGTCTACTAGTGGCGTCCGTCCGCCAGGCGCGCGTCTCCATCACTCCACGAAAGGAACCATCCCATGGCCCGATGCGATGTGTGCGGCAACGATTACGACAAGAGCTTCACCCTGACCCAGCAGGGACGTACCGGCACCTTCGATGCCTTCGAGTGCGCGATCCACGCCTTCGCGCCGCGCTGCGCGCATTGCGGCTGCGCGATCATCGGCCATGGCGTGGAGAGTGACGGCACCATCTACTGCTGCGCGCACTGCGCCAAGCAGTCCGGCGAAACCGGGCTGCGCGACCGCACCTGACGGCGGTCGCGCCCCGCCAGGCCTGTCCCGCTAGCCGTAGGGTCCGCCCATCACCGGCAGCACCGCGCCGCTGATATAGGAGGCGGTGATCGGCGAGGCCAGGAACACGTAGGCCGGCGAAAGCTCCTCCGGTTGCGCGGGACGGCCCATGTCGCTGTCCTTGCCGAACGTGGCCACCTTCTCCGCCTCGCGGTCCGCCGGGTTCAGCGGCGTCCACACCGGTCCCGGCGCCACCGCGTTGACCCGGATGCCGCGTGGCAGCAGGTTGCTCGCCAGCGATTTGGTGAATGCGTGGATGGCGCCCTTGGTCGCCGCATAGTCGAGCAGTTCCTTGCTGCCGAAGAGTCCTGTTTCCGATCCGCTGTTGATGATGCTCGCCCCCTCCCCCAGGTGCGGCAGCGCCGCGCGGGTCATGTTGAAGTAGCCGCCGATGTTGGTCTGCAGGGTCTCGGCCAACTGTGCGTCGCTGATGTCCTCGAGCCGTTTGGCGTGTTGCTGGAACGCGGCGTTGTTGACCAGGACGTCCAGCCCGCCGAAGGACGCCACCACATCCGCCACCGCGCGCTCGCAGAACCGGCCATCGCGCACATCCCCGCTGATCAGCAGGCACTGGCGTCCTTCGGCTTGCACATGGCGCGCAGTTTCGCGTGCATCCTCGTGCTCGTCCAGGTACACGATCGCCACGTCGGCTCCTTCGCGCGCGAACAGCACCGCGACCGCGCGTCCGATGCCCGAGTCTCCGCCGGTGATGAGCGCCCGCAGGCCCTGGAGCTTGCCGCTGCCGCGATAGTCAGGGGCCAGGAAGCGTGGCGGGAGCTCGAGTTCGGCTTCATTGCCCGGCTTGCGCAGATGCTGCCGGCTTAACGGCGGTTCGGGTTGCCTACGACTTCCGGCCTGCACCGGCTGCTTTTTCGTCGAAGGTGCCCGCGCATTCCTGTCCATGGCTTCTTCCTGCAGGCGCCGCTGTCTCTGCGCCGTCTTCGCCGCGGTGTCCGCGCTGGCGGCCGATGATGTCTTCCTGGCGGCGCTGCCAGGCGAAGCCTTCTTCGCCGCCTTCTTAGTCGTCTTCTTTTCGCTGCGTTTCATGTTCACTCCCGGTTACGGAAAAACAGGAACGATTTTGGCTTTGCAACTGAACAAGTACGCTAGAACCGGTGCTGTGAGCGCAATGCAAACGCACCCTCTTCACGTGCTCTGCACTTGAAGTGAAATTTTTTCGCGCGTCCGGAAACCAGTGCCTCCATGCGAATGCGCATGTGCATTCGCGTTGCCGTTTCCAGTCATTTTCGAGTGGCATGCAATCTGCTAAGTAACCGCATCCCCCACAGATCAGGATGCATCCCATGACCAAAGCCGTGCCGATGAAGCTTCCCGCCGACTTCACCTGGGTGGAAGCGACCGCCGACGACACATGGGCCGGGGCAAGACTCATGCTCGAGGGTCGCAGGGTGCTGGAAATCCATCCCTGCCGCGACGGCTGGCTGGTGAGCGTGCAACTGCACGACCCGCTCAACCCGCAGGCCAATGTCGCCGTGCGTTCGGTGGCGGCGGGCATGCGCTGGGCCGCGCGCTGGGCCCGCAGCCGCATCGCACGCCTGCGTGTGCTCGCGGCCGGCGAGCGCCGGCATGCCGTCGCGGTCGCGCCGATGCCCCTGCCGATCCCGGCGAGCACGACCGTCGCGCCGCGCAGGCCCTCGATCCAGGAACTGGCCGATGCCTGATTCGCGCGCGCGCCCCGACGCCTGAGCGCGATGCCGCGCGTACCGCCCACGCAGGTACCGCTGGCCAAACCGGTCGAGACCGTTCCCGCCGGTTCGCTACGGCAGTTGCGGCTGCGCGCGGCGGACTGCAGGGCATGTCCGCTCTGGCGCGAGGCCACCCAGACCGTCTTCGGCCGCGGTCCGGCACGCGCGGCGGTGATGTTCATCGGCGAACAGCCTGGCGATCAGGAGGATCGCCAGGGCGAGCCGTTCGTGGGACCGGCCGGGCGCCTGCTGCGCGAACTGCTGGAACAAAGCGGACTTGCGGTGGAGGAGGTGTACCTGACCAACACCGTCAAGCACTTCAAGTTCCGCCAGCGCGGCAAGGTGCGCCTGCACCAGCGCGCAAGTGCCGGCGAACAGGCCGCGTGCCGGCCGTGGCTGGCCGCCGAACTGCTGCGGCTGCGGCCGCGCTGGGTGGTGGCGCTGGGCGCGATGGCCGCGCAGACACTGTTCGGCAATGCGTTCCGGCTGACCCGCGAGCGCGGTCGCTGGCGTGCATTGGATGAACGCACCGAGGCCATCGCCAGTTGGCATCCGTCCGCCATCCTGCGCATGCAGGGCCAAGCGCGTGACCAGGCGTTGCGCGAACTGCGCCGTGATCTTCGCCAGGTTGCCGCGCGCGTGGCCGGCGCGACGTTCCCTCCCTAGTTACCCTCCCCTGCATCCCTGCCCCGACAACGAGGAGCGCATGCCATGAAGAGCAAACCCGAGGCCCCATCCCGCAACAACCCGGACAGCGACGAGCAAAAGGCGCATACCGCCGATCGCCTTCGCAACGACAAGGCACGCTGGAAGGAACACGACCAGCCGGATGTGCCACGCGGAACCGGCCGGCGCAATCCGGAGCGCGACTATCCGGATCCGCTCGGCACCGGCGATCGCAACCGCCGCTGAATTCCCGCACGCTCCCATCCGGATTCGGCGGATCGTTCACGCCGGTACCACCGGCGCGCTTCCAGACTGGAGCCGTTCCTTCCAATGGAGCACGCCATGAACCGCGACCGCAAGGATCCGCCCGCACCGGACGAGCATCGGGACGCGCCCGAGACACCGCACGAACGGCAGAAACGCAAGCAGCGTGAAAGCGAGAACCAGGACGAATCGCTGGAGGAAACCTTCCCCGCCAGCGATCCGGTTTCGCCCTTCGTCCCCGCCAAGGCGCCGGATTGACCGCTCAGGCGCGATGCCGGCGATGCCACGCCGCGATCGCCGACGGGACGCGCGCGTCGAGCGCCAGGTCCAGTGCGATCTGTTCGTCGCATAGGTCCCGCAACGCCTGCGCGAACGGATGACGCGCGGAGGATTCCGGTTCGACGCCCGCGTCGAGCATCGCCTGCCAGATCGCCTCGGCCCGGCCATAGGGGTCATCGCTGCCGCGAAGCAATGCGTCGCGCAGCCATGGCCGCGCCGGATGCAGGTGGAAACCTTGCTCCGCCATCGCGTCCATGTGGGTGCGGATGTCCCGCTGGGCGCCCCGGAACCACTCGGTATGACCACCCGCGGCAGCCACCGACAACAGCGGCGCGGGCGCGTTGTAGTCACGCAGCGAGCGTTTCAGCGCGGTTTCCCACGCCTGCGCCTCGGCCAATGCGTCGGCCTGCAACAGCAGGGCGTGGTCGAGGTCGAAGAATTCGAACCAGCGCGGCGCCAGGCCGCGGATGCGGCCCAGCGGATCCCGCGAGATGCCGAGCTTGGCCAGATCCTCGCCGGCGCAGGGAAACAGGTAGAGGAACGCGCTCATGGCCTGGCTCAGCGCGGTGCCCGCTCCTCGCGCGAGCGCGCGGTCCGATCGCGCCGCAGGGCGCTGATCACGATGCCCACGCCCAGGCCGGCGCCCAGCAGGAACAGCAGCAGCGCGACGGTTGGATAGCCCCACAGGGTGCTGCGGGTTTCCACCCGCATCATCAGCGAGGACGCGACGATCAGCGCGGCGGTCACCAGCCCGGCGGCAATCCGGTTGGCGATCTTCTGCAGGTTTTCCATCAGCCGCGATTCCTCCAGCCCGGCCACCCGCAGTTGCAGCTTGTTTTCCGCCACCAGCGACAGCGCGTCGGACAGCTTGCGCGGACCTTCCCGCAGCAGGGTCTGGATCTCGATCAGTTCGCTGGCGACGTTGGACGAGGAGAACGATTGCCGCAGGCGCGCGCGCATCACATGCTGCAGGTGTCGTTCGACGACCGCTTTCGGATCCATCTTCGGTGCCAACTGGCGGCAGACCGCATCCAGGTTCAACAGCGCCTTGCCCAGCAGGCTCAGTTCCGGCGGCGTACGCAACCCGCTGGTGGTGGCGACCCGTACCAGTTCCAGCACGACCCTGCCGGCCGAGGCCGAGGCCGAATGCGCGTTGTAGTGACTGACCAGGTGCCCGACCTCGCGCACGAAACGCTCCTCGTCGTAATCCTCCAGCCGGGTGCCCATGGCGATGGCCTCGTCGGCGGCCTGTTCACCGCGTCCGTCGACCGCGGCGAACAGCAGTTTGAGCAGGCAGTCGCGTCGCTTGGGCGGCACGTTCACCACCATGCCCAGATCGAACACCGCGAGCCGGCCGTCACGGGTCACCCGCAGGTTGCCCGGATGCGGATCGGCATGGATTTCGCCATGCACGAAGATCTGGTCCAGATAGCCGCGCAGCAGCGCCGATGCCAGCAGATCCATCGGCTGCTCGGTCCGGCGCACGCCCGGAATCTGATCCACCCGGATGCCCTCGGCCAGCTCCATGGTCAGTACCCGGCGCCGGCTGAGATCGGCGACGGGTGCCGGTACCCATAGTTCCGGAAACGGCGCCAGGTGCAGGCGGAACCGCAGCAGGTTCTCGGCCTCGGCCTGGTAGTCCAGCTCGGCCAACAGGGTACGGCTGAATTCCTCCAGCCAGTCGGCGAAGCGCACCCGCCGCCCCATTTCGGTGAAGCGATCGGCATTGCGGGCGAAGCCGCGCAGCAGTTCCAGATCCCCGAGCAGTTGCTGGGCGATGCCGGGCTTCTGCACCTTGACCGCCACCGCCGTGCCGTCGCGCAACCAGGCGCGATGCACCTGAGCCAGCGACGCCGAGCCCAGCGGTTCCGGTTCGAACCCGGAGAAGGCATGGCTCACGCGCACGCCGAGTTCGGTTTCCACCACTTCGCGGACGGCCTCGAACGACACCGGTTCCACCCGTTCCTGCATGCGTTCGAAGGAACTGGCGAAGGCCGGCGGCACGATGTCCGGCCGGGTCGAGAGCATCTGCCCGATCTTCACGAACGCCGGGCCGAGCGCCTCCAAGTCCTGGGCCAGCTCCTGGGGCGTGCCTTCCGGTACCTGCAGCGCGGCATCCTCCAGGCTGGTATCCAGCCCGGAAAACAGGCCCGAGTTCCGGTAGCGGAACAGGAAGCGCAGGATCTGTCCGCGCCGCCTGCCCGCTCCCTGTGGCGGTTCGGCGTGATGGGCGTGCGATTCCATGACCGGATTCCTGATCGGGAATTCCATTGTCAGGGCGCGATGATCACGCCAAGTGAAAGCCGCCGCGATGGCGGGGCGGCGCGCTCATCCACGGCCGAGATGTTCCTCGATCAGCCGGCGCAGGGTCGCCACTTCCACCGGCTTGGCCAGGTGCGCGTCGAATCCGGCTTCGCGCGAGCGTCGCTTGTCCTCCTCGTGGGTCCAGCCGCTGAGCGCCACCAGGGTCAGCGCCGCGCCGCTGTTCAGGGCACGCATGCGGGTGGCGGTGTCGTAGCCGCTGATGCCGGGCATGCCCAGATCCATCAGCACCATCTCCGGCGCGAAACCGGCGAAACGCGCCAGTGCCGCTTCGCCATCGTAGGCCACCGCGACGTCGTGGCCGGCGAACTCCAGGTACTCGGCGATGGCGTCGGCCGCATCGCGGTTGTCGTCCACCACCATCACCCGATGGCGGTTTCCAGGCGTGGTGTAGTCGGTGGCCATGTCGTCTTCTCCCGGATTCGATGTGTTGACCAGCGGCAGTTCGACTTCGAAGTGGCTGCCCTGGCCGATGCCGTCGCTGTGCGCGCGCACGTGCCCGCCATGCAGTTCGACGATGCTGCGAACCAGGGTCAGGCCGATGCCCAGTCCGCTCAGCATCTGCTGCTTTTCCTGCCGGATCTGGGTGAACAGGTTGAATATCTCGCCAATCCGCTCGGGCGGCATGCCCACGCCGTTGTCGGCGACGCTGACCCGCAGCCAGCCATCTTCCCGGCGCGAACCCAGGGCGATGCGGCCCGGCGCATGGGTGAACTTGGCGGCGTTGTTCAGCAGGTTGGAGAACACCTGCGCCAGCCGAACCGGATCGCCGTCGACGATGCAGGCGCGCGGCGACAGCGCCACCTCCAGTTGGTGTCCGGCCTGCTCTATCCATGGCCGGCTGGTATCGATGGCGACCTGCAGCACCTCGTTGACGTCCAGCTGCTCGCGGCGGAGCTCGATGGTGCCGTGGGTTATCCGCGAAACCTCCAGCAGATCCTCCACCAGCCTTACCATGTGGTCGACCTGTCGCTGCATCCGCGCGAGCGCGGGCGCGAACGGCGCATCGCCCGCCTCCACCAGCAACTCCAGGGTGGTCCGCAGCGGCGCCAGCGGATTGCGCAGCTCGTGGGCGAGGATTGCCAGGAACTCATCCTTGCGCCGGCTCTGATCGGCCTGAAGTTCCAACAGCTCGCGCTGGCGCGCGTGCAGGTTCTTGAACTGCTGGATATCGGCGGTCGTGCCCAGCCACTCGACGATGCGTCCGCGCGGATCCTTCAATGCGCGCGAACGGGTGGAATGCCAGACGTAGCTGCCGGTGCCGGCCTGGCGCACGCGGTGTTCGACCCTCATCTCCTCGCGTTCGCCCGCGCGTGCCCACGCTTGCAAGGTCGCATCGCGGTCCTCAGGATGGATCGACGCCAGCCAGCCCAGCCCGACCGCGTCCTGCTGGGACTGGCCGGTGAACTGCTCCCATTGCGGGCTGGCCCAGGTCCAGTGGCCGCGATCGGAGGACCGCCACACCAGCAACGGGATGCCCTCGATCAGGGTGGAAAGCCGCCATTCGCTCTCGCGCAGCGCGCTTTCCACCCGCCGGCGCTCGGTGATGTCCTGGGCCACCGAGATGCCGCCGGCCACCTTGCCGTCGCGCCACAACGGCACCGCGCCGAACACGATCCAGCGCTCCACGCCATCCAGGTAGATATGGAAATCCACGGTCGGCGGCACGGTTTCGCCGCGCAGCGCCCGCGCACTCGGATACTCGCTCGGCGCCAGCAGGTTGCCTTCTGCGTCGTAGGCGCGCCAGCGGGAGCGCGGCTCGCGCGACGGCAGCACGTTGCCGACCAGTTCCTGCAGGTGGGGGTTGGCCATCAGGTAGCGGCCCTCGGTGTCGAACAGGCCGATGCCCACCGGCACGTGCTCGATGACCGCGGCCAGCTGCGACTGGCTTTCGCGCATGGCGTCGGTGATCCGGCGGCGATCACTGATGTCGCTGAAGAGGATGCCGACCTGGTGGCTGCCTCCCTCCAGTGGAAACGCGTAGACCTCGAACCAGCGTCCCCCCATGCCCACCGTCTGTTTTTCGAACCGTCGCGGCTGCCCGGTGAGCGCGACCTCGCCGTACAGTTCGTACCAGGAGGCTTCCAGATCGGCGACGACCTCGCGCGCGGTGCGCCCGACCACCTCGCCCAGGCCGGTGTGGCGCGCGAACGCGCCGTTGACCTCGACGAAGCGGTAGTCGCAGGCATGGCCATCGGCGTCGAACAGCACGTCGATGATGCAGAAACCCTGATCGATGGACTCGAACAACTGGCGGAACCGCGCCTCGCTGCGGCGCAGTTCCGCCGCCACCCGCGTGCGCAGCACCGATGCCGAGGTGCGCTCGCCGACGTTCCGCACCAGCGCCCGTTCGGCGGAAGTCCAGACACGTGGATCGGCGTGATGCACCGCGAGGATTGCCCGGGAATCGCCGTCGCGCACCAGCGACACGCTGATGTGCGCGCGGATGCCGCTGTCGCGGTAGGCGCGCCGTTGCAGCGCCGACAGGCCCCGGATCGCCGCGGTGTCGTCGCAGCAAAGCACCTCGCCGCGGCGCATCGATTCGCCCACGAAGTCGCCGAAATCGTCCAGCCGCTGCTGTCCCGCCAGCGGCGGCAAACGCCCGTTGCCTGATTCGACCTGCAGGGCGAATCGCTCCCCGGCCTCGTCCATCTCGGCATAGCAGACGCGATCGACGCGCAGGTGGCGGGCCAGATGCGCGGCGGCGAACGCCATCACCTCACGGGGATCGCGGATCCGCCGGATGCCATCCTCCAGCGCCAGCAGGACGGACTGGCTGGCCGTTTCGGGACTCTGAACTTCCAGCATGGGACCGGTCCCTGGAT
Source organism: Pseudoxanthomonas beigongshangi (assembly GCF_016820515.1). Taxonomy (GTDB): domain Bacteria; phylum Pseudomonadota; class Gammaproteobacteria; order Xanthomonadales; family Xanthomonadaceae; genus Pseudoxanthomonas_A; species Pseudoxanthomonas_A beigongshangi. Next base: position 18,408 of record NZ_JADHDV010000020.1, on the reverse strand, counting down.
GATCCCGGTCAAGCTGTGACAAGTCCGGTGAAGGCCATGTCGAGGACGCTGGACGATGGGTTCAGGCGCGTTCGGCCAATCCCGGCCAGTCGGGGTGGCCGCTGGAGTCGTACCACTGCTGGGCGCGGCGCAGCGCCTCGGGCTTGCTCAACGAGCGCTCGGCGTAGAAGTACCAACGCGCCCCGGTACGCTTCTGCGACTGTTCGTGGACCAGGCGGAATCCCTGCCCCAGATCCGCACCGACATCGCCCTGCACCAGTTCGGCGTGCTCGGGGGAAATCAGCAAAGAATAGATTCCGCTCATGGATGCGACCCTCCGGCCCCCTTATCGCATATCGGCCCGTTGAATCCCTGCACGCGCTCTTCGCGCCCCGCCCCCGCGAACCGCCATTGATTCAGGTCAATGCCGCCAACCGCCAGCGCGCTAACCTGCCCGCAGTCCATCCGGGGAACCGCCGCACATGCATCCAATCCTTCGCGAAATCCTGCTGGAGCCGGTTGGCTGGCTCGCCATCGGCGGCAGCCTGGTGATGTTCGGCATCGGCATCTGGGTCAGCCTGTTCCTGCGCAAGAAGATGCGCGAGGAGGAGCGTCGCCGCGGCGGCAAGTAGCCGCCGGAACGCATGGCGCCGGCCACCGGCCTTCGTATCTGCCGGGCGTGGCCGGATTCGTTTTTGGGGAAGCCGCAGCGGCTGGGGAGTTCAGCCCTGCGGCACTCCGGTCATGTCCGGCAGGTGGTGGGCCACGCCTTTGTGGCAATCGATGCAGGTCTTCTTCTGGGTGCCCAGCCACAGCTTGTGGGTCTGGGCCGCGCGCGATCCCTGCCGGGTCAGATCCATCGACGAATAGTCGTGGCAGTTGCGACACTCCAGCGAGTCGTTGGCCTTCAAGCGCTCCCACTCGTGCATCGCCAGTTCCAGCCGGTGATCGAGGAACTTCTCGCGGGTATCAATCGTGCCGAACACCTTGCCCCAGACTTCCTTGGACGCCTGCATCTTGCGGGCGATCTTGTTGGTCCAGTTGTGCGGCACGTGGCAGTCCGGGCAGGTCGCGCGCACGCCGGAACGATTGGTGTAGTGGATGGTCGTCTTCAGTTCCTGGAAGACGTTGTCGCGCATTTCATGGCAGCCGGTGCAGAAGGTCTCTGTGTTGGTCGCTTCCAGCGCGGTGTTGAAGCCGCCCCAGAACACCACCCCGACCACGAAACCGGCCACCGTCAGGAACCCCAGGCTGTAGTGCCGGCTGGGTGAGCGCAGGGTGCGCCAGATGGGCAGCACGCGTTGCTTGATCCGTTCCCACATGGCTCACTCGCTCCCCTGCTTGGCCGGCGTCGTCGGCGCGGCCGGCGTGGTCGCGATGACGCTGTCGATGTCCTGGAAGTTGTTCGCCACCAGCGGCTTGGCATCGGTCTGCACCACGTGGCACTGGTTGCAGAAGTAGCGGCGCGGCGAAATCGTGGCCAGGAACTGATCGTCCCGGTCCATGTAGTGGGTCACGCTGACCGGCGGCGCCTGGAAAGTGGCGGCGTTGGCGCGCGCATGGCACAGCATGCAGCGGTTGCTGTTCTTGTCGACCTGGTAGCCGTCGATGGCGTGCGGAATGGTCGGCGGCTGCATCGGATAGGCGCGTACCCGCTTGATGTCGGTGTTCTCGACCCGCGCCATCGGCGGTGGCGCGCCCTCCTGATCGATCGGCACGCCGCGGCGGATGGCGTCGATCTGCGCACCGGGCGGCGGCGCGTCGACCGCGGGAGGCGCGACGCCGGCGGCTTCGGCCGGCGCCGCCGTCTCCGGCGAGCGGTGGCTGCCGAACATCCAGCCGGCGACGAACACCAGTATCCCCAGCACCACCGTCAGGCCCACGGCGATCAGCAATGGCTTGTTGCGCATGGCGAAGCTCCTAGACGGCCAGCACCTTGACGGCGCACTTCTTGTAGTCGGTCTGCTTGGAAATCGGATCGGTCGCGTCCAGGGTGACCTTGTTGATCAACTGGCCGGCATCGAACCACGGCACGAAGATGACCCCGGGCGGCATCCGGTTGCGGCCGCGCGTTTCCACCCGCGACAGCATCTCGCCGCGTCGCGACACCACCTTCACCTCGTCGCCGCGCTTGAGCCCGCGCTCGCGCGCGTCGTCGGGATTCATGAACACCACCGCGGCCGGGAAGCTGCGGTAAAGCTCGGGCACGCGCATGGTCATCGAACCGGAATGCCAGTGCTCCAGCACGCGCCCGGTGACCAGCCAAAGGTTGTAATCCTCGTCCGGCGACTCGGCCGGCGGTTCGTAGGGCAAGGCCCAGATCACCGCCCTGCCGTCGGGATTGCCGTAGAACTGGAAGCCGGTGCCGGCCTTGACGTAGGGATCCGCGCTTTCGCGATAGCGCCAGCGGGTTTCCTTGCCGTCGACCACCGGCCAGCGCAGTCCGCGCGCCTTGTGGTAGGCGTCGAACGGCGCCAGATCGTGGCCGTGGCCGCGACCGAACGCGGCGTATTCCTCGAACAGGCCCTTCTGCACGTAGAAACCGAACGCCGCCGACTCGTCGTTGGCGTAGCCCGCTTCGATATCGCCGACCGGGAACCGATCGACGTTGCCGTTGCGATACAGCACATCGAACAGGGTCTTGCCCTTGAACTGGGGATTGGCCGCCAGCAGCTCGGCCGACCAGCATTCGTCGGTGGTGAAGCGCTTGGAGAATTCCATCAACTGCCACAGGTCCGAGCGCGCCTGTCCCGGTGCCTTGACCAATTGGTGCCAGAACTGCGTGCGCCGCTCGGCGTTGCCGTACGCGCCCTCCTTCTCCACCCACATCGCCGCCGGCAGGATCAGGTCCGCGGCCTGCGCGGTGACGGTGGGATAGGCGTCGGACACGACGATGAAGTTGTCCGGGTTGCGGTAACCGGGCCAGGTTTCCTCGCGCAGGTTGGCCGCCGCCTGCATGTTGTTGTTGACCATCACCCAGTAGGCGTTGAGCTTGCCGTCCTTCAGGGCGCGGTTCTGCTCCACCGCGTGATAGCCCGGTTTGGGCTTGATGGTGCCGTGCGGGACCTTCCAGATTTCCTCGGCGTGCTTGCGATGCTCGGGGTTGGTCACCACCATGTCCGCCGGCAGGCGGTGGCTGAAGGTGCCGACCTCGCGCGCGGTGCCGCAGGCCGAGGGCTGGCCGGTCAGCGAGAACGGGCTGTTGCCCGGGGTGGCGATCTTGCCGGTCAGCAGGTGCAGGTTGTAGACCATGTTGTTGGCCCACACGCCGCGGGTGTGCTGGTTGAAGCCCATGGTCCAGAACGAGGTGACCTTGATCTTCGGATCCGCGTACAGCTCGGCCAGTTTCTCCAGCCAGCCGCGCTCCACCCCGGTCATCTCCACCGCCTTGTCCAGCGTGTACGGAGCGACGAAACGGGCGAAGGCCTCGAAATCGATGGGCTCGCCGCCGTTGGGATCCTTGGCGTTCTTCGCCTTCAGCTCCAGCGGATTGTCCGGACGCAGGCCGTAGCCGATGTCGTCGTTGCCGCGCTTGAAGGTGGTGTGCTTGTTGACGAAGTCCTGGTTGACCTTGCCGGTGCGGATGATGTGGTTGGCGATGTAGTTCAGGATGACCAGATCGGTCTGCGGCTTGAACACGATCGGGATGTCGGCCAGTTCGAAGCTGCGGTGCTCGAAGGTCGACATCACCGCCACCTTCACGTGCGGATGCGAGAGCCGTCGATCGGTCACCCGGGTCCACAGGATCGGATGCATCTCGGCCATGTTCGAGCCCCACAGCACGAACGCGTCGGCCGCCTCGATGTCGTCATAGCAGCCCATCGGCTCGTCCATGCCGAAGGTGCGCATGAAGCCCATCACCGCCGAGGCCATGCAATGGCGGGCGTTGGGATCGATGTGGTTGCTGCGGAAACCGGCCTTCATCAGCTTGTTGGCGGCGTAACCCTCGAAGATGGTCCACTGCCCGGAGCCGAACATGCCGATGGCGTCGCTGCCCTTCTCCTTCAGCACCCGCTTGAACTGCGCGGCCATCACGTCGAAGGCCTCGTCCCAACCGACCTGCTCGAACTCGCCGTCCTTGGCGTAGGCGCCGTTCTTCTTGCGCAACAGCGGCATGGTCAGGCGATCCGTGCCGTACAGGATCTTGGACAGGAAATAGCCCTTGACGCAGTTGATGCCGCGGTTGACCTCCGCGTGCACGTCGCCGTGGGTGGCGACCACGCGGCCGTTCTTGACCGCCACGTTGACCCCGCAGCCGGTGCCGCAGTAGCGGCACGGCGCCTTGTCCCACTTGAGCGTGGTCAGATCGCCCTCGGTCACCAGGTTGCTGCCGTCGCCGGCCAGCGGCAGGCCGGCCGCCGCCGCCGCGGTGGCGACGGCGCTGTTGCGGATGAATTCCCGGCGTGTGCTCATGGATGGACTCCGGCAAGGTTTGTTTCGGGACGCGCCTCCACTTCCGCCTCCAGCGCGTCGCGTGGCTCGGCATGGTGGTAGACCAGCAATACGTTGAGCACGCCGGGCACGGCGCGCAGTTGTTCGATCCGGTCCATCACCGCGTAGCGGTCGGCGGATTCGCACAGGACCACGCTGCGGGTTTCCCCGGGGATCGCCAGTTCCAGTTCGGGCGAGGCGGCGATGGCCGTGGCCAGGCCCTCCGCCGCGTCGATCCGGTGCTGTATCACGAAGCTGGCGATGTGCAGTTCGTCGTCGCCGGGCTGGCTCATGCGGCGGTCTCCACGGATGCGTGCAGGTGGATGGCGGTGGCCGGGCAGACCGACACGCAGGCGCCGCAACCGTTGCAGCCATCGCTGTCGATATGCGCGGCGCCGCGCCCGGCGGGCGGAATCCGGATGGCCGACTGCGGGCAGATCTCGCGGCAACTGGCGCAGACCACGCCGTGCGCACCCAGGCAGGCTTCGTCCACGTTCGCGCGATAGCTCCAGGGCGGCTGCACGCCATCGTCGCGCAGCGCGCCCGGCGCGCAGGCATCGACGCAGGCATGGCAGAACGTGCATTCACCGCGCTCCGGTTCGAACACGGCCTTGCCCTTGCGCAGCACCAGCACTTGTTCGGGACAGGCGTCCACGCAGGCGACGCAACCGGTGCAGGCATTCGCAAACGCGGCGCCGCGCAATGCCCAGGGAGGACGCAAGGTCTGTGCGGAACGGGCCTGTGAGGAGCCGGCCCGTCCGGTACGCGGTGGCGACACCGGCGATTCGCCGTCGCTGCGGCCGAAAAGCAATGCGCGTCGCGAGATCGGGCGTGCCTGGCTCATCGCTCAACCCGTCGGCGGACCGGCGAACATCTGGTAGATCCAGACCAGGAAACCATAGCCGGCGACGATCAGCACCGCGCTCAAAGGAAAGACGACGACGGTCAGCAACAGGAATGCGAGGCGCTCCTGGGCCTTGCTCGCGACGTCCTGGCGGGGTGGATGCTCCATGATGCTCACCTGGCATTTGAATGGCTGGGCGAACCGCGGAGCGAGCCTAGCACAAACTTTCCAGCATGAACGTGTCGCGGGTCGGCCAGTGATGGCCCCGGTCGAAGCCAACCGCGCGGACGTGATCGCGATTTACTCGCGTTCGCGCAGCGCGGCCCATTCCTCCGGCGTGTTGCAACCGATCAGGCTTGCGTCCCACGCACCCGGCACCAGCACCACGCCCGCGAGCGCGTGATGGATCGCGCGCAGCGAACGCTGGCTCGGCGGCAGCTCGACGATGCCGGCCAGGAGCGCGCGGGTGCGCGAATCGAGGGTGATGCGCATCGGCAATGGATGGCGCTCGAACATCGCGCAGTCCGCGGAGGCGGCCACCAGCGCGTGCAACGCCGGTGCTGCCAGCAGCGGCATGTCCACCGGCACCGCCAGCCAGACGCCATCGGGCAGCCGTTGCACCAGTTGCGCGAGCGCCACGGCCGGACCGCCGTCGCCGATGTCGTCGGGGATCGCATCAGGAATTGCGCCGTAACCGGGACGCGTACCGCTGATCACCACCCGCGCGGCACCGGCGTCGGACAGCAAGTCCCGCATGTGTTCCAGCAGCGGCCGGCCCCGCCATTCGAGCAGCGCCTTGTCGCGGCCCATGCGCGAGGAACGTCCGCCGGCGAGCACGATGCCCTGCCAGGCGGGAAGCATGGTGTTCATGACCCCACCATCACGCTGATTCCCGTTGCCACGCCAACGATTCCAGATGGCCGGGCGGATACACATCGACGGCCTGGCCCGGTTTGATCACGGTGTCGCCATCGCCGGCTTCGGGCAGCACCAACCATGCCTGCGATGACAGGAACGGCGCGAGCCGGAAGGACTCCTGCCGGGGCAACGGATGCACCGCCAACCGGCCCTCTCCGTCGCCCTCCAGCATGGCGTGCAGGTGCGTGCGCAGGTTGGCGCGCGCATGCACCGGTGCGGCCAGCGGCAGGCGCGCGGGCCGTTCGCGCGGCAACCCCAGCATCGCGCGCAGCAGCGGTTCCACGAAAAAGCGCAGGCCCACCGCGCAGGAGGCCGGATTGCCGGGCAGGCCGACGTGCAGCGGCCCTTCGCGCAGGCGCGCGCACAGCAGGGGCTTGCCCGGGCGAATCGCCACGCCGTGGAAGCGCACGTCCGCACCGCGCGCGCGCAGGCTGCCGGGTACGAAATCGAAACGCCCCTTGGACACCGCGCCGGTGCTGATCACCAGATCCGGCCGCTGGGCCAGCACGCGATCCAGCACGGCGGTGAAGCCTACGGGATCGTCGCCGACCCGTTCCCGCGCCACCACTTCGGCGCCGGCCGCATGCAGGCGCAGGCGCAGGAACGGCGTGTTGCTGTCGTGGATCCACGCGCCCTCGTCCGCCTCGCCGGCTTCGGCCAACTCGCGACCGGTGGCGATCAGCGCCACCCGCGGCCGCCGTACCAGCGGCACGCGTTCGATGCCGAGCGCGGCCAGCAGCATGATCTGCGCGGGGCCCAAACGTTCGCACTTCGTCAGCACCCGCGCGCCCTCGGCGATGTCCTCGCCGCGGCGGCGCACGTTGGCGCCCGTCCGCACCGGTTCGCGCAGGCGGATGCGCGTGGGTGGCGTGCCGTCCGTGCCACCGGACGCATCGACGCGTTCGACCGGTACCACCGAGTCCAGGCCATCCGGCATCACCGCGCCGGTCATGATTTCCCACGCGCCCTGCCGCGCCGGCCCCGCTGGCTGGCCTGCGGCATCGCCGGCGGCCGTCGATCCGAGCACCGGCCATTCCGTCCCGGCTTCGCCCGTCGCATCGCCCAGCGCCAGCGCGAAGCCGTCCATCGCGGCGTTGTCGAAGCGGGGCAGGAATCCGGGACTGCGGACGTCCGCCGCCAGCACCCGGCCGGCGCCATCGAAGGCCGCCACCGATTCGGTGTCCAGCGGCACGACATCGCGCAGCAGCAGGGCCAGGGCTTCCTCGTATCCGATCACGCGTACTCCTTCAAAACGTTCCCGCACGCGGCCACGCGAACCCGCGCGTGTCCCGAGCGTAGCAGTCCCCGGCGACGGCCCGGAGTGGCCGGCATCCTCACATAGCTGAAGGTTTCCGGCCAACCCGCGCGGGGTTGATTCAGGTCAAGGCGCCCGGGGCCGGCATTGCCTAGCCTTTGTCCATGGCCGCCCTTTCCGCCCTCTTCGACCCCGAACTGCTCCGGCGTTACGACAAGCCGGGGCCGCGCTACACCTCCTACCCGACCGCGCCGCAGTTCTCGGCGCAGTTCCAGGAGGCGGAACTGCGCGAGATGGCCGCGATCACCAACGGCGACCCGATCCCGCGCCCGCTGTCGCTGTACCTGCATATCCCGTTCTGCACCAGCCCCTGCTTCTATTGCGGCTGCAACCGCATCATCACCCGGGAGAAGGCCCGCGGCGACGCCTACTTGACCCGCCTGTACCGCGAGATCGCGCTGGTCTCGCCGCTGTTCGACCGCGACCGCGACGTCAACCAGGTGCACTTCGGCGGTGGCACGCCCAACTTCCTGTCGCCGGACCAGATCGCCGAGGTCGTCGATGTGCTGCGCCGGCACTTCTCGTTCGCCTCCGGTGCCGGTTTCGACTGCTCGATTGAACTGGATCCGCGCTTCATCAGCCCGGACGAGGTGGGCCAGCTGGCCCGCGCCGGCTTCAACCGCGCCAGCCTGGGCGTGCAGGACTTCGATCCCGATGTGCAGCAGGCGGTCAACCGGGTGCAGGGGGTCGACGACACCCTGGCGATCATCGATGCCTGCCGCGCCCACGGCATGCGCTCGGTGAATGTCGATCTGATCTACGGCCTGCCCCGGCAGACCCTCGCAGGTTTCTCGCGCACGCTCGACATCACCCTGAAGGCGCGCCCGGACCGGCTGGCGATCTACAGTTACGCGCACCTGCCGGCCCTGTTCCGCCCGCAGCAACGCATCCACGCCGAGGAACTGCCCTCCCCCGAACAGAAGCTCGACTTGCTGCGCTGCGCCATCGACAAGCTGGGCGAAGCCGGCTACGTCTACATCGGCATGGATCACTTCGCCCTGCCCGAGGACGATCTGGCGCGGGCGCAGCAGCGCGGCGACCTGCACCGCAACTTCATGGGCTATTCCACCCACGCCGAAAGCGATTTAATCGGCCTGGGCGTCAGCGCGATCAGCCATGTCGGCGCCAGCTTCAGCCAGAACCCGCGCGACATCGGCAGTTGGGAACAGATGATCGACAGCGGCCGCCTGCCGGTGTGGCGCGGCATGCGCCTGGACGAGGACGACCTGCTGCGCGCCGATGTCATCCAGCAGCTGATGTGCCACGGCCGCATCGACTTCGATGCGATCGAGCGCCGCCACGTGATCGACTTCCGCGACTACTTCGCCGACGCGCTGGCACGGCTGGAGCCGCTGCAGGCCGACGGCCTGGTCCAGCTGGGGGCGCGGGAAGTGTGCGCCACCTCGCGTGGACGCCTGCTGTTGCGTATCATCGCCATGTGCTTCGACCGATATCTGCCCGCCGCCGCGGAGGCCGCGACCACGCGGTTCTCGCGAACCATCTGACCTCATCCGGGACGTCCGCATGAGCTCGCCGGTCGTTTTCCCGCGTACCGACGCCACCATTCTCTCGGACGACGGCGATTCGCTGACGTTCTGCTCGACCTGCGCGTTCTCCCAGGCCTGCCTCAGCGAGGGCATGGACAAGCGGGCGTTGATGGACCTGCACGTGCTGGTCGAACACGTCGGCCCGCTGCAGCCGGGCGAGCACGTGTTCCGCGAGGGGGATTCCTTCAGCGCCATCGCCGCGGTGCGCGCCGGCACGGTCAAGACCTACCAGGTCGATCGCGACGGCCACGAGCAGGTGCTGGGCTTCCACCTGCCCGGCGAGGTGATCGGCCTCAACGCGATCCATGGCGACCGCTACCCCTGCAACGCGATCGCGCTGGACACGGTGATGCTGTGCCGGTTCTCGTTCCCCAAGATCGCCCTGCTGGCCGCGCGCCTGCCGAACCTGCAGCAGCACCTGTTCCGGCTGATGAGCCACGATATCGGCGTGGCCTCGCTGTTCGCCCGTGACAACAGCGCCGACGAGCGGATGGCGGCGTTCCTGATCGGACTGTCGCGGCGGCTGGCCGCGCGCGGCTATTCCTCGCGCCGGTTCCAGCTGACCATGTCGCGCACCGACATTGCCAACTACCTGCGCCAGGCGCCGGAAACGGTCAGCCGGGTGCTGCGCCGGTTCGAACGCGATGGGCTGGTCCACATCAAGCAGCGCGACGTGGAGATCCTGGACATGGATCGCCTGCACGAACTGGCATCCACGGTGTTGCGCGACTGACGCCTGCCAGGCGTAACCCGCCTGCACGCACGCGAATGCCATCGACTTGACGTAGGTCATGGAGGGGATCCGGACGCGGGCGGAACATGCCTGCGGTTCCCACGGAGTCCCGCATCATGAATTCGACACGCAAGCTGTGGGTAGGGTTGGCCGCCCTGCTCATCGCCTCGTTCGCCGTCCTGCTCTGGGTCGGCAGCGAGGTCCACCGACAGGCGCCACCCCTGCCCGAACAGGTGGTCGACGCCAATGGCCAGGTGCTTTACACCCGCAAGGACATCGAGACCGGCCGCCAGGTCTGGCAGTCGATCGGTGGCCAGCAACTGGGCTCCATCTGGGGCCACGGCGGCTACGTCGCTCCCGACTGGGGCGCGGACTGGCTGCACCGCGAGGCCGAAGCCATCCTCGACATCTGGGCCAGGCGCGAGGCCGGCGCCGCCAGCTACAAGGATCTGGACGCCCCGACCCAGGCCGCGTACGCCAAGCGCGTGCAGGCGCTGATGCGTCCCAACAGCTACGACGCCGCCACCGGCACGGTGACCGTGGACGTCGACCGCGCCGCCGCCATCCGCACGGTCGCCGCGCACTACGAGCAGTTGTTCGGCAAGGATCCGGCGATGGTGAAGCTGCGCGAAGCCTATGCGATGCGCAACGACACCGTGCCCGACGCCGAGCACCGGCGCCAGCTCACCGGCTTCTACTGGTGGGCCGCGTGGTCGTCGGTGACCCAGCGCCCGGGCGCCGAGATCAGCTACACCGCCAACTGGCCCGCCGACGAACTGGTCGGCAACACGCCGCCTCCCAGCGCGTTCCTGTGGACGGTGTTCAGCGTGCTGTTCCTGATCGCCGGCATCGGCCTGCTGGGCTGGCACTACGCGGTCAACCACGGTGACGAACTGGCGCCGGTGCTGCCCAAGCGGGATCCGCTGGCCGATATCAAGGTCACCCCGTCGATGCGCGCCACCGCCAAGTATTTCTGGGTGGTGATCGCGCTGTTCCTGGTGCAGATCCTGCTCGGCGCGATCACGGCGCACTACCAGGTGGAGGGCCAGGAAGCCTACGGCTTCGCCCTGGCCGACGTGTTGCCGTACGCGCTGACCAGAACCTGGCACACGCAACTGGCGGTACTGTGGATCGCCACGGCCTGGCTGGGCATGGGCCTTTACATCGGCCCGGCGATATCCGGGCACGAGCCGAAGTTCCAGCGCCTGGGCGTGAACCTGCTGTGGGTCTGCCTGCTGATCATCGTGGTCGGCGCGTTCGCCGGGCAGTGGTTCGCGGTGATGCAGAAGCTCGGCCTGAAGCACAACTTCTGGTTCGGCCACCAGGGCTGGGAATACGTCGACCTCGGCCGCTTCTGGCAGTGGTTCCTGTTCATCGGCCTGACCCTGTGGCTGGTGCTGGTCGGCCGCGCCCTGTGGCCGGCGATGCGCAACGGCGGCGACTCGCGTTCCATCGTCTCCCTGCTGTTCCTGTCCACCGTGGCCATCGGCCTGTTCTACGCGGCCGGCCTGATGTGGGGCGAGCACACGCACCTGTCGATGGTCGAGTACTGGCGCTGGTGGGTGGTGCACCTGTGGGTGGAAGGCTTCTTCGAGGTCTTCGCGGTGGCGGTCATCGCCTTCCTGTTCACCCGCCTGGGCATGCTGCAGGTCAAGTCGGCCACGGTGGCGGTGCTGTTCGCGACCATCGTGTTCATGGCCGGCGGCGTGCTGGGCACCCTGCACCACCTGTACTTCACCGGCACCCCGACCGCGGTCATCGCCATCGGCGCGAGCTTCTCGGCGCTGGAAGTGGTGCCGCTGGCGTACGTCGGCTTCGAGGCCTACCACAGCTACAAGATGGGCAAGGCGACGCCGTGGATGCAACGCTACCGCTGGCCGATCCTGTTCTTCATCGCGGTCGCGTTCTGGAACCTGGTGGGTGCCGGCCTGTTCGGCTTCCTGATCAACCCGCCGCTGCCGCTGTATTACATGCAGGGCCTGAACCTGACCCCGACCCACGGCCACACCGCGCTGTTCGGCGTGTACGGCATGCTCGGCATCGGCCTGATGCTGTTCTGCCTGCGTGGCCTGAAGCCGGACGTGCAGTGGAACGAAAGGCTGCTGAAGACCGCGTTCTGGTCGCTCAACATTGGCCTGGCCGGCATGGCCCTGTTCACCCTGCTGCCGCTGGGCATCCTCCAGCTCAACGCCGCGCTGAAGCACGGCTACTGGTACGCCCGCTCGGCCGAGTTCATGCAGCAGCCGATCGTCGACATGCTGGTGTGGATGCGGGTTCCCTCGGACACGCTGTTCAGCGTCGGCGCGTTCGCCCTGGCCTGGTTCGTGTTCCGCCTGTGGGTGGCGCCGCGCCGGGAAGCACTGCCGGCGGTGGTGCCGGCGGAGGGCTGATACGCGACCCTTCCGATGGTCTAACCGCAATGAAAAAGAGCCGCGCAAGCGGCTCTTTTTTTACCTGTCGGTTTCGCGCGTGTTGCCGGCGCGGCGCGTTCCGGTCAGGTGGAACAGCCGCAGCCCCCGCAGCCGCAACCGCCGCCACGCTGCGGTTCCTCCGGCGCTTCCTCGACGTGCTCTCCGACGGTGGCGAGGATTTCGCGCACCCGCGCCGGCGCCAGCGTGGTCAGGATGGACAGCCGGCCATTGGCGGATTCGAACTGGACCTCCGCGTCGGGATCCCATTCGCGCAGGGCATGGGTCATGGCGCGAGTGCGTTGCTGGAGCGGTTCGTCGGTGAGTTCGGGAGCGGACATCGGGTTTCCTTGCTGAGTGTGGGCCGGGGCCATCGCCCCGGTGCCGGGCAAGGTAAGCAGCTCCGGTGGCGCCGGCATTGACCCGCATCAAGTGGTCGTCCGGATATCGCGACTGACGTCGCTCCCACAAGGGAAGAGATTCGGCGGGTCCTTGTGGGAGCGACGTAAGTCGCGACCGTATTCCCCACACGCCCGGCTCCATCCCAAGCGCCGCTAGTTCCCCCCTCATTCCAGCGCGAGCTGGAATCCATTGGGATCCTTGGACGCCGAGGAACGCTGGCCGAAAGTAAAAATGGGTCCCAGCGTTCGCTGGGATGACGATGCGGGTTCCCTTCATCACCCAGCCCTTTCGACCGTCATTCCAGCGCAAGCTGGAATCACTTGGGATCCTGGATGCCGAGGAACGCTGGCCGGAAGTCAAAACGGGTCCCCGCGTTCGCTGGGATGACGAGGTGGGGCATCGGCAGATGCGACGCGGGCGGGAATCCTCCCGGCACCGATCCGTATCCCGCCTGATCCAGGTCAAGGAAGGCCCCGGCGGAGCGGCGCAGACTTTGCCCATGCGACCGATTCCCGTTTCCACCCGCCCCCCGACCCCGCGTGGCATGTCCGCGCGCCAGTTGCTGCAGGCACCGCACCGGCTGATGTTCTTCATCGGCGCCGGCAACGTGCTGCTGGCGATGCTGTGGTGGACGGCCTGGCTGGCCGCGCAGTACACCGGCGCCTGGCGCATGCCGGACATCGCGGTACCGCCCGGTTGGCTGCATGCCTTCCTGATGCAGTACCTGGTGCTGCCGAGTTTCATCTTCGGTTTCCTGCTGACGGTATTCCCGCGCTGGATGGGCTTGCCGGATCTGCCGCGCTGGCGCTACGTGCCGGTGGGCGCCGGACTGATGGGCGGACAACTGGCGATCCTGCTTTCCACGCTGGGCTGGGACGCCGGTTTCACGGTCGGCCTGTGGATGGCGCTGGCCGGCTGGCTGGCCGGCGTGGCCACGCTCGGCCGGCTGCTGCTGCGCGACACCGCGCGCACCTGGCACGCGCGTTCCTGCTTCGCCGCGCTGCTGCTCGGCTGCGCGGGACTGGCGTGCTTCCTGGTGTTCGTGCTGACCGGGGATGGGTGGTATGCCTTCGCCAGCATCAAGCTCGGCGGGGTGGCGATGCTGCTGCCGATCTACCTGACCGTCGCCCACCGCATGTTCCCGTTCTTCGCCGCCAATACGGTGCCGGGCTACAAGCCCTGGCGGCCCATGGCGTGGCTGGGCGCGATGTGGGGCTTCCTGCTGCTTCACCTGCTGCTGGAGCTGCGGCACGCCTACGCGTGGCTGTGGCTGCCGGATGCGGCGCTGCTGATCGCCAGCGGCGTGGCGCTGTGGCACTGGTGGCCACGCGGACGGATGCCGGGCCTGCTGGCGGTGCTGTTCGTCGGTACCGCGTGGTTGCCGATCACCTTCGCGCTGTACACCGCGCAGAGCGTCATCTACCTGCTCACGGGTGAATTCGTGCTGGGGCGCGCGCCGATGCACGCGATGTTCATCGGTTTCTTCGGCAGCGTATTGGTGGCGATGGTCACCCGGGTCACCCAGGGGCATTCCGGGCGGCCGTTGAAGATGCCGGCGCTGGCCTGGTTCGCGTTTGCCGCACTGCAAATCGTGGCGGTGATGCGGGTGGTCGCCGAAGTCGCCCCCGACGCGCTGTTCTGGCAGGTCGCCTCGGCGATCGGCTGGCTGCTCGCGCTGCTGCCGTGGGTGGTCCGCATCGGCCGCATCTACCTGAGTCCGCGCGCCGACGGCCGGCCGGGCTGACGCCATGATCACCTTCTATCCCGACATCAAGCAGGTCCATGTCGCCGCCGCGCTCACCAGCGGCACGCTGTTCGCATTGCGTGGATTGGGTCTGTCGCTGGGCATGCGCTGGCCGCGCGTGGCGCCGCTGCGCTATCTCGGCTACACGATCGACACCGTGCTGCTGACCGCGGCGATGATGCTGCTGACGATCCTGCCCGCCGGGCTGTTCGCCAACGGCTGGCTGGTCGTGAAGGTCGCTCTCATCCTTGCGTACGTGGTGCTGGGCGTTCTCGCCTTCCAGCCGGCGCGGGGAAGACTGTCCCGCACCGTGCTGTATGCGGTCGCGTTGCTGTGTTTCCTGCAGGTTTACGGCATCGCGCGCACCCACCATCCGATGGGCCTGCTGGCCCTGCTGGGGTAACGCCATGAACGAAGCGCTGTTGCCGCCGGATCCCTGCTCGCCCTGTGCCGGCTGGATACGCGAATCCTTTGATGCGGCCGGCGCGACGCTGGCCTGTCCCGAATCGGATGATGCCGCGAGGGAGGGGGAAACACCGTGTCCCTGATGCGACTGGATCTGCGCGAACTCGCGCCGCCGGAACCGATGCAGCGGATCCTCGCCAGCCTGGAAGCGTTGCCGCGCGGCGGGCGACTGGTGGCGTTCACGCCGTTCCGGCCGCTGCCGCCGATGTCGCTGCTCGACGCCTGGGGCTACGCGTACCGCGTGCAGGATCTGCCCGCCGGTGACGCCTGCATCGCAATCTGCCATGCCGACGATCGCGCCGCGCTGGAGCCGCCGCGAATCGCATGAGCGGACTGGCGTTCGCCCAGGCACCGCCGCCCGGGCAACCGCTGCGCTTCCTGCTGTCGTCTTTGGCCTGGGGCGTCGCCGCCGGCGCATGGCTGCTGTGGAGCGGTGAATTCGCGCTGCTGACGCGCTGGGCGCCGCACACGCTGGTGCTGGTGCACCTGTTTACCCTGGGCGTGCTCGGCAACGCGATGCTCGGCAGCCTGATCCAGTTCCTGCCGGTCGCCGCCGGCAGTCCATTGCCCCGCCCCGGACTCGCGCCATGGTTGCATGCGGCATTCAATGGCGGACTGCTCCTGCTGGTGCCGGCGCTGATGTTTCCGCACCCGCTGCTCACCGGCGCGGCCTCGCTGTTGCTGGCGCCATCGCTGCTGCTGTTCGCACTCGGCGGCCTGATCGCGGTGGCGCGCGGAACCGGCGCGCGCGCGGCGCGGTTCGGCATCGGCGTCGCGCTGGCGTCGCTGCTGGCCACCGCTTCGCTCGGGCTGGCGGGGCTGGCGATCCTGTCGGGCAGGATCGCGCTTCCGCTGGATCGAATCGCCAACCTGCACGCCGCGTTCGGACTCGCGGGTTGGACGCTAGCGCTGCTCGGCGCGGTCGCCAGCATCACCCTGCCGATGCTGCAGGGAACGCGGCGCATTCCCGCCGGCTGGCTGCTGATCTGGCTGGGCGTGCTGGTCGCCGGCCTCGGCGCGGCGGGTTGGCGCGCGCTGGCCGATGTGCCCATTCATCCGGCGCGCGTCCTCGCCCTGCCCGCGCTGGTGTTCTGCCTGGCGGTTCCGGTCCTGCAATGGCGTGCGCCGCATCCGCGCAATCCGGTGCTGCGCCGGTTCTGGCTGGCCGGCTGTACCGCGCTGGCGACGGCTTGCCTCGCCACCCTGGCGCCGGAGCTGTCCCCGCGCGCCATGCTGGCGATCGGCGCGCTGGTGGTCGCCGTCGGCCTTCCGCTGCTGGTGCTGGGCATGCTGCTGGAAATCGTCGGTTTCCTGGCCTGGATCGAACTGCGGCGGCGCCACCCGCGCGGCGTGCGCGTGCCGGGTGTGGACCGGCTGCTCGAAGACACCCACAAGCAGTGGCTGCTGTACGCGCACCTGGCGGCGGGCGGGCTGCTGCTGGCGGCGACCGTGGATCCCGCGCTGGCGCGGCCGGCCGGCGCCGCGCTGGTGCTCGCGTGGGGCGCCAGCGGAGGGGTGATCCTGCGCTGCTGGCGCGGAGCGCTGCGCTTCCGGCCCGCTTGATCTGGGTCAATGGCAGCCCGCCCGGCGCTGCCTAGGATGTGCCCACCGTACCGGTGATCGCCATGCCGCCGTTCGAATCGCATACCGCGCCGGCCCCCTCGGGCCATCGCCCTGTTGTCGTCTCCGCGCCCTTATCCATCGTGGAGGCGGGGCCGTGCTGAGCCGCCTGGCCCTGGGCGGCACCCGCGCGGCGATCGACCGGGTCGACGACGCGATGGTGATCCTGCTGGGCGGACGCCAGCGGCTGGCCGGACTGGCCGGCCGGATCAAGCGCGACGCGGGCCTGGCGCAGACCGACGCGCGACGCGAGCACCGGGTCCGGGAACGCGCGCGCCGGCTCGCAAGCCGCGCCGGCATTTCTCCGTCCAGCGCCGAACGACTGATGCGGCTGCTGATCGCAGAAGCCCATCGCCGCCAGTCGCGGGCTTCTTCCCCCCTTTCCGAACCGACCCTTTCCATGGCCCATTCCGGTCCGTCATCGACCCGTTCCGCTTCCGCACCTTCCCCCCTGCTTCGCTGGCTGCCACCGCCACGCCGCCTGCGGCCCTGGCTCGCGCGGATACCGGGACCGTTGCGCCAACGCGCGGCGTTGCGCCTGCTCGCGCCTGCATTGGCGTCTCCGCAGGTACGGCGTGTCCTGGAGCCGATCGCCGGCCGCCGACTCGGCATCGAAATCACCGATCTCGATCAGCGCTGGGTGTTCGAATTGCGCGCCGACGGCCTGCATCTGGCGCAGGGCGACGCGGAAGCCACGGTGAGCGGCAGCGCCACCGATCTGCTGCTGCTGGCGAGCCGGCTGGAGGACGCCGATACCCTGTTTTTCCAGCGCCGCCTGATGCTGACCGGCGACACCGAACTCGGGCTGTTCCTGCGCAACCTGCTGGATCGGTTGCCTTGGGAAGCCTTTCCGCTCGCCTCGCGCATCCTCCTGCAACGCGGCGCGCGTCTGGCGCGCGACGCGCGGCAGGCCCATCGCGCACACGCCGGGCGGGCCGCATGAACGCCACGCATGCGCCGCGCTGGACGCCGGACCTGGAAGATCGCTACGCGGATCTGACCGCGCGCGTGGGCGATACCGTGCCGTGCCTGGAGTGGCCGCTGCACCTGCCCTGGATCGATGCCATCCGCGAACTCAAGCGTGAACGCGGCGCGGTGATCATGGCGCACAGCTACCAGTCGCCGGAGATCTTCCATGGCGTGGCAGACGTCACCGGCGACTCGCTGGCGCTGGCGCAGGCGGCCGCCGACTGCGACGCGGAGATCATCGTGCTGTGCGGCGTCCATTTCATGGCCGAGACCGCGAAGATCCTGGCGCCGCGGCGCACCGTGCTGATTCCGGATCCCGAGGCGGGCTGTTCGCTGGCCTCTTCCATCACCGCCGACGACGTGCGCGCCCTGCGCGCGCGCCATCCCGGTGCGCCGGTGGTCAGCTACGTCAATACCAGTGCGGCGGTGAAGGCAGAGTCCGATGCCTGCTGCACCTCCGCCAATGCGGTGCAGGTGGTCGAGGCGATGGGCGCGGACAAGGTCATCTTCCTGCCCGACGCCTTCCTCGGCCATCACGTCGCCGCCCAGACCGGCGTTGAACTGGTGCTGTGGGACGGCCGCTGCGAAGTGCACGAGCAGTTCACCGCGCAACAGGCGCGGCATACCCGCGAGACCTTCGACGCGCGCCTGGTCGCGCATCCGGAGTGCCCGCCGGAAGTGCAGCGCGAGGCCGATTTCGTCGGTTCGACCACCGCGATGGGCGCGTGGCTGGAACGCGAGCGTCCGCGCCGCGTCGCCCTGATCACCGAATGCTCGATGGCCGACAACCTGCGCTATCGCTTTCCCGATGTCGAGTTCATCAAGCCCTGCAACCTGTGCCCGCACATGAAGCGGATCACCCTGCCGAACATCCATGCCTGCCTGCGCGACCTGCGCCACGTGGTGGAAGTGCCGGAACAGGTGGCCGCCGGCGCGCGCGCCGCGCTGGCGCGGATGCTTGCCGTGGGCCGGGGCGAACGCCCGTGAGCGGCGCGCCGCCACTGGTGGTGGTGGGTTGCGGCGTCGCCGGCCT
>NZ_JADHDV010000002.1 GCF_016820515.1 Pseudoxanthomonas beigongshangi | reverse complement strand
GGACGGCCACCCGGACGCGGGCCGGCGTTCTGAGGACGGTTGCCGCCGCCGCCGGGACGACCACCCTGCGGGCGCGGACCACGCGGCTGCCCGTACGGGCTGAAGCCACCGGGCGTGGCGTGATCGGAGGGGAAGCTCGGTGCGTTGCCGGGGTGGCCGTACGGACGTGCCGCACGCTGCGGCTTGCCGGCACCACCGCCCGCACCGCCGCCGCCGCCGGGACCACGCGGACCGCGCGGGCCACGCGATTCACCGCCGAAGCCGCCGTATTCATTGCCGAAGCCGGCACCGCCCTGCGGACGGTTGCCGCCACGCTTGCCGGCACCGCCGCCGCCCGGACCCTTGCGGCCGGGACCGGCGTTGCGGTGCCCGGTCGGACCGGTATCGACGCCTTCCGGCACGTACCAGCTGCGGAACGCGGCCGGATTGCCATCCGGCAACGGCTTGGGACCCTTCATCTTGCGCTGCTTGAACGGCTTCTGCGCCTGCTTGGCGGCGGCTTCGCCGCTGACCGTCAGGCCGCCGTGCGGCTTCTTGCCGCGACCACGGCCGCGATCCTCGCGCACGTGATCGAAGCGACGCAGCTCGCGGCCTTCGTCGGCGGTGTTGTGGCCGTTGACGTAACCCTGGCTGCGGCCTTCGCGCGAGACGTGCACGGTGGACTTGGCGGCGCGGCGCTGGCCGATCACCGGTTGCAGCGTCAGCGCGGCGGGGGCGCCGTCTTCCAGGCCCAGTTCCTTGCGCAGTGCTTCGACCTGGGCGTCGGACAGTTCCTGCGACTGGCCGCGCAGCAGCGGCTGCGGCAGCGAGATGCGGCCGTAGCGGGTGCGCTTGAGCCGGCTGACCTGGCAGCCCTGCGATTCCCACAGGCGACGCACTTCGCGGTTGCGGCCTTCCTTGACCACCACGCGGAACCAGTCGTGCGAGTCGGTGCCGCCGATGCGTTCGATTTCATCGAACTTGGCCGGACCGTCTTCCAGCGCGACGCCGCGATGCAGGCGATCGACGATGTTGTCCGGCACGGTTTCCTGGCCTTCCGGGGCGCGCACGCGCACCACGTATTCGCGCTCGACCTCGTAGGACGGATGCATCATCGCGTTGGCGAGTTCACCGTCGGTCGTCAGCAGCAGCAGGCCGGTGGTATTGATGTCCAGGCGGCCGATGGCGATCCAGCGCGCGCCCTTGAGGACCGGCAGCGCCTCGAACACGGTCGGACGGCCTTCGGGATCCTCGCGGGTGGTCACTTCGCCTTCGGGCTTGTTGTACATCAGCACGCGCGCCGGTTCGGTCAGCGCGCTGGCGACGAACTGGCGACCGTCGAGTTCGATCTTGTCGCCGCTCTTGACGCTCATGCCGACCTGGGCGGTCTCGCCGTTGACCTTGACCAGGCCGTCGGCGATGCGTTGCTCCAGCGCGCGGCGCGAGCCCAGTCCGGCCTGCGCCAGCACCTTGTGCAGGCGCTCTTCCAGCTTGTTGGCGGGGGCTTCGGCGGCGGCGTCGCGCTTGAGCGACAGTTTGTTGCGGGGGGTATTGCTCATGATTTCTGCTCCGACGAGGCTTCCGCGTCGTCATCCTGGGTTTCCGGGGAAATATCGGCGTCGCCTTCGTTTTCGTTTGCGGCGGCCGGTTCGTGTGTCTCCGCGTCGTCGTCCTGCGCGGTTTCGATGTCTGTGCGTGCGCCTTCCGTGGCGTCTTCCTGCGGCTGCGCCGGGGCGTCTTCGCCCGGGGCATCCGCTGTTGTCGGGTTGTCTTCGTTCTCGTCACCGGCCCCGGTGTCGAGCGGGGCGGCATCCGCGTCGTCGGCGCCGTCTTCCGCATCGAGGGCGACGCCGGCCGGAACCGGCGCGCCATCCAGCGGCAGCTGCGGTTCCAGTTCGCCGATGTCCTTCAGTTCCGACAGCGGCGGCAGTTCGTCCAGCCGCTTGAGGCCGAAGTAATCCAGGAAGCCCTTGGTGGTGCCGAACAGCGCCGGCCGGCCGGGCACGTCGCGGTGGCCGACCACGCGGATCCACTCGCGCTCTTCCAGCGCCTGGATGATGTTGCTGCTGACCGCCACGCCGCGGACCTGTTCGATCTCGCCGCGGGTGATCGGCTGGCGGTAGGCGATCAGCGCGAGGGTTTCCAGGGTGGCGCGGGTGTACTTGGTCTTGCGCTCGGTCCACAGGCGGGCGACCCAGGCATGCACGTCGGCCTTGACCTGGAAGCGGAAGCCGGAGGCCACCTCGACCAGTTCCACGCCGCGTTCGGCGCAGCCGTCGCGCAGTTCCTCCAGCGCGCGTTCGACGCTGCCGGCCGGCGCCGGTTCCTCTTCCGGGAACAGGCCGTGCAACTGGGCCAGCGCCAGCGGCTGGTTGGCCGCCAGCAGGGCGGCCTCGACGATGCGGTTGATGAGCGATTGATCCATTCGAGCGCTTGCGTGGGTTCGGGCGGATGGAAAGGGGACGCGCCGGTCAGGCGTCGTTGGCGGCAGCGTCGCTGTCGTCGAACTCGCTGGAGAACTGCAGCGGTTCGTTGGTGTTGTTCAGCGCCAGCGACTTGACGTAAATCGGCGCCAGCGGGGCTTCCTGCACGATGTCCAGCAACTGCTCCTTGGCCAGCTCCAGCATGGCCAGGAAGGTCACCAGCACGCCCAGCTTGCCTTCCTCGGCGGTGAACATGGACTCGAAGCGGTGGAACCTGCCGTCGTCCAGCCGCGCCAGCACGTCGCCCATGCGCTGGCGCACGCTCAGGGCTTCGCGCTTGATGGCATGACCGGTGAACAGCTCGGCGCGCTTGAGCACGTCGTGCAGCGCCAGCAGCATTTCCTTCAGCTCCACCGGCGGCGGCAGCTTGACCGCGGCGCGGTCCGGCACGTGCGCCTGCACCGGGGTGGTGTCGCGATCCTGGCGGGGCAGGGTGTCCAGATCCTCGGCGGCCTGCTTGAAGCGTTCGTACTCCTGCAGCCGGCGCACCAGCTCGGCGCGCGGGTCGGTTTCGTCGCCCTCCTCGTTGACCGGCCGCGGCAGCAGCATGCGCGACTTGATCTCGGCCAGGATGGCGGCCATCACCAGGTATTCCGCCGCCAGCTCGAAGCGCAGCTCCTGCATGACGTTGATGTAGTCCACGTACTGGCGGGTGATTTCCGCCACCGGGATGTCCAGGATGTCCAGGTTCTGCCGGCGGATCAGGTACAGCAGCAGATCCAGCGGACCCTCGAAGGCATCCAGGATGACTTCCAGCGCGTCCGGCGGGATGTACAGATCCTGGGGAATCTGCAGCACCGGCTGCCCATGCACGACGGCCAGCGGCATTTCCTGCTGCTGCGGGTGCGTGGACTGGCTTGTCGGGGTCGCGTCTTGCGCGAGTTCGGAGCTCATCAAGAAACAGCCGTAGTGCGGGTCACAATGCCTTCGATTGCACGCGCCGCCGCAGGGACGCCATGGTCTTCATTGCCGACCAGGGGCTTGCGGGCGAACGCTTCCGTACAGCAAACATGTCATCACGCCGTAGAGGAGCTCGCCGCGAAAGAGGCGGCGGCCGACAGCGAGGAGGTCGTCGGCGCGGGCGGGTGGTGGCAGCGAATCGATCGTCGTTGGGCGGCTGGCCGGCCGGTCCGGCGCAGTGCCTGGGAAATCCCCTGACGGGCCGCTGCTTCCGGCCGTGCAGTGGAGGCAAGAGTAAGCGCTGCGCCCGGCGCTGTCCAGCACCACCGGGCGGGTGGCCCGTACAATCCGTTCATTCCCGACCCGAGCGAGTGAACCCATGTGGTATGCCATAGAAGGCCATGACACCGAAGGCGCGCTGCCCCGGCGCATGGCCGCCCGTCCCGCCCACCTGGCCCGGCTGACCGCGCTGCGCGACGAAGGCCGCCTGCTGCTGGCCGGCCCGTGCCCGGCCATCGACGCCGAGGATCCGGGCGAGGCCGGCTTCAGCGGCAGCATCGTCATCGCCGAGTTCGAGTCGCTGGCAGCGGCCCAGGCCTGGGCGCAGGCCGATCCTTATATGGAGGCCGGGGTGTACGCGCGGGTCGACGTGCGCCCGTTCCGCAAGGTGCTGCCGTGACCACCGAGCGGGTCGAGCGCATCCGCCAGGCGCTGGAACAGGCGTTCCAGCCCGAGCGGCTGGAAGTGGCGGACGACAGCCATCGCCACGTCGGCCATGCCGGCGCCCGCGACGGGCGGGGGCACTTCGATGTCACCATCGTCAGCGCCGCCTTCGCCGGACGCGCGCCGCTGGCCCGCCACCGGGCGATCTACGCCGCGCTGGGGGAGATGATGACCACCGACATCCACGCCCTGTCCATCCACGCCTCGGCCCCCGGCGAAGCCCGCTGAGCCTCGCGAAGCATCCATCGCCGGTTCCCCGATCCGGGGCCGGCGGGCGGTTTTGCAGGGTGCGCTGAAAACGTTTACATTCCGCCCCTTGTCCATGGGAGGTGGAAACACATGAACAGTCGTATCCGCGCCGGCCAGTCCGCTAGCGCCCGACCGCGCGCGCGCCGCCACGGGTGGCTGGCGGCGGCGATCGCCACGGCGCTGATCGCCCCGGCCGTCGGTGCCCGCACCCCGCAGGCCCCCGCCGGCGAGGCGGCCTTCGTCGAGGCCCTGCTGGCGAAGATGACCGTGGAGGAGAAGCTGGGCCAGCTCAACCAGCCGCCCGGACTGGGCAACGACACCGGCCCGCAGGCGATGGCCGGCGGCGAGGACCAGATCCGCAACGGCGAGATCGGCACCTTCCTGGGTACCCAGGGCGCCGAGCTGACCTGCCGCCTGCAGCGCATCGCGGTCGAGGAATCGCGCCTGGGCATCCCGCTGATGTTCGGCTACGACGTCATCCACGGTTACCGCACCATCTTCCCGGTGCCGCTGGGCGAATCGGCCAGCTTCGATCCGGTCGAAGTCGAGAATGCCGCGCGCGTGGCCGCCTGGGAGGCCGCCGGTTACGGCATCCACTGGACCTACGCACCGATGGTGGACGTGGCGCGGGATCCGCGCTGGGGCCGCATCGTCGAGGGCGCGGGCGAGGATCCCTACCTGGGCTCGGTGCTGGCGGCGGCGCGCGTGCGCGGCTTCCAGGGCAAGCAACTGGGCAATGGCGACACCCTGCTGGCGACCGCCAAGCATTTCGTCGCCTACGGCGCGGCCGAGGGTGGCCGCGACTACAACATCGCCGACATCTCCGAACGCACCCTGCGCGAGGTGTACCTGCCGCCGTTCAAGGCCGCGGTGGACGCGGGCGCGGAGTCGGTAATGGCTTCGTTCAACGAAGTCGGCGGCGTGCCGATGCATGCCAACGGCGATCTGATCAACGACGTCCTGCGCAAGGAATGGGGCTGGGATGGTCTGCTGGTCAGTGATTACACCGGCGTCGAGGAACTGATCAAGCACGGCGTGGCCGGCAATCGCACCGACGCGGGCGTGCTGGGCCTGCGCGCGGGCGTGGACATCGACATGGTCAGCCGCATCTACGTGAAGGATCTGCCGGCGGCGGTGAAGGCCGGCAAGCTGCCGATCGCCACCGTGGACGAGTCGGTGCGCCGGGTGCTGCGCGCCAAGTACCGGATGGGCCTGTTCGAGGATCCGTACCGCTACTGCGATGTCGAGCGCGAGAAGGCGCGCACCCTGACCGCCGACAGCCGCAAGGCCGCGCGCGCGATGGCGCGCAAGTCGATGGTACTGCTGGACAACACCGGCGGCGTGTTGCCGCTGGACAAGCAGAAGGTGAAGACGCTGGCGGTCATCGGCCCGCTGGCGGACCTGCGCCGGGCGATGCTGGGCAACTGGGCCGGCGCCGGCCGCGACGAGGACGCGATCACACCGCTGGCGGGCATCCGCGCGGCGGTGGGGTCGGGCACCCAAGTCGTGTACGTCGAAGGCACCACGCTGGAAGGCGGCGAGACTACTGGCATTGCCGAGGCGGTGAAGGCGGCCCAACAGGCCGACGCGGTGCTGCTGTTCCTGGGCGAGCACCCGGACATGAGCGCCGAAGCGCGCAACCGCACCTCGCTGGATCTGCCGGGTGCCCAGCAGGCGCTGGCCGATGCGGTGGCCAAGGTCGGCAAGCCGACCGCGGCGGTGCTGCTCAACGGTCGTCCGCTGTCGATCGGTCCGCTGCGCGAACGCGTGCCGGCGATCCTGGAAGCGTGGTTCCCGGGCGTGGAGGGCGGCAACGCCATCGCCGACGTGGTGTTCGGCGACTTCAATCCGGCCGGCAAGCTGCCGGTGACCTTCCCGCGCACCGTCGGCCAGGTGCCGATCTACTACGCGCACAAGAACACCGGCCGCCCGCCGAGCGAGACCGAGCGCTACACCTCCAAGTACATCGACGTGCCGTGGACCCCGCTGTACGCCTTCGGCCATGGCCTGAGCTATACGACGTTCCAGTACGGCGGCCTGGCGGTGAAGCATCCGCGCATCGCCACCGACGGCAGCCAGGAAGTCAGCGTGACCGTGACCAACACCGGCAAGCGCGCCGGTGCCGAGGTGGTGCAACTGTACGTGCGCGACGATGTCGCCTCGGTGACCCGTCCGGTCAAGCTGCTGCGCGGTTTCGAGCGCGTCGAGCTGGCGCCGGGACAGTCGAAGACGCTGACCTTCAAGCTGGGCTTCGAGGATCTGGCGATGTACGACGCGGCGATGAAGCGGGTGGTGGAACCCGGCAGTTTCACCGTGTTCGCCGGCGGCAATTCGGTGGATACGCTGGAAGCGAAGTTCGAGGTGACCGCGAAGTAAGGTCGCCGCTACACGGACCCGGAGTGCAGAGGCCCGCCACTGGCGGGCCTCTCTTTTTTACGGGGAAGAACCGGCGGGTCAGGCCGGGCACTTGCCCGGCGCCAGCGTGGGCGCGACGTAGCCGGGCGGGTCGATGTCCCCGATCTGTGCGCGCAGGGCGGTGATGCGTTGCTTCAATACAGCGATCCGATCGGCATGTTCGGAGTGATCGATCAGATTGACCTGTTCGTCCGGATCCTCGCGCAGATCGTAGAGCGCCCATTCCTCCGGCTGCTCCCAGAAGTGGATGAGCTTCCAGCGCCCAGTGCGCACGCCGCGATGCTTGCGCGCGCAGTGCACCGCCGGGTACTCGTACCACTCGTACAGGAAGTCCTGGCGCCATTCGGTATGGCGTTCTTCCAGCAGCGGCTTCCAACTGCGTCCGTGCATCCATGCCGGCGGTGCGACGCCCGCCAGATCGAGCAGGGTAGGGGCCACATCGATGTTCAGCACCATGTGCCGGTCGTCGGTCCGGCCGGGACGGATGCGACCGGGCCAGCGCATGAGCGTGGGCACCCGGATCGAAGGCTCCAGCATCAGCCGCTTGTCGTAGAAATCGTGCTCGCCCAGGAACATGCCGTTGTCGGAGGTGTGGACGACGATGGTGTTTTCCGCCAAGCCCTCGCGATCCAGGAAATCCAGCACCCGTCCGACGTTCTCGTCCACGCCCAGCAGCACGCGGTAGTAGTTGCGGATGAACGCCTGCAGCACCGCGCGCTCGCGCTCGTCCACGGGCAGATCGCGAGCCACCTGTGCCTTGCGGCGTTCGGCGTCGCGGAAGAAATCGCCCATGTCGCCGATTTCCTGCGTGGTCCGCGAGAATGCAATCGGCGAGCCAGCGGGCTGCGGCTTGCCGAAACCGACCGGCAGTGGAATCTCGACATCCTGGTAGGCGTCATCGAAGCGCGGATGCGGCTCCCATGGGCCATGCGGTGCCTTGAACTGGTAGCACAGGCAGAACGGTCGATCCTTCGGGCGCTGTTGCAGATAGGCCAGCGCCTGATCACCGATCACGTCGTCGGTGTGGCCGCGGAAGCGGACCGGCGCGCCATTGACGATGAACGAAGGATCGAAATAGCTGCCCTGTCCCTTCAGGATGGGCCAGTGATCGAATCCGGTCGGCATCGACTTGATATGCCACTTGCCGACCACCGCGGTGTGATAGCCGGCCTGCTGGAGCAGCATCGGATAGGTGATCTGATCGTGGCGCAATCCCATCTGTTCGTACCAGCCCGGTTCCTCGCCGTTGCTGGTGACGCCGTGCGCGTGCGCGTACAGGCCGGTGAGATAGCTGGCCCGGCTGGGCGCGCATACGGACGTGGTGACGAAGGACTGATCGAAGCGGATGCCCTCGTGGCCGATCCGATCCATGTGTGGTGTCTTGAGGATCGGATTGCCGTAGATGCCCAGCGCCTTCTGCGCCTGGTCGTCGGTCATGATGAAAAGGATGTTGGGCGCGTCGCGTCGTGGTTCGGCCGCCTTCAGTCCGCCGCCGGCACCGGACAATTGGCGCAGCAGGGCAGCGCCGACGAGGCCGCCGCCCAGCAACTTGATGGCCTGCCTTCGATCCAGGGGAGTGCTCATTCGGGCACCTGCGCGAGGGACGTGCGGGTCAGCCTAGTGGAAGCTGGAAACGATTACATGCGGCGTCGCGAAACGTCTGCGCGAACGACGGTGCTCGGCAATGTCCGTGCGACAAGGCTCAAGTCCCCAAATGTCCCGCACCTGTCCTTTTTGCTGCGTCGCAGCACGTGTGGGCGTAAAAAATGCTCGACTAAGTGGTTGAAATGACTGCGCTGTCATGAGTATCTAACCTGGGCTTTACATCTCGTTTTGAAAACGTTTACAGTCCACTTCAAGTGCAGTCATGACCGCGGAGGGGCGGTGCAATGGCGCGAACGGCCGTCACCATCAAAGATGTGGCACGCGAGGCGAAGGTATCCGTCGCCACGGTGTCGCGCGCGCTGAACGGACACGACAACGTGGCCGAGACGGTGCGTCGCCACGTCGTGGAAACCGCCGACCGCCTGCGTTACCAGCCGCATGCCGCCGCCCGCAGCCTCAGCAGCCGCCGTACCCAGACCATCGGCGTGGTCCTGCCGGACCTGTACGGCGAATTCTTCTCCGAATTGATCCGCGGCATCGACCAGGTCGCCCGCGCACGCCGCCAGCATCTGCTGGTGTCCAGCTACCACGGCCATCCGGAAGAGCAGGGCGAGGCGCTGCGCGCGATGCGTGGCCGCGTCGACGGGCTGCTGGTGCTGTCGCCGTACGCGGATCGACCCGGCTTCCTCACCGACAACCTGCCTTCGGCGCTGCCGGTGGTGCTGATCAACACCCAGCTCGACGGCGCGCCGTATCCGGTGCTGAGCATCGACAACTACGGCGGCGCCCGCGCGATGACCGAACATCTGTTGCAGGCCGGACATCGCCGCATCGCCTTCATCGGCGGGCCCGACGACAATTTCGACGCGCGCGAACGCCTGCGTGGCTATCGCGATGCGATCGCCGGCAAGGGCGAGGCGTGGGAACTGCCTGGCGACTTCAGTGAAGCGACCGGTTACGAAGCCGGCAAGCAGATCGTTTCTTCGAAACAGCGCCCGGATGCGGTGTTCGCCGCCAACGACATGATGGCGCTGGGATGCCTGTACGCATTGAACGAAGCGGGCGTGAACGTGCCCGATGAAATCGCATTGGCCGGCTTCGACGACATTCCGCTCGCGCGCTTCGTTCACCCGCCCTTGACGACGATGCGGGTCAGCATTGCCGAACTGGGCGGTCACGCGATGACCCGCCTGCTGGATGGCATCGATGCGGAGAACAGCATGTCGAATGAAGCGCAGACCCTGGTGCCGGACCTGATTGTCCGGGAATCGAGTGGAGGACGTACCCAGGACGGGAGGCCCCAGGCGCAGCCATAGCCCGGTTTTTTTTAAGCCGATTTTGTAATCGATTTCAGAAGCAATCGAGTCAACTAACTGCAAGTCCACTGCCTTGGGAGGGAGAGTCATGAGGCACCCGGAAACTCGCAACCGCCGTTTCGCCCGCAGGATCCTGTCCTGCGCGCTCGCCAGTGGTCTGGCGATGAGCGCACCGGTGGTGTTCGCGCAATCGACCAGCGCCACCTTGCGCGGGTCGGTCCAAGCCGAGTCCACGGTCACCGTGACCAACCTGGGCACCGGCCTTACCCGCTCGGTGAAAGCATCCAATGGCAACTACAACATTGCCGGCCTGCCGCCGGGCAGCTATCGCATCGACGTGGTTTCCGGCGGGCAGAGCACCAGCCGCAACCTGACTCTGGCGGTGGGCCAGACCGCCACTCTCAACCTGGCGACCGCCGCCGCGACTCCGCCAATCGCGGGCGAGGCGACGACGTTGGACACGGTGAGCGTGACCGCGCCGCCGGTGATCGTCGAAACCAAGACCTCGGAAATCGCGACCTACGTGAGCAGCAAGCAGATCGAGGCGCTGCCGCAGAATTCGCGCAATTTCCTCGCCTTCGCCGATACCGTTCCCGGCATGCAGTTCATCAGCAGCCCGAATGGTTCGGAAAGCCAATTGCGCAGTGGTGCGCAGGGCTCGAGCAACATCAATGTCTTCATCGATGGCGTCGGCCAGAAGAACTACGTCACCCCGGGCGGCATCACCAGCCAGGACGACAGCCGCGGCAATCCGTTTCCGCAGTCGGCGATTGGCGAGTACAAGGTCATCACGTCCAACTACAAGGCCGAGTACGACCAGATCAGCAGCGCCGCGGTCACTGCAGTCACCAAGTCGGGTACCAACGAGTTCTCCGGGAGCTTCTTCTGGGACCGTACCTCGGACAGCTGGCGCAAGCCAAACGTGGTGGAAGAAAAGCGCGGCTACAAATCGCCGGAGGTTACCGAACAGTACGGCGTGACCTTTGGTGGGCCGATCATCAAGGACATGCTGCACTTCTTCCTGTCCTACGAGGCCAAGGAGTTCATCGTCCCGCGCAACGTGACGCCGCCGGCCGTGTTCGATCCCAGCGTGCTGCCTCCGGAGCTTGCCTCGATATACGGCGGATACAGTGTTCCCTTTAACCAGGATCTGTACTTCGGCAAGCTGAGCTTCCAGCCCAGTGACGCGCACCTGTTCGAATTGACCTTGCGCTACCGCAAGGAAGACTCCATCAGCCCGGGCAGCGACATCAGCGCGCCCTCGTTCTCGACCAACTTCGTCAACGACGAGAAGCGTGGCGACCTGCGCTACCAGTTCAGCTCGACCAACTGGCTCAATGACGCCCACATCACCTTCGAGGAAGCCGCGTACAACCCCAGTCCGGTGACCGCGGGGCCGGGCTTCCGCTACACGATCGTGGATCCCAACAATCCGACCGGCAATCCGCGGCTGGGCGTACTCAACCTTGGAGGCGGAGCCACGTTCCAGGACAAGGGCCAAAAGGGTTTCGGATTCCAGGATGATCTGACCTATTTCGGCTTCGAAGGCCACACCCTGAAAATGGGCGTGAAGTACAAGGACGTCGAGCTCAACGCATTCCAGCAGAACCCGCCATATCCGCAGTACTACTTCGACGTCAACGAAAGCCTGACCCAGCCCTATCGCGTCGAGTTCACCGCTCCGTTCGCGGATCGCGCACCGTTCGTCGAATCCAAGAACAAGCAGTTCGGCATCTACATCCAGGACGACTGGGAGGTCAACGACAAGCTGACCCTCAATATCGGCCTGCGCTGGGATTATGAAAAGAATCCGAGCTATACCGACTACAGGATTTCCGATGATCTGCTAGCCGCCCTGCGGGGGTGGACTCGTATCCAGAACACGGACTACAACATCGAGGATTTCATTCCCAACGGCCGGCGCAAGGATTTCAAGGATGCGTGGCAGCCGCGGCTGGGATTCTCCTATGACCTGTTCGGCGATCAGCGGCATGTGATTTTCGGCGGCGCTGGGCGCGCCTATGATCGCAATCTGTTCGATCTGATGGCGCGCGAGTACTACGCGGGCGCGTTCATGTCGTACGCGGTCAGTTTCCCCACGCCGTTGCATCCCTGCACGCCCTCGGCAACCTGTATCCCGTTCGATCCGGCCATCTTGACGCCGGCCGGGATCGCGGCCTACGTCGCTGGCAATCCGGAGCAGGGCGGAGAGGTCAATCTTCTCAACAATGATCTGAAGACGCCGTACTCGGATCAGTTCAGCTTGGGCATGCGCAATCTGTTCCAACTGTGGGGCCACGAGTGGAACTCTTCCGTCACCCTGTCGCATATCGTCAGCAAGGACGGGATCTACTTCCGATTGGGCAATCGCTGGGAGGATGGTTCCTTCCATCAGGTCCCCGGTGCGACCTGGGGCGGGCAGCCATGGGATGAGCGTATTCCGGGCTATGGATCCCTGATCCTGGGTGACAACGGTATCGAGTACAAACTGAATTCCCTGCTGATTTCGCTCGACAAGCCCTATACCGCAGAGTCGGGGTGGGGTTTCAACCTGGCCTATACCTACAGCGACGCCAAGGAAAATCGCACCAACGCGTCCAACGGCGAGACCTTCTATGGCGACGGGCCACGCCTGACCAGTCGTTACTACATGTCCACCGGCGTGCCCAAGCATCGGTTGGTGCTGTCCGGCATTTACGATCTGGGCTGGGACACCATGCTCAGTGGCAAGCTGGTGCTGTCGACGCCGACACCGCGTGATGCGACCAACTGCAACGACGCTCCTTCGGACAGTTTCTGTTTCTACGATCCGTTCGAGCCGGAAGGGACGATCGGCTACAAGCAGTTCGATATGGCGCTGGAAAAGCGCTGGGACACCGGGACGGATCTGCGTTTCAAGATTCGCGCGGACCTGCTGAATGTCTTCAACTGGCGCAACTGGAACCAGTTCGAAGGCTGGCGCGGTGGCCCCAACGAGGCACGCAACCCGAAGTTCGGAAAACGCAACGGCGACGAGATCCTGTGGCCGACGCGCACGTTCAAGCTTTCGTTTGGACTCGACTGGTAGCCCGAACGCGAGGTCGGCATCTCCGGATGCCGACCTCCAAAAAAAATTTGCCCTGACATGTAAACGATTTCAAACGAGGCCCACCCACACGAATGCCCCGCAACTCCGAGATTTTCGAATGACAGCGCTGTCCGTCGCGCCGTGCGCACCACCGCATGGCGACGGAGGCGAACCGCGGTTCCGGCTTCGCGTCCGGGGCAGCGGTTGACGGCTAGACGAGTACGCATACGCAACACCTGACACTGTTCCAAAACAACACGCCGTGAAACACGTCCACACATCTGGAAACATGACATGACACATCGCAATCGAAGCGCTTCCCGACCCAATCGCACGCTCCTGGCGTGTGCGTTGGCGAGCTGCCTGGTGATGAGCACGCCCGTATTCGCCCAGTCGACCGGCGCCACGCTACGCGGCCAGGTGGCCGGTGCGGCGGCGAACACCGAAGTCGTCGCCACCAACGTTGCCACGGGCGCGGTTCGCCGTACCCAGACTACCGCAAGCGGCACCTATACCTTGGTTGGCCTGCCGCCAGGCACCTACACCGTGCAGGCCGGTGGCGCTTCCCAGACCGTGACCCTGGCGGTGGCCGCCAGCTCAACCCTGAACCTGGACTCCGGCGCGCCGGTGGCGGCGCCGTCCGGCGAAGCCACCAACCTGGACACGGTGACGGTGTCGGCACCGCTACTGCGCGACGTGCGTACCTCTGAAGTCGGCAACACCATTTCCCAACGCCAGATCGAAACGCTGCCGCAGGCGACCCGCAACTTCCTGGAGTTCGCCGACACCATCCCGGGCATGCAGTTCAAGATCAACAACCAGGGTGTGGCCGAACTGCGCAGCGGCGTGACCAACACCAGCTCGACCAACCTGTACATCGACGGCGTCAGCCAGAAGAGCTATGTCGAGCGCGGCGGCATCGCCGGTCAGCAGCAGAGCGCGGGCAACCCGTTCCCGCAGCTGGCAATCGGCGAATACAAGGTCATCACCTCCAACTACAAGGCCGAGTACGGCCAGATCAGCGGCGCGGCGATCACCGCTGCGACCCGTTCGGGTACCAATGAGTTCGAAGGCGAGTTGTTCTATCACTACACCGACGAAGGCATGCGTGAGAAGCTGCCCAATGAGTGGAACAAGAAGAAGGGTTCGTCGCAGATCAAGGAATGGGGCCTGGCGGTGGGCGGCCCGATCCTGAAGGACCGGATGCACTTCTTCTTCGCGTACGAGAACAAGGAGAACATCTACGCACAGACGGTCCAGCCGTCGGCCGAGTCCGGCAATGTCGGCGATCTTCTGCCTGCGGATCTGCGATCCCAATTCGGTGCCGCCTATGTTCCGCTGGACGAGGATCTGTACTTCGCGAAGCTGAGCTGGGATCTCAACGAACGCGACCGCCTGGAACTGAGCGCCCAGTACCGCGACGAAACCCAGGCCGGCAATATCGGTGGCCAGGACACGCCGGAGCACGGCCAGCAACGCATCAACAAGGACGAGCGTTCCAACCTGCGCTGGCAGCACAGCGGTGATCGCTTCTTCAACGAGTTGATCGTCACTACCGAGCGGACCGAGAACAACCCGAATCCGTTCGGCTTCGGCAATGGTCGCAAGATCGCCTGGCTGCAGGATACCGGCCAACCGGAGCCGGCAGAGCGCGCGTTGATAAACCTGGGGCCCGCCGACGGCTTCAGCGTCAAGAGTGCCATCCAGAAGGGCTGGTCGATCCAGGACGACCTGACCTTCAACAGCTTCCAGTGGCATGGTGATCACACCATCAAGATGGGCGTCAGCTTCAAGTCCATCGACCTGACGTCAAGTGATGGCCAGCCGTACAACCCGCAGTTCACCTACGCCTTCGATCCCGTCACCGGCGTGGTGTCGGACATCCCGTACCGGGTGGAATTCCTGGCGCCGTTCGACGAGCCGGGACAGTCGGCGCTGATCAAGACCGATGCCAAGCAGTACGGCTTCTACATCCAGGACGACTGGCAGGTGAATGAGCACCTGATGCTGAACTTGGGTATCCGCTGGGATTACGAGGACGTGCCGGCCTATACCGACCACGTGACTTCGCCGACGTACCTGGCGGCGTTGTACGGCCCCGATCCGGACAACCCTGGCGAGCCGTGGATCAATCGCTGGCTGAAGGGTGGCAAGGACGCGTTGAATCCGGCCGACTACATCAGCAATGGCCACAACCGCAAGGGCTTCAAGGACGCCTGGGCGCCGCGCTTCGGCTTCTCCTATGACATCTTCGGTGACGAGCGCCACGTGATCCACGGCGGCGCGGGCCGTTCCTACGACCGCAACCTGTTCAAGGATCTGGCGCTGGAGAAGACCAAGTCGGCGGTGTCGCTGGTGCGCTTCGAATTCCAGGACCCGCTTACTGGCCAGTGCGTGCGCGAGCCCGCCAGTACAGGGCGCTGCCTGCCGTGGGATCCCGCTTATCTGGGCGGCATCGACGTGCTCGGCGAGGCCATCGCCGGCCGCGGCGGCGCGGAAGTCTTCATGCTCAACAACAAGCTGAAGACCCCGTACTCCGACCAGTTCAGCCTGGGCATCACCAACCAGATCGGCGAGTGGCTGTCGGACGTGACCATCCAGCGCATCATGTCGCGCGATGCGTTCGGCTTCACCCTGGCCAACCGCCATCCGGATGGTTCGTTCTTCAGCAACGGCGGCGCGCCATGGGGCGGCACCGTGCCGGGCTATGGCGGCACGATCGTTGGCGACAATGGTGTGGAGAGCAACAACACCCAGATCCTGCTGTCGCTGGAGAAGCCGTACACCAAGGCTTCGGGCTGGGGCGTGAACTTCGGCTACACCCACACCCAAGGTCGCCAGAACAGCACCAACGCGGAAGATCCGTTCGCTTATTTCGACAAGTCGCGCCTGGGCTACGTGCCGTTCGTGAAGTCGGGCAACGCGCCCAAGCATCGCTTCACCGCGTCCGGTTCGATCGATGGTCCGTGGGGCATCACTTTCGGCGCCAAGATCGTCCTGGAGACACCGACCCCGCGTAACACCATCGCCTGTTTCGGCTACACGGCGTGGGACGGCTCGAACTGCCAGTTGGTGGGTTTCACCCCGCCGGCCAATGGCAAGTTCCTGATTGGCGGAAAGATCTTCAGCTACCGCACGGTGGACTTCCAGGCGACCAAGGAGTTCGCGATGCCGGGTGACACCAAGCTGACCATCCGGGCGAATCTGTTGAATGCGTTCAACTTCAAGAACTACATGGATTACTCGTACAACAGCTTCGGCAGCGGCGGAAACTACGATCCGGATATCTCGATCAACACGCGCGGCAACATCTACTACTTCCCGCGCACGGTGAACGTCGAAATCGGATACAAGTTCTGACGGCCGCGCCGCGGCATCCTCTCTCCGGGTGTCGCGGCAACGCCTTGCAATGGTCTTCCCGCGTTACGCCTGCCGCTCCCGGGAAACCGGAGCGGCGGGACACGCAGGCTCCTCCCGTTTCCCCGAACCCGCAACATGAATCCACAGTCCCTGCGCAACATCGTGATTGTCGGCGGCGGTACCGCCGGCTGGATGGCCGCCGCCGCGTTCGGCCGCGTGCTGGGACCGGATTACGCCATCACCCTGGTGGAATCCGAACAGATCGGCATCGTCGGGGTGGGCGAGGCGACCGTCCCGCACATCAAGGCGTTCAACCAGTTGCTGCGCATCGACGAGGCCGACTTCGTCCGCAGTACCCAGGGAACGTTCAAGCTCGGCATCGAGTTCGTCGACTGGTACCGGAACGGCCACACCTATATCCATGGCTTCGGCCAGGAAATCGGCCATCCCTACGGTCTGCTGCCGTTCCAGCAGTACTGGTTCAAGGCACACAAGGCCGGCATGGCCCAGTCGCTGGATGCCTATACGCTCAACAGCCTGGCCGCGCGACGTGGCCGGTTCATGACCGGCGCCAGCGACGTGCCGGCAGATTCGCCGCTGGCCAACATCGCGTACGCCTATCACTTCGACGCCGGTCTCTACGCGAAATACCTGCGCGCCTATTCCGAGCGCCTCGGCGTAAAGCGGGTCGAAGGCATTGTCGATCAGGTCATCCTGGATCCCGGGAACGGACACGTCCGTTCGCTGCGCCTGCGTTCGGGCGAGGAAGTGGCCGGCGATCTGTTCATCGACTGCTCCGGTTTTCGTGGCCTGTTGATCGAGGAAGCGCTGCAGACCGGCTACATTGATTACACCCATTGGCTGCCCTGCGATCGCGCGCTCGCGGTGCCGTGCGAGAAGGTGGGACCGCCGACGCCGTTCACCCGTTCGACCGCGCGCAGCGCGGGCTGGCAGTGGCGCATCCCGTTACAGCACCGCACCGGCAACGGTTACGTCTATTCCAGCGCGCACATCAGCGACGACGAGGCGGCAGCCACGTTGCTGGCCAACCTGGACGGACGGGCACTGGCGGACCCGCGCCCGCTGCGTTTCACCACCGGCCGCCGCAAGAAATGCTGGAATCGCAACGTGGTCGCGCTTGGCCTGGCCAGCGGTTTCATGGAGCCGCTGGAGTCGACCAGCATCCACCTGATCCAGTCCGGCATTTCCAAACTGCTGGAGCTGTTCCCGCGCGAAGGTTTCAACGAAGTGCTGGCGCAGCGCTACAACGACCAGCTGGCGTTCGAGTTCGAGCGCATCCGCGACTTCCTGGTGCTCCATTACAACGCCACCGAGCGCGACGATTCGCCGTTCTGGCGCCAGTGTCGCGACATGTCGATACCGGAAAGCCTGACCGCCAATCTGGACCTGTTCCGCGACAGCGGGCGGTTCTTCCGCAACGCCAGCGAGATGTTCGCCGAGATCAGCTGGGTGCAGGTGATGATCGGGCAAGGCATCGAACCGCGCGGATGGCACCCCTTGGTGGACCGCGTCCCGGACGCGGATCTCAAGCGGCTGATGGAAAGCGTGGCCGGCACGATCAGTGCCTGCGTCGATGCCATGCCGGAACACCAGCGGTTCATCGACCGCCATTGCAAGGCCGAACCGGTGTCGTTCTGATGCGCCGGTTTTCCCATTCCCACGACTGAGCCGCGAATGCGGCATCCTGAAGGGCAAGCACCGATTCGAAATGAAAACGTTTACAGGCAAAATGGGCCACACCGGGGCCAGGGAAAACCGGAACTGGACGTGGCTGGCCGGGCTGCTGGTGGTCCTGCTGGCGGCCTGCAACCGCGCACCCGCGCCGGCCGAAGCGCCCAAGGCGACGGCCGCGAAACCGGCGCCGGCGGCGGTGAAGAAACCGGAGAAACCGGAGCTGCCGCCGCTGTTCCGCGACATCGAGCGGCGCACGTTCCAGTTCTTCTGGGACACCACCAATGAACTCAATGGGCTGACGCCGGATCGTTTTCCATCGCGCCCGTTCGCGAGCATCGCCTCGGTCGGCTTCGCCCTGACCGCCTACCCGATCGGCATCGAGAACGGCTGGGTCAGCCGCACCCAGGCGGTGGATCGCACCCTGACCACGCTGAAGTTCTTCCGCGAGCTGCCGCAGGGACCGCAGCCGGAAGGCAAGGGTGGGTACAAGGGCTTCTACTATCACTTCCTGGACATGCAGACCGGCCATCGCTACGCCAGTTGGGTGGAGCTGTCGAGCGTGGACACCACGCTGCTGATGATGGGCGTGCTGTTCGCGCAGTCGTATTACGACCGCGATGATCCGCGCGAGAAGGAAATCCGCGATTTGGCCGACGCGCTGTACAAGCGGGTGGACTGGACCTGGCTGCAGAAGAACAAGCCGCTGGTGTCGATGGGCTGGTTTCCCGAGAGCGGGACGATCCCGCACGACTGGAAGGGCTACAACGAGGCCATGATGCTGTACGTGCTGGCGCTGGGTTCGCCGACCCATCCGGTTGGTCCGGAAGCCTGGGAAGTGTGGACACGTACCTACGGCGAGTCGTGGGGCGTCTACCAGGGACAGGAATACCTGACCTTCGGTCCGCATTTCGGCCACCAGTACAGCCACGTCTGGATCGATTTCCGTGGTATCCAGGACGCCTACATGCGCGAGCGCGGCATCGACTATTTCGAGAACAGCCGCCGCGCCACCTACGCCCAGCGCAGCTACGCCATGGAAAACCCGATGAAGTGGCGCGACTATGGCGAGAACGTGTGGGGCCTGACCGCCAGCGATGGTCCGCAGCAGACCCTGCAGGAGTACCGCGGCGAACAGCGCCAGTTCCGCCACTACTCCGCGCGCGGCGTCGGTTTCCGCGAGAACTTCGACGACGGCACCATCGCGCCGACCGCGGCGATCGCCTCGCTGCCGTTCGCTCCCGAGATCGTGATCCCGGCGACCGAGCAGATGCACAAGCGCTACGGCGAGCACCTGTATTCCAGCTATGGCTTCCTGGACGCGTTCAATCCCAGCTTCGACTTCGACATCCCGCTGAAGGCCGGGCGCATCGTGCCGGGACAGGGTTGGGTGGCCAGCGACTACATCGGCATCGACCAGGGACCGATCCTGACCATGATCGCCAACTACCGGAATGGTTTCGTCTGGGAAGTGATGAAGAAGAATCCGTACATCCGCAAGGGACTGGAGCGCGCCGGATTCGAAGGGGGCTGGATGACGCCCGAGGGCGCGCCCATCCAGGTGCCGGCCAATGCCGACCCGGAAGCCGCCGCCGCGCGCGCCCTGGGCACGGCCGAATCGCGGGCGGCGCAGGCCGCCGAGCAGCAATCCGAGGCGCCGGCGCGCAACCAGACCCCGCAATAAGTAAGCTGTCCGCATGGCAAGGTTCTCTCCGGCAGGCATCAGGCATCCCTCGGGTGGTGGGGGCTGCCTGGTGCGCTGCTGTCTTTTCCTGCTGGCGCTGGCGGGCGTCCTGCTGTCCGCCGGCTGCGCGCGCGAGGACAGCCGCGAGAAAGTGACCTTCTGGGCGATGGGCCGCGAGGCCGAAGTGGTCGCCGAACTGGTGACCGAGTTCGAACGCGAGAACCCCGGCATCGACGTGGAGGTGCAGAACATCCCGTGGACGGCCGCGCACGAAAAATTGCTGACCGCATTCGCCGCCGACGGCTTGCCGGATTTGTGCCAGCTGGGCAATACCTGGCTGCCGGAGTTCGCCGCGCTGGGCACGCTGGAGCCGCTGCAAGCCTACGTCGACGGCTCGAAGGTGGTGGAGCAGGCCGACTACTTTCCCGGCATCTGGGACACCGCCGTGGTGGACCGGCAATTGCTGGGCGTGCCTTGGTACGTGGACACCCGCCTGCTGTACTACCGCAAGGATCTGTTGCGCCAAGCCGGTTTCGACAAGCCGCCGGTCACCTGGGCCGAATGGGAACGGGCGATGGCGGCAATCAAGCGCAACGCCGGCCCGGATCGTTACGCCATCCTGATGCCGGTCAACGAATTCGAGCAGCAGGTTTCGCTGGCCTTGCAGATGCCGGACCCGTTGTTGCGCGATCACGACAACCGCGGCAATTTCCGCAGTCCCGGTTTCCGCCGTGCGCTGGGTTTCTACGCCAACATGTTCGAGCAGGGCTGGGCGCCGAAGATGTCCGAGACCCAGATTTCCAACGTCTGGGACGAATTCTTCAATGGCTTCTATGCCTTCTACCTGTCCGGTCCCTGGAACATCCGCGAATTCAGGAAGCGCCAGCCCGCCCATCTGCGCGATCAGTGGGGCACGATGCCGCTGCCCGGTCCGGACGGCCTTGGCGCGGGCATTGCCGGTGGCACCAGCCTGGTGATCTTCCGCGGTTCCGAGCGCAAGGCGGCGGCGTGGAAACTGATCGAATTCCTGTCGCGGCCGGAGATCCAGCAGCGTTTCCACGCGCTGATCGGCGATCTGCCGCCGCGACGCAGCACCTGGGCGCATCCGGCGCTCGCCAATGACGAATATGCGCGCGCGTTCCGGGATCAACTGGAGCGGGTCGAACCCACGCCGAAAGTGCTGGAGTGGGAACGCATCGCCCAGGAAATGCGGGTGGTGACCGAACAGGTGGTGCGCGGCGGGCAGAGCCAGGAGCGGGCGGTGGAGGATCTGGACGCGCGCGTGGATGCAATCCTGGAGAAGCGCCGCTGGATGTACGAGCGCGACCATCCCGCCACGCAAGGGGCACAGCCATGATGCGGCGGACTTCGGTGGCCGGCTGGGTGTTCGCCGGGCCGGCCCTCATCGTGTTGGCGGTGTTCTTCGGCCTGCCGGTGTTCTCGGCGCTGCTGCTGAGCCTGACCGATTTCGATCTGTACGCGCTGGCCGATGCCGACAACCTGCGTTTCGTCGGCCTGGGCAACTACGGGGAACTGCTGCGTTCGCCGATGTTCTGGAAGTCGCTGTGGAATACGACGTACTTCGTGGTTGTCGGCGTGCCGTTGTCGATCGCGGTTTCGCTGGGCGCGGCGGTGCTGCTCAACGCGCCGATCGCGCGCTTCAAGGCGCTGTTCCGCACTGCGCTGTTCGCGCCGGTGGTGACCACGCTGGTGGCGGTCGCGGTGATCTGGCGTTACCTGTTCCACACCAGCTACGGGCTGGTGAACTGGGCACTGGGCCACTTGGGCATCGCGCCGATTGACTGGCTGGGCGATCCGCGCTGGGCGATGCCGACCATCATGCTGTTCGCGGTGTGGAAGAACTTCGGCTACAACATGGTCATCTTCCTGGCCGGGCTGCAGGCGATCCCGCAGGATCTCTACGAGGCCGCGCGCATCGACGGCGCCTCCAAGTGGCGACAGTTCCTGCATATCACCCTGCCGATGCTGGGACCGGTGTTGCTGGTGGTCGGCGTGATCACGGTGTCCGGCTACTTCCAACTGTTCGCCGAACCCTACGTGATGACCCGCGGCGATCCGCTGCAGAGCACGGTGAGCGTCCTGTACTTCATGTTCGAGGAAGGCTTCAAGTGGTGGCGGCTGGGCCGCGCCTCGGCGGTGGCCTTCCTGTTGTTCCTGATCATCCTGGCGGTGACCACCGTGATGCTGCGCCTGGGGCGCAGGAAGGATCTGGTATGAGTCGTCATGCCGTTGCGCGCGAGGTCGGCGCGTCCCGCTGGCAAGGCTGGTTGGTCAACGGCGCGCTGCTGGCGCTGGCGCTGATCAGCCTGGCGCCGCTGCTGTGGATGGTGTCGGTCTCGTTCATGCCGGCCGGCGAAGCCAGCCGGTTCCCGCCGCCGTTGCTGCCCTCGGGGGCGACCCTGGCGAACTACCACGAACTGTTCGCGCGCACCGGCATGGCGCACAACTTCGCCAACAGCCTGCTGGTGTCGGGCGCCATCACGGTGGGCTCGCTGCTGGTCAACACCATGGCCGGCTATGCGTTCGCCAAGCTGCGCTTCACCGGCCGTGACCGGATTTTCCAACTGCTGCTGGCCGCGCTGGTGATTCCGGCGCAGGTGGCGATGCTGCCGCTGTTCCTGCTGATGAAGCAGTTGGGGTTGGTCAACAGTTTCGGTGGCGTGATCGTGCCGGCGCTGGCGACGGTATTTGGCATCTTCCTGGTGCGCCAGTATGCGCGCAGCATCCCGGACGAACTGCTGGAAGCCGCGCGCATCGATGGCGCCAGCGAATTGCGGATTTTTTTCCAGGTCGTGCTGCCGATGCTCAAGCCGGTGCTGGTGACGCTGGCCATCTTCACCTTCATGGCGGCCTGGAACGACTTCATGTGGCCGCTGATCGTGCTGACCGACCAGGCGCATTACACCTTGCCGGTGGCGCTGGCCTCGCTCTCGCGCGAACACATCATGGACGTGGAAATGATGATGGCCGGCGCGGTCATCACCGTGCTGCCGGTGCTGCTGCTGTTCCTGCTGCTGCAGCGCTATTACATCCAGGGCCTGTTGCTGGGCAGCGTGAAGGGCTGACGGATTCATTGCCCGCAATCCGGNGCGCTATTACATCCAGGGCCTGTTGCTGGGCAGCGTGAAGGGCTGACGGATTCATTGCCCGCAATCCGGTGTAGGAGCGACGTCAGTCGCGACCGGGATGTCCGTCATGTCGGATGGCTGCCTGGTTCGGAAGGCATCGCGACTTACGTCGCTCCCACAAAGGCAAGTGGGCGATCGTTTCGACTGTGGGAGCGACGTGAGTCGCGATTCGGGATGTCTGGCCTGCTTCTTTCCGGCCTGTCCTTGAGCAAGGCGGTCGCGACTGACGTCGCTCCCACAAAGGCAAGTGGGCGATCGTTTCGACTGTGGGAGCGACGTGAGTCGCGATTCGGGATGTCTGGCCTTCTTTCCGGCCTGCCCTTGAACAAGGCGGTCGCGACTGACGTCGCTCCCACAAAGGCAAGTGAGCGATCGTTTCGACTGTGGGAGCGACGTAAGTCGCGATTCGGGATGTCTGGCCTGCTTCTTTCCGGCCTGAAGCAAGACGGTCGCGACTGACGTCGCTCCTACAAGGGGCCAGGCGGTAGAGTATCGGCATGTCGATGGGCGAACGCGGTTTCATCCCGATCTGGCCGCTGCCGCTGGCAGCGGCGCTGCTCTTGCTGGTGGCCACGCATCTGGCGTTGTGGCTGTCGATCCAGGCCGGACATGTGCCGGCCTGCGTGCCTTACTGGGAGGGATGCACGTCGATCAGCCGGGCGGCGCGGCACGGGCTCGGCAATCACCTGTTCCGCCTGTTGGTGATTCCGTGCGCGGTCCTGCATGGCGCGACCTGGTGGGTGGCCGGACATTGGTTGCGGGATGATGGAGGCAAGGCAGCCAGGCGGTGGATGCTGGCGCTGGGACTGTTTTCCGCGTCCGCGCTGGCGATCTACGCGACCTTCCTCGGCACCGAAGGCGAGGTCTACGGATTCCTGCGGCGCTACGGCGTGACCGTGTATTTCGGTTTCGGGTTCCTCGCCCAATTGCTGCTGATGCGGCGGGCGAGGGTGCTGCGTCTAATGCCGCCAGCGACGCTGAAGGCGATGGCCGTGCTGTGCCTGGCCATGCTCGGTCTGGGTGTGGGCAATGTCGTGGCCGGTGCGCTGGTCGCCGACGATGCATTGCGCGACCGCGTCGAGAACGCGCTGGAGTGGCAATTGGGCCTGCTGCTGGTCGGCTGGCACCTGCTGCTCGCGCGTGGCTGGTGGCGCGCGCGATTCGGCCTTCGGCTGTATCGGGAAGGGGAGCCGTTGTAGGACTGATGTGTGTGGGAGCGACGTAAGTCGCGACTGCCGTTCCGAGGGGCGTGCTGACGATCCCCTGGCATTCGAGGTTCCGGTCGCGACTTACGTCGCTCCCACAGGGAAAGGGAAGCGGGGAATCAGCCGCGCACGCGGCGGACGATGGCGGCGGCCTTGGCCGAGCTTTCGCGGACCTTGTCCCATTCGCCGGCTTCCAGCCAGTTCTTGGGCACCATCCAGGAGCCGCCGATGCAGACCACGTTCGGCTGCGACAGGTAGTCGGCGGCGGTGTCCTCGCCGATGCCGCCGGTAGGGCACAGCTTCAGTTCCGACAGCGGGCCGGCCAGGCCCTTGAGCATTGCCAGGCCGCCGACAGCGGAGGCGGGGAACAGCTTGCATACCCGGAAGCCGCGCGCCATCAGCGACAGCAGTTCGGTCGGCGTGGCCGCGCCCGGTACCACCGGTACGTCCGCATCGGCCAGCGCGTCGGCCATCTCGGTCGTGGTGCCCGGCGTGACCA
Source organism: Pseudoxanthomonas beigongshangi (assembly GCF_016820515.1). GTDB lineage: Bacteria > Pseudomonadota > Gammaproteobacteria > Xanthomonadales > Xanthomonadaceae > Pseudoxanthomonas_A > Pseudoxanthomonas_A beigongshangi. The sequence continues at coordinate 248,342 of NZ_JADHDV010000002.1, read as the reverse complement.
GGAAGTCCGCGCCCGCGTCGATGGAGCGCTGCATCTGCTCGACGGTCAGCACCGTGCCGGCGCCGATCACGATGTCCGGCAGTTCGCGCTTGAGCATCGCCAGCGCTTCCATCGCCACCGGCGTGCGCAGGGTCAGTTCGATGGCCGGCAGACCGCCGGCCAGCAGTGCCTCGGAAACCCGGCGTGCCTCGTCCAGCGTGTGCACGGTGACGACCGGCAGGATGCCGGCGGCGCGGAGGAGTTGTTCGGCTTTCTGTTGGCGGGCTTCGATGGTCATGGCGTATTCGGGTGGAGGCGTTGTCGCGGGAATGCGGAGTGACGCTCAGGCGTCCTTGGCTTCGTGCGGGGCTTCGGCGGCGTGCTCGACGTCGCCGAGTTCGTATTCCGAATCGTATTCCCAGGTGCCGTTGTGGTACGGCGGCCCGCAGGAAATCGACAGCGCGCCCTGGTCGGCGGGCGTCACCACGTCGCGGCTGACCGCGAACAGGTTGCGGCCGATGTCCAGCGCGGCGGGCGAGGTGTTCGGCGCCAGTTCGCGTGCGTTCCATTCCTCCGCCGGCACCAGTGCCTCCAGCACGCCGGCTTCGGCGTCGAGGCGGACGAGATCGCCTTCGCGCAGCTTTGCCAACGGGCCGCCGCGGGCGGCTTCCGGGGTCAGGTGGATGGCGGCGGGAATCTTGCCGGAGGCGCCGGACAGGCGGCCGTCGGTGACCAGCGCCACGCGCCGGCCCTGGTTCTGCAGCAGGCCCAGCAGCGGCGCCAGCGAGTGCAGTTCCGGCATGCCATTGGCGCGCGGTCCCTGGTAGCGCACCACCGCGACGAAGTCGTGCGGCAGCACGCCGGCGGCGTGCAGCTTGTTGAGCGCGCGCGGATCATCGACCACCACCGCCGGCGCTTCGATGAAGCGGTACTCGGGCTTGACCGCCGAGGTCTTGATCAGCGAACGGCCGAGGTTGCCGCGCAGCAGGCGCAGGCCGCCCTGCGATTCGAAGGCGCTGGCGACCGGGCGCACCACTTCGGGGTCGGCGCTTTCGGCGATGCCGGGCGCATAGGCCAGCCGGCCGTCCTGCAGGCGCGGTTCCTCGCAGAAAGCGCGCATGCCGCCGGGGACGATGGTCGGCAGGTCGTGCATCATCCCGGCGTCGAGCAATTCGCGGAACACGAACTGGGTGCCGCCGGCGGCGGCGAAGCGGTTCACGTCGGCCTCGCCGTTGGGATACACGCGGGCAAGCAATGGCACGGTGCGCGAGATCAGATCGATGTCGTCCCAGGTGAGGACGATGCCGGCCGCGCGCGCCACCGCGACCCAGTGGATGGTGTGGTTGGTGGAGCCGCCGGTGGCCATCAGCGCGGCCATCGCGTTGACGATGGCGCGTTCGTCGATCAGGTGGCCGATCGGACGATAGTCGTCGCCGAGCGCGGTGATGCGCAGGGCGTGCTCGGCGGCGGCGCGGGTCAGCACGTCGCGCAACGGCTGGTCCGGATTGACGAACGAGGTGCCGGGCAACTGCATGCCCATCGCTTCCAGCAGCACCTGGTTGGAATTGGCGGTGCCGTAGAAGGTGCAGGTGCCCGGCGCGTGGTAGCTGGCCGACTCGGCTTCCAGCAGTTCCTCGCGACTGGCCTCGCCGGCGGCGTAGCGTTCGCGCACCTCGGCCTTCTTCTTGTTGGGAATGCCCGGCGTCATCGGCCCGGCCGGCACGAACACCGCCGGCAGGTGGCCGAACGCGAGCGCGCCGATCAGCAGGCCCGGCACGATCTTGTCGCACACGCCCAGGTACAGCGCGGCGTCGAACATGTCGTGGCTCAGCGATATCGCGGTGGCCTGCGCGATCACGTCGCGCGAGAACAGCGACAGCTCCATGCCGGGGCGACCCTGGGTGACGCCGTCGCACATCGCCGGCACGCCGCCGGCGACCTGCGCGGTGGCGCCGAGCGAACGCGCGACGTCACGGATCAATTCCGGATAGGTCTCGAACGGCTGGTGCGCCGACAGCATGTCGTTGTAGGCGTTGACGATGCCCAGGTTCGGGGTGGCGTCGGCACGCAGGCGATCCTTGTCGGTGGGTCCGCAGGCGGCGAAGGCATGCGCCAGGTTGCCGCAGCTCAGGCGGCTGCGGTGCGGCCCGGCGGCGTTGGCCGCGTCGATGCCGGCCAGGTACGCGCGCCGCAAGGGCAGGCTGCGTTGGCGGATGCGTTCGGTGACTTCTTGGATGCGCGGATGCAGGCTCATTGGCGTCGGCTGGACTGCGAAAGGACGAGTGTGCGCCGCTGGCCGTGGGCAGGGCGTCGTCGGTGTCCACGCAGCGGCGCGTGCCGGACTGCGCCTTGCCGGGGCAGGGCAAGCATGTGTCCGGCCTGCACGCGGGTTCCAGGCCGACGTCGCCGCCGATGCGTGGCGGACAACGGAGAACCCCTCAACTTTCTACCTTTTGCGCCGGCAAAGAAAGTGACCAAAGCCAGACCAGCCCGCCATGCGGGCGGTCGGCGTTATCGGCGCGAGGCGCCGTAGGCTTCCACCGCGATCGCCGCCGCGCCGAGCAGGCCCGGACGCGGATGGACGATGGCCAGGGTCGGCACGCGCGCCATGTTGGCGGAGAAACGTCCCTTGTGCTCGAAGCGCTGGCGGAAGCCGGAGTGCTGCAGCGAGGTCAGCAGTTTCGGCACCAGCCCGCCGGTCAGGAACACGCCGTCCCACGCGCCGAGGGTCAGCACCAGATCGCCGGCGACCGCGCCGAACACGGCGCAGAACACGTCGATGGTGTTGTTGCTGCGCGCGTCGCCGGTGGCCGCGCGCGCGGTCACGTCGGCAGGCTGCAGGTTGCCCGGATCCTCGCCCGCGATCTCGCTGAGCGCGCGATGCAGGTTGACCAGGCCGGGGCCGCAGATCAGGCGCTCGATCGAGACGCGGCCGAACTGCGCCGACAGGCGTTGCAGGACTTCGATTTCCTGCGGCGTACCCGGCGCGAAGCTGACGTGGCCACCTTCGGTTTCGAGCGGGAAATTGCGGCCGTCGCGGATGATCAGGCCGCCCACGCCCAGTCCGGTACCGGGGCCGATCACCGCGTAGTTGCGGTTGACCGGCTGCGGATCCGGCGTCCAGTCGGGAATACCAATCGCGACCACGTCCTGGCTGCCCAGCAGCGGCAGCGCCATCGCCTGGGCGGCGAAATCGTTGACCAGGCGCAGGTCGTCGAAGCCCAGCGCTTCGCGGGTGCGCGACAGCGAAATGACCCACGGATGGTTGGTGATGCGCGCCTCGTCGCCGTCGACGCGGCCGGCCACGGCGAACACGCCGTTGCGGATTTCCAGACCGGACTGTTCGGCACCGACCTCGTCCAGATAGTGCTGGGCGGCATCGGCCAGCGACGGGAAATCCGCCACCGCGAAGCCGCGCACGCTGTCTTCCAGCAGCGGCGCGGCGGCGCTGGCGTCGGCCAGCGCGAAGCGTGCATTGGTGCCGCCGATATCGGCGAGCAGGACCCGGTTATCGGTGCTCATGCGGGGTGATTACTCTTGAAGGGGTCGTGGCCGCAAAAAGTAGTCCGCCGCATTCGCCTCAGTCGTCCTCGTTGGTCAGTGCGTCGCCATGGCTGGCCACGACCTTCGCATAATAGCGTGCACTGTCCTTCGGTGTACGGGTCTGGCTGTCGAAGTCCACGTGGATGATGCCGAAGCGCTTGGAGTAGCCCAGCGACCATTCCAGGTTGTCCAGCAGCGACCAGACGTAATAGCCGCCGATGTCGCAGCCGGCCTCGATGGCCGCGTGCACCGCGCGCAGGTGCTGGCGCAGGTAGCTCAGGCGCAGCGGATCGCGCACGCGGCCGCGCTCGGCCTTGGGCGGATCGAAGAAGGCGGCGCCGTTCTCGGTGATGAACACCTTGGGATTCCCGTAGCGGTCCTTGACCCAGGTGAGTGTATCGATCAGGCCCTGCGGGAAGACCTCCCAGCCGGTCTCCGTATACGTATGCTGCGTCTGCCGGACCGGCGAGACCTTGAGCGGCCAGTTCGACTCGTCGTGGCGGGACACGTTGCGGGTGTAGTAGTTGACGCCGATGAAGTCCAGCGGCTGGCGGATCAGGTCCATGTCCGCCTGCGGCCATTCCGGCCAGGCCTCGCCGAAGATTTCGCGCAGTTCTTCCGGATAGGTGCCGAAGAACACCGGGTCCAGGTACTGGCGGTTCATGTACGCCTCGGCGCGGCGGGTCGCGGCCAGGTCCTCGGGGCTGTCGCTGGCCGGGTACTTGGGCTCGATGTTCACCACCAGGCCGATCTCGTGCTTGCCGATGGCGCGGTAGGCCTGCACCGACTTGCCGTGCGAGCGCAGCAGGTGGTGCGAGGCGATCGGCGCCTCGAAGCGGTTGCGGTGGCCGGGCGCCAGCGCGCCGTGCAGATAGCCGCCGTCGGTGACCACCCAGGGTTCGTTGAGCGTGGCCCAGCGCTTGATGCGGCCGTCCAGGCGCTTGAACATCACTTCGCTGTATTCGGCGAACCAGTCGGCGATGTCCGGGTTCAGCCAGCCGCCGCGGTCGTCCAGCGCCGCCGGCAGATCCCAGTGGAACAGCGTCGCGGTGGGCTGGATGCCGTTCTCCAGGAGCGTGTCGACCAGCCGCTCGTAGAAGTCCAGGCCCTTCTGGTTGATGCGGCCGCGACCCTCGGGCATCACCCGGCTCCAGGACACGCTGAAGCGGTAGGCCTGCATGCCCAGTTCCTTCATCAGGCCGATGTCCTCGCGCCAGCGGTTGTAGTGGTCGCAGGCCACGTCGCCGGTGTCGTTGTTGAGCATGCGGCCCGGGGTGTGGGCGAAGCGCTGCCAGATGCTGGGACCGGCGCCGTCGGCCAACGGGGAACCCTCGATCTGGTAGGCGGCGGTGGCGCTGCCCCAGATGAAGTTCTCGGGGAAACGATAAGACTTCGACATGGCCCCTCCGGCGGTGTCGGCAAATTTGAGAAAAGTGGGGGTGATTGCGTTGTGAAAACGATTACATGGCAGAATAACCCAACTTCCCGGGTTGGGAAATGGGAAGGTGGTCATTGAGTGACGGCGTGCATTCGTATGCAGGCCGCTGCACCGGGAGGGGCCCGGCGGCAGGTCCGACAACACGGTGGCGCAGGCCGCCCGGGAGAGCAGATGGCGAGTGTGCGGCTGGACAATGTCCGCAAGGTCTACGGCAACGGCCAGGTGGCCGTGCACGGGGCGAGTTTCGAGGTCGCCGACGGCGAACTGATGGTGTTGGTCGGCCCGTCCGGCTGCGGCAAGTCGACCCTGCTGCGGATGATCGCCGGGCTGGAGGAAATCTCCGGTGGCACGTTGTCGATCGGTGACCGGGTGGTCAACGAGGTCGCGCCCAAGGATCGCGACATCGCCATGGTGTTCCAGAACTACGCGTTGTATCCGCACATGACGGTGGCCGAGAACCTGGCCTTCGGATTGAAGCTGCGCGGGCATCCGCACGCGGTGATCGAACAACGGGTCAATGCCGCTGCCGACACGCTGGGCCTGGGCCAGATGCTGGACAAGCTGCCGCGCGAGATGTCCGGCGGCCAGCGCCAGCGGGTCGCGCTGGGACGGGCACTGGTGCGCGAGCCGGCGGTGTTCCTGCTCGACGAACCGCTGTCGAACCTGGACGCCAAGCTGCGCCATTCGATGCGCACCGAAATCGCGCGGCTGCATCGCCAGTTGGGCGCGACCATGATCTACGTGACCCACGATCAGGTCGAGGCGATGACCCTCGGCCAGCGCATCGTGGTGCTCAAGGACGGCCAGATCCAGCAGATCGACACGCCGATGGCGCTGTATGAGCATCCGGCCAACCTGTTCGTCGCCGGCTTTCTCGGCAGCCCGGCGATGAACGTGCTGCACGGGCGCCTGGAGCACGCGGGAGGGCTGCGGCTGGTGCTCGACGCGGGCCTGTCGATTCCGCTCGGCGATGCGCGGGTAGGCGAGGACTGGCTGGGCAGGACGGTGGCGATGGGCGTGCGCCCGGAACATCTGCGACCGGTCGCACCGGACGAGGCCGGTTTCGACACGCTGGTGGAAGTGGTGGAGCCGGTCGGCAGCGAGGTGTTCGTGAACATGACCCTCGGTCCCCATGCGCTGGTCTCGCGGTTGCCGCCACGACAGCTCCCGCGCGCGGGCGCCGGCCTGCGCCTGGCGGTGGATCCGGCGCATCTGCATTTCTTCGAGCCGGAAAGCGGTCGCCGCCTGCGGTGAACCCGCGAGGCGGGCCCTGGCCCGGCTTCGCCGTCGCTTGCCTGTCCGCCGCAGGCAACAAAATCTAGCCTCAGAACGTAGCGGCAGCGGATTCCATCCGCCTCGTGCCCGTCCTAGCCTCGTGAGCAAGGTTTGCGAACGTCCGTCACGGGAGAGGGGCCAGTGCGGAAGAGGGACAGGAGATGGGCGCGTGCGCGATTCCGCGCCGCGCTGCGCGTCGGCCTTGCGCTGCTGGTGTTGCTGGCCGGCGCCTGTGACGGACCGGGCGCGGGCCGCAGGATAGTGCTGATCGGCGGGGTCGGCAGCGAGGGCCCGGGGCGGCATGCCTATGCCGAGGGCGTGCAGCGGCTGGCGTCGATGCTGGGCGAATCGCCGCAGGGGCGTGGCGCCGAGATCGTCGTGTACGAACGGGGCTGGCCGGCGGATCCCGCCGCGTTGCGGGGCGCTTCGACCCTGGTGCTGTATTTCGATGGACTGGACCGGCACCCGCTGCGTGATGCCGCGCATCGCGAACAGTTGCGCGAACTGGTCCGGCAGGGCGTCGGGCTGGTCGCATTGCACCAGGCCTCCACCGTGCCGGCCGACGATGCGTCGCTGGATCTGCGTGCCTGGCTGGGCGCCGAACGCGTGGGCATGTTCGATCGCACCACCGAGACCGCAACGGTGTCGCCCGCCGATGCTGCGCACCCGATCATCCGTGGGGTGGATGCGTTCACCTATCGCGACGAGTTCTATCCGACCCTGCGCTTTGCCGCGAGAGGCGTGCGGCCGGTGCTGCGCAGCACCCTGCACGCGCAGTACCGCGATGGCGCGGCCGTGGTGGAGGACCGCGCCGAAGCGGTCACCGTGGGCTGGGCCTACAAACGCCCGGACGGCGGCCGTTCGTTCGGTTACAGCGGCGCGCATTTCCTGGCCGCGCTGGAGCAGCCGATGTTGCGGCGGGTGTTGTTGAACGCGATCCTGTGGACCGCCGGCATCGAGGTTCCCGACGACTGCGCGCAGTCGCCGGCTCCCGCCACGCCGGCGCCGCCTGCGGCCACCGGCACTTCCCGTGCGGTCACCGCGTCGGTGCGTGACGTCACCACGTTCCATGCGGATCGTCAGCGCAGTGGCTGGCATCGCCATGGAACCGCGCCAACGCGGGCCCAACTGGAAGATCCCTCGTTCGGCCTGCTGTGGGAATCGCCGCCGCTGGACGCCTACGAAGGCCAGGCGCCACGCCTGTACGCCTCGCCGTTGTACCTGGAACAGGTCCGCATGAGCGAAGGCCAGCACCGCGGCCAGACCTTCAAGGTCGTGTTCGCCGCCAGCAATCATGGCTACGTGTATGCGATCAACGCCGGCAAGGCCGGCGACGTGGCGCCCGGGCGCATCCTCTGGCGCACGCGGCTGGCGCCACCCTGTCACCTGCAACCCGCGCCGCTGGATGCGGTGCCGACCGGCGTGTTGAGCACACCGGTGATCGACACGGCACGGGGGCGGATCTATGTCACCAGTTGCGATCCGAAGGAGCGCTGGCAGGCGTATGCGCTGGACATCGGCAGCGGCAAGGTCATCGAGGGCTGGCCGGTACGACTGGACGAGGCGCGCTTCAACGCGGTCAACGCCAATGCCGGCCCGTCGCCGGTGCCACCGAAACGACGCTTCGATTTCCGCGTGCAGCGTGGCGCGCTCAACCTGAGCCCGGATGGTTCACGGTTGTACGTGACTTTCGGCGAGACCGAAACCGGCTGGTTGGTCGCGGTCGATACGCGGCGTCCGCGGGTGGCCAGCGCGTTCGCCGCGGCGGCGATGCCGCATCGTGGCAGCGGCGGCATCTGGGGCGCGGGGGGACCGGCGATCGACGCGGCAGGCGACGTGTTCGTGGTCACCGGCAGCGGGTTCGACGGCTACCGCGACCAGTCGCATGACTGGACCCAATCGGTCCTGAAACTGTCCGACTCCGCCGATGCCGGCCTGCGACTGCGGGGCACCTACACGCCGTTCAATCATTGCGGCAGCGCGAAGATGGATATCGATCTGGGATCCGGCGGCGCCAGCCTGCTGGGTGATCTGGAGCCGGCGCAGACCGCCACGACGCGCCTGATGGTGGTCGGCGGCAAGCAGGGCAACGCGTACCTGCTGGACCGCGATCATCTGCCCGGAAAACTGGACCAACGCCCGGCCTGCGGCGGAAGCGCGGCCAGCGACGGTTCGTTGCTGCCGCCGCAGCGGCAACCGCAGTTCGCCGGGCGCGGACCGCTGAGCGTGTTTGGCCCGTACTCGGAGCAGGACGCGGCGATGGATCAGGCGCGCGGCCGTTCGGTGCCCGCGTATCACCGGGACGATAGCGGCGCGATCCATGTCTACATGACTGGCAACACCCGGCGTGCCGAAGGTTCGGCGGACGCGGTCCCGCCGTCGCTGGTCAAGCTGCGCGTGGTGACCGCGCCCGGACAGCCCGCGCACCTGGCGATCGCGCGCCGGCAGATGGAACTGGTCTTCATCAATCCCGGGTCGCCGGTGATCAGCAGCGACGGCGTGCGGGATCCGATCGTCTGGGTCCTCGACGAGAACGCCCGCCGCTCCGCGCCGCTGGCCGGCCCCGGCGCGCCCGCACCGGTCCTGTACGCGCTGGAAGGCCACACGCTGGATCTGTTGTGGAAGAGCGCGCCGGGCCAGTTGCACACCTCGGGCAAGTACAACGAACCGGTGTTCGCCCATGGCGCGGTGGTGGTGGGGACGGATCGGATCCAGGCATTCGGTCCCGGCGCGCCCGCACGCGTGCCGCCGAAGGTCGTCGCCGATGCGATGGCGGGTGCTTCGCAAGTCCCAGCGGTGGCCGATTCGGGACTGGATGGGGAGGCCCTGTTCAAGCAACGCTGCGCGGCCTGCCACGATCATCCTCAGGGCAACATCCCCCCGCGCACGCTGCTGGAAAGCCGCAGCCGCGCCTACATCGTCGACACGCTTACCCACGGCGTGATGCGCGCGCAGGCGGCGGGACTCAGCGCGAACGATATCGATGCGATCGCGGGGTATCTGGACAAGCGTTGAGGGCTCCGGACAAAGCAAAGGCAATCCCCCTCGGCCCCCCTTTTGACCAGCCATTCGGCTGTTGGGAAGCGCTGCAAAGGGGGAGGAACGGCGAGGTCGCAGGCGGCGGGCCTCGGTGCGGATGATAGGGATGCGATGGGTGTGGCGGAGTGTGGGATGCCCCCTTTGCAAAAGGGGGCGGCCACCCGCGTGAGCGGGTGGCGGGGGATTTGCTTTTCGCACGGAGCCCAAAAGAAAACCCCCGGCAATGCCGGGGGTTCCAGACAGACCGCGGAGGAACGCAGACTCAGCCGCGGCTCACCGCATAGACCGCTTCGGCCACCTTGTCGATGTTCTGGCTGTTGAGCGCGGCCACGCAGATGCGGCCGGTGCCGATGGCGTAGATCGCGTATTCCTCGCGCAGGCGGTCGACCTGGGCCTTGCTCAGGCCGGAGTACGAGAACATGCCGGCCTGCTGCTGGATGAAGCCGAACTCCGGCGCGCCCAGCGCCGCCAGCTTGGACACCAGCCCGGCGCGCAGGGTGTGGATGCGCTCGCGCATGCCGCCCAGTTCCTTCTCCCAGCGCGCGCGCAGTTCGTCGCTGCCGAGCACGCCGGACACCAGCGCGCCACCGTGGGTGGCGGGACTGGAGTAGTTGGAACGGATGGTGCGCTTGATGTGCGACTGCACGCGCTTGGCCTCGTCGCGGTCGGCCGAGACGATCGACAGCGCGCCCACGCGCTCGCCATACAGCGAGAACGATTTGGAATACGAACTGGCGACCACGAACGCCGGGATGCCGGAATCGGCGAACAGGCGGATCGCGGTGGCGTCGGCGTCGGTGCCCTGGTCGAAACCCTGGTAAGCGATGTCGATGAAGGGCAGCAGGCCGCGTTCCTTCACCAGTTCCACCACCTGCGCCCACTGCGTGGCGGTCAGGTCGACGCCGGTCGGGTTGTGGCAGCAGGCGTGCAGCAGGACCACCGTGCCCGGTTCCAGCGCGCCGAGGTCGGCCAGCATGCCGGCGAAATCCAGGCCATGGGTGGCCGGGTCGTAGTAGCGGTAATCGCTGACCTCGAAACCGGCGGTGCCGAACACCACGCGATGGTTTTCCCAACTCGGGTTGCTGATGGCGATCTTCGCCTGCGGCAGCGCGCGCTTCAGGAAGTCGGCGCCGATGCGCAGGGCGCCGCTGCCGCCGATGGTCTGCGCGGTGACCACGCGGCCGGCTTCCAGCGCGGTGGAACCGGCGCCGAACAGCAGTTTCTGGGTCGCCAGGTTGTAGCCCGGCAGGCCGTCGATGGGGAGGTAGCCGCGCGGTTTGGCGTCCGCGGCCAGGGCCTGTTCGATCTCGCGGACGGAATCGAGCAGGGGAATGCGGCCCTGTTCGTCGTAGTAGATGCCAACGCCCAGATTGACCTTGCCGGGGCGGGAATCGGCGTTGTAGGCCTCGGTCATGCCCAGGATCGGATCGCCCGGAACCAGTTCGACGGATGCAAAAAGAGACACGGCGGTGTGACCAGTTGGTGAGGGGGAAAGGGTGTCGCAAACAAACTCCCCGATCCTAACAGGCCATCGGCGGACGTGCGCCCGCGTGGCGCTGGCGCGCCGGCCGGCGGGCAGGCTAAGGTGATTGTTCCGACCATCGGGCGGTCCTCCGGGCCCCATTCGTTCCGCTCCGACCGGCAAAGGGCCGGTGCGGAGGCGGGCGCCTTCCAAGGAGCAGGTCATGCTGGGCTGGATCCGTCGTCGACTGCTTTGGGTCATCGTCCTGCCGTTGCTGGTGGTGGGGCTGTATGCGCTGGCGGGCTTCTGGTGGCTGCCGCGCTTCGCCCGCGCCGAGGCCACCGACTATGTCCGCGAGGAACTGGGCAAGTCGCTGAGCCTGGGCGACCTGCGATTCAACCCCTTCACCTTCCGCGCCGAGGCCACCGCGCTGGCGATACAAGAGCCTGCGGCGACGGCGGGGCAGAAGCCGCTGGTCGCGCTGCGCCGGGCGGTCATCGATTTCCAGGTCTCGTCCCTGTGGAAGGGGGCCTGGACCTTCCGCGAAGTGACCCTGGACGGGCCCTACGCGCAGGCGCTGGTGCGCGCCGATGGTTCGCTCAACCTGGCCGACCTGGTTCCTCCTTCGAAGGACGACGGTCCGCCGCCGGACGTGCTGATCGCGCATCTCGTGGTGGCCGACGGGGCAATCGATTTCGCCGATCACAGCCGGCGCCTGCAGCCCAGCAAGCGGCTGGCGCCGATCCAGTTCGAACTGCGCGATTTCCGCACCGCGCAGGGCAACGGCAAGGGCGGTGGATTCCAACTGGCCGCCACTGGCGATCAGGGCGAACGCTTCGACTGGCGCGGGCAACTCTCGTTGCGGCCGTTCGCCTCAGACGGCGAACTGGGCGCGGCCAATCTCCAGGTCGACACCGCCTACGCCTTCCTCAGCGAGGCGCTGCCGTTCGAAGTCCATGGCGGCCGCTTCGATGTGGCCGGCCGCTACCGCTTCGCCGCCGGCACCTCGGCGGGCACGTTGCTGGAAGCGGCGCTGTCCCGCGCGCAGGCCAGCGGAGTGGGCGTGCGCGTGCGCGGCGAAACCAGGAACGCGGCCACCCTGGGCGAGATCGCGCTGGCCGGCGCCCGTTTCTCGCTCGGCAAGCGCGAGGTCGCCGCCGATCGCCTGCGGGTGGGCGGCTTGCGGACCGCGCTGACCCGCGAGGCCAACGGCGCGATCAGCCTGATGCGCTTGTTCCCGTCGACGCCGGAAGCCGCTTCCGCGCCCGCCGCCACGACGCCGGGCCCGGCCTGGCGGTTCAATCTGGGCGAAGTGGCGCTGGAGGACGCCGAGGTCGATGTGCAGGACCGCGCCGTCCGGCCGGCCAGCCGCTTCCACCTGCAGGCGCTGACCGCCAGCACCCGCGGGGTCAGCCTGGATCTGGACAAGCCATTGCCGATAGCGGCGTCGGCCACCGTCAACGGCAAGACCCGGCTGGCCGTGCAGGGCGAAGTGGTACCCGCCACCGTGGCCGGGCGCCTGCAACTGGATCTGACCGGCCTGCCGCTGCGCGACGTGCTGGCCTACCTGCCGGATTTCCCCGCCGTGGAATTGCGCTCGGGCACCCTCGGCGCGAACGGCGAACTGACCCTGCCGGGGGACGGAAAGCGCGGCGCGGCCCTGGCCTTCAATGGCGAAGGCCGCATCGACGGCTTCTCGCTGCTGGAGCGGGCAAGCAAGCGGCAGGTGGTGGCCTGGGAGCGGATGGATATCGGCGGCCTGCGCTATGCGCAGGCGCCGGATCGCCTGCAGATCGCCCGGGTCGTCATGCGCAAGCCGTTCGCCATCGTGGCGGTGGAGCCGGATCGCACCGTCAACCTCAGCCGGCTGTTCGCCAGCCGGGCGCCGGCGTCATCGTCGGGACCGGCGATGGCGGTCAAGCTGGACGATCTGCAATTGGAAAACGGCACCATGGCGTTCGCCGATGCCTCCATGGATCCCGGCTTCCGCGCCGACATCGCCGCCCTGCGCGGCCATATCCGCGGGCTGTCCACCGCGCCCTCGGCGCAGGCCCGCGTGGATCTGCACGGGCAGGTGGTCAACCGCTACTCGCCGGTGGAGATCTCCGGCACGCTCAACCCGTTCGCCTACGACGAGCGCACCGATTTGAAGATGAGCTTCCGCAACATCGATCTGCCCATCTTCAATCCGTACTCCGGACGCTTCGCCGGCTACGCCATCGCCAAGGGCAAGCTCAGCACCGAACTGCATTACCAGATCGACCATCGCAAATTGCAGGCGGCCCACCATGTCGTGCTGGATCAGCTGGAGTGGGGCGAGGCGACCGACAGCCAGGAAAAGGTCTCGCTGCCCATCCGGTTGGCGACCTCGCTGCTGAAGAACCGCCAGGGCGTGATCGACCTGGATTTGCCGGTGAACGGCTCGCTGGACGATCCCAGCTTCCGGGTGTGGCCGATCGTCTGGCAGATCCTGAAGAACATCCTGGTCAAGGCGGTGACCGCGCCGTTCGATTTCATCGGCTCGCTGTTCAAGGGCGCGGAACAGGCACGCTACGTCGATTTCGCCGCCGGCTCCAGCGAACTGGGCGAACCCGCGCGCACCAGCCTGGGCGCGTTGGCCAAGGCGTTGGTGGAACGCCCGGCGCTGCGGCTGGACATTCCGGCCGGCACCGCCCTGGAGGGCGAGGCCGAGGCGATTGCCGGGCAGCGGCTGGACGCGGCGATGCTGGGCCGGCGCGAGGGCGAGCCGGTCGCGGTCGCGGCGCTGGAGGCCGGGGAGCAGCGGGATCTGCTGGAGGCGCTGTACCGGCAGCAACTGGGACGCAAGCCGGACATCCCGGAGGCGGCCGAGGAGGCCGGGCGGGAGGCTGACCAGGACGAACTGGATCGCAAGGCACGCAAGGCCGCGCGCCAGACGGCCGAGGTGGCCTGGCTGCGCCAGGCGCTGCTGCCCCGGTACCGGCCCGGCGACGACGAACTGGCCGCGCTGGGACGCGCCCGCGCCAACGCCGTCCAGGATGCGTTGCTGGCCGGCGGCGAGGTGGATCCCACCCGGGTGTTCATCGATGGCGCCAAGGGACCGGCGGCGCACGAGGGCGGCGCGCGGCTGGAGCTGGGCCTGGAGTAGCCGGGGGCGGGCGGTCCCGCGCCGGGCCGGCGCCCGTTATACTCATCGGTCAATGCCGCAAGAGCAGTATTGGATTGCCATATAAATCAATTATTTGGCGATTCAACCTCATCCAGTCCAACAATTTGGCAGCGCACCGGCCGGCCGGTCGCGATGCCCGGAAAACCATCGCCGCATGCGCCTTTCGACCATCAAGCTGTCCGGTTTCAAGTCCTTCGTCGATCCGACCACGTTGCACCTGCCCACCAACATGACCGGCGTGGTCGGTCCCAACGGTTGCGGCAAATCCAACATCATCGATGCGGTCCGCTGGGTGATGGGCGAGAGTTCCGCCAGCCGCCTGCGCGGCGACTCGCTGACTGACGTGATCTTTTCCGGCAGCTCGGCGCGCAAGCCGGTGTCGCAGGCGACCGTCGAACTGATCTTCGACAATAGCGATCACACCATCGCCGGCGAATTCGCCGCGTTCAACGAAATATCGGTCAAGCGCCAGGTCAGCCGCGACGGCCAGAGCAACTACTACCTCAACGGCACCAAGTGCCGCCGCCGCGACATCACCGACCTGTTCCTCGGCACCGGCCTGGGGCCGCGCAGCTACTCGATCATCGAGCAGGGCATGATCAGCCAGATCATCGAGGCCCGGCCCGAGGATCTGCGCGTCTACCTGGAGGAAGCCGCCGGCATCTCCAAGTACAAGGAACGCCGCAAGGAAACCGAGACCCGCATCCGCCATACCCGCGAAAACCTGGATCGCCTGAACGATCTGCGCGAGGAAATCGGCAAGCAGCTGGAACACCTCAAGCGCCAGGCCAGGCAGGCCGAGCAGTACCAGGCCCTGCAGGAAGAGCGCCGGGTGAAGGACGCCGAGTGGAAGGCGCTGGAGTTCCGCGGACTCGACGTGCAGTTGCAGGGCCTGCGCGAGAAGCTGTCGCAGGAAGAAACCCGCCTGCAGCAGTTGATCGCCGAGCAGCGCGAGGCCGAGCGCAACATCGAAACCGATCGCCTGCGCCGCGAGGAAGCCGCCGAGAGCCTCAACAAGGCCCAGGGCGAGGTCTACCAGGTCGGCAGCACGCTGGCCCGGCTGGAACAGCAGATGCAGCACCAGCATGATCTGGCCGAACGCCTGAAGAAGGCGCGCGACGAAGCCCACAACGCGTTGCTGGAATTGGGCCAGCACATCAGCGGTGACGAGACCAAGCTCAACGTCCTGCGCGAGAGCGTGGACGAGGCCGAACCCCGGCTGGCGCAGTTGCAGGAAGAAGACCTGTTCAAGCAGGACGCCCTGCGCGACGCCGAAGCGCGCCTGTCGGACTGGCAGCAGCGCTGGGAAACCCATTCGCGCGAATCGGCCGAGGCCGCGCGCGCCGGCGAGGTCGAGCGCACCCGCGTCGATTATCTGGATCGCCAGGCGCTGGAAACCGAACGCCGCCGCGAGAACCTGGCCGCCGAGCGCGCCGGACTGGATCTGGACGCGCTGGCCGAAGCCTTCGAGCAATTGCAGATCCAGCACGACACCCAGAAGGAATCGCTGGAGTCGCTGACCGAGCAGGTCGAGTCGCGCAAGCAGTCGGCGGCGGGCGTGCAGGAGCAGCAGCGTGCTTCGCAGACCGAACTGTCGGAAGTGCGCAAGCGCGCGCAGGAAGCCCGTGGCCGGCTGTCCTCGCTGGAGACATTGCAGCATGCCGCGCTGGGCCAGGAGCAGGGCGCGGCGATGAGCTGGCTCAAGGCACGCGGGCTGGATTCGGCGGCGCGCGTGGGCGAGCGCCTGACCGTCGAGCCGGGCTGGGAAAACGCCGTCGAGGGCGCGCTCGGACAACTCATCGAAGGCGTGCTGGTGGATGCGCCGGAATCGCTGGTGGACGCCCTGGGCGAACTCGGCGAAGGCCGCATCGCGCTAGTGTCCGACGAACAGGCCGACTTCAACGTCGCGCCGACCTCGCTGGCGGCGCGGGTGCAGGGACCGGCGGCGGTGCGCCGTCTGCTGGCGCGCCTGCACGTGGCCGAGGATCTGGCCGAAGCGCGCCGCCTGCAGTCGCAGCTGGGCGACGGCGATTCGGTGATCACCCGCAGCGGCGAGCGCCTCGGCGCCGGCTGGGTGCGGGTGCTGCGTTCCGGCGCGGCCAAGCAGGGTGCATTGTTGCGCGAGCGGGAAATCCAGGGTCTGCGCGCCGAGATCGAAACGCTGCAGACCCGCGAGGCCGAACTCGAAGAACGCCTGGCCAACCTGCGCGACCAGTTGCTGGCCGCCGAGCAGCAGCGCGAGGACGCGCAGCGCGCCCTGTACCTGGCGCATCGTGGCGTGTCCGAACTGGCCGGCCAGTTGCAGAGCCAACAGGGACGGGTGGAATCCACCCGCCACCGCATCGACAAGATCGACCAGGAAATCGCCCAGTTGGTGGAAACCCTGGACGGCAGCCGCGAGCAGGCCCGCGAGGCGCGCCTGCGGCTGGAGGAAGCGGTCACCGCGATGGGCGATCTGGAATCGGCCCGGCAGGGCCTGGAATCCGAGCGCCGGCAACTGGTCGAGGCGCGCGATCTGGCCCGCGAGGCGGCGCGCGCATCGCGCGACGCCACCCATGCGCTGGCGCTGACCCTGGAATCGCAGCGCACCCAGATCATCTCCCTGAGCCAGGCGCTGGATCGGATGGGCGGCCAGCGCGGCCAGCTCGATTCGCGGCTGGAGGAACTGACCCTGCAGCTGAGCGAGGGCGACTCGCCGGTGCAGGAACTGGACGCCCAGCGCCAGGCGGCGCTGGAAGAGCGTGTCAACGCCGATCGCCGGCTGGCCGAGGCGCGCTCGGTGCTGGAAGGCATCGACAACGAACTGCGCCAGTACGAGCAGACCCGCCACCAGCGCGACGAGGCGGCACTGGCCCAGCGCGAACGGATCTCCCAGCGCAAGCTGGACCAGCAGGCGCTGGCGCTGAAGTCCGAGCAGCTGTCGCAGGGGATTGTCGCCGCCGGCTTCGTCGTCGAGGACGTCATCAACACCCTGCCGGAAGTGGCCGACGCGCGCGAATGGGAGCAGGCCGTCACCCAGATCGACTCGCGCATGCGCCGGCTGGAACCGGTCAACCTGGCCGCCATCCACGAGTACGGCGAGGCCTCCCAGCGCGCCGAGTACCTGGAAGCGCAGCACGTCGACCTGACCACCGCGCTGGAAACGCTGGAGGACGCCATCCGCAAGATCGACCGCGAAACCCGCGGCCGCTTCAAGGACACCTTCGACCGGGTCAATGCCGGCGTGCAGGCGCTGTATCCGCGCCTGTTCGGTGGTGGCCACGCCTACCTTGAACTGACCGGCGAGGATCTGCTGGACACCGGCGTGGCGATCATGGCGCGGCCGCCAGGCAAGCGCGTGTCCAACATCTCGCTGCTGTCCGGTGGCGAGAAGGCGATGACCGCGGTGGCGTTGGTGTTCGCGATCTTCCAGCTCAATCCGGCGCCATTCTGCCTGCTGGACGAAGTGGACGCGCCGCTGGACGAGGCCAACGTCGGCCGCTTCACCAACATGGTGAAGGAGATGAGCGAGAAGGTGCAGTTCCTGTTCGTCAGCCACAACAAGGCGACCATGGAAGCCGCGCACCAGCTCAGTGGCGTTACCATGCGCGAGCCCGGTGTGAGCCGACTGGTGTCGGTGGACCTGGAAGAAGCCGCGCGCCTGGCCGGCGCGGCCTGAACCCCTGATCAAACCCTGGCGGAGAATCCGACGTGTCCGACATGGCAATGCTTCGAATCGGCATCCTGATCGCCGGCGCAATCCTGATTGCGGCGATCATCTTCTTCGGCCGCCCCAAGAAGCCCAGCCAGGGCCGGCGGCTGGAACCGACGGAACGCGACAACGCCCGCGTCGAGCCCAGCCTGGCCACCGACGACACGGCCTACGAGACCGATCGCGACTACTCCGGCGACGAGGTCAGCCAGCCCGAACTCGGCCTGGCCGGCGGCACCCCGACCGCCGCCGACAGCCACCTGGGCAAACGCGCCAACCAGGACTTCGACAAGATCGTCTCGCTGTACGTGGCGGCACGCGCCGGGCAGGTGCTGCGCGGCGAGGACATCGTGGTGGCGGCGGAGAAGACCGGCCTGATCTTCGGCCACATGAACGTGTTCCACCGGCTGATCGAAGGCCATCCCGAACGCGGTCCGATCTTCAGCATGGCCAACATCATGCAGCCGGGCAGTTTCGACATGGCCAACATCCGCGAGATGGAAACCCCGGCCATCGCCTTCTTCCTGACCCTGCCGGCGCCGGTGAGCGCGCTGGAAGCCTGGGAGAAGCTGCTGCCCAACGTCGAGCGCATGGCCGAACTGCTCAACGGCGTGGTCCTGGACGACAGCCGCAACACCTTGGGCCGCCAGCGCATCCAGCACATCCGCGAAGAGCTGCGCGCCTACGACCGCCAGCACGAAGCGCCGCCGCTGACCAAGCCGCCGCGCTGGTAAGCCGGGGCGCCCGGGACCTGTGACGGGGCCGCCCTGGCCGGGTCCTGCATCCGCCCGCCAGGCTGCTTCCGCCGCGCCGCCCCAACGCGGCGGTCATATCTCCCGAATCGCCCGGATCAGAGCACACCGGATCAGAGCACGCCTGATAAGAACGCGCCCGATAAGAACACGCCGGATAAGAACACGCCGGCTTTGCGGCCCTCCGTCCTACAATCCCGCCATGACCGCACCCACACCCGCCGACCGCGCCATCGAGCTGCGTCGCCTGCTCGACGATGCCAACTACCGCTACCACGTCCTCGACGAACCCAATATCCCGGACGCCGAGTACGACCGGCTGCTGCGCGAACTGGACGAACTGGAAGCGGCGAACCCGGATCTGATTACCCCGGACTCGCCCACCCAGCGGGTCGGCAACGCGCCCTCGGCCCGGTTCGCCGAAGTCCGCCACGCGATCCCGATGCTGTCGCTGGGCAATGCCTTCAGCGACGAGGAAGTGCAGGACTTCGTCCGCCGCATCGCCGAAAAGCTGAAGCGGCCGCACCTGTTGTTCTCGGTCGAGCCCAAGCTCGATGGCCTGGCGATCAGCCTGCGCTACGAGGACGGCGCGTTCGTGCAGGGCGCCACGCGTGGCGACGGCGCCACCGGCGAGGACGTCACCGCCAACCTGCGCACCATCAAGGCCATTCCGATGCGCCTGCGCGGCAAGGGCTGGCCGCGGGTGCTGGAAGTGCGCGGCGAGGTGTACATGCCGCTGGCCGCGTTCCGCGCCTACAACGAGCGCGCGCTGAAGGAGGGCGGCAAGGTGCTGGCCAATCCGCGCAACGGCGCGGCCGGCTCGCTGCGGCAGCTGGATCCGCGCATGACCGCGCAGCGTCCGCTGGCGTTCTACGCCTACGCGGTCGGGCTGGTCGAGGGCGGCGACCTGCCGGCGAGCCATTCGCAGACCCTGGCGCGCCTGCGCGAATGGGGTTTCCCGGTCAGCGCGGAGAACCGCGTGGTCGACGGCGTGGATGGCCTGCTCGACTACTACCGGAGCGTCGGCGACAAGCGCGACGCGCTGCCGTTCGACATCGACGGCGTGGTCTACAAGCTCGACGACTATGAAGGCCAGCGCGAGATGGGTTTCGTCTCGCGCGCGCCGCGCTGGGCGATCGCGCACAAGTTCCCGGCGCAGGAACAGATGACCGTGCTGGAATCGATCGAGGTCAACGTCGGCCGCACCGGCGCGGTCACGCCGTGGGCGCTGATGCAGCCGGTGCAGGTCGGCGGCGTCACCGTCACCCGCGCCACCCTGCACAACGCCGATCAGATCGCCCGCCTGGACGTGCGCAACGGCGACACCGTGATCATCCGCCGCGCCGGCGACGTGATTCCGGAAGTGGTGAGGGTGGTGCTGGAGCGCCGCCCACCCGGTACCCAACCATGGTCCATGCCCACGCGGTGCCCGGTATGCGGTTCGGAAGTGGTGCGCGAGGAAGGCGAGGCGGTCTGGCGCTGTTCCGGCGAACTGACCTGCGCCGCGCAGCGCAAGGAGGCCATCGGCCACTTTGCCTCGCGCCGCGCGATGGACATCGAGGGCCTGGGCGAGCGTTACGTCGAGGTGTTGAGCGATCTGGGCTATGTCACCTCGGTGGCCGACCTGTACCGGCTGACGGTGGATGACCTGCTGGAGATGAAACGCCGCGCCGACGAGCGCGACGGCACCACGCCGGAAACGGTGAAGGCGGGCAAGGTCGCCACCAAGTGGGCGGACAACCTGATCGAGGCGATTGACCACAGCCGCACGACCACGCTGGAGCGCTTCCTGTTCGCGCTGGGCATCCAGCATGTCGGCGAGAGCACCGCCAAGGCGCTGGCGCTGTGGTTCGGCGATCTGGAATTGATCCGGCGCATGCCGTGGCCGCTGTTCAAGCGCGTGCCCGACATCGGCGGCGAAGTCGCGCGCTCGCTGGGCCATTTCTTCGACCAGCCCGGCAACCAGCAGGTCATCGACGATCTGCTGTCGCGCGGCGTCACCCTCACCGACGCGCACCCGCCGCACCCGAAACTGCGCGACGACCTCGGCTTGGCCGCGCTGCTGGTGGATCTGGAAATCCCCAAGGTCACCCGCGTGCGCGCCGAGCAACTGGCCGCCGCGTTCCCGCGCGTGGAGGCGCTGGTGGACGCGCCGGCGCACCAGTTCGTCAGCGCCGGCCTGCCGTCCGAATCGGCCAACGCGCTGGCGGCCTGGCTGGAAGCGCCCGAACACGCCAGGCTGCTGGCACACGCGGGCCAGGTGGTGGAACACCTGCTGTCGATCACGCCCGAAGGCGACACCGGTCCGGCCGGTCCGCTGGAAGGCAAGACCGTCGTGCTGACCGGTGGGCTGGCGGCGATGAGCCGCGACGAGGCCGGCGCGAAACTCGAGGCGCTGGGCGCGAAGGTCGCCGGCAGCGTGTCGAAGAAAACCAGCCTGGTGGTGGCCGGCGAGGCCGCCGGTTCCAAGCTGGCGAAAGCGCAGGAGTTGGGCATCGAAATCTGGGACGAGGCGCAACTGCTGGCTTTCCTGGCGAAGCACGCATGAGCTGGCAGCCCTCGGCGCGGTTCGAGGCCATCCGCCTGCGCGCCCGCTTGAACGCCACCCTGCGGGCGTTCTTCGCCGCGCGCGACGTGATGGAAATAGAGACGCCGGTGATGTCGCAGGCCGGCAACACCGATCCCAACATCGCTTCGTTCTCGCTGGAATTCGGCGGGCATGTCGATGCCGGCCCGCGCCGTCGTTGGCTGCGCACCTCGCCCGAATTTCCGCTCAAGCGACTGCTGGCGGCGGGGCTGGGCGATTGCTACGAACTGGGACGCGTGTTCCGCGACGGTGAAGCCGGCGGCCGGCACAACCCCGAGTTCACCATGCTGGAGTGGTACCGGGTCGGCTGGGATCACCAGCAACTGATCGACGAGTGCGCCGGACTGCTGCGCGAATGCCTAGCGCTGGTGGGCCGCGACCTGCGCCTGCGCCGGGTCGCCTACCGGGATCTCTATCGCGAGTCGCTCGGCATCGACCCGATGCTCGACGACATCGATGTCCTGCGCAATGCGCTGGCGGACGTGCGCATCGAGCCCGAAGGGCTGGACCGCGACGACTGGCTGGATCTGCTGATGACCCATCGCCTGCAGCCGGCGTTTCCCGTCGACCAACTGCTGGCGCTGTACGACTATCCAGCCTCGCAATGCGCGCTGGCGCGCGTGCGCGCTGACGCGGTGCCGGTGGCCGAGCGCTTCGAGATCTACCTGGGGCCGCTGGAAGTGGCCAACGGCTATCACGAACTGGCCGACGGCACCGAACAATCAAGGCGATTCCTTCGCGACGTCGCCGTGCGCCAAGCCCGCGGGCAGGATGCGCCGGCCATCGATACGCGCCTGCTGGCGGCGCTGGATGCCGGCCTTCCGGACTGCGCGGGCGTGGCCCTGGGGGTGGACCGCCTGCTGATGGCGATGCTGGATACGCCGCGCATCGCCGACGTGCTCTGCTTCGATTTCGCGCGAGCCTGAGTGGCGGCCAAACGTCTTCTGGCAGCGCCAAAAACGGAAACGGTTTCTTGGGTTCACATTCATGATGGTCCGGTAGATTCTCCACCAACACCACCCACGGAAGATCGCGCCATGAAGCACGCCACGATCCGCGTCATGCATCGGATGTTGCCGCTGTTGTCCCTGCTGTCCCTGGGCTCCGTGGCCGCGACGGCGACGGCCCAGGATCGCGGCTATGGCTACCCGGGGGATGGCTATGGGCAGGTCGTCCGCTGCGAGTCCCAGGACGCCAAGTACCGCCATTGCCAGGCCGATACCCGCGGCGGCGTCGAACTGATTCGCGGGCTGTCCAAGACCTACTGCACCGAGGGTCGCAACTGGGGCTGGGATCGCTCCGGCATCTGGGTCACCGGCGGCTGCCGCGCCGAATTCCGCACGCGCGGCGGTGGCGGTTGGGGCGGTGGTGGCTGGAATGGCGGAGGCTGGAACGGAAACGGCGGCGACCAGATTGTCCGCTGCGATTCCAACGACGATCGCCACCGCACCTGCGCGATTCCGCGCGGCGGCTACGTGCGCCTGCATCGGCAGATCTCCAAGACCCGTTGCGTCGAGGGCTACAACTGGGGCCGTGAGCGCGATCAGATCTGGGTCTCGCGCGGCTGCCGCGCCGAGTTCGCGGTCGGCGGTCGCGGCGGCGGTGGCTGGAACGGCGGAAATGGCGGCAACTGGGGCGGCAACAACCAGATCGTGCGCTGCGATTCCAACGACAACCGCACCCGCCATTGCGACGCCCATGTCCGGCGCGGCGCCCGGGTGGAGCGGCAGATCTCCAAATCCCCGTGCATCGAAGGACGCAGCTGGGGCTGGGATCGCGGCGGCATCTGGGTCAGCGGCGGCTGCCGCGCCGAGTTCCGGGTCTGGTGACGGCGGACCTCGCAGGAACATATCCACGGGAACATCCCCATGGAAAAGGCCCCGCCATGCGCGGGGCTTTTTTCTGGCCGCTACAATGGCGCGATGAACGACGCCTTCGACTACGCCCGCTACGACCGCATCCGTCCGATCCGCTGGACCGGCGACGCCCTGGAACTGCTGGACCAGCGCAAGCTGCCGTTCGTGGTCGAATACCTGACCTGCGCGACCAGCGACGAGGTCGCCGCGGCCATCCACGCGCTGGCCGTGCGCGGCGCGCCGGCAATCGGTATTTCCGCCGCCTGGGGCGTGGTGCTGGCCGCGCGCGCGGTCGAGGCTGCCGATGGCGCGCAGGCCGCCTCCGCGCTGGAACCGGCGCTGCAACGCCTCAACGCGGCGCGCCCGACCGCGGTCAACCTGGCCTGGGCGCTGGCGCGCATGCGCGCGGCGCTGCATGGAACGGGCGCGGACTGGCGCGCGGTGCTGGAACGCGAGGCACAGGCCATCGCCGACGAGGATCTGGCCGCCAACCGCCACATGGGTGAACTCGGCGCGGCCCTGATCCCGGCGGGCAGCGGCGTGCTGACCCACTGCAATACCGGTTCGCTGGCCACCGCCGGGTTCGGCACCGCGCTTGGCGTGATCCGCGCGGGCGTGGCACAGGGCCGGATTGGCCGCGTGTTCGCCGGCGAGACCCGGCCCTGGCAGCAGGGCGCTCGGCTGACCGCGTGGGAACTGCAGCAGGACGGCATTCCGGCCACCCTCATCGCCGACTCGGCCGCCTCGCACCTGCTGAAGACCGGCGCGGTGCAGTGGGTCGTGGTGGGCGCGGATCGGATCTGCGCCAACGGCGACACCGCCAACAAGATCGGTACCTACCAGCTCGCCATCGCCGCCCGCCACCACGGCGCGCGCTTCATGGTGGTGGCGCCGTCGTCCACGGTCGACATGGCCACGCCGGACGGCGACGCCATCGAAATCGAGGAACGCGATCCCGGCGAATTGCTGGGCATTGGCGGCGTCCGCACGGTGGCCGAGGGCATCGCCGCCTGGAACCCGGTGTTCGACGTGACCCCCGCCAGCCTGATCGACGCCATCGTGACCGAGAAGGGCGTGGTGGAGCAGCCGACGCTGGCGAAGATGCGGGCCGCTTTCGGCTGAACCGGCCGGCCCGGTGGCATTTGCCGGCGTCCGGAGAGGGGGAGCCCCGGGCAGGGACAGGGGCGCTCCGGCGGCCTCGGGCGCGATGCCCTCCGCGAGCCATCGGATGACCGGCTAACTGCTTGTTTCGGGGCTGAAAAACGGGCGAAAAAGTCCCGCCTGTGATACACTCCGCAGGTTGTAAAAACCTGCCTGAAACCCCGCCCGCGCTAGCGTTGCCGGCTCCGTCCCGGCAGGCCGGTTTCGGCTCGAAAAACCTGAGACTACGGAACCCGAATGGCTGATCTCGCCAAGGAAATCATCCCCGTCAACCTCGAAGACGAGATGCGCAAAAGCTACCTCGATTACGCCATGAGCGTGATCGTGGGGCGTGCCCTCCCGGACGTCCGGGACGGCCTGAAGCCGGTGCATCGACGTGTGTTGTACGCGATGAACGAACTGGGCGCGCACAGCAACAAGCCGTACTACAAGTCGGCGCGTATCGTCGGTGACGTGATCGGTAAGTACCATCCGCACGGCGACCAGTCGGTCTACGACACGCTGGTGCGCATGGCCCAGCCGTTCTCGCTGCGCTACCTGCTGGTGGACGGGCAGGGCAACTTCGGTTCGGTCGACGGCGACAGCGCCGCGGCGATGCGTTACACCGAAGCGCGCATGTCGCGCCTGACCCACGAACTGATGGCGGACATCGACAAGGAAACCGTCGATTTCCAGCCCAACTACGACGAGAAGGAACTGGAGCCGACGGTCATGCCGACCCGGTTCCCGAACCTGCTGGTCAACGGCTCGGCCGGCATCGCGGTCGGCATGGCCACCAACATCCCGCCGCACAACCTGTCGGAAGTGATCGACGGCCTGATCGCGCTGATCAACGATCCCGAGATCGACGTCGACGGGCTGATGCAGTACATCCCCGGCCCGGATTTCCCGACCGCGGGCCTGATCAACGGCACCGCCGGCATCATCGCCGGCTACCGCACCGGCCGCGGCCGCGTGCGCATGCGCGCCAAGGCCGACATCGAGGTCGATGATCGCACCGGCCGCGAAGCCATCATCGTCACCGAGATTCCCTACCAGGTGAACAAGGCGCGGCTGATCGAGAAGATCGCCGAGCTGGTCAAGGAAAAGCGGCTGGAGGGCATCAGCGAGTTGCGCGACGAGTCCGACAAGGACGGCATGCGCATCTACATCGAGGTCAAGCGCGGCGAATCGGCCGAGGTCGTGCTGAACAACCTGTATTCGCAGACCCCGATGGAATCGGTGTTCGGCATCAACATGGTGGCGCTGGTGGACGGCCGTCCGCAGCTGCTCAACCTGAAGCAGATGCTGGAAGCGTTCGTGCGCCACCGCCGCGAGGTGGTCACCCGCCGGACCATCTTCGAACTGCGCAAGGCCCGTGCCCGCGCCCACATCCTGGAAGGCCTGACGGTCGCGCTCGCCAACATCGACGAGATGATCGAGCTGATCAAGACCTCGGCCAACCCGCAGGAAGCCAAGGAGCGGATGCTGGCCAAGACCTGGACGCCGGGCCTAGTCGGCGCGCTGCTGTCGGCGGCCGGCGCCGAATCCTCGCGCCCGGAAGATCTGCCCAGGGGCGTGGGCCTGGTCGATGGCGCCTACCAGCTCACCGACGTGCAGGCCACCCAGATCCTGGAGATGCGCCTGCATCGCCTGACCGGCCTGGAACAGGAAAAGCTGACCGAGGAATACAAGGAACTGCTGGAGGTCATCGCCGGCCTGATCCGCATCCTGGAAAACCCCGACGTGCTGCTGCAGGTCATCCGCGACGAGCTGCTGAACGTCAAGGCCGAGTTCGGCGACGCGCGCCGCAGTGAAATCCGCCACAGCGAAGAGGATCTGGACATCCTCGACCTGATCGCCCCGGAAGACGTGGTGGTCACCCTGTCGCATGCCGGCTACGCCAAGCGCCAACCGGTCAGCGCCTACCGCGCCCAGCGCCGCGGCGGCCGTGGCCGCAGCGCGGCGGCGACCAAGGAAGAGGATTTCATCGACCAGCTGTGGCTGGTCAACACCCATGACACCCTGCTGACCTTCACCAGCAGCGGCAAGGTGTTCTGGCTGCCGGTGCACCAGCTGCCGGAAGCCGGCTCCAATGCCCGCGGCCGCCCGATCATCAACTGGATTCCGCTGGAGGAAGGCGAGAAGGTCCAGGCGGTGTTGCCGGTGCGCGCCTACGAGGAAGGCCGTTACGTGTTCTTCGCCACCCGCAGCGGCACGGTCAAGAAGACCCCGCTGACCGAGTTCGCGTTCCGCCTGGCCCGCGGCAAGATCGCCATCAGCCTGGACGAGGGCGACGCGCTGATCGGCGTGGCGCTCACCGATGGCGGCAACGACGTGCTGCTGTTCGCCTCCAACGGCAAGACCGTCCGCTTCGCCGAGGACAAGGTGCGCTCGATGGGCCGCACCGCCGCCGGCGTGCGCGGCATCCGCCTGGCCGAGGGCGAGGAAGTGGTCAGCCTGATCGTCTCCGAGTCCGCCGGTGGCGTGGACGAGGGCGAGGAAGAGGGCGCCGAGGACGTGGTCGAAACCGGCGAGGAGGCGGTGCTGGAAACCGGCGCCGACGACGCCGACGTGGCCTACATCCTGACCGCGACCGAGAACGGCTATGGCAAGCGCACCCCGCTGGCCGAATACCCGCGCAAGGGCCGCGGCACCCAGGGCGTGATCGGCATCCAGACCAGCGAGCGCAATGGCAAGTTGATCGGCGCGGTGCTGCTGCGTGCCGGCGACGAGGTGCTGCTGATCTCCGATGGCGGCACCCTGGTACGCACCCGCGCTTCGGAAATCTCCCGCGTCGGCCGCAACACCCAGGGCGTGACCCTGATGCGGCTGTCCGAGGGCGAGGTGCTGCAGGCGGTTGAGCGCCTGGACGCGTCGCTGGACGAGGACGAGGAAGGCGAAATCGATACCGCCGCCGCCGGCGATGTCGCCGCCGCGCCGCCGCAGGCCTGAGGCCCGTCGGCAACGCGATGAGAACCCCCGGCTTGCCGGGGTTTTTCTTTTCCGGTTCCTGGCTTCGCTGACCCCAAAGCATCGTGTTCCGCGTTCTATACTGCCGCCAAGACCGGATCAGGGACATGCACATGGAATCGTTGGCTCCTTCCTTCCGCAGCGCGCGTTCCTTCGGCCTGCGCGCACTCTTCGTCGGCCTGTTGGCGCTAGGCGCGCTGGCCGGATGCAAGCGCAACGACACCGGGCAACTGCCCGAGGCCAGCGGCGAGGCGGTGCAGGCGCAGCGGCAGGAGGTGGTCGGCTTCGGGCTGGCCAGCGCCTATCCGGATCAGCACGACGGCAGCCTGGCGATCGCGTTGGAGTTCAGCCGACCGCTGGTGAGCTCGCAGGACTTCGACCAGTTGCTGGCGGTGGCCGGCGCCAACGGCGAAACCGTCAAGGGCAGCTGGGTGCTGGACGACAAGGGCAGGATCCTGCGCTTCCCGTCGGTGGAGGCGGCCAAGGACTACGACGTGATCGTGCGCGCGGACCTGCTCGCCGCCGACGGCAGCCGGCTGGGCAAGGAACTCAAGCAGCGCGTGCACACCGGCGAACTGGATCCGGCGGTGGGCTTCGCTTCGCAGGGCAGCGTGCTGCCGGCGCGCGAGAGCCGCGGCCTCCCGGTGGTCTCCATCAACGTCAAGGAAGTCGATGTCGAGTTCCTGCGGGTCAACGAGAAATCGTTGCCGAAGTTCTTCTCCGAATACCAGCGCGGCGGCCGTCGCGGCAGCTGGGATCTGGACAGCGATTACGGCGACAGCACGCCGATCGCGCAGCTGGCCGAGCCGGTCTACGTCAATCGCTTCCTGCTCGGTGGCAAGCCGAACGAGCGCCTGCTGACCTACCTGCCGATCCAGGACATCAAGGAACTGCAGGAGCCGGGCCTGTATTTCGCGGTGATGAAGCGCACCGGCAAGTTCGCCGGCGATTTCGAGACCGCGTTCTTCACCGTCAGCGACCTGGGCCTGCATACGCGTGCCTACAAGGATAAATTGTTCGTCCACACCGCATCGCTGCGCGATGGCGCCGCCGTGGGCGGGGTCGAACTGCGGGTGCTGGACGCCAAGGGCGAGACCTTCCTGACCGGCAAGACCGACAGCAATGGCAATGCCCTGCTGAAGTACACGCTGGATGCGGGCCACGTGCTGATCGCCCGGCGCGGCCAGGACGTATCGATGCTGCCGTTCAACCAGCCGGCGCTGGACCTGTCCGAATTCGCGGTGGCCGGCCGGGAGCAGGCCTGGTTCGACGTGTTCGCCTGGTCCGGCCGCGACCTGTATCGTCCCGGCGAAACCGTGCGCCTTTCGGCCCTGTTGCGCGACTTCGACGGCCGTCCGGTCAAGGCCCAGCCAATCTTCCTGCGGCTGAAACAACCCGACGGCAAGACCTTCCGCGAGACCCGCCTGCAACCGGGCGAGCAAGGCTACTTCAACTTCGAGCAGGTCATCCCGCAGGAAGCGCCGACCGGTCGCTGGCAGGTGGAGTTCCGTACCGATCCGGCCAGCAAGGAAGCGGTGCAGGGCATGACCCTGCGGATCGAGGAATTCCTGCCCGAGCGGATGAAACTGGATCTGGACAGCACCGGGCAGGCCACGCTCAAGCCTGGACAACCGCTGCAACTGCAGGCCACGGCGGCATACCTGTATGGCGCGCCGGCGGCGGGCAACCGCTTCACCGCGCGACTGGCGGTGGCGGTGGAACAGCATCCGGTGGAAGCGCTGCCGGGCTACTTCTTCGGCGACCCCACCGTGGAGTTGCCGAAGGAAGCCAAGGACGTCGTCGATGCCAAATTCGATGACAAGGGCGTCTATCGCGAGGCGATCGCGCTGCCGGCCGAGGTCAAGCCGGTGACGCCGGTCGCGGCGGTGGTTTCGGGCAGTGTCTACGAGACCGGTGGCCGCACGGTGACGCGCACCCTGAAGCGCATCATGTGGCCGGCCAACACGCTGGTCGGCGTGCGTCCGCTGTTCGACGACAAGGACGGCGCCGATGCCAACAGCAACGCCGGCTTCGAGATCATGCGGGTGGATGCCGCCGGCAAGCCGCAGCCCGGCAAGGGCCTGAAGGCGACGCTGGTGCGCGAGCACCGCGACTATCACTGGAACTACGACGAGGATGGCGGCTGGGACTACGATTTCACCCGCCGCTTCGAGAATCTGGAAACCAAGGTGATCGATGCCGGCGCCACCGCCGCGCGCATCGACTATCCGGTGGAGTGGGGCGAGTACCGGCTGGACGTGTTCGATCCGGCGTCCGGCCTGACCACCCGCTATCCATTCCGCGCCGGCTGGAGCTGGGACGATCAGAACCGCGGGCTGGATGCGCGACCGGACAAGGTCAAGCTGGCGCTGGACAAGACCGGCTACAAGGCCGGTGACACCTTGCAGGTGACGCTGACGCCACCGCACCCCGGCAAGGGCCTGCTGATGGTCGAGGCCGATCGCATGCTGTACGTGCAGGAGATCGATGCCAAGCCCGGCAGCCGCTTCTCCATTCCGGTCACCCAGGACTGGGAGCGGCACGACGTCTACATCACCGCGCTGGTGTTCCGCGGCGGATCCGCACCGAGCAAGATCACCCCGGCGCGCGCGGTCGGCGTGGCCCACGTGCCGATGGATCGCAAGGCGCGCCGCGTCGCCGTCGGCCTGGCCGTGCCCAAGCAGATGCGCCCGGAGCAGGAGCTGCCGGTGACGGTCAGCGTGCCCGAACTGGCCGGCAAGGCCGCGCACGTCACCGTCTCGGCGGTGGACGTGGGTATCCTCAACATCACCCGCTTCCCGGTGCCGGACGCGAACGCGCAGTTCTTCGCCCAGCGCCGTCTCGGCGTGGACGCGTACGACATCTACGGGCGCGTGATCGAGAGTTTCGAAGGCGGCAGCGCCAAGATCCGCTTCGGCGGCGACATGGCGCTGACCGCGCTGCCGCAGGCCAAGCGGCCGACCTCGCGGGTGCAGACCGTGGACCTGTTCGCCGGTCCGGTGAAGCTGGACGCCAAGGGCAACGCGCGCATCCGCCTGAAGGTGCCCGACTTCAACGGTACCCTGCGGGTGTCGGCGCTGGTGTATTCGGACGAGCGCTACGGCAACCGCGATCGCGAGACGCTGGTGCGCGCGCCGATCGTGGCCGAAGCCAGCCTGCCGCGCGTGCTGGCGCCGGGCGATCGCAGCATGGTGACCCTGGACGTGCAGAACTTCACCGGCAAGCCGGGTGAATTCAGCGTGCGGGTGGACGGCGAGGGCCCGCTGTCGATCGGCGAATCCGCGCGCAGCGCGAAACTGGCGACCGACGCCAAGACCACCCTGAGCTTCCCGATCACCGCGGGCGAGGGCTACACCACCGCCAAGGTGCGCGTGCGGGTGGACGGCAACGGCTTCAAGGTCGATCGCCGCTACGACCTGCCGGTGCGCGCCGGCTGGCCGGCGGTGCTGCGCTCGCGCACGCTGGTGCTGGACAGCATGGCGCCGGTGGAAATGGGGGCCGGACTGGCCGACGGATTGATGACCGGCTCGGTCAATGCGCGGATGCTGGTCAGCGCGCTGCCGCCGATTCCCTTCGCCAGCGCCCTGCATGGCGCGCTCGAGTATCCCTACGGCTGCGCCGAGCAGACCACCAGCAAGGGCTATGCGGCACTGGAGCTGGATGACGCCACCGCCAAGTCTCTGGGCGTCGGCGGGCTGGATGCGAAGAAGCGGCGCGAACGCATGGAAGGCGCGTTCGGCCGGCTGGCCTCGATGCAGGTCGCCAACGGCCATTTCTCGATGTGGGGCGACGACGGCTACGTCAATCCGGGCCTGACCCCGTACGTGGTCGAGTTCCTGCTGGATGCGCGCGAAGGCGGCTTCGCCGTGCCGGACAACGTCCTGCAGAAGGCGCTCAACCGCCTCAACGAGGATCTGCTGGCCGGCGGCGCGCAGTTCTACGGCTACTCGCAGCGCGATCACCTCAAGTTCGCCAACCAGGCCTATGCCGGCTACGCGCTGGCGCGGGTCAATCGCGCGCCGCTGGGCACGCTGCGCGCGCTGTACGACAATGAGCGCAACAAGAGCCTGACCGGCCTGCCGCTGGTGCACCTGGGCCTGGCGCTGTCGCTGCAGGGCGACAAGGCGCGTGGCGCGAAGGCGATTGCCGAGGGTTTCGCCAAGAACGGTGATCGCCCCGACTACCTGGGCGACTACGGCACCCGCCTGCGCGATGACGCGTTGATGATCGCGCTGGTCCACGAGCGCAAACTGTCCAAGCCGGAGTACGACCGCCGCGCGGTGTCGCTGGGCCGCGAACTGGATGCCCGCCGCAACAGCGGCTGGCTGTGGCTGAGCACGCAGGAGCAGGTCGCGCTGGCGCGCCTGGGCAAGGCATTGATGGTGGATCAGAAGAAGCTGGTGTCCGGTACCTGGACCCTGGGTGGCGAAAGCGAAACCGTCGCGCCGGGCAAGGTGTTCGGCCGCAGCCTGGATCACGCGGCGCTGGCGCGCGGCGCGCGTTTCGTGCCGGAAGGCCAGCCGCCGCTGTACGCCAGCCTGGATGTCAGCGGCATCCCGCGCACGCCGCCGGCCGCCGACGAACGCCAGATCGGCATCGAACGGCGCTACTACACCACCGACGGCAAGGAGTGGAACGGCGGCACGCTGAAGGAGGGCGAGGCGCTGATCGTCCGGGTCAGCATCACCCCGCATGCGAGCATGCCCGACGCGCTGTTCACCGATCTGCTGCCGGCCGGCCTGGAGATTGAGAATTTCAACCTGGGTGACGCCAAGCAATGGGCCGACGTGGTGGTCGACGGCA
The DNA here is from genome assembly GCF_016820515.1 of Pseudoxanthomonas beigongshangi. Classification (GTDB taxonomy): domain Bacteria; phylum Pseudomonadota; class Gammaproteobacteria; order Xanthomonadales; family Xanthomonadaceae; genus Pseudoxanthomonas_A; species Pseudoxanthomonas_A beigongshangi. The sequence continues at coordinate 216,656 of NZ_JADHDV010000002.1, read as the reverse complement.
TCAGCGTCAGCGATCGCGGCAGCGCGGCGGACGTGAAGCACGAGGAGTTTCGCGACGATCGCTACGTGGCCGCGCTGAAGCTGGACAGCGGCGACACCGCCAAGGTGTTCTACCTGGTGCGCGCGGTCACGCCCGGTACCTACACCGTGCCGCCGCCGCTGGTCGAGGACATGTACCGGCCGGACATCCGTGGCGTGGGTCGCTCGAAGGTGGGAACAATCACCGTCGTGCAGCCGTAGGGCGGGAGTCGGGAATGGGGAGTCGGGACCGGGGCGTCGGAAATCGAGCGACGCCGGTTCCCTGCTTCCCGGGACGGGAGGAGGGCCGAGACCGTGGATGCGGTGGCAGCCCGCCCATGTGCGGTGCGGATGTGGCCACTGACGTGATACGTGACTGATGGTTGGTTCGAGGATGTCCCGCTGGCAACGCGCTTGGCGGCGCTTGCGCGCTATGCGCTGGCCGGCCGTGCTGCGCTGGGGCGCGGTGGGGGTGCTGTCGTCATTGCTGTTGCTGGACCTGCTGTTTCCGCCGCCACTGCCGAAGGCGCGCGACACCAGCACCCTGGTGGTCGCGCGCGACGGCACGCCGCTGCGCGCGTTCGCCGATCGTGACGGTGTCTGGCGCTATCCGGCCACGCCGGATAGCGTGTCGCCGCTGTACCTGGACGCGCTGCTGAACTACGAGGACCGCTGGTTCTGGAAGCATCCCGGCGTCAATCCCTGGGCGATGCTGCGGGCGGGCGGGCAATGGTTGCGGCGTGGACGGATCGTGTCCGGCGGCTCGACCCTGACCATGCAGGTGGCGCGGATCCTGGATCCGCATTCGCGCACGCCCTGGGGCAAGCTCAAGCAGTTGCTGCGCGCGCTGCAACTGGAAGCGCACCTGTCCAAGCGCGAGATCCTGTCGCTGTACCTGGAGCGTGCGCCGTTCGGCGGCACCATCGAAGGCGTGGAGGCGGCCAGCTGGGCCTACCTCGGCAAGCCGGCCACCCGCCTGTCACAGGCCGAGGCCGCACTGCTGGCGGTGTTGCCGCAATCGCCCAGCCGCCTGCGTCCGGATCGCCACCCCGATGCCGCGCGCGCGGCGCGCGACAAGGTGCTCGCGCGGATGGTGGCGCTGGGCGTGTGGACACCGTCGCAGGTGGAGGAAGCGCGGATCGAACCGGTGGTGGCGCGTTCCCTGCAGCCACCGCTGTCGGCGGCGTTGCTCGCCGAGCGCCTGCGCCAGCGGCAACCGCGCGCGGCGCGCATCGAATCGACCGTGGATGCCGACCTGCAACGCACCCTGGAGGAGCGGGTGGCGGCCTACTTCTCGCAACTGCCGGCACGTACCTCGGCGGCGCTGCTGGTGATCGACAACGCCAGCATGGAAGCGCGCGCCTACGTCGGTTCGGTGACGTTCGGCGACAAGGAACGCCTGGGCCACGTCGACATGGTGCAGGCGTGGCGTTCGCCGGGATCGACCCTCAAGCCGTTCCTGTACGGACTGGCGCTGGATGACGGCCTGATCCATTCCGAAAGCCTGCTGGTCGATGCGCCGCAGTCATTCGGCGGTTATCGGCCCGGCAATTTCGACGCCGCCTTCAACGGTCCGATCGGTGCGGCGGAAGCCCTGCGGCTGTCGCTCAACGTGCCGGCGGTGGATCTGCTGGACCGGGTCGGGCCGGCGCGTTTTTCCGCGCGCCTGGCCAATGCCGGCATCGCCTTGAAGTATCCGCGCGGCGCATCACCGAACCTCGCGCTGATTCTTGGCGGTACCGGTGCGCGCCTGGAAGATCTGGTCGGTGCGTTCGCAGCATTCAACCGCGGCGGCCTGGCGGGGCGGGTGCGCTACACGCCGCTGGATGTGCGCGAGGACCGCCGGCTGGTGTCGCCCGGCGCGGCATGGATCATCCGCGAGATCCTGGAATCGCACCCGCGGCCCGGCTACGGGCAGGGCGCGTTCGACACCGCGATGCGTCCGCGGGTGGCGTGGAAGACCGGCACCAGCTACGGCTTCCGCGATGCGTGGGCGCTGGGCAGCACGCGCCGCCATACCGTCGGCGTGTGGGTCGGCAGGCCGGACGGGACGCCGTTGCCGGGACAATACGGCGCGGTCACCGCGTTGCCGCTGATGTTCGAGATCATCGACAGCCTGCCGCGCGCGCGCGGTGACGCCGCCGCCTCGCCGCCACCGGCGAACGTCGCCGAAACCGAGATCTGCTGGCCGCTGGGCCTGCCGCCGGAAGCCGACGCGCCGGAACTGTGCCAGCGACGGATGAAGGCATGGACGCTCGATGGCGCGACGCCGCCCACCCTGGCCGAGCGCGACGCGCGCCGCTGGAGCGCGGGTACCGAAGTGTTCGAGGTGGACGCGACAACCGGCCTGCGCCTGTCCGCCGAATGCGCGCGCCCGCATGCATCGCAGACCCGACGCATCGCCCGCTGGCCGGCGCTGGCCTCGCCGTGGCTGGGCGCGCAGACCCGCGCGCAATCGCGCCTGCCGGCACTGTCGCCGGATTGCGTGGACGATGGCCGCGAAGCAGCGGAAGAACTGCGCATCGATGGCATCAACGACCGCGCCACCCTGGCGCGCGCGCCGGGCAGCGAGCACGGCGTGCGCCTGCAGTTGCGCGCGCTCGGCACCGAAGCCCGCGTGCAATGGCTGCTGGACGGAAAGTGGATCGCCGAGACCCAGGGCGCACGCCCGTTCGTGCGCGACTTCGAGCAACCGGGCCAGCACACGCTGACGGCGCTGGCCGACAGCGGCGCATGGACGCGGGTGGATTTCAATATCTTGAACTAGCGTCGTCTGGTCATGCCCACCTGGTACAACTTCACCTTTGCTTGATGGCGAATACTTCACCCAGTGTCGTCGAACCGGGGGCGATGGCATGCAAGGCCACGCCCAAGACAAAGGAACACAACAACGCGGTCACAAAAGGCCAACCGGTGTGGCGCAGCGTCGTGTAAAGCCAATCTTCGGCCGGAGTTCGTCTCAGCTTGCGGTACAGCCCAGTGGAGAGAACCGCGTCGACAGCAAGTTCCGACAGCAACATGGGAGAGCTCCAGACCACCCAGACGAGCGCAATCAGCACGCCGGCCAGGATGCCGAGCAGGGGCAGTATCCAGACATGTTCAATATCGAGGCTCGCATCGGGAATGGCCATGTCCACCGCCTCCGCGTCCATGCCGCCTGCGCCCGTCGTCGAGGGAGCCTCGAACCGTGCGCTGGCCCCGGCGCCACCGGAGCTGCCACCGGAACCGGACCAATCCGGAGTGCCATGGCTTTCCCCGTTGGATGAGCCGCTCGGACCCTCGATCCCCGGTACGTCTGCTTCACGCCATCGACGCCAGAGCCGGATTTGCGTCAGGAACACCAGATAGGCGAGCCGACGCAGACGGGATAGCGCAACCACATGGAATCCATGCCGGCTGCGGCAAGGAGCACCGAGGCCAGGAAGCCGGAGAGCGCGGTGATGGCGACCATGACCGCCATCTGCAGGCGTGGCGCGGAAACACGCGCAGCCAACCGCGCGTGCAGCGCCAGCTCCCGCGGACGCATGGAGCCGCTCAGCCGATGTTCGCCAGCACGTGTTCGGCCGAGGACACCTTGTATTCGCCGGGCGCCTCGATGAAGAGGTTGCGGACCACGCCGTCCTCGGCATAGAGCGCGAAGCGGCGCGCGCGAATGCCCATGCCGTAGCTGCTGGCGTCCATCTCCAGGCCGAGCGCCTTGACCAGGTCGGCGTTACCGTCGGCGAGCATCTGCAGGCCGTCGGGCACGTGCTGGGTCTTGCCCCATGCCTGCATGACGAACGGATCGTTGACCGACACGCAGAACACTTCGATGCCGCGCTTGCGGAAATCCTCGAAGTGCTGGACGAAGCTGGGCAGGTGCTTTTCCGAACAGGTCGGGGTGAACGCGCCGGGCACCGCGAACAGCACGGCCTTGCGGCCCTCGAACAGCGCGCGGGTGTCGATGGTCTCGACGCCCTCGCGGATGCGCTTGAGGATGACTTCGGGGATTTGTTCGCCAATCTGGATGGTCATGGTCGGGTCCTGGTGAGGAAGGCTGAATGGAGTTTAGCCCGCCCGGTCGATGGGGACGTTACGTGCCTGAAAAGAGTGTGATGGCCCATGGCGGCCACGGGCAGGCATTCGTGTCCGGAGCCGAAGGCCGCCGGGCCCGGCAAGCGGCGCGACAGCCGCTAGAATTGACGCGTGGCGCCCGCTTCGCGGGCCTCCGTGTCCAGCCGGTGGCCGGCCGGCGCGGTTTTCCAATGGAGACCCGATGCAATTCAAGGATTACTACGCGGTACTGGGCGTTGAACCGACCGCCGGCGACGCCGAGATCAAGACGGCGTACCGGCGGCTGGCGCGCAAGTACCATCCCGACGTCAGCAAGGAAGCCGGCGCGGAAGATCAGTTCAAGGCGGTCAACGAGGCCTACGAGGCGCTGCGGGATCCGCAGAAGCGCGCGGCCTATGACCAGTTGCGCGCGCGCGGCTACCGCCCGGGCGAAGAGTTCCGGCCGCCGCCGGATTTCGGCCAGGGCGGTTATGGCGGGCAGAATTTCGACTTCGACGAGGTTTTCGGCAGCACCGGCGGTGGCGGTGGCTTCAGCGACTTCTTCGAGGGTCTTTTCGGACGGCGTGGACGCGCTGACGGCGCGCAGGCGCGGGGACCGCACGCGCCGCGCGACTCGCGCGCCAAGCTGGCGGTGCCGTTGCAGGCGGTCCACGACGGCGGCAGCGTGCGGGTGAACGTCAATGGCCGTCAGCTCGAGGTCAAGGTGCCCAAGGGCATCAAGCCGGGCCAGGTCATCCGCCTGGCCGGGCAGGGCGGCAGCGGCGGCAATCTGCTGCTGGAAATCGAGTACGCCGCGCACCCGCAATTCGAGGTCGATGGCCGCAACATCATCCATGTGCTGCCGGTGGCGCCCTGGCAGGCGGCGCTGGGCGCCTCGATGACCGTGCCGACCCTGGGCGGCGAGGTCGAATTGAAGATTCCGCCGGACTCGGAAGCCGGGCGCAAGCTGCGCCTGCGCGGCCGTGGACTGCCGGGCAATCCGGCGGGCGATCAAATCGTCGAACTGGAAATCACCGCGCCGCGCGCCACCAGCGAGGAGCAGCAGGAAGCCTATCGCGACCTGGCCCGGGCTTTCGGCGAGAAGCCGTAGCAACCTCTTGTGGGAGCGACGTCAGTCGCGATTCGCGGATTGCCAGTCGGTCGCCTATCGCGACTGACGTCGCTCCCACAAGATGAGACGGATGCGCGCATCCCCCAAATAAAGAAAAGCAGGCCGTGGCCTGCTTTTCTTCATTACGTTTGAATGCGGGCGAATCAGGCCGCGGGCGGTTCCGGCAGTTCGCGCGCGTTGAACACGCGCTCGATGACCTCGGCCAGTTCGTCCTCGGAGAACGGCTTGGTCAGGTAGGCCTTGGCGCCCTGGCGCAGGCCCCACATGCGGTCGGTGTCCTGGTCCTTGGTGGTCACCAGGATCACCGGGATGTGCTTGGTGCTGGCCTCGCGGCTCAGCGTGCGGGTGGCCTGGAACCCGTTGAGGTTCGGCATCACCACGTCCATCAGCACCATGTCCGGCAGCTCGCGCTTGGCCACTTCCACGCCCGCGGCGCCGTCCTCGGCGGTGAGGGACTCGTGCCCCAGTTTTTCGACGATGCGCTGGATGCCCAGCAACTGCGAAGGTGAATCGTCGACGATCAGAATGCGTGCCATGGAGTTCCCCGAGTGTCCCCAAATTATCCCCGCATCGATTGTAGGAGCGGGCCCGGGAGAAAGAAACGGGGGCGTTCCCGGACACGCCGTCGGGCGGACCCCGACGGCCTCAGAAAGTGACCAGGGTACGGCCGAACGACCCCCCGGAAAGCATGTTCCTGAACACATCCGGCAGCCCTTCCAGCGTGGTTTCGCGGGTGCAGATGGCCTCCAGGCGGGCCGGTTTCCAGTCGTCGGCCAAATGCCGCCAGATGTCGTCCCGGATGGCGCGCGCGGTGCCGGCCGAAGCCACGCCGACGAGCGATACGCCCCGGATGATGAACGGCATGACCGTGATGTCCAGTTCGGCGGTCGCGGCCAGGCCCGCGCTGGCGACATTGCCGTAGGGCGCGGTCTGCGCCAGCAGGCTGGCCAGCATCGCTCCGCCCACGTTGTCCAGTCCTCCACCGAAACGCGCCGATTCCATCGGCCGCCGGGTGGCCAGCGCATCGCGTCCCAGTACCTCGGTGGCGCCGAGCGATTTCAGGAAGTCCGCGTGTTCTGGCTTGCCGCTGATGGCGTGCACCTCGTAGCCGGCGCGGCTGAAGATGTTCACCGCCAGCGTGCCCACGCCGCCGGTCGCGCCGGTGACCGCCAGTGGTCCCAGATCCGGCGTCTGCCGGTTGTCCCGCATCCGGTACAGGGCCAGCGCGGCGGTGAAGCCGGCGGTGCCCAGGATCATGCTTTCGCGCAGGCTCAGCCCCTTGGGCAAGGGAATCACCCACTTTGCTTCCAGCCGGGCGTATTCACCGTAGCCACCGTCGCGGGTTTCGCTGAGGCCGCAGCCGGTCACCAGCACCTCGTCGCCCTCATGGAACGCCGGATCGGTGGAGGCCACCACGTGCCCGGCCACGTCGATGCCGCCGACCAGCGGGAACCGCCGCAGGATCTTGCCTTCGCCGGTGCCGGCCAGCGCATCCTTGAAGTTCACCGAGGAGTACGCGGTCTTGATCACCACCTCGCCGGGATTCAGATCGTCCAGCGAAATCGATTCGATGCCGCTGTGGTAGCCGCGATCGTCGTTGTGGATGCGGAAGGCGTTGAACGAGGTGGGCAGAGTCATGTGGGGACGCTCCGGTTCCGGAAATCTGGACGGGTGGATGGGAGGATGTCCGGATACAAATCCCGCCCCCCGGCGTTGGCATCCTCGATGAGCTGGATCTTCCAGATCCGCTTCCAGGCCTTCAATGCCTTTTCGCGCAGGATGGCAGATTCCATCGTGCCGTGGACTTCGTACCAGACCAAAGTATGGACCCGGCAGCGGCGGGTGAAGCCGTCAACCTGAGCGTGTTTGTGCTGCCAGATGCGTCCGGGCAGGTGGGATGTCACGCCGATGTGGAGCGTTCCCCGTGGTCGGCTGGCCGGAAGGCAGACGCAGGGAATCCGTTCCCGGGGGGCGCCTCAGCGCAGCGACTTGCGCCGCTTCTCGTCCATCCATTTCGACGCCTGGGCCGGCTGGTAGGCCTTCATCCAGTCGAACATCGCGCCGAGGTCCTCGCCGTGCCACAGGTCCTCGCGCTGATCCGGGTGCAGGAAGCGCTCTTCGACCATGCGGTCGATCATGCCCATCAGCGGCGCATAGAAGCCATCGACGTCCAGGAAGGCGCAGGGCTTGTCGCCGATGCCGAGCTGGCGCCAGGTCAGCATTTCGAACATCTCGTCCAAGGTGCCGAAGCCGCCGGGCAGGGCGACGAAGGCGTCGGACAGGTCGAACATGCGCTTCTTGCGCTCGTGCATGTTGGCGACCACTTCCAGCCGGGTCACGCCCTTGTGCGCGACTTCCCAGTTGACCAGTTGCTCCGGAATCACGCCAACCACTTCGCCACCACCTGCCAGCACCGCGTCGGCGACGATGCCCATCAGGCCGACGTTGCCGCCGCCATAGACCAGTTGCAGTCCCTCGCGGGCGATGCGATCACCCAGCGCGACCGCGCGTTCGGCGTAGAGGGGCTTGCTGCCGGCGTTGGAGCCGCAATAGACACAGATACTGCGCATGGGATTCGTGATTCGGGATGGGGGATTCGTAAAAAGCAAACGCCGAGCAATGCCCGGCGTCCGCATTGGGATTCGGTCAGGTGAGGGAATGCGCTCGGCGAATCCCTAATCCCCATCCCCGAATCCCGGCTCTCATCAATTGGCCTTGTGGATCGAACGCTTGTCCACCGCCATGGCGGCGTCGTGGATGGCCTCGGACAGGGTCGGATGGGCGTGGCAGATGCGGGCCAGGTCGTCGGCCGAGCCGTTGAACTCCATGGTCAGCACACCTTCGTGCACCAGTTCCGACACGCCGACGCCGACCAGATGCAGGCCCAGCACGCGATCGGTTTCCGCGTGGGCGATGACCTTGACGAAGCCGGCCGGCTCGCCCATCGCGACGGCACGGGCAATCGCGGCGAACGGGAAGCTGCCGGTCTTGTACGGGGTGCCTTCGGCCTTGAGCTGCTGCTCGGTCTTGCCGACCCAGGCGATTTCCGGTTCGGTGTAGATGACCCACGGCACGGTGTCGAAGTTGACGTGGCCGGGCAGGCCGGCGATCAGTTCGGCCACCGCGATGCCTTCCTCGAAACCCTTGTGCGCCAGCATCGGGCCACGCACGCAGTCGCCGATCGCCCAGACGCCATCGACGCCGGTGTGGCAATGCTCGTCGACCTCGATCTGGCCGCGCTCGTTGAGCTTCACGCCGGTACCGTCGGCCAGCACGCCCTTGGTGGCGGCGCGGCGGCCCACGGCCACCAGCAGCTTGTCCACGGTCAGGGTCTTCTCGCCTTCGGCATCGGTGTAGGTGACCACGACTTCCTTGGTCTTGCCCTTGCCGGTGATTTCGGTCTTGCTGACCTTGGCGCCGAGGCGGATATCCAGGCCCTGCTTCTTGAATTCGCGCGCCGCGGTCTTGGCCACTTCGGCATCGGCGACGGCGAGGAAATCGGGGAGGGCTTCCAGGATGGTGACTTCGGCGCCCAGGCGCTTCCACACACTGCCCAGTTCCAGGCCGATCACGCCGGCGCCGATCACGGCCAGGCGCTTGGGCACGGCGGTGAAGTCGAGCGCGCCGACGTTGTCGACGATGTATTCGTTGTCGAACTTGGCGAACGGCAGTTCGATGGAATCCGAACCGGCCGCCAGGATCACGTTGGTGCCCTTGAGCTCGACTTCGCTGCCGTCATGCTGCTTGACCTTGACCACGTTGCCCGGCTGCAGCTGGCCGAAGCCGTAGAACGGGGTGATCTTGTTGGCCTTGAACAGCATCGCGATGCCGCCGGTGAACTGCTTAACGATCTTGTCCTTGCGGCCGACCATCGTGGCGACGTCGATCTTGGCGTCCTTGGTGCTGATGCCGTGCTCGCCGAACAGGTGCTGCAGGTTGTAGAACTGGCGCGAGCTGTCCAGCAGCGCCTTGGAGGGCACGCAGCCCACGCGCAGGCAGGTGCCGCCCAGGGCCGGCTTGCCGTCCTTGCCCAGCGCGGCATCGATGCAGGCGACCTTCATGCCCAGCTGCGCGGCGCGGATGGCGGCGTGATAGCCGGCGGGACCGGCACCGATGACGACGACGTCGAATTGTTCGCTCATTTCATTCGCTCAATGGGATTCGGGATTGGGGAGTGGGGATTCGTCGAAAGCGGAAGCAGGTGCTTGTCGCTCCTGCGAATCCCGAATCACGAATCCCCAATCCCGGCGCTTACATGCCCAGCAGCATGCGGTGCGGATTTTCCAGCTGGTTCTTGATGTCGACCAGGAACAGCACCGCGTCCTTGCCGTCGATGATGCGGTGATCGTAGGACAGCGCGATGTACATCATCGGCGCGGCCACGACCTGGCCGTTCTCGACGATGGCGCGTTCCTTGATCGCGTGCATGCCGAGGATGGCGCTCTGCGGCGGGTTGACGATCGGGGTGGACATCAGCGAACCGAAGGTGCCGCCGTTGGTGATGGTGAAGGTGCCGCCCTGCAGATCCTCCAGGCCCAGCTTGCCGTCACGCGCCTTCTTGGCGTAGTCGGCGATGCCCTTTTCGATGTCGGCGAAGCTCTGGCGCTCGACGTTGCGCAGCACCGGCGTGACCAGGCCCTTGTCGGTGGACACGGCGATCGAGATGTCGGCGTAGCCGTGGTAGATGATGTCGTTGCCGTCGACCGAGGCGTTGACCACCGGATGGCGCTGCAGCGCGTTGGCGGCGGCCTTGGCGAAGAAGCTCATGAAGCCCAGCTTGATGCCGTTGGCCTTCTCGAACGATTCGCCCAGTTCCTTGCGCATCGCCATGACCTTGCCCAGGTTGACCTCGTTGAACGAGGTCAGCATGGCGATGGAGTTCTTGGACTGCATCAGGCGCTCGGCGATGCGGGCGCGGATGCGGGTCATCGGCACGCGCTCTTCCGGACGTGCGCCGCCGGACACGCCGGCGGTCTTGCCGCTGGCGTAGTTGACCAGGTCTTCCTTGGTCACCGCGCCGCGGCGGCCGGTGCCTTCCACCTGCGCCGGATCGATGCCCTGGGTGACGGCGGTGAAGCGGGCGCCGGGCGGCAGGCTTTCGACGCCGGCGGCGGCCGGAGCCGGAGCGGACTTGGCGGCCGGCGCCGGTGCGGCAGCGGGAGCCTCGGCCTTCGGTGCTTCGGCCTTGGGGGCCTCGGCGGCCGGAGCCGGCGCGGCGGCGACCGCGCCTTCCTCGATGATCGCCAGCAACTGCTGGCTGGTCACGGTGTCGCCTTCCTTGAACTTGATTTCCTTGATCACGCCGTCGACCGGGGACGGCACTTCCAGCACGACCTTGTCGGTTTCCAGATCCAGGAGGTTCTCATCGCGCTTGACCGCGTCACCGACCTTCTTGTGCCAGGTGGCGATGGTGGCGTCGGAGACGGATTCGGGGAGAACCGGAACTTTGACTTCAGTGGCCATGGATGGAGGCGTCCTGTTTTTTTTGGTGGCGTGCTTTGAAGGATGGAATGCGGGCGCCGCTTACTCGGCGACCACGTCGTTTTCGAACTTGTTGACCAGCGCGTCGGCGACCAGCTTCAGCTGTTCCTCGACGTGCTCGGCGAAATGACCGGCGGCGGGCGAGGGCGAGCGCGGGCGGCCGGCGTAGTGCAGGCTCTGCTTCTCGCCCAGGCAGGCGTTGAGATGGTGGCGGATCTGGTACCACGCGCCCTGGTTCTGCGGCTCTTCCTGGCACCAGACCACGTCGGTTGCCTTGCCGAAGCGCTTGAGCTCGGCGGCCAGCTGCGGACGCGGGAACGGATACAGCTGTTCGATGCGGACCAGCGCGACGTCGTCCTGGCCACGCTTCTGCTGGTCTTCCAGCAGGTCGTAGTAGACCTTGCCCGAGCACAGCACGACGCGCTTGACCTTCTTCGGGTCGGCGGCCTTGTCCGGGATCAGGTGCTGGAACTCGCCGTTGGCCAGTTCGTCCAGGGTGGAGACGGCCAGCTTGTGGCGCAGCAGCGACTTGGGCGTCATCACCACCAGCGGCTTGCGGGTGGTCATGCGCATCTGCCGGCGCAGCATGTGGTAGGCCTGGGCAGGCGTGGTCGGCACGCAGACCAGCATGTTCTCCAGCGCGCACAACTGCAGGAAGCGCTCCAGGCGGGCCGAGCTGTGCTCCGGACCCTGGCCTTCGTAGCCGTGCGGAAGCAGCAGGGTCAGACCGCTGACGCGCCCCCACTTGGCCTCGCCGGCGGCGATGAACTGGTCGATCACCACCTGCGCGCCGTTGGCGAAGTCGCCGAACTGCGCTTCCCAGATGCACAGGGTGTTGGGATCGGTGGTGGAGAAGCCGTATTCGAATGCCATCACCGCTTCTTCGCTGAGCAGCGAATCGATGATCGTGGCCTGCTCCGGCGATTCCACCAGCTGCCGCAACGGCAGGAAATAGCTGTCGGTCTTCTGGTCGTGCAGGATCGCGTGGCGATGGAAGAAGGTGCCGCGGCCCGCATCCTGGCCGACCAGGCGCAGGCCGTTGCCTTCCGCCAGCAGGGTGGCGTACGCCAGGTTTTCGGCGAAGCCCCAGTCGCCCGGCAGATCGCCGGCGGCCATCTTGGCGCGGTCTTCATAGATCTTGGCCACGCGCGGGTGCAGCGACACGCCCGAGGGAATGGTGTTGATGATCTTGGCCAGCGAATCCAGCGCCTTGCGCTTGACCTTGGTGTCGACCGGATCGCTGAGCTTGCCGGACACGTACTTCGACCAGTCGATCGCCAGTTCGTCGCCCTTCTGCTTGGCCAGCTCGGTGGTGTATTCGCCCGAATCCAGCTTGTTGCGATACTGATCGACCAGCGCCTTGCCGCCTTCGGCGGGGAGCACGCCGGCGCCTTCCAGCTTGGCCGCGTACAGCTCGCGGGTGGTCGGGTGCTTGCGGATGGTCTGGTACATCAGCGGCTGGGTCGCCGCCGGCTCGTCGGCCTCGTTGTGGCCATGGCGGCGATAGCAGACCAGGTCGATGACCACGTCCTTCTTGAACTGCTGGCGGAACTCGTAGGCCAGGTTGGCGCAGAACACCACCGCTTCCGGGTCGTCGCCGTTCACGTGCAGCACCGGTGCGCCGATCATCTTGGCCACGTCGGTGCAGTACAGGGTGGAGCGGGCGTCGTCGCGGGCGCTGGTGGTGAAGCCGATCTGGTTGTTGATCACGACATGCAGGGTGCCGCCGACCGCGAAACCGCGCGCCTGCGACATCTGGAACAGTTCCATCACCACACCCTGGCCGGCGAACGCCGCGTCGCCGTGCATGATGATTGGCAGCACCGCCTGGCGGGAGGTGTCGTTGCGGCGCTCCTGGCGCGAACGCACGCTGCCGGCCACGACCGGATCGACGATTTCCAGGTGCGAGGGGTTGAAGGCCAGCGCCAGGTGGACCGGACCGCCCGGGGTGGCGATGTCGGCCGAGAAGCCCATGTGGTACTTCACGTCGCCGGCATGGGCCAGGCTGTTGTCGTGCTCGAACTTGCCCTCGAACTCGTCGAACAGCTTGCGCGGGCTCTTGCCCAGGGTGTTGACCAGCACGTTGAGGCGGCCGCGGTGGGCCATGCCGACCACGATGTCCTTGACCGAGCCGGCACCGGCGCGGTGGATGAGCGTATCCAGCAGCGGGATCAGCGAATCGCCACCTTCCAGCGAGAAGCGCTTCTGGCCGACGTACTTGGTGTGCAGGTAGCGCTCCAGACCCTCGGCGGCGGTCAGCCGCTCCAGGGTGCGCTGCTTGGCCGCCGCGTCCAGGCCATAGTTGCCGGCGGCCGCTTCCAGCCGCTGGTACAGCCACTGGCGCTGCTCGACCTCGGAGATATGCATGAATTCGGCGCCGATCGAGCCGGTGTAGGCGGCCTTCAGGCGGGTCAGCAGGTCGCGCAGTTTCATGCGCGGCTGGCCGGCCACGTTGCCGGTGCTGAATTCGCTGTCCAGATCCTTGTCGGACAGGTCATGGAAGGCCAGGCCGAGATCCGGCGGATTCATCGGCGGGCTCAGGCCCAGCGGATCCAGGTTGGCGCCCAGGTGGCCGCGCGAACGGTAGGCGGTGATCAGGCGGCCGACATTGCGCTCGCGCTCGTCGCCACCGGCCGGGGCCGCCACATGGCCATTGTTCGCCGCCTGGCGCGAGGCCGCGGCAATCTGCTCGATGACCACCGAGTGGGGCACGTCACCGGCCTCGCGGCCCTTGAAACCGTCGAAGTAGGCCTTCCATTTGGGACCCACACTGTCCGGGTCAACCAGGTATTGCTCGTACAGGTCTTCGACGTAGGAGGCATTGCCTCCGTTGAGTTGCGAGGATTGCGCAAACTGCTTCAGGAGATTGTCCACGATGGCGATGGGGTGCTTGCTGTCGGAATGGTCTTGGAGGGACGGGGTCGGCGGATTCGATGTGGGCCCGCGCGGGCGGAAGACAACCCCAAAATTATACCCGCAAGGCGGGAACGGGGCATAAAGGTATTGGACTAAAGGCGCAGTCTGGGCCACGCGGATGACAAACCGGACACAATCGACGCGATTCCCGCGGATTTCCGCAACCTCGCGAGGAGAAGGCTACAGTCCCAGCGCGCGATACTCGGTGCAGGGGCGTGAGCGTTCCCACACGTGGGCGAATTCCTCGCGCAACTGGCGCGCGTGGCCGGCCGCGTCCAGGTCCGCTTCGCCGTCGAAACGGTGCCCCAGCGGGCGGAAGTAGTAGCCATCGGCGTCGCTGACGACATAGGCCGAGGGATAGTTGCGGTCCACCGGATCGTGCACTTCGCGGAACAGGAACACGCTGGGCAGGCGCTGGGCCAGCGGCAGCAGCGGTGCCTGCCGGCGCTGGGGAGTGCCGGCGTCCTGCAGCAGGATCTGGACTTCCACCGCGCCGGGGCGGGTGGCCAGCCGGCGCAGGGCGTCCAGCACCTCCGGGGCGTCGAACAGGCCCGGCTCCAGGTCCCGGCTGTAGATCCGCAGCTGGCGCCGGCTGCCGCTGGCCAGGGCCAGCAGGGTGGCCCTGGCCCCGGCCAGATCCTCGATGGCGGTGGCGCCGTCCAGGCGCCGGCGCATGGCCTGGTGCTCGATCCCGGCCTCGTGGAACCGTGGACCGTAGGGTACGAACCCGTGCCGGGCGTAGAAGGCTTCGGCACTGACCTGGGCGTTGAGGGTCAGCTCAGGCAGGCGGCGCTTGCGGGCCTCGGCCAGCAGTGCGGCCAGCAGGGCGTCGCCGACGCCGCGCCCGCGCCATTCCCGCAGGACCGCCATCCGGCCGATCCGGTGTTCCGGGGTCAGCCGCCCGGTGCCGATGGGCCGGCCGGCGTCATCGCGCGCCAGTACGTGCCGGCAGAGCGGATCCATGGCGTCGCGTTCCTCTTCCAGCGGCACCCGTTGTTCCTGTACGAACACAATCTCGCGCACCCGCAGCAGATCGTCCCGCTGCAGGGCGTACTCGACCGGCTCGACCCGGAAGCCGGCGGTGTTCAATCCTCTTCCCCGGCCAGCACCAGTTGGTAGTGACCCTGGGCGAGCAGCGCCATCACCGCGTCGCGACCGGTGGCCGACAGGCCGGCGTAGCCGTGGCCGTCAAGCGTCTCCGCCGCGGCCAGGGTGCGCGCGTCCGCCACCGGCATCGGGTAGTCGTGGCCCGAACAGAACAGGGTCGCGCCCTTGCGCGCGCGCCGCCAGGCCAGCCGCGAGAACGGATGGCGGTACAGCCGTGCGCCGTGTTCGAGATCCCATTCGATTTCGATCCGCGAGCGCTGTTCCGGCGCGGGCGCGACATCGCCGGCGGCACGGTAGGTGGTGATGAAACGGCCGAACCAGTCGCCCAGGCGATCCGGATCGTTCATCCGCAGCGCGTTCAGCGCTTCGACCACGCGGGCCATCGCCGCGGCGTCGATTTCGTTGGGATCGCGCGGCGGCGCCAGGTCCTCGTCGTGGTAGCGCAGGCGGTCGTCGGCATCGGCGACCAGGGTGTCGAGGTAGTCGCTGATCAGTTCGGCCGAGGAGGGCGCGCGCATGCCCACGGAGATGGTCAGGCACGGATTCACCGCCACGCCGTGGTGGGGCACGGCCGGCGGCAGGTACAGCATGTCGCCCGGATCCAGCACCCAGTCGTGGGTGGGCGTGAACTCGCGCAGCAGCTTGAGCTCGACGTCGTCGCGGAAGCCGAGCGGCGGATTCTCGCCGGCGTCGATCTGCCAGCGGCGCTGGCCCTGCGCCTGCAGCAGGAACACGTCGTACTGGTCCACGTGCGCGCCGACCGAGCCGCCGGTGGCGGCGAAGCTGATCATGATGTCGTCCAGCCGCCAGCGCGGCAGGAAATCGAAATGCGCCAGCAACGCGCGCACGTCCGGATCCCACTTGTCCACGTCCTGCACCAGCAGGGTCCAGTCGTGGTGCGGCATGCCGGGGAATTCCTCTTCCTGGAACGGGCCGGTGCGCAGGGTCCAGGCGTCGCGTTCGCGATCGTGCATGACGATGCGCGAGAGCGCGCCTTCCTCGCAGGCCAGTCCGGCCAGGTCGTCCGGCTGGATGGGCGACTGGAAATGCGGGAACGCGTTGCGGATCAGCAGCGGCTTCTTCTGCCAGTACTCGCTGAGGAAACGCGCGGCGGGCATGCCGAGGAAATGCTTGGCGGTGGCGTGGACTTCGATCATGGGCGTGGGGAGTTTGCGGGAGCGGGGGCGGCTTCTTCGGCCAGGCGCTTGTCCAGGCGTTCGCGCGCGGACTGCGCGTAGGCGCGGCAGGCGTTGGTGTTCGCGAGCGGTTCGTTGGCGCCGGGGCCGACGCGCGACCACAGACGGCTGGCGGACGGATGCGGCGTCACCAGGATGTCGCAGTCCAGCGCGGCGAGCCGATCCAGGGCCTGCCGGAAGGCGGCGACGTAACCGGGATGGGCCTGCTCGTCGCCGAAGCGGTACTGGTCGGTGGAGAACGCGGAGAGACTGTCGGCATAGACGAACTGGCGGCATTCGCCGCCGTCGCAGGAGCGCCAGGTCCAGGACGCCGCGCCCGGGGTATGGCCCGGCGTGGGGATGGATTTCAGCGACAGCGGGCCGACGGTGACGGTTTCCCCGTCGCCGATGGTGCGTACGTCGGCGACGGGAGTGAAGGATTCGAGTTGCCCGAACTGGGGATCGCTGCGGTCATTGGCGCCGCGTCGCAGCGTGGCGGCGGCCGGTTCGCGCGCCAGTACCGGCGCGCCGGTGGCGCGCTGCAGATCTGCCAGGCCGCCGACATGATCGAAATGCTCGTGCGAGATCACGATGGCGCGCACGTCTTCCGGGCGGAATCCGAGCGTGCGGATGTTGGCCAGCACCTGGCGCCCGCCCGCGGCGGTGCCGCTGTCGATGAGGACATGCCCCTGCGGCGAGGTGATCAGCAACGCGCTGATGCCGCAGGTGCCCACGAACCAGGTATTGCCATGCAGGCGCAGCGGCCTGGCCGGGTCGTCCCAGCGCGGCTCGGCCGGGCAGGCGGGGGCATCGTCCGCCCAGGCCCGGCCGGCGGGCAGGGCGGCCAGCAGCAGGAACGCGGCGGCCGGGATGGATATCCTCGGCGGAAATGGCTTCATGTGGCGATCTCGTCGTAACCGCGGCCAACGAACTGCAACAGGCACCAGCCGTGGCCGAACGGATCGGCCAGGCGCACGATGCGGCCCCAGCGGGCTTCGCGGATGGAGGTTTCGGGTTGGAGGCCGGCCTGGACGGCGGTGGCCAGCGCGGTGTCCAGATCCTCGACCACCACGTCCAGGTGCACCGGCGTCCAATGGCGGCCGTAGTGGCGGCGCGAGCCGGGAGCACCCTCGGTATCGGCGGCGGCGCGGATCAGGTAGATGGGCACCTGCGCGCCCAGCAGTTCCACCACGTCGTCGCCGAAGCGGCGTCCGGTGGTCAGGCCGAACGCCTGCCGGTACAGCGCTTCGGCGGCTTCCAGATCCGGCACGTCGAGATTGATCAGCAGTTGCATGGGAGCGGTCCTGCGGAGTCGGCGTGCGGGATCCGGGCGGCCTCAGATCTTCCGGGCCAGCGTTTCGGCCAGTCCGGTGTAGCTGCCCGGCGTCATGTCGCGCAGGCGCTGCTTGGCGTCGGCGGGCAGTTCCAGCGATTCGATGAAGGCGCGCATTGAGTCGGCGGTGATGCCCTGGCCGCGGGTCAGCGCCTTGAGCTGTTCGTACGGATTGGGCAGGCCGTGGCGGCGCATCACCGTCTGCACGGCTTCGGCCAGCACTTCCCAGGCCGCGTCGAGGTCGGCGTCCAGACGCTGCGGGTTCACTTCCAGCTTGCCCAGGCCCTTGACCAGCGAGTCCAGCGCCACCTGGCTGTGGCCGAAGGCGGTGCCGAGCGCGCGCAGCACGGTGGAATCGGTGAGGTCGCGCTGCCAGCGGCTGATCGGCAGCTTGGCGCTGAAATGCTCGAACAGCGCGTTGGCCAGGCCGAAGTTGCCTTCGGCATTCTCGAAGTCGATTGGATTGACCTTGTGCGGCATGGTCGAGGAGCCGACTTCGCCTTCCTTGAGCTTCTGCTTGAAGTAGCCCAGCGAGATGTAGCCCCAGATGTCGCGGGCCAGGTCGATCAGGATGATGTTGGCGCGGCGTGCGGCGTCGCCGATTTCGGCCACGTTGTCGTGCGGCTCGATCTGGGTGGTGTAGGGATTGAAGACCAGGCCCAGGCTCTCGACGAAACGCTGCGCGAACGCCGGCCAGTCCACGTCCGGATAGCTGGCGACGTGGGCATTGTAGTTGCCGACCGCGCCGTTGATCTTGCCGGTCAGCTCGACCGCCGCGATCTGCCGGCGCTGGCGTTCCAGGCGTGCGACCACGTTGGCGATTTCCTTGCCCAGGGTGGTCGGCGAGGCGGTCTGGCCGTGGGTGCGCGAGAGCATCGGCTGGCCGGCCTGGGCGTGGGCCAGCGCGCGCAGCGAGGCGGCGACGGCGTCCAGCGACGGCAGCAGCACCTCGCGGCGGGCCTGTTCCAGCATCAGGCCGTAGCTGAGGTTGTTGATGTCCTCGCTGGTGCAGGCGAAATGGACGAACTCCAGCGCCGGGGCGAGCTCGGCGTCGTCCTTCAGGCGCTCCTTGATGAAGTACTCCACCGCCTTGACGTCATGGTTGGTGGTGCGCTCGATCTCCTTGACCCGGGCGGCGTCGGCGACCGAAAAACCGTCGGCCAGCGCGCGCAGGCGGATGGCCGCCGCGTCGGAGAAGGCCGGCAGTTCGACGATGCCGGGCTCGGCGGCCAGCGCCAGCAGCCATTCGACCTCCACCTTGATCCGAGCCCGGATCAGCCCGTACTCGGAAAAGATGGGACGCAGGGCGTCGACCTTGCCGGCGTAGCGGCCATCGAGCGGGGACAGGGCGAGCAGGGCGGATTCCGACATGGGGGCGTGGGGCTGAAAAGGAGCGTTCTAGTTTACCGCGAGACGGCCTCCGGCCGGCCTGGCGTATGCTGGCGGCCCTCGCAAGCAGCCGGTTCCACCACCCGGCGCCAGCCGTAGACCATCCCCACAGGAGGCGCTGATGAGCAGGAAAACCAAGGCGGGTGCGGCCCGCGACGAACGGACCCGGGTGGAACGGGACAGCATGGGCGAGCTGCGGGTGCCCGCCGACGCCCTCTGGGGCGCGCAGACCCAGCGCGCGGTGCAGAACTTCCCGATTTCAGGCCGGCCGATGCCGCGCGGCTTCATCCGCGCGCTGGGGCTGATCAAGGCCGCCGCCGCCGAGGTCAACGCCGGCCTGGACCTGTTGCCGCAGGTCACCGCGCGGGCCATCCGTGCCGCCGCGCTGGAAGTGGCCGCCGGCGAGCACGACGCGCACTTCCCGATCGACATCTACCAGACCGGTTCGGGCACCTCGTCGAACATGAATGGCAACGAGGTCATTGCCGCGCTTGCCAACCGTTCCGGCAAGGCCGGGCGCAAGGGTGTGCATCCGAATGATCACGTCAACCTGGGCCAGAGTTCCAACGACGTCATTCCCACCGCCATCCGCGTCTCCGCGCAACTGGCCGTGCTGGAAGACCTGCTGCCGGCGGTGAAACACCTGCGCCGGACCATCGATCGACGTGGCAAGGCGCTCGGCAGGATCGTCAAGACCGGCCGCACCCATCTGATGGACGCGATGCCGCTGACCTTTGCCCAGGAGTTCTCGGCCTGGTCGGCGCAATTGGCCTCGGCCGAGGAGCGCATCGCCGACAGCCTCAAGCGGCTGCGCCGGCTGCCGCTGGGCGGCACCGCGATCGGCACCGGCATCAACGCCGATCCGCGTTTCGGCGCGCGGGTCGCGAAGGCGCTGTCGAAGCAGACCGGCGCGCGGTTCGAGAGCGCCGGCAACAAGTTCGAAGGGCTGGCGGCGCAGGACGACGCGGTCGAACTGTCCGGCCAACTCAACGCACTGGCCGTGGCGCTGACCAAGATCGCCAACGATCTGCGCTGGATGAACGCCGGGCCGCTGGCCGGCCTGGGCGAGATCGAACTGCCGGCCCTGCAGCCGGGCAGCTCGATCATGCCGGGCAAGGTCAATCCGGTGATTCCGGAAGCGACCGTGATGGTGTGCGCGCAGGTGATGGGCCACCACACCGCGATCACGGTGGCCGGGCAGACCGGCAACTTCCAGCTCAACGTGACCCTGCCGCTGATCGCGGCCAACCTGCTGGATTCGATCCAGTTGCTGGCGAATGTGTCGCGCCTGCTCGCCGACACCGCCATCGACGGACTCACGGTGCGTGAGGACAACGTCAGGCGGGCACTGGATCGCAATCCGATCCTGGTGACCGCGCTGAACCCGGTGATCGGCTACGAGAAGGGCGCGGCCATTGCCAAGCAGGCCTACAAGGAGAATCGCGCGGTGCTCGACGTGGCGCGCGAGGTCACCGGCCTGCCGGAGAAAGTGCTGAAGCCGTTGCTGGATCCGGCCGTGCTCGCCAAGGGCGGCATCCACGGCAAACCGGGCGGCGGAGGCGGCTGAGCCGCTCCACCGCGGTGGCGTGATATGGCCGGATCTTCAGACCGGATCATTCAGCCGCGGGAATGAACTCGGCGGCCTTCATCGCGGTGATGGCCGCCCAGTCGTGCGGCTTGCCGTCCAGGCGCGCGGCGACCAGACGGTGACCCACCGAGTAGCCCGCCCACATCGGGATACCGGCCTGCGGATTGCCGAACATCGAGCCCATCAATACCTGCGGCGAGGTCTCGCCCAGGTTGGGACGGAACGCGGCCAGGGTCGCGCTGTATTGGGCGTCGTCCAGGGCGTGGATCCACGGCGCCGGGTGCGCGCCGAACACCTGGTTGGCGTAGTAATCGGCGCGGCCTTCGAACACCAGATAGTCGGCGAGGGTGAACGCGGCATCCGGATGGAACTGCTCCTGCGCCCAGTAGCTG
Organism: Pseudoxanthomonas beigongshangi; assembly: GCF_016820515.1. GTDB lineage: Bacteria > Pseudomonadota > Gammaproteobacteria > Xanthomonadales > Xanthomonadaceae > Pseudoxanthomonas_A > Pseudoxanthomonas_A beigongshangi. The sequence goes on along the minus strand of NZ_JADHDV010000002.1, from coordinate 196,094 downwards.
TGATGGAGCTCGTGCGCGAGCACGTACGGCAGCAGCTTCGCCCAGTCGGCCTGTGGATGCAGCTTGACGACGACTTTGCCGCTGCCGGCGGTCAGCGCGATCACGCCCTGCATGCGATCACGCGTGAACGCGTCGTCCGGAGCGGTGAAATCCACGCACAGTGTCAGCCGGCCCTGCGGCAGATCGGTGACCACGCGGTCATAGGTGGATTGGGCGATTTTTTCGAAACGGGCCCGATCGAAGCCCTTCTCGGCCGATTCGCGCTGTTCGCGGGTCAGGCGCGGATCCGGCGCGTAGCCGCGCGCCAGGTCCGCGAACTGGCCGCCTGACGCGCAGCGGGCGAACCAGGCTTCGCCGACGGCCTTGGCATCGGTGGCCGCCAGCACCTGCGGGTTGGTGTAGTGGAAATCGATGGGCTCGCCGGCGATCGCAAAACCGGGCACGAGCAGGGACAGCAGCAGCGGAAGTCGACGTTTCATGGGAAGTCCTGGAAGAGCGGCGCGGGATGCGTCCGGAGATCAGGACGCGCGGGGCTCGCGGGTGTGACCCGGCGCGGGCGAATGGTCATCGGGAGGCAACCTTGGCGGGCAGCGGCCAACCGGTGCAGGGGGGATGCGGTTGCGCATTGGCATCCGGCGCGCGCAATTCAGGATGGTCGTAGGGCAGGTAGCTTTGCCAGTACCAGGGAAAGCAGACCGGTCCCAGCTTGTACTCGATGAGATAGGGGAAAATGCTGTCGGCATTGGAGCTGTTGCTCATCAGCAGCAGGCAGTCACGCCCGTCGCGCACGCACACCGCGATGTTGCGGGTGCCGTCGTCATGCCCGCCCTTGAAGAACGCCCGGCCTTCCTGCGTCCGGTACACGCTCCAGCCGAGCCCGTAGGCCAGTTCGATCGCCGCGTTGTCGGTGGTGGTCTCGGTGGACAGGGTGGGGAACTGCTGGACCGAATCGATGCGCACCTGCGCGCCGAACAATTCGTCGCGTGTCCCGGCGTCCAGCCCCTCGTTGCGCGACAGGCCGGCCAGGAACGCCGCGAAATCGCGCAGGGTGGTATCCATCGAACCGGCGGCCCGCACCGCGCCGCGCTGCTTGTGGCCGAGGGATTCCCCGCCCTCGTCGTAGCCCTGCGCCAGGTTGGCGGCGAACGCGTCGCGCCAGGTCATGCCGCTTCCGCGCATGCCGAAGCGATCGAACACCCGTTCCTGCATCAGCGTACCGACATCGACGCCCAGGCCATGCTCGATCACGAACTGCAGCAGGTTGATGCCCTCGCCGGAGTAGGCGAAACGGCTGCCGGGGTCGAACGCGAAGGCCAGCTTCGCGTGTTCGTCGTAGCCTTGCGGAGTGAAGAACCGGAAATTCGGGAAGCCGGCGGTATGCGCCAGCAGCATGCGCGGGGTAAGTCGCCGCCAGCGTTCGTCGCCGGCCAGATCGGCGTACTTCTCGTATTCCGGCAGCGGGCGGGGCAGGTAGTCGGCGATGGAGCGATCCAGATCCAGCCGCCCGTCCCGCACCAGCCCCATCACCGCGTACGCGAATGCGCCCTTGGTGAGCGAAGCGGCGTACATCGTGGTATCGGGCGTCAGCGGCAGGTTCCGTTCGACGTCGCGCAGGCCGTAGGTCTTCAACTCGGCCACCTTGCCGTCATGAATGACGGCCAGTGCGAGGCCGGTCACGCGGGCCTCCCGCATCAGCGTTTCGACCGGGTCGGGGACGCTTTCCGCGGCCACGCCCGCAACGGGGACGGCGACGGTGCACAGGCACAACAACAGCGACCACATCCCTTTCATGGTTCGGCCTCGCGTCTTGTCGTGGAACCGCCGCGGCAAACCCCTTGCCGCGGCGGGAAAATGACCGGTCCTGCGGAAGGATCAGTCCTTGCCGCAGTCGTCGATGTCTTGCTGATCCAGGTTGGCGTAGGGACGGAATGCCGGCACCTGCGCCGCCAGCGCGTCCTGGGCGGTGCGCAGTCCGGTCAGGCGGGTGCAGATCTTGTTCGCCTCGGCCTCGATCTTCTTGGCCTCGGCGTCCATCCGCGCGTCGATGTCGTCGGTGTTGCCGCTGATCACGCCGCTGATCGCCGCCCCGACCGCCTTGCCGGCCATCTTGGCGCCCTGCTTGCCGACCGCGATGCCGGCCTGGGTGATGCCTTCCAGTTCGCCGTAGTAGGTCGAGACCAGCTTGCGCTGATCCGGCGTCAGCGCCACCGCCTTGCCGTCGATGACCAGGTCGCCGTTGGCGCCGATTTTGGCCTTGGGATAACCATTGGCGTTGATGGTGAGTTCGCCGTCGCCGAAGCGGGCGATCTTGCCGTTGCCATTGTCGATGCTGGCCTGCGGCTTGCAGGCGGCCAGCGAGAGGGCCAGGACCAGGCCGACGCCCAGGCTGGCGGAAAGGGACGGAGTGCGCATGGCGGAATTCCTCAATGGCGACGGGGAAGGGAAACGGTGCCGGCGACGCCGGAATGATCGATCGAGCCGCTGCCGACGGAACGCACGGTCAGGCCGCCGCGGACTTCGCGCGCGCCGACATTGCCGGAACCGACGCTGCCGATGACAACGTCGCCGCCGATGCGGGACAGCTCGGCATCGCCGGAGCCGATGGATTCGATCTCGACCCGGCCCTGGCCATCCTCGAGGTCGAAATCGCCCGAACCGATGGTGCCGATGCTGACCGGCCCGCGGACATGGCGCGCCTGCGCGTCGCCGGAGCCGATGCTGATGCCTTTCAGCGAGCCGGCGCCATCGACTTCGACATCGCCGGACCCGACATCGAAGGCGACCAGCCCGCGGGTTTCGCGGATCACCGCGTCGCCGGAGCCGACGTCGGCGCTGACGATGGCGGCACCGCGTACCTCCGCGTCCCCCGACCCGACCTTGAGCTGGACCGGCATGTCGTCGGGCACGCTGCCGTCGAGTTCCAGGTAGGCGTAGTTCTTGCTGAAGAAAATGCCCTGGCTCCGGCCTTCGCGTCGCAGGAGCACCACCAGCTTGTCGCCCTCGCGGCGCTGGGTGACGGACAACTGCGGCAGCAGCTTGGCGTCGGAGGCGCAGGCCCGGCCCCGCAGCCCGTGGTGGTTGCCGGAGCGGGCCACCAGTTTCAGGTCATGCGAGGCCACGTCGAACACCACGGCCTTGGCATCGCCGATGTCCAGGTCGAGTTGGCGGGGCTCGGTGTGCTTGCAATTGTCTTCGGCGGCGATTGCCGGGGCCGCGATGGCGATGGCAAGGGCCAGGACGGGCAGCGACAGAAAAACACGGTGCATGGGAATCCTCCATACGGAACGCGGGTGGTTGACCGGGTGGGCGGCGGCGTGGCGCCGCCGCCCGGGCCGGATCACTCGCTGTCGCGCCAGCGGCGCAGGTAGATGGCGGCGGCGATCAGGCCGGCGCCGATGACCGCGCCGATCCACAGGTCGGCAGTGCCGAAGACCTGCCAGTTGTTGCCCAGGTTCATCATCCGCACCAGGTCGTCGGGGGTGTTGACGTTCTGGCCGGCCAACTGGTCGTTGGTCAGGTTCAGCGGTGACCAGGTTCCCGGCACCACGCTCAGCAGGCCGCGATAGACCACGGTGTACCAGAGCGGGCCATACGGGATGTCGATGCCCAGGATGCCCAGCATGCTGATGATCACGCAGGCCAGCACCGGAATCAGCACCGCCCACAGGAACGGCTTGCTGCGCGCCCAGGCCGAGCAGAACATCAGCCAGCCCACCGCGGGCAGCGCCCAGAACAGGTAGATCGGCAGGGTCGACAGCACGTTGGCGATGATGCTCAGCGGATGCGAATGGGTGAACATCGCCCAGCCACCCGGTACGCCCATGATGCCCATCGCGCTGGCGGCGATGATCCACAGCGCCACGCCGACCAGCACGCCGATGCCGATGGCCAGCAGCGGTCCCAGGAACAGGGCCCAGGTCGCTTTCGACAGCACCATCTGGGTATCGGTGACGGGCAGCGACTTCCAGAACAGGATGCTGCGATCACGGCGATCGTCGTGCAGGGTGCCCAGGGCGTAGAAGAACACCACGAACGCCAGCACGATCTGGGTCAGGCCCATGCCGCCCATCAGGATGCCGTCGCCGACCTGGCCGATCTGGCGGACGTGATCCAGCATGTCACCATCCACGTTCATGTTGAAGTCCATGTCGTTCTTCACCTGGAAGAACTTGATGACCCCAATCATGGCGGCGATGAAGGACAGCACGGTGATGATGGCGCCGGTGATCACCGGCGCCCACAGGAAGCCGCCGCGGTTTTCCCAGAACTCCCGTTTCAACAGCCACTTGAAGGCGGAGCCCTTGGTGGCATGCACAGTGGTGGCGGTGTTCATGCGTAGGTTCCTTTCATGATGGCGACGAACAGATCGGCCAGGCCGGGATTGCGCGTCTCGCCCAGTTCGGCGAGCCGGCCGCGGTCGATGCCGTCATACAGGAAAACGCTCTTGCCGAACGGCAGGCCGCGTTCGTCGATGGGGTTCAGGGCGCGCGCCTGTTCGACCTTGTCGGAAGAGACCAGCAACTCCGTGTAGCGCTCGGCCACCTCGTCCATCTGCGCGGTCAGCACGATCCGGCCGTCGCGGATGAACATCACGTCGGTGAGGATGTGTTCGATCTCCTCGACCTGGTGGGTGGTGACGATGATGGTCTTCTGCTCGTCGAAGTAGTCCTCCAGCAGGCGCTGGTAGAACTGCTTGCGATAGAGGATGTCCAGGCCGAGGGTCGGCTCGTCCAGCACCAGCAGGCGGGCGTCGATCGCCATCACCAGGGCCAGGTGCAACTGCACGATCATGCCCTTGGACATCTCGCGGACCCGCAGGTCCGGGCGCAACTGGGTGTTGGCCAGGAAACGCTCGCATTTTGCGCGGTCGAAGCGGGGATGCACGCCGGCCACGAAATCGATGGCCTCGCGAACCCGCATCCAGCGCGGCAGCACCGCCACGTCGGCGATGAAGCACACGTCGTTCATCAACTGGCCACGCTGCTTGCGCGGATCCAGGCCCAGTACCTTCAGGTCGCCCTCGAACGGGGTCAGCCCGAGGATGGCCTTCAGCGCGGTGGTCTTGCCGGCGCCGTTGGGGCCAATCAGGCCGATGATCTTGCCGGCCTCGATCTGGAAGCTGGTGTTGTCCAGCGCCAGCTTGCTCCGGTAGGCCTTGCGCAGGCCCTGGGCGGTCACCACGGGATTGGAAATCACGGCGCTCATCACTTGTTCCCCTTGACTTGCAGCAGTTCCTCGATCGACAGCCCCAGGCGTTCGATGCGCTGGGCCACGGCCGGCCATTCATCGTGCAGGAAGCGCTCGCGTTCGCTCTTGAGCAACTTCTTGGAAGCCTCGTCGGTGACGAACATGCCCAGCCCGCGGCGCTTCTCCACCAGCGCCTCGTCGGCCAGTTCCTGGTAGGCGCGCGAGACGGTGATCGGATTGAGCTGGTACTCGGCCGCCACCTGGCGGACGGAGGGGAGGGCGTCGCCCGGTTTCAGAACTCCGTCTAGCATCATGGCGATCACCCGATCCTTCAGTTGGCGGTAGATGGGAGCACCGTCGCTCCACTGGATGTTGACCATGGCTCAACCCCGTGGGCGCAGCGACTGCGCGAATGAGAAATAGGGCATCGACAGCGTGGCGCGGGCGCGGCGGCGCGGGTGGACCTGCGCATCCTCGGCGGCGGCCGCGGCTTCGATGGTGGAATCGACGCCGGCCAAAGGACTGCCTTCCATGGCATTCCGCTGGCGGGTCCCGGTGGTGCCCATCAGCAGACCCAGGGTCAGGAGGGCGCCACTGGCCGCCAGGCCGGACAGCGTATTGAGCAGTTTCGGTTTCATTGCGTCTCCCCCTTCATTGGGTGAGTGGTGTTGTATGTAACTATAACACCAGAACACAGGCCGTCAACTACCCGGGCGCCGTTTCGTAACCCAACTGAAGGCATACTTGTCGCCCCCGACCGGCAGGAACTCCAGATGAAGCGCAAATGGCTGAAAAACATGACTTTAATCGTCGCTTTGGTGGCGGCGGGAAGCGTCTGGGCCGCCGGGCTGCTGGACGTCAGCTATCGGCCGCTGGCCGGCAAGACCCCGGTCCGGCTGAACGAGAAGTACGCCGGGCAGGTCCTGCTGATCGTCAACACCGCCAGCAAATGCGGCTTCACGCCGCAGTACGAGGGCCTGGAAGCGCTGCACCGGAAGTACGCCGGGCACGGATTCGCGGTGCTTGGCTTTCCGTCCAATGATTTCAAGGGCCAGGAACCCGGCAACGAGCAGCAGATCCAGGAGTTCTGCACGCTGACCTACGGAGTCAAGTTCCCGATGTTCGAGAAGGTGCACGTGATCGGCCCGGAAACCACGCCGTTGTATCGCTCGCTCAGCCAGGCCACCGGCGTCGCGCCGGGCTGGAATTTCCACAAGTACCTGGTCGCGCGCGATGGCCGGGTGGTGGCGAATTTCCCCAGCAAGATCAAGCCGGATGACCCGGCTCTGGTGGCCGCCATCGAGCGCGAACTGAAGGCCTCGCGGCGTTGAACCCTGCACGCGGCCGTAGCTTGCGTGCGACAATACGGGATTGGTGCCGCCATCGCGGCAAGTTGCGAGGAGTCGAGGGATGAAGCGGTCGGTGCGCGGTTTCGCCGCGGTTGTGGCAATCACTTTTTCGATGCTGGGAGGCAGCGTGTCTGCACAGGAAAAAACCGCGCTGACGAATGAGCGCGAAAAGGTCAGCTACTCGGTCGGCCTGGATCTGGGCCAGTCGTTCGAACCGATTGCGAAGTTCATTGACCTGGCCGCGTTCGAGCGCGCCATGAAGAACGCGATGGACGGTGGCAAGCCGCTGATCAGCCAGGAAGAGGCGCAGGCCACCGACCAGGCGCTGCGCATCAACCTGGCCGCCAGCCAGGGCCAGCAGATCCCGGGCATGCCGCCGGGCAGCCCGCCGCCGGCCGTGGCCAAGGACAAGGTCGGCCTGATGCTGGGCAGCTACATGGTGGGACCGTCGCTGGCCCCGCTGAAGCAGGATCTGGACATGGCGGTGGTGATGCAGGGCATGCGCACCGCGCTGGACAAGAGCGCCAAGCCGCTGCTGACCGCCGAAGACGCGAAGGCGACGATGGAAGCCTTCATGATCCGCCGGCAGAGCGAGAGCGCGCAGCGCAACCGCAACGAAGGCAGCAAGTTCCTGGCCGAGAACAAGGCCAAGAAGGGCGTGATCACCACGCCGTCGGGCCTGCAGTACATGGTGCTGCGCGAAGGCAACGGCGCGCGTCCGACCCCGAGCAGCCGAGTGCGCGTGAACTATGTCGGCGCGTTGCTGGACGGCACCGTATTCGACAGTTCCTACGATCGTGGCCAGCCGGCTGAGTTTGGCCTGAACCAGGTGATCCCCGGCTGGACCGAGGGCGTTTCGCTGATGCCCGTCGGCGCCAAGTACCGTTTCTGGATTCCCGGCGACCTCGCCTACGGCAAGGAAGGCGCGCCCGGCGGCAAGATCGGGCCGGACGCCACGCTTACTTTTGACGTTGAGTTGATGGGCATCCTGCAATAAAGCCCGTTCTCCCCCACAACGGAATTCCAGCATGCGAGTAGCGATCTTCGGCACCGGTTATGTCGGCCTGGTGACGGGTACCTGTCTGGCCGAGGTCGGCCACGACATCATCTGCGTCGATATCGATGCCGCCAAGGTCGAAGGCCTGAACAACGGTGTCATCCCGATCTACGAGCCCGGGCTGGAGCCGATGGTCAAGGCCAACCATGCAGCCGGCCGCCTGCGTTTCACCACCGACGCGGCCGAAGCGATCGCGCACGGCGAGGTGATCTTCATCGCCGTGGGCACGCCGCCGGACGAGGATGGCAGCGCGGATCTGCAATACGTGCTGGCGGTGGCCCGCACCATCGGCCAGCACATCCATCGGCCGACCGTGGTGGTCGACAAGTCGACGGTGCCGGTCGGCACCGCCGATCGCGTGGGTGACGCGATCCAGGCGGAGCTGCAAAAGCGCGGCGTGGAGATCCCGTTCGATGTGGTCTCCAACCCGGAATTCCTGAAGGAGGGCGACGCGGTCAAGGACTGCATGCGCCCGGACCGCATCGTCATCGGCGCCAACAATCCGGCCGCGGTCGAGAAGCTCAAGCGCCTGTACGCGCCATTCAACCGCAACCACGAGCGCATCGTGGTGATGGACGTGCGTTCGGCGGAACTGACCAAGTACGCGGCCAACGCGATGCTGGCGACCAAGATCAGTTTCATGAACGAGATCGCCAACATCGCCGAGCGTGTCGGCGCCGACGTCGAGCATGTCCGCCAGGGCATCGGCTCGGATCCGCGCATCGGCTGGTATTTCATCTATCCGGGCGCCGGTTATGGCGGTTCCTGCTTCCCCAAGGACGTGCAGGCGCTGGCCCGCACCGCCCAGCAGCATGGCTACACGCCGCGCCTGCTCGACGCCGTGGAAGAGGTCAACGACGCCCAGAAGGGACACCTGTACGAACTGATCCAGCGCCACTACGACCGTGGCGAGGACGAGGGCGTGCGCGGTCGCACCTTCGCGGTGTGGGGACTGGCATTCAAGCCCAACACCGACGACATGCGCGAAGCTTCCAGCCGTCGCCTGCTGGCGCAGTTGTGGGAGGGCGGCGCCAAGGTCCGCGCCTACGATCCGGAAGCCAGCCATGAAGCGCGCCGCATCTTCGGCGAGCGCGATGATCTGGTGCTGTGCGACTCCGCCGCGTCCGCGCTGGACGGTGCCGATGCGCTGGTGGTGGTGACCGAATGGAAGCAGTTCCGCAGCCCGGATTTCTCCCGGCTCAAGAGCCTGCTCAAGGACGCGGTGATTTTCGACGGCCGCAATCTCTACGAGCCGGCCGAAGTCGAACAGGCCGGCCTCGCGTACTACGGCATCGGCCGCGGACGTTCCATCCATGCCGAGTGACCTGTTCGCGCAGGACCGGCTGGAACAGCGCCTGGTCGAACTGGAGACACGCCTGACCTTCCAGGAGCAGGCCATGGCCGAGCTGAGCGAGGCCCTGGCCGACGCCCGCGCCGAGAGCGGGCGCAACACCGAGCTGCTGATGAACCTGTTGTCGGACCTGCGCAAGCTGCGGGGCGAGCTGTACGCCGATCCCGCCGACGAGCCGCCGCCGCCGCATTATTGATACGCTTGGCACCGCGCCCGCCACGGGCGCGCTGTGTTCACCGCCGAATTACCCGCAATGAGCGATTCCCTCCGCGATCAACTCCTCGGCCTGGGCTTCAAGCCCGCGCCGAAACCCGAGCGCAAGCCGCAGGCCGGCCAGCATCCCAACAAGCCCCAGGGCAGGCATCCCGGCAAGCCGGGACAGGCCAACAAGGGGAAGCCGGGCGGCAGGCCCGGCAAGCCGCATCTGCCGGCAGGCCAGGGCAAGGGCGGCAAGCGCGAGGGCGACATCGATCTCGCCAAGGCCTACGCGATCCGCGCGCAGAAGGAAAAGGACGAGCGTATCGAGACCGAACGCCAGAAGCAGGAAGAGGCGCGCCTGCGCCGCGAGGCCAAGGCGCGGCTGGAAACCCTGCTGAAGGATCAGGCGCTGAATGATCCCGCGGCGGAAATCGCGCGGCATTTTCCGTATGGCGGCAAGATCAAGCGAATCTATGTCAACGAAGCCCAGCTCAAGGCGCTCAATGCGGGCGAACTGGGCGTGGTCCAGTTGAATGGCCGCTACCTGCTGGTGAGCGCGGATGTGCTGGCGCAGGCCGAGGCCACGTTCGCGCCTGCGGTCGCGTTGAAGGTCGATCCCGATGCGCCGGCCGAAGCCGATCCCTACGCGGATCCCAAATTCCAGGTACCCGACGATCTGGTCTGGTAAGCCGTCCCGGTGAACACGCGGGCGCCGACGCTGTGCCTGCTGCCCGGCCTGGATGGAACCGGGCACCTTTACCGGAATCTGGTCCGCTGCCTGGACACGGATTTCGAGGTCCGTACGCTGGCCTATGACAGCCGTCGGTTCGACGGCTATTCGCCGTTGGCCGACGCGCTCGCACCGCGGTTGCCCCGGGACCGCGACTTCGTCCTGATCGCCGAATCCTTCGCGGGACCGCTGGCGGCCGAGCTCGCGGGCCGATTCCCGCAGGGACTGCGCGCGCTGGTGCTGGCCGCGAGCTTCGTGTCCTCGCCGTTGCCGGCCAGTCGCCTGTTGGCTGGTGTGCTGGAACATCTGCCGGCGACGCTGCCGCCGGGCCTGTTGCTGGAACGGATGCTCGCCGGCCGCGGCGCGGGGCGCGAACTGAGGGCGGAATTGCCGTCGGTGCTCCGGACCATTCCGATGGAAGTGCTGCGGCGTCGCGCGCTGGCGGCATTGCGCAGCGATGCAGGGAAAACGCTGGCAAGCCTGGAAGTGCCGGTGCTGTATCTGCAAGGGACGCGGGATCGCCTCATCGGCCGGTGGGCCGGGAACCAGGTGCTTCAACTGGCGCGGGATGCCGAGTTGCGCCGGATCGACGCGCCGCATTTCCTGTTCCAGGTCGCCACCGACGCCGCCGTCGCGGCGATTACCGGATTCCTCGAACGGCGAGGGCTTGCCTAGCCCACCGCAGGATGGGCGGTGGCGCGTGGGGGCACCAGCCAGCGCCAGGCGATGAGCGCGGCGAGCAGGGCGAAGCCACCCGCGGCCGCGAACGCCACGGAGCCGCTGAAGCGCCACAACTGACCGGCGATCAGGGCGCCGGCCACGCCGCCAATGCCGGAGGAGAGGCCATAGAACACGCCCTGGCCATGGCCATTGAGCCGACCGGGGAAGAATCGGGCGAGCAGTTGCATCGCGGCGGCGAAGAACCCGCCGAAGTTGAGCGCATGGGTGATTTGCGCCAGTCCCAGTAGCCAGGCGTTGTCCGGCCAGAGCGCGGTCGCCCACCAGCGCAGGGCGGCGCTGAGCATCGCCACCGCCATCACCTTGCCCGCGTCCCAACGCCGGAAAATCCGCGCCGACAGGAAGAACACGCCGATCTCGGCGAGTACGCCGACCGTCCAGAACAGGCCCAGGCGGGAGGCGGAGTAGCCGTGCTCGCTCAAATAGATGGCGAAAAAGGTGTAGTAGGGGCCGAACGAGATCTGGATGAGGAAGGCGGCGACGAAGAACGCGCGCACCGCAGGTTGCTTCAGGCGTGCCCGGAAACCGGCCTGGTCCGGGGAATCCGCTTCCCGCGGCGGATGCTCGTAATGGTTGGCGTAGGCCGAGGCCAGCAGCGCGGCCAGCAGCGGCAGCATCAGCCAGGGCAGGCTGCCGGCACCGAAACGGTCGAGCAGTGGCCCGTACGAGGACACCACCATGATGAAGCCGATCGAACCCCAGACCCGCACCTGGCCGTAGCGATGCGGCTGCGCGGCGAGATGGCCCAGGGTGATCGATTCGAATTGCGGCATCACCGCGTTGTAGGCGAAGCAGAACGCGCACATCACCACGAACAGGCCGGTGAATCCCAGCGGCAGCAGGAAGAGCGCGAACGCCAGCAGGGTCAGCCAGCATCCCAGGTGCAGCCAGCGGATGGGGCGCGGCGAACGTGCCGCCAGCGTGGTCCAGGTGCTGGGCGCGAGTATGCGGGTGGCATACCACAGGCTCATCAGTACGCTGATTGCGCCGACCTGCATGCCACGCGATTGCAGGAACAGGCTCCAGTAGGGCGAGAACGCACCCAGTGCGGCGTAGTACGCGAGATAGAAGCTGGACAGCCGCGCCATCGGAACGGCGGCGGACGGTGTCACAGCAGATCCTGCACGGGGGCAGCCAGCAGTTCGCGGGTGCCGTGCGCCAGCCGGCGCAGGCGCGAGATGCCCAGATCCCGGATCAGCGAATGGCTCTGGTGCGGCAGCGGCGAATCGTAGAGGTCGTGCGGGGCCACGTTCTTGCCCGGCACGCCGGGAACGAATTCCAGTCCGGCGGCGGCATAGCAGTGCTGGACCAGCGCCGAACAGTACAGCGCGCCTTCCTTGGCCAGCAGATTGTCGCGTTGGCGCAGGCGCGTACTGTGCAGGGCGAACAGCGTGCCGACCAGTTCGCCCAGCGAATAGCTGGACAAGCCGGCCAGCAGTTCCAGCCCGGCGACCTGCACCTGCCGGATCTGGGTCTCGTCCAGTCCGAAGTCCAGCACGGCGAGGTTGGGGAACGTCTCCTCGTCGAAATAGCGGGCCAGCCGGTTTTCCTGCACGCCGAGGCGAATCTGGCGGTAGCGCAGATCCAGATCCGACTCCAGCACCCACCAGTGCCCGTCCACGCGCTGTTCCATGAAGATGAATGCGTGCGACCACAAGCTGCGATGGCCATCGCCCGTCAACGGCCCCTGCGCCTTGCGGATCAGCTTGTTGATCCAGTCACGCCCGCCGTAGAGGCCGATGCGCCCGGGCGCGGCATGCTTGAGCAGGAAGGCGGCGTTGGTGCTCTGGGCAGCGTCCATGCGGAGGCGATGCGGTAGGGAACGCGGATCCTAAACGATGCGCGCTGGACGAGCTTGCCGCGGCATGATGCGGCGTGCTTTCCAACCCTGTTGTTCCACAAGGCGCAGGTAGCCCCCTTGACCAGCCATTCGGCTGTTGAAAGCGAAAAAGGGGGCGGGCACCTGCGGAGCAGGTGACGGGGGATTGGCTCTTTGCGCGAAAAGCAAATCCCCCTCAATCCCCCTTTTGCAAAGGGGGAGGCAAAAGCCGAGCCTTTCCCGATTCCCGATTCCCGATTCCCGATTCCCGGCTTTCAACGGCCGCATGGCCGGTCATCCCGAATCCCGGCCCTATTCCGGGTCGTAATCCAGATTCGACGCCAACCAGCGCTCGGCCTGGACCAGGTCCACGCCCTTGCGGCGCGCATAGTCGGCAACCTGCTCCTTGGACAGCCGGCCGACCACGAAGTACTGGCTCTGCGGATGGCTGAAGTAGTACCCCGATACCGCCGCGGTCGGCAGCATGGCGAAGCTTTCGGTCAGGGTCATGCCGGCGTTCGAACCGGCATCGAGCAGCCGGAACAGCGTGGCCTTCTCGCTGTGCTCCGGGCAGGCCGGATACCCGGGCGCGGGACGGATGCCGCGGTAGCCCTCGGCGATCAGCGCGTCGTTGTCCAGTGATTCGTCGGCGGCAAAGCCCCAGAACTCGGTGCGCACGCGCTGGTGCAGGCGCTCGGCGAAGGCTTCGGCCAGGCGGTCGGCCAGCGCCTTGAGCAGGATCGCGTTGTAGTCGTCGTGATCGGCCTCGAAGCGCGCCACGTGCTCGTCGATGCCGATACCGGCGGTGACCGCGAACATGCCGATCCAGTCGGCCTTGCCCGATGCCTGCGGCGCGATGAAATCGGCCAGGCAGAAGTCAGGGCGTTCGACCGGCTTGTCGACCTGCTGGCGCAGGAAATGCAGGGTCTGCGGACCCCCTTCGGTCTGGATGACGACGTCGTCGCCGGTCGACTGCGCCGGCCACAGGCCGAACACGCCGCGCGCGGTCAGCCAGCGCTCGCGGATGATCCGGTCCAGCATCGCGCGCGCATCGCGGTACAACTCGCTGGCCTGCGGGCCAACGACCTCGTCGGTCAGGATGGCCGGATACTTGCCGGCCAGTTCCCAAGCCTGGAAGAACGGCGTCCAGTCGATGTATTCGACCAGTTCGGCCAGCGGATAGTCGTCCAGCGCGGTGATGCCGGGCTGGCGTGGCGCGGGCGGGTCGTAAGTGTCCCAGCCGCCGTCGAACTTCTGCCCGCGCGCCTTCTCCAGCGAAACCAGCCGCTTGGCGTCGCCACGGTTGCGGTGGCGCTGCCGGATCTCGGCATAGTCGGCGTCGTTGGCGGCGACGAAGGCCGCGCGCATGTCGCGCGAAATCAGCGATTGCGCCACGCCGACCGCGCGCGAGGCGTCCTTCACCCAGACGGTCGGTGCGTCGTAGTGCGGATCGATCTTCAGCGCGGTATGCGCGCGCGACGTGGTTGCGCCACCAATCAGCAGCGGCATGGAAAACCCCTGGCGTTGCATCTCGCGGGCGACGTGGGTCATCTCCTCCAGCGAAGGCGTGATCAGGCCGGACAGGCCGATGATGTCCGCGTTCTCGGCACGGGCGGTATCGAGGATTTTCTGCGCCGGCACCATCACGCCCAGATCGACCACGTCGAAGTTGTTGCAGGCCAGGACCACGCCGACGATGTTCTTGCCGATGTCGTGGACGTCGCCCTTGACCGTGGCCATCACGATCTTGCCGTTGGACTTGCCGGCGTCGCCGGTCTTCAGTTTTTCCGCCTCGATGAACGGCAGCAGGTAGGCCACGGCCTTCTTCATGACCCGCGCCGACTTCACCACCTGCGGCAGGAACATCTTGCCGGCGCCGAACAGATCGCCGACCACGTTCATGCCGTCCATCAGCGGACCTTCGATCACGTCCAGCGGCCGTGTCGCCTGCTGCCGCGCTTCCTCGGTGTCTTCCTCGACGAACGCATCGATGCCGTGCACCAGCGCGTGCGCCAGGCGCTCGCGCACCGGCTTGCCGCGCCAGGCCAGATCCTCGGTCTTGCTTTCGCCCTTCTTGCCCTTGTAGCGGTCGGCGATTTCCAGCAACCGCTCGGTCGCGTCGCTGCGGCGGTTGAGGATGACGTCTTCCACTCGCTCGCGCAGTTCCGGGTCCAGGTCGTCATAGATCGGCATCGCGCCGGCGTTGACGATGCCCATGTCCATGCCCGCCTGGATGGCGTGGTACAGGAACACCGAGTGGATGGCCTGGCGCACGGTCTCGTTGCCGCGGAAGGAGAACGAGACGTTGGAGACGCCGCCGGACACATGGCAGTGCGGCAGCGTGCGCTTGATGATGCGGGTGGCCTCGATGAAGTCCACCGCGTAGTTGTCATGCTCCTCGATGCCGGTCGCGACCGCGAAGATGTTGGGATCGAAGATGATGTCTTCCGGCGGGAAGCCGACCTGCTCGGTCAGGATTCGGTAGGCGCGCGTGCAGATCTCCACCTTGCGTTCGCAGGTATCGGCCTGGCCGGTTTCGTCGAACGCCATGACCACGGCGGCCGCGCCATAGCGCAGTACCTTGCGGGCGTGCTCGATGAAGGCTTCCTCGCCTTCCTTCAGCGAGATGGAGTTGACCACGCCCTTGCCCTGCAGGCATTTCAGGCCGGCTTCGATGACGGTCCACTTGGAGGAATCGACCATCACCGGGATGCGGGCGATGTCCGGCTCGGAGGCGATCAGGTTGAGGAAGCGGCTCATCGCCTTCTCGGAATCGATCAGGCCCTCGTCCATGTTGACGTCGAGGATCTGCGCGCCGCTGGCGACCTGCTGGCGGGCGACCTCGACCGCTTCCTCGTAGCGTTCTTCCTTGACCAGCTTGCGGAACTGCGCGCTGCCGGTGACGTTGGTGCGTTCGCCGACGTTGACGAACAGCAGGTCCGGGGTGATGACCAGCGGTTCGAGCCCGGAGAGGCGGGTATAGCGGGGCGGGGATGTGTTGTTGTCCATTACCAGACCTTGTAGACCTGTCCTGTCTGCACGCCTTCGATGCTGCGCTGGAAGGCCAGCGCGGCGCGGGCGGCGGAAACCGGCTCGAAGCCGGGGAAGAAATCGGCGTAGGCGTCCCAGGCTTCGCTGAGCACAGTGGGGCTGACGGCGTTGATGCGCAGTCCGCGCGGCAGTTCGCAGGCGGCGGCGCGGACGAAGCCCTCGACCGCGGCATTGACCGCGGTGGCGTTGGCGCCCTGGCGGATCGGCTGCTCGGCGAGGATGCCGGTGGTCAGCGTAATCGAGCCGCCATCCCGCAGATGATGCTGGCCGATGAGCGCCAGCCGCACCTGGCCGAGCAGCTTGTCCTGCAGGCCGGTGTCGAACTGGGCGGCGGTCATCCCGTCCAGCGGACCGAAATGCACGCTGCCGGCGGCGCTGACGATGGCGTCGAGTTGTCCGGTCGCGGCGAACAGGGCGCCCACGCTGGCGTCATCGCGCAGATCGACGCGATGCTCGCCGCTGTTGCGGCCCGCGGTGAACACCTGGTGACGCTCGCCCAGATGCCGAGCCACCGCGCGTCCCAGGGTGCCGCTGGCCCCCACCACGAGAATCTTCATGCGCGCGCTCAGGCGGCCCGGGCCAGCGGCTGCCTCAGGCGCCGCGGTGGAATTCCCGCCACCGCCTGGGCGATGGCCTGGATGTGCGCGGGCGAGGTGCCGCAGCAGCCGCCCACTAGGTTCAGCAGGCCGGACTGGGCGAATTCCTTCAACGTGGCCGCCATTTCCTCCGGCGTTTCGTCGTATTCGCCGAAGGCGTTGGGCAGGCCGGCGTTGGGGTGGGCACTGACGTAGCCGTCAGCCACGTTGGCCAGGGTTTCCACGTGCTCGCGCAGATCGCGCGCGCCCAACGCGCAGTTCAGGCCGATGGACAGCGGTCGGCTGTGTGCCATGGAGGTGTAGAACGCTTCCGCGGTCTGCCCGGACAGGGTGCGTCCGGACGCGTCTGTGATGGTGCCGGAGATCATGATCGGCAGGCGCGCGCCACGGGCGTCGAAGGCTTCCTCGATGGCGAACAGCGCGGCCTTGGCGTTGAGGGTGTCGAAGATGGTTTCCACCATCAGGCAATCCGCGCCACCGTCGATCAGGCCGTCGATGGCCTCGCGGTAGGTGGCGCGCAGTTCGTCGAAGCTGGTGTTGCGGAAACCCGGATCATTGACGTCGGGGCTGATCGAGGCGGTGCGGCTGGTCGGGCCGAGCACGCCGATGACGAAACGCGGCTTGTCCGGCGTCTTCGCTTCGACCTCATCGCAACACGCGCGCGCGACCTGTGCGCCGGCCTTGTTCAATTCGTAGACCAGGTGTTCCAGGTGGTAGTCGGCCTGGCTGACCGCGGTCGCGTTGAAGGTATTGGTCTCGACCAGATCCGCGCCGGCTTCCAGGTACGCGGTATGCACACCGGCGATGACCTCGGGTTTGGTCAGCAGCAGCAGGTCGTTGTTGCCCTTCAGATCATGGCCGCAACCGGGGCCGTGTCCATGTTCCGGCTGCCGGCTGTCGAAGCCGTCCACGAACCGCTCGCCGCGATAATCGGCTTCCTGCAGGCCGTGGCGCTGGATCATGGTGCCCATCGCGCCGTCGATGATCAGGATGCGTTGCTCGAGGGCGTCGAGCAGCAACCGCACGCGCTGCGGGTGCAGCCAGGGAAGGGTGTTCATGGTTTGACTCCCAGCAGGGAAATGACTTCGAAATGCGGCGGACGGCGTTCGCGGGTGACGGTCTCGGCGCTCACGATCTGCAGCCCGGCCTTTTCGGCGAACTTGCGCAGTTCCTTCTCGGTGAAGCCGAGATTGACGTGGCCGTAGGATTCGACCACGGCGCGATGCTCGTGCTTGCCCAGGCTGCTCAGCAGCAGGCGCCCGCCCTTGCGCAGCACGCGCGCGGCTTCGGCGACCGCCTGGGCCGGCTTGCTGGCATAGGTCAGTGCATGCATCAGCACCACCAGATCGAAACTGCCGTCCTTGAAGGGCAGGGCGTGCATGTCGCCCTCGCGGACTTCCACATTGGGAAAGCGGCGCAACCGCTCGCCGGCGGCGGCGACCACGCGGGCGCTGGTATCGATGCAGACATAGCGGTGCGAATGCGGCGACAGCAGTTCCGCCAGCACGCCATCGCCGGAGGCGATGTCGAGCACGTCGCCGGTTTCCAGCAGGGGCAGGGCGGTTCGCGCCAGTGCCTCCCAGGTGCGGCCGGGGGAATAATGGCGTTCCATGTCGCCGGCCACCGAGTCGGCCCAGTTCTGGTCGGCGGCGCGGCTGGCCAGCACCGCCGGCAGGCGCTCGGCGTCCTGGCGCAGCAGGGGGTCGTCGCTGCCTTCTTTCAGGGCCCGCCACAAGTCCCGCTGGGCCGGGTCCAGTTTGTCCTCGTCGAAGCGATAATAGGCGGACACGCCGGCGCGCCGGTCGCGCACCAGGCCGGCTTCCTTGAGTTTGGCCAGGTGGGTGGACACGCGGGGCTGGGCGAGCTGGGTGATGGCGGAGAGCTCGGCCACGGTCAGTTCCTCGCCGGCCAGCAGGGCCAGCAGGCGCACGCGGGTCGCATCGGCGAAGACCTTGAGTCGGCTCGACCAGGCTTCCAGATCCATAAATATCTTCCTATCGCGATATAGAGATATTTTCCGCCTGACGCCGGGTCCGGTCAAGCGGCACATACGCCAGCGCATGGTGTGGGGTCGCCGGGTTACAATTGGTATTCAAAATATTTTGGAGTGAGGGGTTTTAGCCGTGGATTTCGCATTCACCGAAGAGCAGTTGATGATCCAGGACGTGGCGCGCCGGATTGCCCAGGAAAAGATCGCCCCCAGTGCGGAGCACCACGACAAGACCGGCGAATTCCCGCTGGAGAACATCCGCCTGCTCGGTGAGAACGGCCTGATGGGCATCGAAGTGCCGACCGAGTACGGCGGCGCCGGCATGGACCCGATTGCCTACGTGCTGGCGATGGTCGAGATCGCCGCCGGTGACGCGGCCCACTCGACCATCATGTCGGTGAACAACTCGCTGTTCTGCAACGGCATCCTCAAGTTCGGCACCGAAGCGCAGAAGCAGAAGTACGTGCGCGCGATTGCCGAAGGCAAGGAAATCGGCGCCTTCGCGCTGACCGAGCCGCAGTCCGGTTCCGACGCCACCGCCATGCGCTGCCGCGCGCTCAAGCAGGCCGATGGCAGCTACGTGATCAACGGCAAGAAGAGCTGGATCACCTCCGGACCGGTCGCCAAGTACATCGTGCTGTTCGCGATGAGCGATCCGGACAAGGGCGCGCGCGGCATCACCGCGTTCCTGGTCGATACCGACAAGGCGGGCTTCCACCGCGGCAAGACCGAACCCAAGCTCGGCATCCGCGCTTCGGCCACCTGCGAAATCGAGTTCACCGACTACGTGGTGGCTGCCGAGGATGTGCTGGGCGCCGAAGGCGAGGGCTTCAAGATCGCGATGGGGGTGCTGGACGCCGGACGCATCGGCATCGCCTCGCAGGCGATCGGCGTGGCCCGCGCAGCCTATGAGGCGACGATCGCCTATGTGAAGGAGCGCAAGGCCTTTGGTGCGCCGATTGGCACCTTCCAGATGACCCAGGCCAAGATCGCCGACATGAAGTGCAAGCTGGACGCTGCGCTGCTGTTGACCCTGCGCGCGGCCTGGGTGAAGGGCCAGGACCAGCGTTTCAGCAACGAGGCGGCGATTGCCAAGCTGACCGCCTCCGAGGCGGCGATGTGGATCACCCACCAGGCCGTGCAGATCCACGGCGGCATGGGCTACTCCAAGGAAATGCCGCTGGAGCGCTACTTCCGCGACGCCAAGATCACCGAAATCTACGAAGGCACCAGCGAAATCCAGCGCCTGGTCATCGCCCGCAACGAAACCGGCCTGCGCTGAGCCGGCCGCGCCTTTCCGCTCCCAAGGGACGGAAGGACCCGGATGAGAAACCCCGGCTTGCCGGGGTTTTTTCATGGCCCGGTACTGCCGAACCGCGACGGCAAACCGCCCGATCGTCGATGGAAGGCCGCAATCAATCGGAATCGACAACGAACCGGAATGGATCGGGCGGATCGACGAAGCGGACCGTGCGGAGGCGTCCGGTCTCCACGAAGCGTTCCCCGTCGATGCGATGGTCGATCAGGCGGGCGCCGATAGGCTGCCCGTTTTCATCGCGGACACGGTGGGCGGCGGGGAACGAGAGTTGTCCATCCGGCGTGGCGGTCACGGCCGCGCAGGAGGTAAACAGCCCAGGCAGGCGATACAGTCGGGCCCGCGCCGACAATGGGTCGACGAGCAGGAAGAGCGGAATCTCGGAGACACCGGCATCCTCGTCGCCGGGATGGCTTTCGATGCAGAACAGGGCCGGGCGATCACCGTGGCGCGGTGCCACGTGCAGGTCGGCGTACATCGGGTGATGCGTTGCGGACGTCTCTTCGCCGAATGTCCGTGCGTCGTCGAAACGAAAGCTGCGTTCACCCACCGTGACGCCATCGTACGCAAGCCACACGTCGACGTCCTGGCCATCGATGTACGGCTGGAAGCGCGCACGCGGATCCTCGATTTTCTCCCGGCCGTACTCCTCCTTGCTGACGTGGATATTGCGGACCGAATGCCCCCGTTCCGAGTAGGCCGGCGCGGTGAACACGCGGCCGGGCTGCCCGGCGAACAACTCAGCGTAACCATGGCCGGTGGCGCTGCCGTAAATCGTCCGCGCAATTGCCGTTCCGGGGATGAGTACCGGCAGCATCATGGCCAGCAGCAGAAGCACCCGGCCGGAGACCGACCGGCGGCGCCGGGATTCGTGGGACATGGTGTCGGGTGGAAGCGGTGAAAGGAGATGCCAGCCTGTGCCAGTGCGCCAGCCCACACCATCGGAGGATTCCCAAACCGCCTCGCGATCCAGCGGGTACACAAATGAAAAAGCCCCGGCATGGCCGGGGCTTTTCCTTGCAATCACGACGGATTCGTCGTCTTTCAGTGCCCGGGCGCGGGTTCGCTGGGCAGGGCCGGCGGAGCGGTTTCTCCCGCATGGGCACGTTCACGGGAATGGTCGCGGGCCAGGTACAGGTAGAACGCCGGCAGCACGAACAGGGTGAACATGGTGCCGATGGTCATGCCCGAGGCGATCACAACGCCCATCGAGAACCGCGACGCGGCGCCCGGGCCGGTGGCGATCAGCAGCGGGATCATCGCGAACACCAGCGCGGCGGTGGTCATCAACACCGGGCGCAGGCGGATGGCGGCCGCTTCCTCGATGGCCTCGCGCTTGGACAGGCCACGTTCGAGTTGCAGCTTGTTGGCGAACTCCACGATCAGGATGCCGTGCTTGGAGATCACGCCCACCAGCGTCACCAGGCCCACCTGGGTGTAGATGTTGATGCTCATCCCGGGGAAGGCCTCGATACCCATCATCTGCAGGATCTGCGCGGCCAGCGCCAGCACGTTCAAGGTCAGCAACGCGCCGCAGATCGCCATCGGCACGGTCAGCAGCATGATCAATGCGTCGCGGAAGCTCTCGAACTGTGCCGACAGCACCAGGAAGATCACGATCAGGGCCAGCACCAGGGTCATCAGCATCGCCGAACCCTCCTGCTTGAACTGGCGCGATTCGCCGGCGTAGTCGACCGAGTAGCCCTGCGGCAGCACTTCCTTGGCGGCCTGGTCCAGGATGGCCAGGGCTTCGCCCTTGCTGACGCCGGGACGCGGCGCGAACGTGATCGACACCGCATTGAGCTGCTGGAAGCGCTTGAGCGACTGCGGCTGCGCGCTTTCCTTCAGGGTCACGATGGTCGACAGCGGCACCAGTTCGCCGTCGCGGGTACGGGTGTAGTAGTTCTCGAGATCGCTGGCGTTGAGGCGGTCGTTGCGCTGCACCTGCGGAATCACCAGGTAAGAGCGGTTCTGCATCGCGAAGCGGTTGGTATAGCCACCCGACAGCATTGCCGACATGTCGGCCGCGAGCGTCCGCATGTCGATGCCCAGGCTGGCCGCCTTGTCGCGGTTGATCTCCACCTCGATGCGCGGCTTGTCGATCTTCAGGTCCTTGTCCAGGAAGATGAAGCGCTTGCTGGCCATGGCCTTCTGCAGGATGGTGTCGGCCAGCTCGTTGAGCTGGCTCAGCTCGCCCACGCCGCCGATGATGAACTCGCCACCGCCGTCGCCGCCCGCGCTGGGCAGGGACGGGGGCACCAATGCGAACACGTTCAGGCCGCTGACGCCGCTCATCTTCGGCTGCAGTTCCTGCTCCAGCACCGCCTTGGTCGAACGCTCGCGCTGGCTCCAGGGCTTGAGCACGAAGCCGGCCATGGCGCTGGGGCTGGCGCCGCCACCGCTGCCGCCGAAACCGCCGTTGAACAGGAAGTAGTCCTGGATCTCGGGCACGCCCTTGGCAATCGTGGTGACTTCCTCGGTGTAGCGCTCCACGTAGTCCAGGGTGGAGTAGGGATCGGCGCTGGCGATGGAGAAGATGAAGCCTTCGTCTTCCAGCGGCGCCGGTTCCTGCGGCGCGGAGGTGTACAGGAAGGCGCACGAGGCGAGCACCAGCAGGCCGAAGATGCCGATCACCGCCTTGGTTTCCAGGGTACCGTGCAGGCGGCGCTGGTAGCTGCGGTGCAGGGTCTCGAAGCGGGCGTCCAGCCACTTCTCCAGCTTGCCCTTGCCGCCGGCGCTGTGCGGCTTGAGGATCTTGGCGCACATCATCGGGCTGAGGGTCAGGGCGATCACGCCCGACAGCAGCACCGATCCGGCCAGGGTGAAGGCGAACTCGGTGAACAGCACGCCGGTCAGGCCGCCCTGGAAACCGATCGGCAGATAGACCGCGACCAGGGTGGTGGTCATCGCCACCACCGGCCAGGCCAGTTCGCGCGCGCCCTTGATCGAGGCGTCATAGGGCGACATGCCTTCCTCGATGTGGCGATGGATGTTCTCCAGCACGATGATGGCGTCGTCCACCACGATGCCGATCGCCAGCACCATCGCCAGCAGGGTCAGCAGGTTGATGGTGAAGCCCATCAGCAGCATCAGGAACAGCGCGCCGACCAGCGACAGCGGCACGGTCACCGCCGGAATCAGCACGCTGCGCAGCGAACCCAGGAACAGGAAGATCACCACGATCACGATGATCACCGCTTCCACGATCGTGCTGACCACCTCGTCGATGGCATCCTGGATGGACTCGGTGCTGTCGTAGGGGATCGTCGCCTTGATGCCTTCCGGCAGCTGCGGCACGATTTCACCATCCCACAGCTTGCGCACTTCCTTGATCACGTCCAGCGAGTTGGCGTCCGGGGCGACGAAGATGCCCATGAAGGTCGCCGCTTCGCCGTTGATGCGCACCGAGGTGCCGTAATTCTCCGAGCCCAGGACCACGTCCGCGACGTCGCCCAGGCGGACGATCGCGCCGTTCTCCTCGCGCACGATCAGGCGGCGGAACTCGTCCGCGTTGCGCAGATCGGTGCGTGCGGTCATGTCGATCGCGACCATCTCGCCCTTGGTCGAACCCACCGCCGACAGCACGTTGTTGTTCTGCAGGGCGTTGGCGACATCGCTGGCGGTGACCCGCAGCGCGGTCATCCGGTCGGGCTTCAGCCAGACGCGCATGGCGAAGGTGCCGGCGCCGAGGATGTCGGCGCGCTGCACGCCGGACACGGTCACCAGCTTGGGCTGGACGACGCGGGTCAGGTAGTCGGTGATCTGGTTGTTGTCCAGGGTCTCGGAAGCGAACGACACGTACATCGCCGCGATCTGCTGGCCCTGCTGCAAGTCGATCACCGGGTCCTCGGACTCCGGCGGCAGCTGGCCACGCATCTTGTTGACCTTGGCGGCGATCTGGGTCAGCGCTTCGTTCGGATCCTGATCCAGGCGGATGTAAGCCTGGATCAGGCTGACGCCGGCCGAACTGGTCGAGCTGAGGTACTCGATGCCCTCGGCGCTGGCGACCTCGCGTTCGAGCGGGGTGGTGATGAAGCCCTGGATCAGGTCGGCATCGGCACCGTAGTAGGTGGTGCTGATGTTGACCACCGCGTTGCGCAGTTCCGGATACTGGCGCACGTTCAACTCGGTGAACGAGCGCAGCCCGAACAGCAGGATGAACAGGCTGACGACGACCGCCAGCACCGGTTTGTTGATGAAGATGTCGGTGAATTTCATCGCCGGGTCTCCGTCAACGGTTTTCCGGAGCCGGCGCGGCGTTGGCGCTCGGCTGGACCTTGTTGTTGACCACCACCTCGGCGTCGTTGCGCAGCTTCAGCAGGCCCGTGGTCGCGACCCGTTCGCCGGCCTTGAGGCCCTCGGTGATCGCGATCAGGTCACCACGGGTGGCGCCGGTCTTGACGAAGCGCTGCTTGACGATCAGCTTCTTGCCGGTCAACGGCTTGCCCTGCATGTCGGTCTCGCCCTTGGCGCGGGCGATTTCCTGGATCACGTAGACCGCGTTGCCGTAGGGATTGAAGCTGACCGCGGTCTGCGGCACCACCACCACGTCCTGCGCACTGCCGGTATCGAAGCCGACATGGGCGAAGGTGCCCGGACGCAATGCGCCGTCGGGATTGACCAGGGTCGCCTGGACCTTGAAGTTGCGGGTGGCCACATCGACCAGCGGTTCCACCGCGGTGACCTCGCCCTCGAACACCTGGCCGGGGAGCGCATCGACCGTGGCACGGATCCGGCTGCCGCGGGTCACCTGTCCGACGCGTTGCTCGGGCAGGGTGAAGTCGAGGTAGATCGGATCCAGCGTCTGCAGGGTGACGATCGCGTCGCCCGGACTCAGGTACTGGCCCAGGCTGACCTTGCGGATGCCGAGCACGCCGCTGAACGGCGCGGTGATGGTCTTCTGCGCGATCAGGGCGCGCTGCGCCTCGACCTGGGCCTGCGCGGTCGCGGCCTGGGTGCTGCGCTCCTCGGCGTCGGCCTGCGAGACCAGCTTGTCGCGGGCCAGCGCCTGCCAGCGATCGCGTTGGACGGCGGCCAGCTTGGCGGAAGCTTCCAGCGAACGCAGCACCGCCAGTTCATTGGCCGTATTCAACCGCGCCAGCACCGCGCCTGCCTTGACCGGCTGGCCGACGTTGATCGAAAGCTCGCGCACCACGCCACCGGCCTCGGTGGTCACGTCGGTGCCCTGGATGGCGACGAACGTGCCTACCGCCTGCTGGGCATCGACCCAGCGTTCCCGCTTGGCGGTCCAGTCGGTCACGGTGGAGGCCGGCTGGGGCATGTTGTCGAAGAACTGGTTCATGCCCTGGTTCATGAACGCCTTGATGGCGAACACGCCACCGAAGATCAGGATCACGCCCAGCAGCATCAGGACCATGCGGCGGGTGGTGGAAGGAGGTTTCCGTGCAGTGGCGTTCCGTGTCATGGCGGGCATCGATGGTGGGGGATTCAGGAAGACGACGAACGGGCGGGGCCCGGATCGACATCTTGGATCGCGCGATTATCACGGGATGAGACGGGACGCCGGAAGGGAAGGAAGTCACCTCCCGCGCGTTAAATAATGGCCATTACAAAAATGGCGACTGCACCGCGCATGCGTTGAATCGCATCCGCCAGAAACGGAAAACCCCGGCCAGGCCGGGGTTTCCGTGTGCGTTGGCGCGCCTTGGCGGCGTCAGCGCGAGGTGGGCGCGTCGTGCGCCTCCAGGTACTCGCGGGACGGCTCGTCCATCTTGTCGCCGAGCACGCGCCGCACCGCGACGAAGAACACCGGGATCAGCAGCAGGCCCAGGAACGTCGCCGCCAGCATGCCGCCGATCACGCCGGTACCGATGGCGTGGCGGGCATTGGCGCCGGCGCCGGACGAGATCGCCATCGGCAGCACGCCCATGATGAACGCGAACGAGGTCATCAGGATCGGGCGGAAACGCAGGTGGGCGGCGGTGATCACCGCATCCCGCAGGGTCTTGCCCATCTTGCGCTCCATGACCGCGAACTCGACGATCAGGATGGCGTTCTTGGCGGCCAGGCCGATGATGGTGATCAGGCCGATCTTGAAGAAGATGTCGTTCGACAGGCCGCGCATCATGGTGAAGGCCAGCGCGCCCAGGGCGCCCAGCGGCACCACCAGCAGCACCGCCACCGGAATCGACCAGCTCTCGTACAGGGCGGCCAGGCACAGGAACACCACCACGATCGACAGTACCATCAGCAGCGTGGCGCTGTTGCCGGCCAGGATTTCCTGGTACGACATGCCGCTCCAGTCATAGCCGAAGCCCTGCGGCAGATCGTTGGTCACGATGTTCTCCATCGTGGTCATCGCCTGGCCGGAGGAACTGCCCGGAGCGGCCGCGCCGTTGATGTTGACGGCGGCATAGCCGTTGTAGCGCGACAGCGACGGCGGCACCGAACCCATCTCCGAATGGACCACGGTGGACAGCGGGATCATCGCGCGTCCGCCGCTGGCGTCGGTCTGCAGGCTGCTGGGCGTGTAGATGCGGCCCAGTGACTCGGCGCCCGTGCGGTATGGAGCATCGGCGCGCATGTTCACGCGCTTGATACGGCCCTGGTAGAAGAAGTCGTTGACGTACACCGGGGCCAGCATCAGCTGGATCGAGGTGTAGATGTCGCCGACCGACAGTCCCATCGCCTGGGCCTGCACGCGGTCCACGCTGAGCTGCAGCTGTGGGGCGTTTTCCAGGGTGTTCGGGCGCACGCCGACCAGGGTCTTGTCCTGTGCCGCCTTGCCGAGCAGGGTGTTGCGGGCGGCCAGCAGTGCGGCCTCGCCGGCGCCGCTGCGATCCTGCAGCCACATGTCGAAGCCGCCGAACTGGCCCAGGCCCTGCACGGTGGGCAGGTTGACCACGAAGATCTGCGCCCCCTTGATGCCATACAGCGCGCCATTGGCCTGCTGGATGAAGTCGGTGACCACGACCTCGCGCTCGTCCCATGGCTTGAGCTTGATGAACGCCATGCCGACGTTCTCGCCCTGGCCCAGGAAGCTGAAGCCGGACACCTGCATCATCCCCTCGAAGCCCTCCATCTGGCTGAGGGTGCCGCGGATCTGGGTGAACACCTCATTGGTCTTGCTCATGGTGTTGCCCGGCGGCAACTGCACGATCGCCAGTGCGTAGCCCTGGTCTTCCTCGGGCAGGAAGCTGCTCGGGATGCGGGTGAACAGGAAGCCGCACAGCACGGTCAGCAGCGCGAACACCACCATCCAGCGCGGGGTATGCCGGATTGCCGCGCCGATGTGGCCGACGTAGGTCTTCTCGACCTTGGCGTAGTACTTCTCGAACAGGCGGAAGACGATGTTCTTCTTCTCGTGGCTGTCATGCTCGTGCTGCTTGAGGAAGCTGGCGCACAGCGCCGGAGTGAAGCCCAGCGCGAGGAACGCCGAGAACGCCATCGAGATGGCGATGGTCAGCGCGAACTGCTTGTAGATCTCGCCCGAGGCGCCGCCCTGCAGCGCGGACGGGATGAATACCGCCGCCAGCACCACGGTGATCGCGATGACCGCGCCGGTGATCTGGTCCATCGCCTTGATGGTGGCCTCGCGCGGCGGCAGTTTCTCTTCCGCCATGATGCGCTCGACGTTCTCGATCACCACGATCGCATCGTCCACCACGATGCCGATCGCCAGCACCAGCGCGAACATGGTCAGCTGGTTGATGGTGAAGCCGATGACGCTCAGGCCCCAGAACGTGCCCAGCAGGGCGACCGGGATGACCAGGGTGGGGATGATGGTGGCGCGGAAGTTCTGCAGGAAGATCAGCATCACCAGGAACACCAGCAGGATCGCCTCGAACAGGGTCTTGACGACTTCCTCGATCGAGATGGTCACGAAGGTGGTGGTGTCATACGGCGAGAACCAGGACACGCCCTGCGGGAAGCTGGGCTGCAGCTCGTCCATCTTGGTGCGCACGGCCTCGGCCACGTTCAGCGCGTTGGCGCCCGGCAGCAGCTGGATGGCGAAGGCGCCGACCGGCTTGCCGTTGTACTGGGTGTCGAAGCCGTAGTTCTGGGCGCCGAACTCGACCCGCGCCACGTCCTTCAGGCGCACGGTGGAACCGTCGCTGTTGGCGCGCAGGATGATGTTCTCGAACTGCTCCGGCGAGGTGAACCGGCCCTCGGCCGACACGGTCGCGGTGAACGCCTGGCCCTCGGGCGCCGGATCGGAACCGACCGAACCGGCGGCGAACTGCACGTTCTGGCCCTTGACCGCCGCCAGCACCTCGCTGGAGGACAGGTTGTAGCCCTGCAGCTTGCCCGGATCCAGCCAAAGGTTCATGGCGTACTCGGAACCGAAGTGCTGGGTGCTGCCGACGCCGGGGATGCGCGAGACCTGGTCAAGCACGCGCGAGGCCAGGATGTCGTTGAGGTGGTTGCGATCCACCGCCGGATTGTCCGACTGAAGGCCCACCACCATCAGGAAGCCGGCGTTGGCCTTGGCCACCACCACGCCCTGCGCGGTCACCTCGGACGGCAGGCGCGGGGTCGCCAGCGCGACCTTGTTCTGCACCTGGACCTGGGCGATGTCGGCGTCGGTGCCGGTCTGGAAGGTCAGGGTGACCGTCGCGCGACCGGAAGAGCTCGACGTGGAACTGAAATACAGCAGGTTGTCGATACCGGTGAGCTGTTGTTCGATGACCTGGGTCACCGAGCGCTCGGTGGTCTCGGCGCTGGCGCCGGGATAGCTCGCGCTGACCGTCACCTGCGGCGGGGCGATGGAGGGATAGGACTCCACGCCCAGGTTGAGGATCGAGATCACGCCCGCGAGCGAGATCAGGATCGACACGACCCAGGCGAAGACCGGATGGTTGATGAAAAACTTGGGCATGGGGGCGGATCCTTATTCGGCCTTGCCTTCCGGCTTCGCGCCTTCGGCGGCCGCGGGCTTCTGGCCCGCCGCGGCCCCCGGCTGGGCCGGCTTGGCGCCGGCGGTCACGGGCTTGGCGGGAGCGCCTTCGCGAACCTTCTGCAGTCCGTCCACGACGACCTGGTCACCGGCGGCCAGGCCGCTGGTGATCAGCCAGTTGGCGCCGACGGCCTGCTTGGCATCCACCGGCTTGCGCACGACCTTGCCGTCCTGGCCGACGACCATCGCATAGGCGCCCTGGGTGTCGCGCTGGATCGCGCCCTGCGGGATCAGGAAGGCATTGTTCTGCTGGCCCAGGGTGGCGCGCAGGGTGACGAACGCGCCGGGCAGCAGCTTGCGATCCGGGTTGGGCAGGGTAGCGCGCAGCGAGACGCTGCCGGTGGCGGGATCCACCACCACGCCGGAGAAA
The DNA here is from genome assembly GCF_016820515.1 of Pseudoxanthomonas beigongshangi. Classification (GTDB taxonomy): domain Bacteria; phylum Pseudomonadota; class Gammaproteobacteria; order Xanthomonadales; family Xanthomonadaceae; genus Pseudoxanthomonas_A; species Pseudoxanthomonas_A beigongshangi. Next base: position 167,426 of record NZ_JADHDV010000002.1, on the reverse strand, counting down.
TCCAGGGTGCCCGGCTGGTCGTAGATCGTACCGTCGGCGAGCTTGACCTGGACCTGGGCGGTGCCGGTGTCGGACAACTGCACATTGCCTCCGCTCTGGGCACTGCGCAGCGCTTCCAGTTCGGCCGCGCTGATCGAGAAGTTGACGTACAGCGGATCGAGCTGATCGACGGTGGTCAGCAGGGTGGCTTCACCCTGGCCGACCAGCGCGCCCTCGGTCACCTGCTGCTTGCCCGCACGGCCGGAAATCGGCGCGGTGACGCTGGCGTAGCCCAGGTTGATGCGTGCGGTCTCGACGTTGGCGCGGGCCTGCTGGACCGCGGCGGCGGCACTGCGTTCGGCGGCCTCGGCGTTGTCCAGGTCGGATTTGGACACGAACTTCTGCGGCGCCAGCTGGCGGGCGCGATCGGCGGAGACCTTGGCGTTGGCGTAGGTCGCCTGCGCCGAGGCCAGGTTGGCCTGCGCCGCGCTAAGCGAAGCGCGCAGCGGCGCCGGATCGATCTGGAACAGCACCTGGCCTTCCTTCACGTCGGTGCCTTCCTGGTACACGCGCTTGACCAGCACGCCGGAGACGCGGGCGCGCACGTCGGAACTGCGGACCGGGGACAACCGGCCGACCAGATCACGCTCCAGCGGCACGGTCTGCGGATTGGCCTTGACCACACCGACTTCGGGTGGCGGCATCTGCGGCTGTTCCTGGTTCTTGCTGCAGGCAGCCAGTGCCAGTGCGAGGGCACAGCAAAGGGCGACGGAACGGACGGGGGCGGTCATCGGTGGAGCTCCGTGTCAGATTTGGAATTCTTGGGGGGTATAGAGGGGGCGTCCGCCGCCGCCGCCCTGCCGATGGCGGGCGGGAAGGCGCGGAGGAACCCGTCGACGGCGAACTCGGCCCAGCGGCGGCGGGCCGCGAGGCTGCGTCGATGCGGTACGGCGAAGCGCTGCCGTTCGAAATCAAGGCCGGTAATCATGCTCAACAGCAACTCGGCCGCCAGGTGCGGATCGTCCTGCTTCAGCAGGCCGCGTTCCATGGCCGAGGCGAGCCAGCGGGCAAGCCGTTCCGTCAGCCGCTCGCAACCGTCCCGGTACAGCGCTTTCGCCTCTTCGGGAAACTGGTGGGCCTCCGCGGTGAGCAACTGGCTGGTTGCGACCACCGAAGGATCGCACAGGTGGGCCAGATGCTCCATCGCGAAGGCGAGCAGGGTCCCGCGGACATCGTTGCCGGTACCGGGACCGTCCTCCAGGCGAACGGTGGTCAGGTCCAGATGCTCGTCGATCATGCTGCGCAGGAGCGCCTGCTTGCTGCCGAACTGGGCATACAGGGTCTGCTTGGAGCAGCCGGCCCGGGCGGCCACCGCGTCCATGCTGATCCGGAATCCCTGCTCGGCCAGCAACTCGCGGACGGCCGCGTGCACGCGTTGCCGTCGCTGGATCGCGGCGAAGGAGGGGAGGACGGACGACATAAGGCGTTGGACTATACCGTCCAGTTTAGAATTTGAACAGGCTTGAAAGGCGGCTTGGCGTGTGTGCAAAGGGCGCCATTCATGCTGGAGGCGCCAGAGGTTCCCCGATGGGGATTCCATCGGCATGCGCATGGCTCCGTCATCGCACCGGGAATCACCGATGAGGCAAATCGCCTAGTCCTTCGTCTAGTGCTTTGCAACCCCTTCTTATGACGCCGCGCAACAAGTTTTGTCATGGCGACGGGGGATACAATGACCATTCGACTACCAATCGTAGAGTCTCCATCTGCATGAACGCTGTGCGCAGCTCCAAGAAAGCCCCGAAGAAACAGAAGCCCAAACCGGCCGCGGCCAAGTCCGCCAAGGCGGTGACGCCGAAGAAGACCCCGACCAAGAAGGTGGCTGCCCGACCGGAGACCGGCGCGGCCAAGGCCGCGGGGGCAGCGGGCAAGGCCGCGGCCAGCAAGACCAGCAAGGCGGTCAAGACCATCCCGGCGGGCAGCGCGGGCAAGGGGCCGGCGGTGTTCTCGCTGGAGCCGATTTACGCGGCCATCCGCAAGCGCGTGCCGGCGGCGCGCCAGGCCGAGGCGCTGGCCTTCACCGAAGCGTTCTACAAGCGGATGGCGGATGACGAGTATCCGCACCACGCACCGGAAATCTGGGCGGCCATCGCCGCCGACATGCTTGAATTCGCGCGGGCGCGCAAGCCCGGCACCGCCAACGTGCGCGTGTTCAACGCCACCGCCCAGGCCAATGGCTGGGAAGCGCCGCACACCGTGCTGCAGATCATCAACGACGACATGCCGTTCCTGGTCGACTCGGTCAGCATGGCGCTGGCGGAGATGGGCGTGGGCGTGCACGTACTGGGCCACCCGCTGGTGCGTTTCACCCGCGACAAGGCCGGCAAGGCGACCGCGGTGGGCGAGGGCAAGCCGGAATCGCTGATGGTGCTGGAGATCGATCGCCAGCAGGCCGGCGACATGCCGCGCATCGAACAGCGCATCCGCCAGGTGCTGGGAGAAGTGCGCGCGATCGTCCGCGACTGGAGCGTGATGCGCGAGAAGATGCTCACGCTGGCCGACGACCTGGCCACCCGCCGCCTGCCGATCAGCGACGCCGGCCGCCACGAGGCACAGGAATTCCTGCGCTGGGCCGCCAATGACCACTTCACCTTCTTCGGCTACCGCGAGTACCGCGTGGAGAAGGGCAATGGCGACGGCATCCTGCGCGCGGTGGAAGACAGCGGCCTGGGCCTGCTGCGGGGCGACGACGCCTCGACGCCGCGCAGCGTCAAGACCCTGGCCGCGCACTACATGCCGCAATCCGGTTCGGTCGATGCATTGATCCTGACCAAGACCAACCGCCGTTCGAACGTGCATCGCCCGGGCAACATGGACTACATCGGCGTGCTGGAATTCGACGCCAAGGGCACCCCGATCGCCGAGCAGCGCTTCATCGGCCTGTACACCTCCAGCGCCTACAACCGCCGCCCGTGGGAAATCCCGCTGGTGCGCGAGCGCCATGAATTCGTGATGCGCAATTCCGGCCTGTCGCCGAGCAGCCACAGCGGCAAGGCGTTGCGCCACATCCTGGAAACCCTGCCGCGCGAGGAACTGTTCCAGTCCAGCGAGGAAGAACTCAACCGCACCGCGATGGGCATCCTCGGCCTGCAGGAGCGCGTGCGCAGCAAGCTGTTCCTGCGCCGTGATCGCTATGGCCGCTTCTTCTCGGCGCTGGTGTACATCCCGCGCGATCGCTTCAACACCGACGTGCGCCTGCGCATCGAGGCGCTGTTGAAACAGGCCCTGCATGGCGAGTACGTCGACACCAACGTGCAACTGGGCGAGTCGCCGCTGGCGCAGCTGCACCTCACCATCCGCCCGAAGGCCGGCGAGCAGATCGACGTCGACACCGCCGCGCTGGAAGCCGACATCGCCCACCTGCTGCGCAACTGGCAGGACGATCTGCGCGAGACGCTGATCGCGCGCCACGGCGAGGGCGAGGGCCTGAAGCTGATGAGCCGTTTCGGCCGCGCGCTGCCGGCCGGCTACATCGAGACGGTGTCGCCGGAATTCGCCGCCAACGACGTGGAGAACCTGGCCGCGCTCGACGGTCCGGACGCGCTGCGCCTGAGCCTGCACCGCTCGCGCCGCGCGCGCGCCGGCGAGGGCCGGTTGCGGCTCAACCTGTATCGCCAGCAGGCCGATATTCCGCTGTCGGACGCGCTGCCGCTGATGGAGAACATGGGCCTGCGGGTCATCTCCGAACACCCGTTCCGGCTGGAGGCGGCCGAGCCGGTCTACATCCAGGAGTTCGAGGTGGAAGCGGTGGGCGGCGCGATCGATACCGATCGCCTGCACGCGCAGTTCGAGGAAGCCTTTGCCCGGATCTGGCACGGCGACGCCGAGAACGACGGCTTCAACCGGCTGGTGCTCGGCGCGAGCCTGGCCTGGCGCCAGATCGCGATGCTGCGTGGTTACTGCAAGTACCTGCTGCAGACCGGCGTGCCGTTCTCGCAGAGCTACGTCGAGGAGACGCTGAACCGTTACCCGCTGCTCGCTCGCCTGCTGGTCGAACTGTTCGAGGCGCGTTTCGATCCGGCGGTCGGCCATGAGAGCAAGGCCGAAATCAAGGCCGGCCAGGAGCGTTTCGCCGCCCAGTTGCGCGCGTTGGCGCAGGGCGACGAAGCCACGCTGACGGCATTGCAACCGGTGCTGGACGCCCGTGGCGGCAAGCGCGAGGAACAGGTCGAGGCGACCCACAAGGCGCTGCTCAAGCTGATGGATCGCGTGTCCAGCCTGGATGAGGACCGCATCCTGCGCGGTTTCATCGGCGCCATCGAGGCGACCCTGCGCACCAGCTACTACCAGATTGGCGTGGATGGCCAGCCGGCCCACACGATCGCCTTCAAGTTCGATTCGGCCAAGGTGCCGGATCTGCCCAAGCCGCGTCCGTATCGCGAGATCTTCGTGTACGGCCCGCGCGTGGAAGGCGTGCACCTGCGGTTCGGCCCGGTCGCCCGCGGCGGCCTGCGCTGGTCGGATCGCCGCGAGGATTTCCGCACCGAGGTGCTGGGCCTGGTCAAGGCGCAGATGGTGAAGAACACCGTGATCGTGCCGGTCGGCGCGAAGGGCGGTTTCTTCGTCAAGCGTCCGCCGGTGGGGGGAGATCGCGACGCGGTGCTGGCCGAAGGCATCGCCTGCTACAAGATGTTCATCCAGGGCCTGCTGGACATCACCGACAACATCGTCGGCGGCAAGATCGTTCCGCCGCTGAACGTGGTCCGCCACGATCAGGACGATCCGTACCTGGTGGTCGCCGCCGACAAGGGCACGGCGACGTTCTCCGACATCGCCAATGGCCTGGCCATCGCCCACAACTTCTGGCTGGGCGACGCGTTCGCCTCCGGCGGTTCGGTCGGCTATGACCACAAGGGCATGGGCATCACCGCGCGCGGCGCCTGGGAATCGGTCAAGCGTCATTTCCGCGCGTTGGGCCGCGATTCGCAGACCCAGGACTTCACCTGCGTGGGCATCGGCGACATGTCCGGCGACGTGTTCGGCAACGGCATGCTGCTGTCGCCGCACATCCGCCTGGTGGCCGCGTTCGATCATCGCCACATCTTCCTGGACCCGTCGCCGGAAGCGGCGCGCAGCTTCCAGGAGCGCCAGCGCCTGTTCAAGCTGCCACGTTCCAGCTGGGCCGATTACGACGCCAAGCTGATCTCCAAGGGCGGCGGCATCCATCCGCGTACCGCCAAGTCGATCGAGATCACTCCGCAGGTGCGCGAGGTGCTGGGCCTGGCTGACGGCGTGAAGTCGCTGTCGCCCAACGAACTGATGAGCGCGATCCTGAAGTCGCCGGTCGACCTGCTGTGGAATGGCGGCATCGGCACCTATGTCAAGGCCAGCAGCGAGACCAACGCCGATGTCGGCGACCGCGCCAACAATGGCCTGCGCGTGGACGGGCGCGACCTGCGCTGCAAGGTGGTCGGCGAGGGCGGCAACCTGGGCCTGACCCAGTTGGGCCGCATCGAGGCCGCCCAGCATGGCGTGCTGCTCAACACCGACTTCATCGACAACTCCGCCGGCGTGGACACCTCCGATCACGAGGTGAACATCAAGATCCTGCTCAACGGCGTGGTGCAGGAGAAGAAGCTGCGCATGGATGCCCGCAACAAGTTGCTGGCGGACATGACCGACGAGGTCGCCCAGTTGGTGCTGTGGGACAACTACCGCCAGAACCAGGCGCTCAGCCTGATGGAGCGGATGAGCGCGGCGCGCCTGGGTTCCAAGCAGCACTTCATCCAGACCCTGGAATCCCAGGGCCTGCTGGATCGCCAGATCGAGTACCTGCCCTCGGATGCGGAACTGGCCGAGCGCAAGGCGCGCGGGCAGGGCATGACCCGGCCGGAACTGGCGGTGCTGCTGTCGTACTCCAAGCTGGTGGCGTTCCAGCAATTGCTGGATTCGGACATCCCGGAAGATCCGTACCTGTCCAAGGAACTGCAGCGCTACTTCCCCAAGCCGCTGCAGAAGAAGTACGCCGCGGACATGGAGAAGCACCGCCTGAAGCGCGAAATCATCGCCACCGCGGTGACCAATACCACCATCAACCGGATGGGCGCGACTTTCCTGCTGCGCATGCAGGAGGACACCGGCCGCAGCCCGGCGGAGGTCGCCAAGGCTTTCACCATCACCCGCGAGACGCTGGACGCGCGTGAGCTGTGGGTGCAGATCGACGCTCTCGACGGCAAGGTGCCGGAGTCGGTGCAGATCGACGCGTTGCAGGTGATCTGGTCGGTGCAGCGTACCTTCACCCGCTGGTTGCTGACCCGCCAGGGTCCGATCCCGGCGATCGCCACCGCGGTGGAGCGCTACTACGACGGCTTCAACGAGATCCGGGCCGCCGACGGCGTGCTGCCGGACTCGCTGCGTCCGGCGTACAACGCCAGCCTGCAGACCTGGAAGGACAAGGGCCTGCCGGCCGGCCTCGCGGGCCAGTTGGCGGCGCTGCCGTACCTGGAACCATCCTGCGACATCATCGAACTGGCGCGTGCCCGCAAGCTCAAGCCGGTCGAGGTGTCGAAGGTCCACTACCGCCTGGGCGAAGCCCTGCACCTGCCGTGGCTGGTGGATCAGGTCGACGCGCTGAAGGTCGACGGGCGGTGGCATGCGGTGGCCCGTGGCGTGCTGCGCGACGAGCTGACCAACCACCAGCGCACGCTGACCTCGCAGGTGCTGTCGATGCCCGGCAACACCGCCGACGCCAAGGTCCAGGCATGGCTGCAGCGCGGTGACGCCGGCCTGCGCTTCACCCTGGCCATGCTCAACGAGCTGGCCGCGCAGAAGACGCTGGACTATCCGACCGCTTCGGTGGCCGTGCAGCGACTGGGCCAGTTGGCCGCGCAGGGCTGATCGCGGCGCTCGTGATGGCGAAAACAGGCCGGGGCAACCCGGCCTGTTTTTTTGCGCGGCCCGGAACGGATGGCATCGCGGTCATCCAATCCCGGGCTTCTGCCGTTATCCTCTCCGGCAAGCCACCAGGAACCCGGGATGAGCCAGACGCCCCGCATCGCCTTTCTCGCCAGTCCGGCCGCCGAAGCGCAGCACGCGCTGGCCGAACTGACCGCCCTGCACGGCAGCCAGGATCCGCAGGAAGCCGACGTGCTGTGCGCGCTCGGCGGCGACGGTTTCATGCTGCAGACCCTGCATCGGCACGGCAGCCTGGGCAAACCGGTGTTCGGCATGAAGCTGGGAACGGTCGGGTTCCTGATGAACCAGTACCGCAGCGAGGATCTGCTGGACCGGATCGCCCAGGCCGAGCCGGCCAAGCTGCGGCCGCTGGAGATGCTGGCGCTGACCGAATCCGGCGCCAGCACCGGCTCGCTGGCCTACAACGAGGTCTCGCTGCTGCGCCAGACCCGCCAGGCCGCGCACATCCGCATCGATCTGAACGGACAGACCCGGCTGGACGAACTGATCTGCGACGGCGTGCTGACCGCCACGCCGGCCGGCAGCACCGCCTACAACTTCTCCGCGCATGGGCCGATCCTGCCGCTGGGTTCGAGCACGATCGCGCTGACCCCGATCGCGCCTTTCCGCCCGCGCCGCTGGCGCGGCGCGATCCTGCGCGCGAACACCGAGGTGCGGTTCCGGGTGCTGGACCCGTACAAGCGGCCGGTCAGCGCCACCGCCGACTCGCACGAAGTCCGCGACGTGGTGGAGGTGACGATCCGCGAATCGCAGGACCGAACCGTGACCCTGTTGTTTGACCCGGAGCACAATCTGGAGGAACGTATCCTCAGCGAACAGTTCGTGGTGTAACGGGCGGTGCGGGGAAGCGGCGTGGGGACGCCGCCATGCAGCAAGCAACGTCAGGGCCGTCCGGCACCGGGAGGAGTGCGGACGGGGTAGTCCGATGCCGAACAGGAGTCAGGGGATGAAACACTGGTGGTTGTGGGGGCTTTGCGCGCTGTTGCCCGCGCAGGGCGTGCAGGCGTGCGGACTGAACACGCACATGGCGCCTTTCGAACTGCAGGCCGGGGCCACGCCCACGGACGCGCCGGAAGACACGCTGCGCGCGCCTGAACTGAAGGTCACCGAGATTACCCGCGGGCTGGGCGGCATGGCCGGCACCTGCGACGGTTCGGGCCTGCTCGGGGTGCGCCTGGACTGGCCGCGCGGCGATTACGGACTGGAAGACATCGGTTTCGAGTTCCGGGTGGTTTCGGCGGACACCAGCTATGCGGTGTTTCCGGCCGAACCGGTACGGGTGATCAGCAACAGCCGCCGCGCCGAACTGCTGTTCCTGTGGCCGGATGACGCGCCCGCGCAGCAGAAGCCGCTGCGCATGGAGGTCGAGGTGCGCGCGGTGACCCGCGATTACCGGCGTGGTCCGCCGGCGCGCTTCATGGTGGATTCGACCGAGGATTGAGCGGCGGCGGGCGGGGCGGGGCCGGCTCGCGGGGAAGCCCCGCGATGGCGGATACTGTGCGCATGGCCGACAACACCCCCCGCCTGTTGACCGTCGCGGTGACATCGCGCGCCCTGTTCGATCTGGAGGACAGCCACGCGCTGTTCGAACGCCAGGGCGTGGATGCCTACAGCGACCACCAGCGCAAGCACGAGGACGACGTGCTCGCGCCGGGCGTCGCGTTCCCGGTGGTGCGCAAGCTGCTGGCGCTGAATGCCGGCGCGCCCGACGACACGCCGCGGGTGGAGGTCATCCTGCTGTCGCGCAATTCCGCCGACACCGGCCTGCGCATCTTCAATTCCATCCAGCACCACGGCCTGGGCATCGTGCGCGCGGTGTTCACCTCCGGCGAGCCGACCTGGCCTTACATCCGGCCGTTCGGGGCGGACCTGTTCCTGTCCGCCAACCCGGATTCGGTGCGGCGTTCGCTGGAGCATGGCATCGCCGCGGCCACCATCCTGCCGGCGCAGGCGCACCGGCAGCGCCACGAGGACCAGTTGCGGATCGCCTTCGATGGCGACGCGGTGATCTTCGGCGACGAGAGCGAGCGGATTTCGCGCGAGCAGGGCGTGGAAGCGTTCGGCCGGCACGAACGCGAGAATGCGCGCGCGCCGCTGTCGGGCGGACCGTTCAAGGGCTTCCTGTCGGCACTGCACCAGTTGCAGGAAATGTTCCCGGCCGGCGAACACTCGCCGATTCGCACCGCGCTGGTTACCGCCCGTTCGGCGCCGGCGCACGAACGGGTCATCCGCACGCTGCGCGAATGGGGCGTGCGCCTGGACGAAGCGCTGTTCCTGGGCGGACGTCACAAGGGGCCATTCCTGGACGCCTTCGGTGCCGACATCTTCTTCGACGATTCCCAGCACAACATCGACAGCGCACGCCCGCACGTGGCCGCCGGCCACGTCCCGCACGGCGTGGCCAACGATCCGGCGCCGTGAACGAAGGCGCCCCCCGGGTCCATCGCGGCTGGTGGTACACCACGCTGCAATTCAATCGCGACGTGACCCAGAGCCGCATGCTGACCTGGTGGCCTGACGTGCTCCAGGTCGGCTACACCCGCACCATGCTGGCCGCGCTGCTGCTGCGCCCGCGGCCGCCACGGCTCGGAATCATCGGACTGGGCGGCGGATCCCAGGCCAAGTTCTGCCATCGGCACCTGCCGGAAGCTTCCATCGAGGCGTTCGAAAGCGATGTCCGCGTGCTGGCGTTGCGCGATGCCTTCCGCGTTCCCGCCAACAGCGGGCGCTTCCAGGCCCGGCTGGGAGACGGCGCGGCGATGCTGCGCCAGCGTCGTGGCGCCTATGATCTGCTGCTCGTGGATGCCTACGAGGCGGAGGGCATCTCGCCCTCGGTCTCGACCCAGGCGTTCTACGACGACTGCCGGGATGCGCTGGCCGAAGGCGGGGCGATGGCGGTCAATCTCTACGCCACCGACGCGCGCCGGCATCTGGTGCGGATGCGGCGCAGCTTTGGCGGACGCGTGCTGGCGCTGGAGGAACCCCGCATGAGCAACCGGATCGCGTTCGCCTGGCAGCCGGGCGGTGTCGTTGCCGATCCCCGCGAGGAGCTGGCGCGCCTGCCGCGCGCGGCGCGTTGGCAACTGGCCGCACGGTTCCTGCGCCTGGCGCGCGCACGCCGGGATTGGCAGCCGCGCGATCGCTGACCCTTGGAGCCGGGCTTGCTTGGCTGGTGGGGCGTTCGGGCACGTTGGACATACGAGGAAGCGGAGCAAGCTCCGCTCTACGCCGGTGTGTAGAGCCGAGCTTGCTCGGCTGGGGATGCTGGGCGTTCGCACGTGCTGGACAGCCGGGAAAGCGGAGCAAGCTCCGCTCTACGCCGGGTTGTAGAGCCGAGCTTGCTCGGCTGGGGGGCCTGGCGTTCGGACGTGTTGGACGGCCGGGAAAGCGGAGCAAGCTCCGCTCTACGGGCCGTCCAGGGGCAGGCGGATGTCGGTGAGCCGCCAGCGCAGGCCCTGGCGGGTGAACACGCAGACGACCGGGCGGCCGTTCTCGTCGTGGATGGTCGCGGTGAAGCGCGAGAGGGATTCGAAGCGGTGCTTGGCGTCCTTCAGCGGATCCGCGGGTACCGGGGGCGCATGGGTATCGCCGCCGACGGTGTCGCCGACCGCCTTCTTCCACATCGAACGGCCCTGCAGGATGGCGCCGATGCCCAGCGGCGTGACCATCGTGTCGACACCGCTGCCTATGACGTTGTTCGCCACCGACAGCGCGAACGCGCCGAGCAGGCTGGACTGGAACCCGGGGCCGGCGCGGCGGGCCAGTTGGTCTTCCACCTGCGCGCGCAGGTTGACCCGCAGGGCGGGGAAGTCCACGTGGCGTTCCAGCTTGGCGGTGTCCTGTTCGGCCAGCGCCTGGCGGATGCCGTGGATCGCCAGGTAGGGGCCCGCGGCGAGGTAGCCGAGCAAACCGGCGATCAGCAGGACGGCCAGGGCGATCCACTTCTTCATGGCTAGAACTCCAGGTCCAGGGCCGCGCACAGGTAGTCTACGAACGGCGCCAGCGCGGCCAGGTCGGCGGCCAGCACCTGGCGCAGTTTCGGTCCGGTCATCACGCTGTCGTCCAGCGAACGCCAGAACACGAAGTTCTTGTGCTTGAGATCGTCGATGAATTCGAACTCGGCCGGAAACCCGCGCGGCGGCCGGGTCAGCATCTCGCTTTCCTCGAAGTCGAAGCGTCGGCGGAACTTCGGCGCGTGCGCGGCGGCTTTCCAGCTGCCGGGATTGTCGAAGATGAACTGGCGCACCCGGCGCTGGGTATCCGGCTCCGGATGCCACAACCCGGCGCCGACGAAGCATTCGCCCGGCTGCAGGTGGATGTAGAACGACGGCGCCGGCACCTGCTTGCGGCGTTCGTGGTACAGGCGTGCGCCCTGCCAGGGTTTGTAGGGCGACTTGTCGGTGGAGAAGCGGGCGTCGCGGTAGATCCGGAACAGCGAACCACCGACCGTCTTCGGATCGGAACGGAAATGTTCGCTGACCTGCGCCAGATCCGGTTGCAGATCGGTCAGCAGGCGCAGGAACGGTTCCTTGACGTGCTCCTCGTACTGCGCCTTGTGCGCGGCGAACCAGGTCTTGTCGTTGTGCCGCGCCAGTCCGCGCAGGAACTTGAAACTGGCGTCGGAAAAATAACTGCTCACAGGCTCTGCTCCAGATCCCGGCCCCAGGCCTGCAACTGGTCGAGCAGGGCCTGCTTCGGGCCGTCGGTGGTGGGGGCCGCGCGCAGCGCGGCGATTTCAGCGTGGAAACTTTCGAAACCGTACTCGGAAAGCCCACTGTCGCCGATCAGGCGCCGGCGGCGGTAATCGTCCCAGCGCAGGCGTTCGTCGGCGGTCAAGGTGGCCGGCCAGTTGCGCGCGCGGTAGCGGAACAGCAGTTCCGGCAGGCGCGGGTCGCGGAAACCGAAGTCGCGCTGTCCCAGCAGTTCCGGCGGGGTGGCGCGCAGATCGGGAAACCGGCGGCGGTCGCCGTCGCCAAGGAAACCGCCATACAGCGAGGCATCGACATCGGGCACGGCGAACTCGCGTTCGCCGGCGAACACGCGGCGCACCTTCTCGGCCAGCGCCGGTCCGGCCGCGCGCAGGCGGATGGCATTGGCCTCGGTGATCAGCAGGTCGATGCGCAGGCGTTCGAAGTCGGCGTCGCGCAGGTGTGCCAGGGCGACCAGCACCGGTGCCTTGTTCAGGTGGATTTCCTTCAGCGGAATGCGCGATTCACCCGGCGGCAGATCCGCCGCGGGCGTGTACAGGCGATCGGCGATGGCTTCCGGTGCCAGGTGCAGCAGCGGATCCGGGTCGGCATCCAGGTCGTACACGATGATGCGGTTGTCGTATTGCGGATGGCGCGCAAGCGGCAGCACCAGCGCCGCGCACATGCGGCTGGCCGGATAGCGCTGGGAGATGTGCAGGACCGGGGTCATCGCCACCGTGTCCAGCAGGCTGGCGGCGAAGCGCTTGTCGCGCAGTTTCAGCGCGTATTCCCACAGGCGGGGTTGCGCCTGGCGCATCCGCCGGGCCATGCCGATGGTCGCGCGCACGTCGGACAGCGCCTCGTGCGCATCGCCCTGGCGGACATCGTTGGCCAGCGCGAGGTGTTCCAGCCGGAACGAGGTGACGCCATCCTCGCGCTGCGGCCAGACGATGCCGTCCGGGCGCAGTGCGTGGGTCAGCCGCATCACGTCCAGCAGATCCCAGCGCGAATTTCCGCCGCGCCATTCGCGCTCGTAGGGGTCGAAGAAGTTGCGGAACAGGCCGTGGCGGACGAACTCGTCATCGAAGCGCAGCGAGTTGTAGCCCAGCGTGCAGGTATCCGGCCGCGACATCTCGTCGGCGATGCGGGCGAACGCCGACGCCTCGTTGACGCCCTGGCGCGCGGCATGCTGCGGGGTGATGCCGGTGATCAGGGTGGCGGTGGGCGAGGGCAGCAGGTCGTCGGCGGGCTGGACGAAGAAATCGATCGGATCCTCGATCGGATTCAGCTCCGCATCGGTGCGCTGGGCGGCGAACTGGGCGATGCGGGTACGGCGCGGATCCGCGCCGAAGGTCTCCAGATCGTAGAACAGGAAGCTGGCGCTCACCGCGCTTCCGCCTCCAGCGGTTGCAGTCGACGGATCACTTCGGCATCCACCCGCACCCAGTCCACCTGATCCAGGCGTTCCAGTCCCCGGGTGGCGGCGACCAGCAGATCGCGCTGGACGATGCTGCGCTCCAGCGCGACCCGATAGGGAATGCGCAGGAAGGTGACCATGGTGTAGTGCGGTACGAAGCGGCCCGGATGGCGCTCCTGCAGGGTCCGTTCCAGCTCGCGCTGGAGCAGGAACGCCGCGTCGTCCACCTTGTCGCGCATTTCCACGTAGTTCTCCAGCGCCATTTCCTGGATCGCGCGCGCATTGGGCTGGCGCTCGCGCTGGAACGCGGCGAACGCCTCGGCGCGTTCCCCGTGGCGCTCCAGTTGCTCGGCCAGCGCCACGCAGTCCTCGAAGGCGCAGTTCATGCCCTGGCCGTGGAACGGCACCATCGCGTGGGCGGCGTCGCCGAGCAGGACCGCGCGGTCGTCGATGTACCAGCGGTCCAGGTACAGGGTGGCCAGCAGGCCGACCGGGTTGCGGTGCCAGTCCTCTTCCAGGTGCGGGATCAGCGGCACCGCATCGGGGAAGTCGCGTTCGAACAGCGCGCGCGCCTGCGCCGGCGTGTGCACGGTGTCGAAACCGGGATCGCCGTGGTTGGGCAGGAACAGGGTGACGGTGAAGGTCTTTTCGTCGTTGGGCAGGGCGATGCACATGTAGTGGCCGCGCGGCCAGATGTGCAGGGCGTTGGGTTCGATCTGGAAGCCGCCGTCGGCCGCCGGCGGGATTTCCAGTTCCTTGTAGGAGTGGTCGAGGAAATCGGTGCGCTCGCCGAGATCGGTGCGCAGCCGCATCGCCGCGCGCAGCGACGAACCGGCGCCGTCGGCGCCGACCAGCGAACGGAAGTCGATGGGATGGCGGCCGCCGTCGCGATCATCGATGAAGGTGGCCACCCGGTCCTGAAAATCCACCGTGTCCAGCTGGCGGTGGAAATGCAGCGAAGCGCCGGCCTGTTCGGCCAGGTCGAGCAGGGTGATGTTGAGATCGCCGCGGTGCACCGACCAGATCACTTCCGAATCGTCGCGACCGTAGCGCTGCAACTGCGGCTGGCCGTCGCGCGGGTGGACCATGCGCCCGCGCATCATCACCGCCTGCTTCATCACCGCCTCGTCGGCGTCGGCCTGGCGCAGCGCGTGGCGGCCGCGCTCGGCCAGGGCCAGGTTGATCGACCGGCCGCCGCCGTAGCCTTTGACGCGCGGGTCGCCGCGTTTTTCGTACACGTCCACCTGCCAGCCCTTGCGGGCCAGCAGGGTCGCCAGCAGCGCGCCGGCCAGGCCGGCGCCGATGATGGTGAGGGAACGGTCGTTGGATGCGTTCAAGGGGTTGCTCCGGTCAGACGCCGCGCCAGGTCTCCACTTCCTCGACGAAGCGGTAGACGTCCATGAAACGGTTGTACAGCGGGGTCGGCGAGATCCGGATCACATCCGGTTCGCGCCAGTCGCCAATCGTGCCGACCGACGCCAGGTATTCGAACAGGTCGCGCCCGCGCTCGCGTCCGCCCACCACCCGCAGCGACAACTGCGCGCCGCGCTGGGCCGGATCGGCGGGCGTAACGATCTGCAGCGCGTCGCCGACGCGGGCGCGGATGAGCGCCTCCAGGAAGCCGGTCAGTTTTTCCGACTTGGCGCGCAGCGCGGCCATGCCGCCGGCCTGCGCGATCAGTTCCAGCGAGGCGCGCAACGGGGCCAGGCCCAGGATCGGAGGATTGCTGAGCTGCCAGCCGTCGGCGCCGGGCGTGGGCACGAACTCGGGTGCCATCCTGAACCGGCTTTCCTTCTGGTGGCCCCACCAGCCGGCGAAGCGCGGGCGGTCCGTGTGCGCGTGCCGCTCATGCACGAAACAGCCGGCGACCGCGCCCGGCCCGGCGTTCATGTACTTGTAGTGGCACCACACCGCGAAGTCGGCGCCACTGGCGTGCAGCTGCACCGGCAGGTTGCCGGCCGCGTGGGCCAGGTCGAACCCGACCAACGCGCCCTGCGCGTGGCCGAGGCGGGTGATTTCCGCCAGGTCGAACGCCTGTCCGGTTCGATACTGGATGCCAGGCCACAGCACCAGGGCCAGGCGATGGCCATGCTCGCCGATGGCGCGCTCGATGGCCTGCATCGACAGCGTGCCGTCGGGTTGATCCGGTTCCAGCTCGATCAGATCGCGCGCCGGGTCGAAGCCATGGAAACGCACCTGCGATTCCAGCGCGTGGCGGTCGGACGGGAACGCGCCGGCTTCCATCAGGATGGCCGGACGCTCGGCGGTGGGCCGGTAGAAGCTGACCATCATCAGGTGCAGATTGGCGGTCAGCGAGTTCATCGCCACGACCTCGGTCGGCTGCGCGCCGACCACTTTCGCCAGCCCGTCGCGGACCAGCTCGTGGTAGGTCATCCACTGCGCCGGCTCGGTGAAGTGACCCTCCACCGCCTGCTCGGCCCACTTGTCCAGTACCTCCTGCACGTACTTGCGCGCGCCGCGCGGTTGCAGGCCCAGCGAGTTGCCGCAGAAATAGAGCTGCTCGTTGTGCTTGTGCTTCGGAATCAGGAACTCGTTGCGCAGGGCGCGCAGCGGGTCGGCGGCATCGAGGGCGATGGCATGGGTACGGGACAGCGCGTCGGTCATGAAGAGGCCGGTGAAGAGATGGGAGGAACGGTGGTCTTGCGGTAGCTGGCTGGAAGTTCGCCGACTTCCGCGCAGATCTGCAGGGCGTGCGGCCCCGCCGGAAGGTGCGTGCGCAGCGCATGCAGCAGCGCCTCGGACAACTGCGCGCGCACGGCCTCGTCACGGCCGGGAAGGATGCGCAGGCGTGCATGGACGAACGCGCGCGCGGCATCGGCGTCGGTGCCGACCAGAAAGTCGGACAGCGCGACGGCGCGGCTCTTGATCGCTTCCTCGTTGAAATGCCCGCTGTCGAGCAGGACCTGGTTGAGCCGCGACAACAGCGCGCGCGCGTCCAGGACGAGGTTGTCGGTGTATTGCAGGGTCAGGTGCGGCATGGGTCAGTCGAACCGTTGCCGGGACAGGCCCAGCCATTCCAGCGCGGTGCCGTGGTAGAGGCGGGCCTGTTCGGCTTCGCCCAGGGCCAGCGCGGCGATGCCGGCGCCGGGCTCCTGCTCACCCAGCGGAAACGGATAGTCGGTGCCCAGCATCACCCGGTCGATGCCGACGGTGTCCAGCAGGTAGCGCAGCGCGCGCGGATCGGCCACCCATGAATCGAAGTAGACCCGATCCAGGTACTCGCGCGGGTTGCGGTGGTTGTCGGTGGCGACCAGATCCGGACGCATGTTGAAGCCGTGTTCGATGCGGCCGATGGTGTAGGGGAAGCTGCCGCCGCCGTGGGCGAAGCAGACCTTGAGGCCGGGCAGGCGTTCCAGCACGCCGCCGAAGATCAGGCAGCAGGCCGCGCGCGACTGCTCGGCCGGCATGCCGACCAGCCAGGGCAGCCAGTACTTGGGCATGGAGGCCGCGCCCATCATGTCCCAGGGATGCACCAGGATGGCCGCGCCCAGTTCGCTGGCGGCCTGGAAGAACTCGAACAGTTCCGGCGCGTCGAGGTTCCAGTCGTTGACGTGGCTGCCGATCTGGACGCCCTGCAGGCCGAGCTGATCCATGCAGCGCTCCAGTTCCTGCACCGCCAGTCGTGGTGACTGCAGCGGCACGGTGCCGATACCGGCGTAGTGGCGCGGGTAGTCACGGCAGGCCGCGGCGGTGTGATCATTGAGCGCCTGGTGCAATTCCAGCGCCTGGTGCGGCTTGGCCCAGTAGCTGAACATCACCGGCACCGTGCTGATCACCTGCACCTGCACGCCGAACTTGGCGTAGTCGGCGATGCGCTCCACCGGATCCCAGGTCTTGGGCCAGATCTCGCGGAAAAAACGCCCGTCCTTGTAGATGCGGTGGCGGCCGTCATCGCCGTGGTGGATGACCGGGAAGCGGTTGTCGCCGTACTTGCCGGCCAGATCGGGCCAGTCGCGCGGCAGGAAGTGGGCGTGGGTGTCGATCTTCAGCATGGAGCGCTCAGGTATCCGCCATCACGTACTTGCCGGGTGCCGGGTTCAGGTGCCCGCACTGCGTGCAGGTCCGGTGCGCTTGCGAGGAATAGAAGCGGTCGAACACCGGTGGGAAATCCGTCTCGATGTTCTTCAGGATGAAGTACTCCTCGTACAGCTTGTGATTGCAGCGCTCGCAGTACCACAGCAGCCCATCTTGTTCGTGCGGCAGCCGCCGGCGTTCGATCACCAGGCCGACCGAGTCGGGCATCCGCTGCGGGGAATGCGGCACGCGCGGCGGCAGCAGGAAGATCTCGCCGGCGCGGATCGGGATATCGCGCACTGCGCCGTCTTCCTGGATCTTCAGCACCATCTCGCCTTCGAGCTGGTAGAACCATTCCGGTCCTTCGTCGTAGTGGAAGTCGGTGCGCTGGTTGGGGCCGCCGACCACCATGACGATGAAGTCACCCGCGTAGATCACCTTGTTGCCGACCGGCGGCTTGAGCAGGTGGCGGTGTTCCTCGATCCAGGCCAGCAGGTTGATCGGTCCGGGCAGCATGTCAGCGTTCCTCGGGCAAGGCGGCGACGCACTTGAGTTCGATGGCGATGGGCGTGGGAAGGGCGGTGATGCCCAGGGTGGTGCGGCAGGGCGCGCGCGCCGTGTCCGGGAAATACTCGGCCCAGACCTGGTTGTAGGCCTTGAAGTCGCGGGCCATGTCGGTGAGGTAGACGGTCACGTCGACCAGATCCTCCCAGCGCGCGCCGCTGGCTTCCAGCACCGCGCGCACGTTGGCGAACACCGCGCGCGCCTGCGCCTGGATGTCGTAGCCGCGCACGCGGCCGTCGGCGAAGTAATCGTTGCCGGGAATCGTGTCGGTGGCCGGATCGCGCGGGCCGATGCCGGACAGGAACAGCAACGGGCCGACCCGGCGCGCGTGCGGATACGCGCCGACCGGCACCGGTGCCGTCGTGGTCCGGATGCCTTCACCCATCGCGACGGTCCCCGCGCGCGGGCATCCGCGCCAGCGCCTGTTCGTAGGTCGGGTGCAGGCGGTCGGCGGCGTCCACGTCCATGCCCAGTTCGCGCACGCGGCCGTCGAACAGGCTGTAGACCCAGCCGTGCACGGTCAGCGGCTGGTTGCGCGCCCAGGCGTCCTGGACCACGGTGGTCTGGCAGACGTTGAACACCTGCTCGATCACGTTCAGTTCGCACAGGCGGGCGTGGCGCAGCGACTCGGTGTCCTCCTCGGCCAGGCGGACGGCATGCTTGGTGGCCACGTCGGCGACGTGGCGCAGCCAGTTGTCGGCCAGGCCGACCCGGGCGCCGGTCATCGCCGCGTGCACGCCGCCGCAGCCGTAATGGCCGACCAGCAGGATGTGCTCGACCTTGAGGATGTCGACCGCGAACTGGATCACCGACAGGCAATTGAGGTCGCCATGCGACATGACGTTGGCGATGTTGCGATGGACGAACACCTCTCCCGGGTCCAGCCCCAGGATCTGGTTGGCGGGCACGCGCGAATCCGAGCAGCCGATCCACAGGTAGCGCGGCGACTGCTGCTGCGACAGGCGTTTGAAGAAGCCGGGATCCTCGTGCTTGATCCGTTCGGCCCATTCACGGTTGTTGCGCAGCAGGTTTTCGAGTTCGCTATCACTCACGGGCGGTTTCCGGTTCTGGCGGGGGAGGGTGGAGCGCTCGGCGGTCCACCGCGTAGTTTGCGCCCATCGCCGGCGATCGTCAGCAGCCGGCCGTGCGCCGGATGGCGGGGAAGCGGGGTTTCAGCCGGTGGCGATGCAGACATTCCGCGCCTCGGTGAAAAACCGCATCGCCTCCATGCCGCCTTCGCGGCCCAACCCGGACCGGCCCATGCCGCCGAACGGGGTGCGCAGATCACGCATCAGCCAGGTGTTGATCCAGACGATGCCGGCACGCAGCCGCGCGGCCATGCGGTGGGCGCGGTCGAGGTCGCGGGTCCAGATCATCGCGGCCAGCCCATAATCGCCCGCGTTGGCCAGCGCCAGCGCCTGCGCGTCGTCATCGAACGCCTGGAGGGTCGCCACCGGCCCGAAGATTTCCTCGCGGTTGCTGGCGCTGTCCGGTCCCAGCCCTTCTATCAGGACGGGTTCCACGAACCAGCCGCCGCGCGCTGACGCCTCGCCTCCCAGCAGGAAGCGGCCGCCTTCGATGCGGGCGCGGGCGATGCAGGCGGTGACCTTGTCGTGATGCGCCTGCGACACCAGCGGGCCGAGATCGGTGGCCTCGTCGGCGGGATCGCCAACCCGCAGCGCGGCGGCGCGGGCGCTGAAGGCCTCGCGGAACTCGTCGTAAATGGCACGCTCCACCAGCAGGCGCGAGCCGCACAGGCAGATCTGCCCGGAGTTCTGGAACGCCGAACGCACCAGCGTGTCCAACTGGTTGCGCCAATCGCTGTCGGCGAACACCAGGGTCGGGTTCTTTCCACCCAGTTCCAGCGAGATCTTCTTCAACTGCGGGCCGGCCAGGGCGGCGATGCGCTGGCCGACTCCGGTGCTGCCGGTGAAGGACACCGCCTTGATCCGTGGATGCAGCACCAGCGGCTCTCCGACCCGCGGACCGGTGCCGTGCACGATGTTCAGCACGCCGGCCGGAAAGCCGATCTCCGCGGCCAGTTCGCCCAGCATCGTCGCGGTCAGCGGCGTGACCTCCGAGGGCTTGGCGACCACGGTGTTGCCGGCGGCCAGCGCGGGCGCGATCTTCCAGGTGAACAGGTACAGCGGCAGGTTCCAGGGCGAGATCGTGGCGACCGCTCCGAGGGGCTGGCGCAGGGTGTAGTTCAGGCCCGCCTCGCCGTGGTGCGCCTCGCTGCCGATCTGGGTGGCCGCGTGGGCGAAGAAACGCAGGTTGGCGATCGCGCGGGGAATCTCGATCTGGCGCGCCAGCCGGATCGGCTTGCCGCCGTCCCGGGACTCGGCCTGGGCGAACGCTTCCAGGCGGGACTCGAGCGCCGATGCCAGGCGTTCCAGCCAGGCCGCGCGTTCGGAACCGCGCAGCGACGACCACGCAGGCCAGGCGCGGGTCGCCGCCTGCACGGCCGCCTCCACGTCGGCCTCGTCGCCATCGGCGAGGCGTGCGTATTCGCGGGTGTCGGCGGGCGCATGCACCGCGCGCCAGCCGCCGTTGCGGGCCGCCTGCGGCTGGCCGTCGATCCAGTGGGTCAGCGATAGCATGGCGCAAGCTTAACCCGGCCCGTGTCGACGGCCTGCTGCATTGCGGTCGGCGCGGGAACCGCCGCCGGAGTCCTCAGATGGATTGCATGCGTCCGCCGTCCACCGCCAGGCTGACGCCGCTGATGTAACCGGCGGCGGGCGAGGCCAGGAAGGCGATGGCCGCGGCGACTTCGACCGGATCGGCGAAGCGGCCGGCCGGCACCGTGGCCAGCATGCCGGCGGCCACGACGGCTTCGT
Organism: Pseudoxanthomonas beigongshangi; assembly: GCF_016820515.1. Classification (GTDB taxonomy): domain Bacteria; phylum Pseudomonadota; class Gammaproteobacteria; order Xanthomonadales; family Xanthomonadaceae; genus Pseudoxanthomonas_A; species Pseudoxanthomonas_A beigongshangi. The sequence continues at coordinate 146,931 of NZ_JADHDV010000002.1, read as the reverse complement.
CCTTGCCACTGGCGGCGCTGCGATCGTCCAGGATCTGCTGCAGCCGGCGAGTGCGGGTATAGCCCGGCAGCACGTTGTTGACGGTGATGCCGTCGGCGCCGAGTTCGCGCGACAGGGTCTTGGCCCAGGACGCCACCGCGCCGCGGATGGTGTTGGACACGCCCAGGTTGGGAATGGGCTCCTTCACCGAGGTGGATACCACGTTCACGATGCGGCCCCAGCCGGCGTCCCGCATGCCCGGGACCACCAGGCCGGCCAGCAACTGGTTGGCCAGCAGGTGGCGCTGGAACGCGTCGAGATAGGCACTCGCGTCGGCATCGATGGCGCGTCCGCCCGGCGGACCGCCGGTGTTGTTGACCAGGATGTGCACGGGGGATCGGGCCACCAGCGCCTCGGCGCCCGCGCGCAGCCCGGCGGGATCGGCCAGATCCGCGGCCAGCCAATCATGCGATTGGCCCGAGGCGACCGTCGGCAGGTCCGCCGCGACGTCCGCCAGCACCTCGGCCCGTCGCGCCAACAGGGTGACGCTGGCGCCGAGCAGCGCCAACTCATGCGCCACCGCGCGGCCGATGCCTTCTGAGGCGCCGCAGACCAGCGCGTGACGACCGGACAGGTTCAGATCCATCGACGTTCCTCGATATGCCGAACCCGCAGTCTACCGATTGCCATCCTGTAGGAGCGACGTCAGTCGCGACCGCCGTGCAGGGACGAGCGAAGGCCGAACCGTTGGCGATTCTTCCGGTCGCGACTGACGTCGCTCCTACAGGGAAGAGGGCGGGGTGTGTTCAGTCGGCGCGGCGAGCCAGGCGGTCCAGCATCCGCGTGGCGATTTCGTGGGCGTTCGGGTCGTCCTGTTCGCGCAGGCCGGCGGCGGCGCCGCGCACATTGGCTTCGGGATGGTTCTGGCTCAGTTTGAACTTCAGTTCGATCCGTTCGACCCGGAAGCGGAAACCGATGATGCCGCGCAATTGGCTGGCGTGATCCTGGCGCTCGGGTTCGAACCGCCAGTCCTTGCCCACCCGTGCCTCGTTGGCCTGGCTCAGACGAGCCACGATGCCGGCGAGCGCGGTGGTGTCCTCGGTGGGTTCCAGCGTGCCGTACAGGTGCGCGATCGCGTAGTTCCAGGTCGGCACGCGCGCGGCGGTTTCCTTGTCCGGATACCAGCCGGGCGAAAGATAGGCGTGCGGGCCGTGCACGATCAGCAGGGCAGGGCCGGCGTGCCGCGCCTGCGGGTTGGGCCGCGCCCAATGGCCCTCGATGAGGATGCGTTCGCCGTCGCGCGCGTACAGCACGGGCAGATGGCTGGCGAACGGCGCGCCGTCGGCGTCGGTGGTGATCAGGGTGACGAAGGCGTCGCGCGCGATCAGCCGGTCCAGTTCACCCAGGTCGGTCTCGGCGAAGGCGCGCGGGGTGTACATGCGCGCCCGATCAGGCCCGGCCGCCGAGCTGTTGCACCATCTGCGCGGGCAGCGCGTCGTCGCTGTCGGCACGCGGCGGGCTGACTTCATCCAGCGAGAAACCACGCTGCAGCGCGTCTTCCTCGTCCAGTCCGTCGTAGGCGACGAACTCGGCGTCGAACAGCGCCGCGCGGGCGCTGTCCTCGCTGTCGTAGGTCAGGGTGTTGCCATCGCTGTCCAGCACCTGCGCGGTGCCGGCCTCCAGCACCCGCAGGCGGGCCCAGATCAGGGTCCGGCCGAGCGAGGCGACGTACCAGGCGTCATGGATCGAATCGTTCATTTGAGCACCAGCGAGAACACCGTCAGCAACCCCGACGACACCAGGGCAACGAAGATCACCAGCAGCGAAATGCGCGCCGGCGCGGCCAGGCCGCTGAGCGAACTGTCGCGCAGCGGCAGGTAGCCGCGCGCCAGCAGCCAGCGCAGCGCGATCGGCTTGAGGAAAGCGCCTTCGCCCCACTGGCCGCCGAGCGCGGCATGCCGATCCCGGATATGCACCAGCGTGAGCGGCCAGAAGATCACGAACGCGCAGAAGCCGGCGATGGCGACGCCGACAAAACACAGGGCAAAGAACAGCAGCATCGTTGCAATCCGCTCCGGCTCAGAACTCGGCGCTGCCGGGCGCGCGCGGATAGGGAATGGCGTCGCGGATGTTGGTCAGGCCGCAGACGTAGACCACCAGCCGCTCGAAACCCAGGCCGAAGCCGGCGTGCGGCACCGTGCCATAGCGGCGGAAGTCGCGGTACCAGCCGTAATGGGCCGGATCCAGGCCGAACTGCGCCATGCGCGCGTCCAGCACGTCCAGGCGCTCCTCGCGCTGGCTGCCGCCGATGATCTCGCCGATGCCCGGGGCCAGCACGTCCATAGCCGCGACGGTCTTGCCGTCGTCGTTCAGGCGCATGTAGAAGGCCTTGATGTGTTCGGGGTAGTTCATCACCACCACCGGGCGGCCGACGTGCTGCTCGGTCAGCCAGCGCTCATGCTCGGTCTGCAGGTCCAGGCCCCATTCGACCGGGAAGTCGAACTTCTTGCCGGATTTCTGCAGCAGGCCGATCGCATCGGTGTAGTCGATGCGCTCGAACGGCGCGTTGATGAAGGTTTCCAGGCGGGTGATGGCGTCCGGCTGCACGCGCTCGGCGATGAACGCCATGTCGTCGCCGCGTTCGTCCAGCACCGCGCGGAACAGGTACTTGAGGAAGTCCTCGGCCAGATCGGCGTCGGCGGCCAGATCGGCGAAGGCGATCTCCGGCTCGATCATCCAGAACTCGGCCAGGTGGCGGGTGGTGTTGCTGTTCTCGGCGCGGAAGGTCGGCCCGAAGGTGTAGACCTTGCTCAGCGACAGGCAGTAGGCCTCGACATTGAGCTGGCCGGACACGGTCAGGAAGGTTTCCTTGCCGAAGAAGTCGCGCGAGAAATCCACCGCGCCCTTGCCGTCGCGCGGCAGGTTGGCCATGTCCAGGGTGGACACGCGGAACATCTGGCCGGCGCCCTCGGCGTCGGAGGTGGTGATGATCGGCGTGCTGATCCAGTAGAAGCCGCGCTCGTGGAAGAAGCGGTGCACGGCCTGGGCCAGGCAGTTGCGGATGCGGGTGACCGCGCCGAACAGGTTGGTCCGCGGACGCAGGTGGGCGACCTCGCGCAGGAACTCCAGCGAATGGGCCTTGGGCTGGATCGGATAGGTTTCCGGGTCCTCGACCCAGCCGACCACCTCGATCCGGCTGGCCTGGATCTCGAAGCTCTGGCCTTGGCCCTGCGAGGGCACCAGGGTGCCGGTGGCGACCACCGCGCAGCCGGCGGTCAGGCGCTTGATTTCGGATTCGTAGTTGTCCAGGTCGCTGGGCGACACCACCTGGATGGCGGCGAAGCAGGAGCCGTCGCTGACATTCACGAAGGACAGGCCCGCCTTGGAATCGCGCCGCGTGCGCACCCAGCCGCGTACCGTGACCTCGCCGCCGGCCGGGATCTTGCCCGCCAGCGCATGTTCGACGCTCACCACCGTCATGACTTGAATCCTTCCGTAACAGGACTATTTATGGAACGGTGGAGTTTACCGGAGCGACGGGCCCAGCGGCTCGTCCACGGCCTATAATCGACGTCCCGCCTGGAGGAATGCATGGCCATCACCCTGACCCCCGTCGCCCTGGAGCGCGTGCAGCGTTTCGTCGAGCAGACGCCGGGCGCGCTGGGCCTGCGTTTCGGCGTTGCCCGCACAGGCTGCTCCGGTTGGGGCCATGTCGCCGATCTGGCCCGCGAGGAGCGCGAGGGCGACACCGTGTTCGAGTTCGAGGGCGTGCGCATCTACGTTGACGCGCAGAGCCTGGCGCTGGTGGACGGCACCGAGATCGACTTCGCCAAGCAGGGCCTGGGCGAAACCTTCCTGTTCCGCAATCCCAACGCCACCGCCGAGTGTGGCTGTGGCGAAAGCTTTACGACGGCTGCTGCATAGGGTTCCAAGGTGTCCCATAGGGGATACAGATATATCCGGATATCAAGCACTTATGGAGCCATTATGTCCCATGAGCAGCCTTGACGGCTCGACCTGACGGGGGCAAATATGGGGGCATGCCCCCGGGTTAGGGGCGGTCATGCCCCCACATTCCCGGCGAGGATGCCCCCACGATGGCGACCAACAAACTCACCTCGGCCCGAGTTCGCACGGCGCCTACGGGCAAGCATTTCGATGGCGACGGTCTTTACCTGGAAGTCATGCCCAATGGCTCGCGCCTGTGGCGGCTGAAATATCGCTTTGGCGGGAAGGAGAAGCGCCTTGCGCTGGGTGCTTCGCACGAGGTCGGACTCGCTGAGGCTCGACGCCGACGCGACGAGGCGCGCGCCCACTTGCGCAATGGACGAGACCCTAGCGAAGTGCGGCGCACAGAGCGCGTGGCTGCTGCTGTCAAAGCCGCAAACAGCTTCGAGGCGGTAGCGCGCGAGTGGGTCAGGACCCGTGGCGCGCGCTGGTCGGAGCGTCATCGCAAGAACCTGGTTGCCCAACTTGAGCGAGATGCGTTCCCGCGTATCGGTGGCCGCCCCGTGTCGGACCTGTCCGCGGCCGAGGTCCTGGCAGTCCTGCGCGAGGTCGAGCGCCGCGGATCACTGGATAGCGCCGGCCGCCTGCTTCAGAGGATCCGGGGCGTCCTGAATTTCGCGGTGGCCACCGCGCGCGCTGAATCGAACCCGGCCCGTGACCTGGAAGGTGCCCTAACGCCGCCGACGCGCCGGAACTTCGCCGCGCTGCCACTGGCCCGCGTGGGCGCGTTCCTTGCCGCCCTGGACGACTACCCCGGGCAGCCCGAGACGCGCATCGCCCTGCACCTGCTGCTCCTCACCTTCGTGCGCTCCGGTGAGCTACGTGGCGCGCGCTGGGGCGAGTTTGACCTAGCCGCCAAGAATGACCAAGGGCAGGCCGCGCCCACCTGGTCGATTCCGGCCGAGCGCATGAAAAACCGCCGGCCACATGTCGTGCCGTTGGCTCCTAAGGTGGTCGAGTTGCTCGGGCAGCTTCGCGAGCTCACTGGTCACGGGGAGTTCCTTTTCCCGCATCGCGTCCACCCGCGCACGCCGATGGGCGACTCGACGCTGCTCGCTGGCCTGCAGCGGATAGGATTCGGCGACGTGACGGCCCATGGATTCCGCGCGCTGGCGTCGACCGAGTTGAACGGTCTCGGGTTCCGTCCGGATGCGATCGAGCGGCAGCTGGCACACGTCGAAGCGAACAAGATCCGCAGCGCCTATCACCGCACGACCTACCTGGACGAGCGCCGGACCATGATGATCGCGTGGGCTGACTTGATTGAGGGGCAGCGCGACGGGGCAGGAAAGGTTGTGCCGTTTCGGCGCGCGGCTGGCTGAGTTTGCGCAGTTGGCCTGCTGACGCGGGTCGAGACCGATCAGATTTCGGGGACTAATTGTGTGTGCCGGGAAGTCGCGTGAAGTCACGGGAACACGCGAAAAAAAGTTGTTGCAAAGTCCGTTCTCGTGGTTAGTTTGGGTAGCACCTTTTGACAACGAGGTGCGCCATGAAGTCCCCAACTCTCACCGCAACAGGTGGAGAAATCCGCGAAGGTGAGCGCCTTCTCCGGTTGCCTCAAGTCCTCGCAATCATTCCTGTCTCCCGAACTGAGTGGTACCGGCGCCTAGCGTCGGGCGAGGCCCCGCAGCCAGTAGAACTGGGCCCTCGGGCTCGCGCCTGGCGCCTATCCGACGTCAACGACTACCTGGTGCGCATCGCTGCACGCGATCGCACGCAGGTCGGGGCTGCCACGAAGTGAACCCTCAGCGTCCCTCAAAACAAGGGTTGCTGAGGGTTGCCTGTCCCGTGATGGTGGTCCGGACCGCGCTCTTTGGTGACGCGCGTCAATGGAAAGTCTCTTTTGTGAGAGAACACGCTGACGGTATGGAAACCTCCTTCGCACTAACGCGCGTTAGTCCCAATGCCCGTGGCCCTATCGGCAAGATTCCCGAATGACCGATATTCGACCACTCGCAGATGATCGCGACGAGGCTCTGGCTGCTGAGTTCAGCGCGCTTGGTGCCGCCGAAACAAGGAAGCGCGGCAGCCACGGTAGCGGACGTAGTCTGCGGCTCGACCCTATCAGTACGGCGCTACAGCCGAAGCCGATCGCCCATCTGATCCGCAATGTGCTGGCACGCGATAGCCTGGCATCGCTAATCGGTGCTGCTGGCACCTACAAGACATTTGTTTCCATCGACTGGATGTGCTGCATCGCAACGGGCACACCCTGGTGTGGGCAGTCCGTGCACCAAGGGCCAGTGCTGCTTTTTCTCGGTGAGGGACGGAGCGGTTTGGCTGTCCGGATCCGCGGATGGAGCATTGGCCATGGCATCGACCTTGCCGGGGCACCGCTGTTCATCTCGAACGAAGCCGCGGCGCTTACCGACGAGACCCGAGCTGCCGAGCTACTGGCCGTGGTCGCTGAGTTCATGCGCCAGCATGGTGCACCGGTTCTGATCGTGTTCGACACGATGAATCGGAACTTCGGGCCGGCCGACGAGAACAGCAGTCTGGACATGACGCGAGGCGTGGCCGTCCTGGACGAGCTACGCACGATGACCGGTGCCTGCATCCTGCTGTTGCATCACACCGGCCACATGGACAAATCCCGGGCCCGCGGCTCGTCCGTGCTGATCGGCGCCATCGACAGTGAATGGCGCACGGGTCGCGACGAGGACGGCACGGTCCGTCTCGACAACACCAAGATGAAGGAAGGCCCTGAGCACGAGGGTCTGGCCTTCCGTGTCTCGCCCGTCGAGACTGGAATTACCGATGACGACGGCGTGCCAGTCACCTCTGTGGTGCTACGCCCGACCGCCTATGCGCCGCCGCCCGCCCAAGGCAAGGCCGGCCGAGGCAAATGGCAGACCACTGCGATGCGCATCTTGCACGACACCTTCGACCACCACCGGGCAAACGTTGCCAAGGATGGGCGCGACCCGGGCACCGCGCGTGTCTCTTTCTCTGAGTGGCGCGACAAGTGCAAAGACGCAGGCATGCCGGCCAACCGATTCCATGACGTGACCGAGAGCCTGATAAACGCCGGGAAGATCCGACGCAACGCTGGGTTCGTTGAGCTTGGGGAGGGTTGGGCATGAGCCGCTTCTCGGCATCCGCTTTTAATCCGGTTTGCATCCGGTTTGTTCCGCTTTCATCCGGAATGCCGGTATCCGGTTTTCCGGTTTCCTTAGGGAACCGGAACAAACCGGATGAATCGGAAGCCGGATCGACCAAGCAAGGAAAGACCGCATGACCATCGACACAGATAGCCACTTCCGTCACCTAGGCCCAAAGCGATGACCGACTACCATGCCGACGCCGCCGACCTCGACGCCGCCTTTCACGCCCTGGCCCGTATCGGCCGCCGCCGTGGTCGGCTTGATCCCACAGCAGGGACGCTCGACCGCGCGCTGATCCAGACGCTGGAGGGTCTGCAGGAAGTGCGCAGTCACCTCGACCGCGAAACCGTGGCTGCGGGCCTCGCTTCTCCATACATTGCACGCCATCTGCGGCCGACCAGCGCGACACGCGTCGCCGCTGCTCAGGCACAACAGGAACAGCGCGCCCACGAACTGGCCGCCCAGGTCGAGCGCGAGTACCGGAACGCCGTGAGCGGTCGCCGAGGTTGGGCCGCGCGGCAGGAGCGTAAGGCGTGATAGCGGGCCTGCTGGGTACCCCACCGGTGTCGCGGGTCCTCCCTGAGAGGGAGGGGGCTACGGGGGACGGCGACTGCCCGGCCTCACCACAGGAAGCCCCGCACGAAATTACCCCGGTTCCGCCGCCATCGGCTGCACAGCCCACACCAGGCACCCAGGACGGCAGGGCCACGTCGGAATGACCGACGAGCACAGCAGCCCGCTGAAGCGGCTGTGAGCGGTATAGCCGGATTCCCGCCGCGCACCGGCCGCGGCTAAGCGAAGGAGAACAGCATAACCAGCACCATCACCGCCGGCCACTTTCAAGCCGGCCACTCACTCGACCAAGCGACCTTAGCCTTGCAACGCGCGCGAACGATTCTCAACCACCGCGACGCCGATGCTGCTCCGGCATTGGCGCTGGAACTGGTCGCCACCGGTATGCCCACCGATGCAGCGTTGACCGCGCTGGGAAAGGCGTTGTCGCCCACCGACCTGATCGCAACCGCCAAGGCCATGGGCCTGGCCTGACTCGAGGAACACGAAATGACGAACAATCGAACCGCCGGCGCTGCCGGCCAGATGCAGGCCGGCGAGCCGTTCGCCGATGCCAGCAATGATCTGCTGACCCTGCTGGACTTCCACGCGGTCGCCGATGGCGTGAAGGTGGGTGACCTGCTGCGGGAGCGGCTGGGGTCTGCCCAGACTGCTGTCGCCTCGCACGCTGCCAGCGAGCGGGCAGCAATTCTAGCTGGGGAGGAAGCGCAGCAGCGGCACGAAGCCGAGGCCGCTCGCTTGAACCGACAGGTCGATCGCTTGGCGTTGGCCATCCAAACGGCGGACGAGCGCTTGGCCCTTGTCGCCGCCGAAGAGCGCCGGGCCGAGGGTGAGGCCGCTGCAGTGCGTGCGGTGAAGGCGGCCGTCGCGATGGAGAAGCAGGTCGCCGAGTATGTCGGCGCCGCCCGAACTGTGGCGACGCTGCTCGAGAAGATTGAGGCAGCCGCCGCCGAGCTGATCCGAGACCGTGACCTTGCGCGCTCCGCTGGCGTCGAGTGCGCGGCGCAGCTGCCGGATGAACGCCGGTTCCGACCGGAGCGCTCTGAGGAGCGGCAGGTTGTCGATCGTCACGGCGGCCCGACCGTCACGGACGCCACCGGGCGATCGCTGGATTCCAAGCCCGTCACCTACACCGAGACCAGGCGGACCGAACGCATCATCACCCAGCAGCGCCACGCGCCGCCGAGCATCTTGACCCAGCGTGCCGTGCTGCCGGATCCCGACGGCGGCAATATTCTTGACCGCAACGCAGACGCCGTCCGGCGCCACTACTGACGGTGGCTACGCTGTCGCCCTGGCCTGCAACCTGCAGCGCCGCCGAGCTGGCGGCGTTGCTGGACGTGTCTGCCCGGAGGGTCCGTGAACTCGCGCAGGAAGGTGTTGTTCCTCGCGCACCCGGAGGCCGGTACGAAATTCAGGCCGGCGTGCGCGGCTATATCGCCAGTCTGCGCGCAGCGGCGAAGGCCAAACCGACTGCCGTCGACCCACAGGTAGCTGCCGCCGCGATAGACGGCCGCCAGCAGCGTGCGCGACTGGCTCGATTGCAGGCCGATCGCGTGCAGCTCGATCTCGAACGTGAGCGCGGTCGGTTGGTAGATGCCGAGGTCATTCGGGGGAGCTACGTCACCCTGCTAACTCAGGTGCGAAATCGATTGCTGGGTGTACCGAGTGCCGCGAAGGGCGATATCCCGCATCTGACCGTCGACGAGCTCGAGATTCTCGAGGGACTGATCGTCACAGCACTCGAGGAAGTTGCCGATGGCGACGACGAAGACAGCGAGGAAGAAAATGAAGCCTGAAATCGATACTGGCGAGCCCACAGCGGCATCGCCACAGCGGGCACGCCGCTTGTTCAGGAATGCTCGGCACGCTCTTGCTGCCGCGGTGCTGGCTGGCGACCACCGTGCCACCGTGGCTGCCGCCTGGCGCGTCCTGCGAGCAGGCGACCGTCTGCGGTCAGTGGTCGACCACCCGACCGCCCGGGACCGGCGCACACGTATCCGTTGGCGGCGGTGGGCGTTGGCGGCACTCCGGCGCGATCCACCGGACTACGCCCTCTTGCGCCGCGCGATGGCGCTGCACGGCCTTCACGACAACCCTGGCGCCCCCGGTGCCTTGAAGGAGGAAGCATGATCACCATCACTGACGTCACCGGCAAGGACCGGCTGTATTTCAGCCAGCAGCGCGCGCTGATAACGGCCGTCCATCACGCTTGGGCCTGTACCACCACCTACTCGGTGGAGCTACGCCAGCGCCTCGACCACCTTGACGAATTGCATGAATCCGTCGATTTGGAGCAAGCGGGCTGCAATGTCCAGCACCGGTTTTCCGGGGAACCCGTGCCGTGGATGCAACAGCAGTTCGGCCCGGCCGTCGGAGCCGTGGCCGCAGCGACCGAGCGCCTGCAGTTCGCCGCCGTTGACCTTGAGTCGGCGGCCAACGATGCCGGCAACATGCATCGGCTGGCGCACATCGCTCGCGGGCACCTGGCCTTGGTGGCTGAGGCTCAACGCGTGGTCGAGAGCTTCCGGCCTGGCCGCGAGCGTGCACAGGTCGACTGGACGCGCGTCGACGCCGTGGTCACTGGTATTCGGCGCCTGGAGGATTTGGCCGACGCCGAACTGCGCGACGAGCTACGGCACGAACTGCGAGCCTACGACGAGCGGCCGGCCGATCTACGTGCGGCTGGGCATGGCGACATGGCCGACGTGATGGCCACCGACCCGGTGCTGCAGCGCGCGCTGCGGACGATGCGGGAGTACAGGGCGTAGGGCGCGCCGCGCAGGCGTCTGCCGGAGGCGTGCACCGGCATACGGTTACCGTCGTCGAGGACGCACGGTCGCCGTTTCTTGGGCGAATGAGCTAAATGAGTCATTCCTGCCTACCGTTGTGCTCCGTTGGCAGCGACACCGGAAGCAAGGAAGTCTCCGAAATGGGCCAACTACACGAGCCCAGCATGCGCCGTCTGGTGAAGCGGAGCAGCTCGCTTCCATCTGGAGGCCCAGGCCTTTTCAATATGACGTTGCAGCTCTCGATGGCTCATGCGGCTTTGAACTTGGCGCAGTGAGGGCAGGGCTGCCAGGAAGACTTCCCAGGCGTCGGCGTTGAAATGTTCGCGTCGCATGGCCGGACTATACGCCCGGCGAGTTTGGCTTTTCGACAAGTCACATCCGGTGCGACGACACGGCGTAGCATGGCGTTGTCCTTCCCGATGGCTACCACTTCGAGTCCTATATCGACGGCCCAGCCCTAATGCTGGGAGATGTCGTCGCGGCCAGCGCTTCGCCCGCGAACCGCGACCCCGAGCCACCCTGGCGACCCTGCTTCCAGGCGGGCGGGGTTCGGTATCACTTCACAGCTACCGAGGCTGGGGCGCGCCGCTACATGGCCGCATGGGCCCCGAATGGGACGGGCAGATCGCCAGAATCTTCGGGACAGGGGTGCCCGCAACGACTATGCGCCGATCACTGGAAGCCGGCCGCCCCCAACAAGGACAAGGCGGTCGCGCCGGTCGGGCCCGCGGTTAGGCTAGCCCGTTGTCCGCAAGATGGCGCCGTTCGTCGGCGCCAGCCGATCACGTTGTGGAGCGTGCTGGCCTCTGGTAAAACGCGAACACTAGATGTAGGGGAAACCGGCCGAGCTCATCCGGACTGGTTGAAAAACGGGAGCCGGCGTCCTTGAGATTCGTGAACCGTGGCCGATAGTCATTGTTGACAGCGTTAATTCATATGTTAACAATGGACGCATCGGCCCGGCACGGGCGACGGCGGCAGGTCAGGAGACCATGATTGGCAAACCGCATCGAATATGCCGGACGGAAGCTCACCATCGAACTGTTGTGCGATGACGATGGTCAATGCCCGGCTGCTGAATTTTTAGACGGTCTTGATGAAGGGGAGCGGCGGAAGGTCGACGTCCTCTTCGAAATGCTTGGTGAAAATGGACGAATTCCGAATCGAGAGAAGTTCAAGAAGCTGGAGGGTTCCTCCGGAGTTTTCGAGTTTAAGTCCTTTCAAGTGCGTTTGCTTTGCTTCTTCACGCCCACAGGTCGCGTGGTAATAACTCACGGAGTGCGGAAGCAGAAGAATAAGCATGACGCGCACGACATCACCTACGCCGAGCGGCGGAGAAAGAAGTTTCTAGGAGAATGAACATGGTCCCGAACCAAGAATGGATTGCGCGACAGGAACGCAGCGAAGAAGCTCGTCGAGAGTATGAAATTGAGCGTTTCATTGCCTGGACCTTGGACGGAGTTGCTGCACGCATGGAATCTCTCGGTCTGACCAAGGCTGATGTTGCGAGAAAGCTTGGGAAGAGCCGATCGCATGTCACCCAGGTTCTGTCCGGATCTCGGAACGCCACTTTGAGCACTGTCGCTGAGCTGGCTTGGGCGTGCGGGCTTCGTGCGGCTGTTGGTTTCGAACCTCTGCGAAGCGGGCAGTTTATTTCCCAGCCCGCGGCGTTGGTTTCGCCTAAGGCCAACGTGGTGCAATTCTCGCGGCGAGTACCGACCGCAGAAGAGCCTCGTCAACTCGAGGCGAAGTGCGGGTGAGCGTGATCACGAACTTATCGTTGGCGAAGCAGGTCGCGCCGCATGTCGACCTCCAAACGGTCGTGGTGCGGCAAGCTACGCTTGAAGCGGACTTTGATCCGCTGGATCTGCCTGCTGAACTGACGCTCGAAACGAGCTATCGCTCGACCTATGCTGTTCGAAGTGATCGTGATGGTCAGAAGCGTATCGCGGTAACTATTGAGTTCAGATTCAATAGCCGGTCTCTGGCCGAAGGCGAGCCCTCCGGAAGTGCCCTGAAGATCGATGCGACGTTTCTGCTCCTTTACACCATCGCGCAAGACAAGGATTTCGAGCCTCGCTGCTTCGAGTACTTTGCCCAAGTAAACGGTGCCTACAACGCATGGCCTTACTGGCGCGAGTTCGTTCAGTCAGCAACGGGCCGTGCGGGATTGCCGGGCGTAGTTGTCCCTGTTTTTCGAGTTGTACCTGAGAAGGTGGAAGACATGAATGATTGCTCTAGCGGTGCGGATCCGACTCTTTTAGGAACGACGCCGACAGCGCCCTAGAAGCGTCTCGAGCTCGTCCTTGCCTAGCGCGCCAGTAAGCCGCTCACCCGCGCTCCTCGTCATGAGGCATTGAGGCATACAGCAAGGGCGGTCGAAGTACCGCGCCCGAGGAGGGCGCAAGCAATGGCTGACAATCCGAAGAAGACGGGAGAACCCGATCGCAGCTTGATCGCGCTTGGGCAGGACTACGAAGTGCGCTACTGGACCCAGCGCTTTGGCGTTTCCGAATCGAAGCTGCGGCAGGCGGTCGCTGCCGTTGGCAACTCGGTTTCGCGTGTTGAGCAGTGGCTGAAAACGCACTGAGGCAAATCGGTCGGCACCGCTCGCGGTGCCGACCCTCTCTCGCGTTCTAGTCTGGCTTCTCCCAAATTCAGTTGCTGCGCCTGGCGACGCTTCGGGCTTGAGTCGCAGCGCGCGCAAATCCACCAAATGCCACGACAGCGCTGCGGCCACAATCGCAGTAGCCAGCGTCAGCCCAAGGAGTTGTTCGAACTTTAGTGCCCGTCCGCAAGCTGCGACCAATACCTGCTGAGTCGGCCATGCGTAAATATAGATTCCGTAGGACAGGTCGCCCAGTATCCGGCGTGTGAAAGCAGGGGCCACCGAGCCCGCCCGATCGCGATAGTTTCTGGCGTAAGGGCTAGGGCCAGCGATGCGTAGTCGTTCAACGGAGAGCTTGCGACTACAGCGAGTAAGGGAAGGGCCATGGCGATCGGCATCTGCATGCCCCGATTGTGCGGCATCGCTGCTCCTGCTAGGAAGAAGCCGGCGAATATCGTGAGCGCGGATGTAGTGGCAGTGTGACCACAGCGTCTGCTCATACCAGCCCGGCGACCAGTACAGGATGCCTGACGAAAATGGCCGCGGCTGCCCGTGGCTGCGTAGGCGACAACAGTCTGCCCCTCTACCGAGACGATGGTGGCTGTACCGCTGCGGTTGATCACGCTACGGTACGGCGATGCGCGAGGGCGACGACACATCCGACATCAGGATTGGCACACGCGGCCTACTTACACGTCGCGAGGCCGAAGCAGTGCTCTGGATCGCCCTGGGCAAGACGTCTTGGGAGGCCGGCCGCATCCTCGGTGTTGCCGAGGGCACGATGAACGTGCACGTCGCCAATGCGTCGGCGAAGCTTGGGCTTCCAACAGGGCGCACCTTGTCACGCGTGCTTTTGCAGAGGGTATTCTGGCGCGCGGAAGACAGCATTAGGTTGGGGCATGTGAGGGGGCATGGCGGCAAAGGTGAGCGCGAATGACACATGTATATCAGTCGCTTAGCGCGCAAATGCGGCTGCGGCGAAAGCTTCACCACCCAGGCCGACGCCGCCTGATCGACGCCGCTTGATCCGGGTTCCCGCCGCGGCACTGCCGGTGGAGCGGGGCAGACGTTAAGCTTGCCGGCTTTCGCACAGGAAGCCGTCGATGTTCCGTTCACTGATGCTGGCCGCGCTGGCGGCCGTCACCGTGGCCGCGCCGCTGCGCGCGCAACCCGCGACCGACAAGCACGCGGCGCTGGAGGCGCTGTTCGCCGCCGAGTGGGAACGCGGCCTGCGCGAAAGCCCCGAGAACGCCAGCTACAACGGCGACAACCGCTACAACGACCGCTGGAGCGACCGCAGCCTGGACGCCATCGCCCGCATCGAGGCCAACGATCGGGCCGCGCTGGAAAAACTGCACGCCATCGGCCGCGAGGGCCTGTCGCCGGCTGACCAGCTCAACTACGACACTTTCGAATGGAACCTGCAGCAGGCGGTCTCCCGCCAGCGCTTCAAGGAATACCTGCAACCGATTGGCCACCAGGGCGGGGTGCAACTGGCCGACGGCATGGCCGAGGTGGTGCCGTTCGCCAGCACGCAGGACTATCGCAACTGGATCACGCGCCTGGCCGGCCTGGACACCCTGATCGACCAGACCCTGGCGCTGATGCAGCAGGGCGTGGCCGAAGGCTACATGCCGCCCAAGGTGCTGATGCAACGCGTGCCGGCGCAGATCGCCGCGCAGATCGTCGACGACCCGTCGAAGAGCCCGTTCTACCGCCCGTTCCTGAAGTTCGCCGACAGCGTGCCCGAGGCCGATCGCGCCGGCCTGCAGCGCGAAGCCCGGCAGGTCATCAGCGCCGAGGTGGTGCCGGCCTACCGCAAGCTGCAGGCGTATTTCAACCAGACCTACCTGCCGGCCAGCCGCGCCAGCATCGCCGCCACCGACCTGCCGGACGGGCAGGACTTCTATGCCGCCATGGCGGCGTATTACACGACCACGCCGCTGACGCCGCGGCAGATCCACGACGTGGGCCTGAAGGAGGTCGCGCGCATCCGTGCCGAGATGGAGAAAATCAAGGCGCAGGTCGGCTTCAAGGGGGACCTGCACGCCTTCTTCGACCACCTGCGCAGCGACCCGAAATACTTCTACAAGACTCCCGCCGAACTGCTGGAGGCCTACCAAGCGCTGTCCAAGCGGATCGACCCGGAACTGGTGAAGGCGTTCCACACCATTCCCCGGTTGCCCTACGGCGTGCGGCCCATCCCGGACAACGCCGCGCCCGACACGACCACCGCCTACTACCAGCCCGGCGCCGCCGACGGCAGCCGCGCCGGCTATTACTACGTCAACCTGTACAAGCCCGAGACCCGGCCGAAGTGGGAAATGATGGCGCTGTCGCTGCACGAGGCGGTGCCCGGCCACCATTTCCAGATGGCGCGCGGCATCGAACTGCCGGACCTGCCGATGTTCCGCAAGACCGCCTATTTCGTCGCCTACGGCGAGGGCTGGGGCCTGTACGCCGAACGCCTGGGCTACGACATGGGCCTGTACGACGATCCCTACGACCGCTTCGGCCAGCTGACCTACGACATGTGGCGGGCGGTGCGGCTGGTGGTGGACACCGGCATGCACTCGATGGGCTGGAGCCGTGAGAAGGCCATCGCCTATTTCAAGGACAACGCCGCCAAGACCGACCAGGACATCGTCAACGAGATCGACCGCTACATCGCCTGGCCGGGCCAGGCGCTGGCCTACAAGATCGGCCAGTTGAAGATCTCCGAACTGCGCGAGCGCTCGGCCAGGGCACTGGGCCCGAAGTTCGACCTGCGCGACTTCAACGACGAGGTCCTCAACACCGGCTCGGTACCGCTGGCGGCGCTGGAGAAGCGCATCGACGCATGGATCCAGGAGCAGAAGGGGCGCTGAAGCCCCGTCGTCCCGGCGAACGCTGGAACCCATTTTCGCGACCACGCAATACCCTTTTAATGCAGTGTAAAACATAACAAAATCAAAGATTAGCTGGATATTCCTCGAGTATTTTCACGGATTATCGATGCGATCGCGGATGCCGCGTTCCAACGCCGAGGGCTTCCCGCTTATCGCCGCCGGCCTCTCCATTTGCCTGCAAGTCATTGACCTGCCATAATTTCCAGCTCCCTGACGCCCATGCGGGCAACGGGGTCCTTGCTCCACCGCGCCCATCCGGGCGACGGGGGGCTGTCCCGCCCGGCGCCGCGAGGCCGCCGGGCCCACATCCGAAAGGTAAAAACGATGCGTCACTATGAAGTCGTATTCCTGGTCCACCCGGACCAGAGCGAGCAGGTGCCCGCGATGATCGAGCGCTACAAGGGCTTGATCGAGAACGGCAACGGCAAGATCCACCGTCTGGAAGACTGGGGCCGCCGCCAGCTGGCCTACCCGATCCAGAACCTGGTGAAGGCCCACTATGTCCTGCTCAACATCGAGGCCGACCAGGCCGTGCTGAACGAGCTGGTGGAAACCTTCCGCTTCAACGACGCGATCCTGCGTCACCTGGTGATCAAGCGCGATGGCGCCGACACCGAGCAGTCCCTGATCATGAAGAACAAGGACGAGAAGGGTGAGAAGTCGGAGCGTGGCGAGCGTCGCCGTCGCGATGACGACGAAGGCGAGAGCAACGAAGCCGCCGCCGAATCCTCCGACAACGCTGAAGCCGCTTAAGGAGCACCCCCATGTCCAAGTTCTTCCGTCGCCGCAAGTTCTGCAAGTTCACGGCCGAAGGCGTGAAAGAGATCGACTACAAGGATCTCAACACTCTGCGCCAGTACCTGACCGAGACCGGCAAGATCGTCCCGAGCCGCGTCACCGGCACCAAGTCCCGCTACCAGCGCCAGCTGGCCACGGCGGTCAAGCGCGCGCGTTTCCTGGCGCTGATCCCGTACACGGACAACCACGACGTGTAAGCGTCGATGGCCGGGCGCCCAGGCGCCCGGCGGTGGAGCCTCCCTCGCAAGGGAGGTTCCTTTCTTCACTGTCATTCGGACAGCCCACGCTGCGGGCAAACCCCGCTAACGAATACGGAGCAATACGATGGAACTGATTCTTCTGCAGAAAGTCACCAACCTCGGCGTCCTCGGCGACAAGGTCAACGTGAAGCCCGGCTACGGCCGCAACTACCTGGTCCCGCAGGGCAAGGCCGTGCCGGCGACCGCCGCCAACCTGGCCGAGTTCGAAGCCAAGCGCGCCGAGTACGAAGCCAAGGCCAAGTCCGTGCACGATGAGGCCGAAGGCCGCCGCGCCAAGCTGGAAGGCGCCAGCGTGACCATCAAGGCCAACGCTTCGACCGAAGGCAAGCTGTTCGGTTCGGTCGGCCCGCGCGACATCGCCGACGCGTTCACCGCCGCCGGCCTGCCGCTGGAAAAGAGCGAAGTGGTGATGGGCGAAGGCCCGATCCGCAACATCGGCGAGTTCGAAGTCATCGCCAAGCTGCATGCCGACGTCGAAACCCCCATCAAGGTGGTCGTCGAAGCCGAAGCCTGATAACCCGGGCCATGCGGTACCGGAACGGGCGCCTCGCGGCGCCCGTTTCCATTTGTATTCCGACGTGTTATCTCCAGACACGTCTCGTCGAACGGGGCGCGCGGGCATCACGTTGCCGTCCGTCGGCGCACTGCTTCCTTCACCGGCCGGGTCTCAGCTGCTGAGATTCCCACCGGTTATCCACATGGTTATCTGCAACCACCCTGCGGTGGAGCGACTACCATGACCAGTCCCGTTCCGTTCGTCCCGCACCGGTCACAGGAGTCCGTCACCCCCATGTCCGCCCGCCAAGGTTTCCGCAACGACCCGCAGGATGCGCGTATCGAACAGTTGCGGGTGCCGCCGCACTCCATCGAGGCGGAACAGGCGGTGCTGGGCGGCCTGATGCTGGCGCCGGAAGCCTATGACCGGATCAACGACAAGCTCACCGACAACGATTTCTACCGGCGCGATCACCAGCTGATCTACCGCGCCATCAGCGAACTGGCCGAACGCAATCGTCCCTACGATGCGGTGACCCTGGGCGAATGGTTCGAATCGCAGGGACACCTGGAGCAGGTCGCCGGCGGCGCCTACCTGGTGGAACTGGCCAGCTCCACGCCATCCGCCGCCAACATCGTGGCCTATGCGGAAATCGTCCGCGACAAGGCGGTGATGCGCCAGCTCATCGACGTCGGCACCGGCATCGTCAACGACGCCTTCCTGCCCGAGGGCCGCGAGAGCGCCGAACTGCTGGCCGTGGCCGAGCAGAAGGTGTTCGCCATCGCCGAGGCCGGCGCGCGCGGACGCACCGATTTCGTCGGCATGAATTCGGCGTTGAAGGACGCCTTCGAGGTCCTGCAGCACCGCTTCGAGAACGGCGGCAACGTCACCGGCCTGCCGACCGGCTACACCGACTTCGATCAGATGACCGCCGGCCTGCAGCCGACCGACCTGATCATCCTGGCCGCGCGTCCGGCCATGGGCAAGACCACCTTCGCCCTGAACATCGCCGAGTTCGCCGCCATCAAGTCGAAAAAGGCGGTGGCGGTGTTCTCGATGGAAATGTCCGCGGCCCAGCTGGCGCTGCGCCTGATTTCCTCCAACGGCCGCATCAACGCGACCCGCCTGCGCACCGGCCAACTGGAAGACGAGGACTGGAGCCGCGTCACCAGCGCGATCCGGATGCTCAAGGAAACCAAGATCTTCATCGACGACACGCCCGGCCTGTCGCCGGAGGTGCTGCGCTCCAAATCGCGCCGGCTCAAGCGCGAGCACGACCTGGGCCTGGTGGTCATCGACTACCTGCAGCTGATGTCCGTGCCCGGCAACAGCGAGAACCGCGCGACCGAGATTTCCGAGATTTCGCGCTCGCTCAAGGGCCTGGCCAAGGAACTGAACGTGCCGGTGATCGCGCTGTCCCAGCTCAACCGCTCGCTGGAAACGCGTACCGACAAGCGCCCGGTGATGGCCGACCTGCGCGAATCCGGCGCCATCGAGCAGGACGCGGACATGATCGTGTTCATCTACCGCGACGACTACTACAACAAGGAAAACTCGCCGGACAAGGGCCTGGCCGAAATCATCATCGGCAAGCAGCGTAGCGGCCCGACCGGCTCGTGCAAGCTGAAGTTCTTCGGCGAGTACACCCGCTTCGACAACCTGTCCCACGATTCGATCGGCAGCTTCGAATAAGCGCCACGATGCCGCTCGCCCTGGTCTGGTTCCGCAACGATCTGCGCCTGGACGACAACCCGGCGCTGCGGATGGCGCTGGAGGAGGGCTACACGCCGGTGCCGGTGTACATCCATGCACCGGACGAAGAGGGCGGTTGGCTCCCCGGCGCGGCGTCGGATGCGTGGCGGCATCGTTCGCTGCGCGCACTGGACACCGACCTGCGCACACGTGGCTCCGCGCTGCATCTGCGCGCCGGTCCGTCCGACGCGGCGTTGCAGGCGCTGTTACGCGACAGCGGCGCGCGCGCGGTGTTCTGGAACCGCAAATACGAACCGGCGACCCAGCCGCGCGACGCCGCGCTGAAGAAGCGACTGCGCGGGCAGGGATTGCGGGTGGAAAGCGCCAACGGCAGCCTGCTGTTCGAGCCCTGGGATCTGGCGACCGGGCAGGGCACGCCGTACCGGGTGTTCACGCCGTTTTGGCGCAATGCGCGGGCGCGCTGGGAGGCGCTCGCTCCGCGCTGGCGGGATCGATGGCGCGCACCGGCGCGGTTGCCGGCGCACGACGTGGCGGCCGGTGTGCCGCTGGAAGCGCTGGGACTGGCCCCGGCCATCGGCTGGGATCGGGGATTCTGGGATCAGTGGCAGCCCGGCGAAGCCGGCGCGGCGGAAGCGCTGGAAGTGTTCATCGAGGGCGCCTTGCGCGGCTACCGCGAGGACCGCGATCGGCCGGACCGGGTGGGAACCTCGCGATTGTCGCCGCATCTGCACTTCGGCGAGATCGCGCCGTGGCGCATCGCCGCCGCGCTGGAGCAGGCGCGCACGGCGGCCAACGCCGCCGACGTCGAAGCCTATCTGCGCGAACTGGGCTGGCGAGAATTCGCCTGGCACCTGCTGCATCACTTCCCGCACACCGCCGAACGCAATCTCAATCCGCGCTTCGATGGATTCGATTGGGCCACCCCCGGGGCCGGCGTTCTGGCGGCCTGGCAGCGCGGACGCACCGGCGTGCCCATCGTCGATGCCGGCATGCGCGAGTTGTGGGCCACCGGCTACATGCACAACCGGGTACGGATGATCGTCGCCAGCTTCCTGACCAAGCACCTGCGCCTGCACTGGTTGCATGGCGCGCGCTGGTTCTGGGACACGCTGGTCGATGCCGACCTGGCCAACAACACCCTGGGCTGGCAATGGACCGCCGGCACCGGTGCCGACGCGGCGCCGTATTTCCGCGTGTTCAATCCGGTCGCCCAGGCGCGCCGGTTCGACCCGCACGGGGATTACATCGCCCGCTGGGTGCCGGAACTGCGCGGACTGCCGCCACCGGCCCGCTTCGCACCGTGGGAATCGCCGGCGCTCGCCGCGCGGCTGGCACCGGACTATCCCGCCGCGCCGCTGGTGGACCTGGCCGAAGGCCGCGAAGCCGCGCTGGCCGCGTACCGGGCCAGCGGCGGCTAGCCGCGTTGACGCCTTTCGCCGCCGCGTGCTTCACTCGAACGCAGCGAAGGGAGGGCAGCATGGCGACCAAGAAAGGGCCGGGCAAGCCGCGCCGCGAGGCGATGTCGCGGGTGGATACCGCCTGGCTGCGGATGTGCCGGCCGACCAATCCGATGATGATCACCGGCGTGTTGATGTTCGACGAGCCGATGACGCTGGAGCGGCTCAAGCAGGTGATCCGCAAGCGCTTCCTCGCCTATCCGCGCTTCCTCCAGAAGGCGGTCGACACCGCCGCCGGCGCGGCCTGGGTGGAAGACACGAATTTCGACATCGACTGGCACGTGCGCCTGTCCGCGCTGCCCGGTCGCAGCGATCCGCAATCGGAAAAACGCGCGCTGGAACGTTTCGTCAGCCAGATGGCGTCCACGCCCCTGGACAAGACCAAACCGCTCTGGCAGTTCCACCTGGTCGAGCGTTATCGCGGCGGCTCCGCGCTGGTGGCGCGCATCCACCACAGCTATGCCGACGGCATCGCGCTGGTGCAGGTGCTGCTGTCGCTGACCGACACCACCCGCAAACCGGATCGCGGCAGCGAACTGCGCGCCGCCTGGCTCAAGCAGGATGGCGTGGAAGTGGTGCGCCGGGTCGGCGCGATTGATCGCTACGTCAAGCTCGGCGGCAAGATGCTCGGCAAGGGCATGGAGATGTACCGGGATCCGACCCTGGCGACGATGCTGGCGAAGGAGGGCGGCGAAATCGGCCGCGAGCTGCTGGCGGCACTGGCGCTGTCCGACGATCCGCCCACGCTGCTGCGCGGGCCGTTGGGCGTGAGCAAGCGGGTGGCGTGGGCCGAGCCGCTGGATCTGGAGGAGGTCAAGGCGGTGGGGCGCGCCTGCGACTGCACCGTCAATGACGTGCTGATGGCCACCGCGGCCGGCGCGCTGCGCAGTTACCTGCTCGAACGCGGCGAGAACGTCGATGGCGTGACCCTGCGCGCGACCGTGCCGGTCAACCTGCGGCCGCTGGAACACGCGCGCAAGCTGGGCAACCATTTCGGCCTGGTGTTCCTGGATCTGCCGGTCGGCGAGGCCAATCCGATCCGCCGGGTGGAGCGGGTCGCCAATTGCATGAACAACTTGAAAAACTCTCGCCAAGCCATTGTTGCATTTGGACTTCTTGCGGCACTCGGAATGGCGCCGGCGGCTTTGCAGGGCGTCGCGCTGGAGCTCTTCAGCCGCAAGGCCACCGCGGTGGCCACCAACGTGCCCGGGCCGCAGCAACCGCTCTACATGGGCGGCAGCCGGGTGCGCGACATGATGTTCTGGGTGCCGCAGACCGGTTCCATCGGCATCGGCGTATCCATCCTCAGCTACAACGGCCGCGTGCACTTCGGCCTGATCGCCGACGCGAAGCTGGTCCCGGATCCCGACGCGGTGATCCGCCGTTTCGGGCCGGAGTTCGAGAAGCTGCTGTACCTGGCGCTGATGGGGAACTGGGATTACACCCTCGACGCCGGCGCGGCCGAGTCGATGCTGGAGCAAACCGCGCCAGCAAGCTGAACAGGAAGGTGCATGCTTTTCCGGATCTTCACGGCGCTTTAGCTATCAGACAGAACGGACTCGGTATTTTTCGCCGACGCTGAATGATTTGGCGGGATGCGTTCCCACACGACGAGGAGATGTCCATGAACAAGTACACCGTCAAGACCACGCTGATCGCGCTTGGCGCCGCGGTGGTGTTGAGTTCCTGCGCCAGCTATACCGGCCAGACCAACGATCCCAATGATCCCAACCGCACCCGCACCGGTGCGCTGATCGGTGCCGGCATCGGCGCGGCGGTCGGCCTGCTGAGCGGCAAGGATGCGACCGATCGTCGTCAGCGCGCGCTGATTGGCGCGGGCGTCGGTGGCCTGGCCGGTGGTTCCATCGGTGCCTACCAGGATCGCCAGGAAGCCGAACTGCGCCGCCAGACCGCGGGCACCGGCATCGACGTCAGCCGCGATGGCGACGTGATCAAGCTCAACCTGCCGGACGGCGTGACCTTCGATTTCGGCAAGGCGGACCTGAAGCCGCAGTTCTACCCGGCGCTCAACAACGTTGCCCGCACCCTGTCCGAGTACAACCAGACCATCGTGGAAGTGACCGGGCATACCGACAGCATCGGCAGCGATGCGGTCAACCAGCGGCTGTCCGAACAGCGCGCCGCGTCGGTAGGCAACTACCTGATCGGCCAGGGCGTGATGCGCGAGCGCTTCGAGATCGTCGGCATGGGCAAGCGCTATCCGATTGCCAGCAACGACACCGATTCCGGCCGCGCGCTCAACCGCCGCGTCGAGATCCGGGTGCTGCCGGTGCGTTCCTGAACATCGCGGCATTCGCGGAATGAAAGAGGAAAGGGCCGCGCAAGCGGCCCTTTCTGCTTGCGTCCCGCGTCTTCCGCCGCGATTGCACACGCCCGCGGGAAGATCAGAATCCGCGCCGCCGGCATTCGCCATCCAGTCGCCTGGCATCGACGTTGCGGCTGTAGTTCGCCGCCTCGCTGGCCGGCATGCCTTCGATCAGTGCCTGGTACATGCCGAGCCGCTTGATCCGCCGGCCAAGCGGGCCGTTGACCTTGTTCTCCTCGGCGACCATGCCCGCGTAGAGAATGGTGAACAGCTGATCCACCAACAAGGCGTCCTCGCCATAGGCGGCGGACAGGCCGGTGATCCACGCCAGCACGGCGGGACTGGCCTGCGCGCTGGTGCGGTCGTATACGCGCACGAAATCCTCGTACAGGCGGTAGGCGCCGTGGCGCGCCGCCAGCGCCTGCAATTCGCCGAAATACCAGGCATCGCGTGGGGCGAAGCGCGATGCGCCCGGTGGCGTCAGGTAGACGCACCAGTCGTCGAACTGGCCGCGATCGAATTCGATCAGCGCGCCATCGGAGAGGGTCTTGAAGTGCCGGCGCATGCCGCTCAGGCGAAGCGGTCGGCCAGCGCGTCGGTGGCCTGCACCAGCGCGTCGACGATGGCCGGATCCGCGGCGCTGTGGCCCGCCAGCACCACCCGCAGATCGGCTTCCGGCCACGCCTGCGCCAGATCGTGGGCGCTCTTCATCGGGCAGATGATGTCGTAGCGGCCATGCACGATGGTGGCGGGGATGTGGCGGATGCGGTCGACGCCGCGCAGCAACTGGTCCGGTTCCAGGAACACGTTGTGGCGGAAATAGTGGGCCTCGGCGCGGGCGACGCTGACCGCCACCTTCGGATCCTCGAAGTTGCCGGCTTCGGCGGGATCGTGGAGCAGGGTGGTGCTGCCGCCCTCCCAGTCGCTCCACGCGCGCGCGGCCTCCAGCCGGACCGCCGGATCCGGGCCGTCCAGGCGCCGCCAGTAGGCTTCGACCATCTCGTCGCGCTCAGGCTCGGGGATGTAGGCCAGGTAGCGTTCCCAGCGTTCCGGGAAGATCCAGCGTGCGCCGCCGTCGAGTTCGTTGAACCAGCGCAGTTCGCCCGGCCGGCCAAGGAAGATGCCGCGCAGCACCAGGCCGAGCACGCGATCCGGATGCGCCTGCGCATAGGCCAGCGACAGCGTGGAGCCCCACGAACCGCCGAACACGACCCAGCGATCGATGCCGAAGTGCTCGCGGATCCGCTCGATGTCGGCGACCAGGTGCCAGGTGGTGTTGTCGCGCAGTTCCGCAGACGGGGTGGAACGGCCGGCGCCGCGCTGGTCGAACAGCACGATACGATAGCGCGCCGGATCGAAGAAGCGCCGATGGTAGGCGGACAGGCCGGCGCCGGGACCGCCGTGCAGGAACAGCACCGGCAGGCCGTCCGGATTGCCGCATTCCTCGATGTACAGCGTATGCAGGTCGTCCACGGCCAGCCGCTGGGTGCGGTAGGGCTCGATCTCGGGGTACAGCTCGCGCACGTGCGGGATCCTTTTACGTTTGCGCGAAGGATAGCGCAGGCGCGTCTCCGGCCATGGGCATGAGCTGAATTTACTCGCCTGTCAACCCGTTTCGCGCGCGGTCCGGGGTTGCCACAATCGGCATCCCACCCGACGCCCGGGTCTTTTTCGACGGAAGCAATGCAAGACAAGAATCCGAAGCTGGCCCTGCAGATCGCCCGGACCATCGCCACCGAGATCGGCGCCCAGACCTCGCAGGCACAGGCCGCCATCGCGCTGCTCGACGAAGGCGCCACCGTCCCCTTCATCGCGCGCTACCGCAAGGAAGTCACCGGCGGGCTGGACGACACCCAACTGCGCAATCTGGAAACGCGCCTGACCTACTTGCGCGAGCTGGAGGATCGCCGCGCCGCGGTGCTGGCGAGCATCGAGGAGCAGGGCAAGCTGACCGACGAACTGCGCGCCGACATCGAAGCCGCCGACAGCAAGGCGCGGCTGGAGGATCTGTACCTGCCGTACAAGCCCAAGCGCCGCACCCGCGCCCAGATCGCGCGTGAGGCCGGGCTGGAGCCGTTGGCCGATGGCCTGCTGGCCGATCCCTCGCAGGTGCCGGAAGCCGTCGCCGCCGCCTACGTGGATGCGGAGAAGGGCGTGGCCGACGTCAAGGCGGCGCTGGAAGGCGCCCGCGCGATCCTGATGGAGCGCTGGGGCGAGAACGCCGCACTGGTCGGCGAACTGCGCGACTGGATGCACGAGGTCGGGGTGATCCGCGCGCGCGTGGCCGATGGCAAGGAAAACGAGGGCGCCAAGTACCGCGACTATTTCGACCACGCCGAATCGCTGGCGAAGATTCCCTCGCACCGGCTGCTGGCGCTGTTCCGCGCGCGCCGCGAGGAAATCCTGCTGCTGGATCTGGATCCCGGCAACGAAGCCGAAGCGGGTCACCTGCTGGCCGAGGGGCGGGTGGCCAAGCATGCCGGCGTCGCCGCGCAGGGCCGTCCGGCCGACAAGTGGCTGCTGGACGCGTGCCGGCTGACCTGGCGCGCCAAGCTGCACATGCACTTGCTGCTGGATCTGTTCAACCAGGCACGCGAGAAGGCCGAGGCCGAAGCCATCGCGGTGTTCGGTGACAACCTGAAGGATCTGCTGCTGGCCGCGCCGGCCGGTCCCAAGGCCGTGCTGGGCCTGGACCCGGGCCTGCGCACCGGCGTGAAGGTGGCGGTGGTGGATCGCACCGGCAAGCTGGTCGATACCGCCACCATCTATCCGCACGAACCCAAGCGCCAGTGGGATCAGTCGCTGCACGTGCTGCGCGCGCTGTGCATCAAGCACCAGGTGGAACTGATCTCGATCGGTAACGGCACCGCCAGCCGCGAGACCGACAAGCTGGCCGGCGATCTGATCAAGCTGGCCCCGGAACTGAAGATGCAGAAGATCGTGGTCAGCGAGGCCGGCGCGTCGGTGTATTCGGCTTCCGAGTTCGCTGCCCGCGAATTCCCCGGCCTGGACGTGAGCCTGCGCGGCGCGGTGTCGATCGCCCGTCGCCTGCAGGATCCGCTGGCCGAACTGGTGAAGATCGAGCCCAAGGCGATCGGCGTGGGCCAGTACCAGCACGACGTCGATCAGTTCCGGCTGGCACGCGCGCTGGATGCCAAGGTCGAGGACTGCGTGAACGCGGTCGGCGTGGACGTGAACACGGCCTCGGCGGCGCTGCTGACCCGCGTATCGGGCCTGTCCTCCAGCGTGGCCGACAACATCGTGGTCTACCGCGACGCCAACGGCGCGTTCAAGTCGCGCAAGGAATTGCTGAAGGTGCCGCGCCTGGGCGAGAAGACCTTCGAGCAGTGCGCCGGCTTCCTGCGCATCGCCGACGGCGACCAGCCATTGGACGCGTCCTCGGTGCATCCGGAAGCCTATCCGGTGGTCGAGCGCATCCTGGCCAAATGCGGCCGGAAGGTGAAGCAGATCATCGGAGACGCCGGCTTCCTGCGCGGCGTGCGCGCCGAGGAGTACACCGACGAGAAGTTCGGCGTGCCGACCGTGCGCGACATCCTCAAGGAACTGGAGAAGCCCGGTCGCGATCCGCGTCCCGAGTTCAAGGCCGCGCGCTTCGCCGACGGTGTCGAGGACATCAAGGACCTCAAGCCGGGCATGATCCTGGAAGGGGTGATCAGCAACGTGGCCGCGTTCGGCGCGTTCGTCGACATCGGCGTGCACCAGGACGGCCTGATCCATATCTCCGCGCTGGCCGATCGCTACGTCAAGGATCCGCGCGAAGTGGTCAAGGCCGGTGACATCGTCAAGGTGCGGGTGCTGGAAGTGGACATCCCGCGCAAGCGCATCGCGTTGACCCGGCGCCTGGACGACACGCCGCCGCCTGTGCGCGAGGAGCGTGGTGCGCAAGGTGCGCGTGGGAACAATGGAGGCGAAAGCGGTCCGCGCAACGGCCGCGATGGTGGCGGGCGCGGGCAGGGCGGTGCGCCTCGCACCTCGGCACCTCCCGCCGACAACGCGCTGGCCGCGGCTTTTGCGCGGGCGCGCGGGAAGGATTGATGCCTCGTGCTTGATGGAATTGCCGAAGGCGGGTGAGGGCAAACCGGCAGGGTGGCATCGCGCGAAGAGCGCCCCCATCCGGCGCTTCGCGCCACCTTCCCCCGCAAGCGGGGGAAGGGCATGTTGCGGATGTAACTGACGCTATCCGCTTGCGTCCGCAGCCAGATGGTCTTGCGATCCAGCATTGGATGATCCCTTCCCCCGCAAGCGGGGGAAGGGCGTGTTGCGGATATAACTGACGCGATCCGCTTGCGTCCGCGGTCAGATGGTCTTGNAGATGGTCTTGCGATCCAGCATTGGATGATCCCTTCCCCCGCAAGCGGGGGAAGGGCGTGTTGCGGATATAACTGACGCGATCCGCTTGCGTCCGCGGTCAGATGGTCTTGCGACCCAGCATTGGATGCTCCCTTCCCCCGCTTGCGAGGGAAGGGCATGTTGCGGATATGTAACTGACGCTATCCGCTTGCATCCGCGGTCAGATGGTCTTCCGACCCAGCATTGGATGCTCCCTTCCCCCGCTTGCGGGGGAAGGTGCCGAAGGCGGATGGGGGCAAACCGGCAGGGTGGCATCGCGCGAAGAGCGCCCCATCCGGCGCTTCGCGCCACCTTCCCTCGCAAGCGGGGGAAGGGCATGTTGCGGATATAACTGATGCTATCTGCTTGCGTCCGCAGCCAGATGGTCTTGCGACCCAGTATTGGATGATCCCTTCCCCCGCTTGCGGGGGAAGGTGCCGAAGGCGGATGGGGGCAAGCCGACAGAGCGGCATCGTGCGAAAGGCGTCCTCATCCTACGCTTCGCGCCACCTGCTCCCGCAAGCGGGAGCAGGGCGGTGCCATTCAAGGCCAGCGCATCTCGCCCTTGCTGACCTTGGCGCTCAGTTCCAGCGAGGAAACGCCGCCCAGTTGCGGGTAGCGTGTCTTCATCGCCGCGATCAGCGCGGCGGAATCCTTCGCCTTGGCCGTTTCCTCGTCGTAGGCGCGGATGTAGTCGGCGGTGAAGCGCACCGCGTCCAGGCCCTGCGGCGCGTTTGGTTCGAAGTGGCCCGGGATCACCGTCTCCGGCTTCAGCGCGGCAATCCGATCCAGCATGGCCAGCCAGTCGGCATGCGATTGCGGCGTCTGGGTATCGGCCATCCACACATGTTCACCGGCGATCACCGGGATGCCGCCAACCACCGCGCGGATCGAGGGAATCCAGACGACGCTGCGATCCGGCGTGGGCCCGTCCAGACCGATGATTTGCAGTTCCCGCCCTTCCAGGTCCAGGCGGTCGCCGGCCAGCGGCTCGGGCACGACGATCTGTTTCGGCGCGCCGGCGCCGAGAATCGGACCCCAGTGCGCCAGCTTGCCCGCGCTGGTTTCGCGGATGTGGGCGATGGTCTGCGGCGTGGCCAGGATCTTCGCGTCCGGGAAAGCGGCTTTCAATGTCTCCAGACCGAAGTAGAAATCCGGATCGCCATGGCTGATGTAGATCGTGGTCAGCCGCTTGCCGGATGCCTTGATCCGTTCGACCAGTTTCGCCGCGTCGGCGGTGGAGAACTGCGCGTCGATGAGCACGGCGTCTTCGCGGCCGGTGACCAGCACGGAGGACACCGCGAAGATGCCATCCGGGCCGGGGTTGTAGACCTCCAGCTTCAGCGGTTCGGCGACCGGTTCGGTCGCTTTGGGCGCTTCGACCACGGGCGTGTCGGCGCTCGATGGTGCCTGGCCACCGCAGGCGGCCAGCGACACGGTGAGCGCCAACGCGCCCACGGATTTCAGGACAAGGGGTTTCATGGACATCGTCTCCTGCTCGATGGACGCGTTCAATGGACGCGGGTGAGGGTGGATTCGCCGCTGAAGAAACTGCCGTCGGGACGGGTGATGTGGGTGTACACCCGTTCCCGCGCGAAGTCTTCCAGGTGCACGACCGTGGTCCGGTCCGCTTCCTGCCAGCGCACCAGGTACAGGCCTTCGCGGATCCGCCGGTGATCGAAACGGATGGTTTCCACCTGGCCCCGCGAGGGTGGCTGCAGCTTGGTGAAGGTCATGCTGTGGTCGGAGGTGAAGTCGATGTCGAAGGCGTTGCCGCTGCCGAAATCGACGCGATAGACATGGCCGGTCGCGGGAAAAACATCTGTATCGGCCACGCTGCTTCCGGCATGCGCCGGCAGGTTCTGGCAACCGCTCAGGGCGCCTGACAGCGCCAGCGCGAACAGGAAGATGCTTCGCATGGGAATGCTCCGGTTAGTCGGCGGAATCAGTAGGCCGCGGTGATGATCTGGCGCGGGTGGCGCGCCTGCTCGAGTTCGGCGACGAAAGCCTCGGCATAGTCGGCGTAGCTGATGGCGCTCTTGCCGTCGGCATCGGCCAGCAGCGCGCCGACCTGGGTGCGGAATTGCCCGCGCGCCTCGCCCGGGCCGATTTCCGCGGCCGGCGAGAAGAACGTCCAGGCCAGATCGTCGGCGGCCTGGTAACGCTTGAGCGCGTCCCGGTGCGCCAGTGCGACCGGCTTGTAGGCGGCTGGGAAATCCGGCACGTCGACCAGCTGCACGCCGGGCGCCACTTGCAGGCTGCCGGCACCGCCGACCACCACTACGCGCGGGATGCCGGCTTCGCGGGCGGCGGCGATCAGGGCATCGCTGACGTCGGCGAGGCTGGATTCGGCGCCGGGTTGCGGACCGTAGGCGCTGGCCAGCACGTCATGGCCACGCACGGCGGCGACCAGGGCGTCGGCATCGTCCAGCGGGGCGATGACGATGCGGGCGCCGTCCAGTTCCGGCGGCAGATCGGTGTCGCGGCGGACGATGGCGGTGACGTCATGGCCGCGGGCGATGGCCTGGGCCGCGATCTGGCGGCCGATTTTGCCGGTGGCGGCGGCGAGGGCGATTTTCATGGTGGACTCCGGATGAGGTGGGAAAGTGGAGTCACTGTAGTGGGCTGAAAGCGGACGAAAAACCGCGTATAAGGCACTTGTTTGTTGCATGAATCGAGCAAGTCATGGACCGGATGACCGCAATGGGGGTATTCGTCGAGGTCGCCGAGCGCGGCAGCCTGACCGCCGCCGCCGAGGCGCTGGACATGTCGCGGGCGATGGTCACCCGCTATCTGGCCGAACTGGAGGACTGGCTGGGCGTGCGCCTGTTCCATCGCACCACCCGCCGGATCAGCCTGACCACGCCGGGCGAGCAGGCGCTGGAGCGCTGCCGCAAGCTGCTGGAACTGGGGGCCGACCTGCAGGCGGCGGTCGCCAGCGACACCGACGCGCCGTTGCATGGGCAACTGCGGCTGACCTGCAGCACTTCGTTCGGACAGAGCCAATTGGCCGCGGCGGTGGTCGACTACGTCGGCCGGCATCCGGGCGTGCGCATCGACATGCTGCTGCTGGATCGCACGGTCAACCTGATCGAGGAGCGGGTGGATCTGGCCATCCGCATCAGCCACGAACTGGACCCGAACCTGATTGCCCGCCGGTTGACCACCTGCCGTTCGCTGCTGTGCGCATCGCCGGATTATCTGGCCCGGCGAGGCGCGCCGGTGCGCGCGGAGGATCTGGCCGCGCACGACTGCCTGACCCATCACTTCGTAGGCAAGAGCCTCTGGCACCTGCGCCGCGATGGCCGCGAGGTGGCGGTCGCGGTCGGCGGCGGCATCAGCGCCAACGAGGCCAGCGTGCTGCTGCAGGCGGTGCGCAACGGCGGCGGCATCGCCATGCTGCCGACCTACCAGGCGGCCGGCTACCTGGCGCGCGGCGAACTGGTCGCGGTGCTGCCGGACTACGACATTCCGCCGATGGGCATCTTCGGTGTCTACGCCACCCGCCGGCTGATGCCGCCGCTGGTGCGCTCGTTCCTGGACTTCCTGGCCGGGCGCTTCGGCGAGGAACCGGAGTGGGATCGGGATCTGTTCCCGGCGGGGCCCGGCTGAGGGAAGGCGGCGGGTCCAATTCAGGTTTTCACCATTGGCTTTCACCTGATTAGGTGAAAAGATTCTCGTGTGAGCCTGACCCTGACCCATCGCCAAGCCGCCGTCCTGGAAGCCGTGCGCCAGCACCTGGCCGAGACCGGCAGCGCGCCGACCCTGCAGGAAATCGGCGCCGCGGTCGGCATCGGCCATGTCAGCGCGGTGTTCAAGCACCTCGATGCGCTGGAGAAGAAGGGCTACCTGAGCCGCGATCCCAGCCGGCCGCGCGGCATCCGCCTGATCGAACCGCGACCGGATCGCGACGACGTGATCAGCCTGCCGCTGGTGGGGCGGGTCGCGGCCGGACAACCGATCCTCAACGATGGCGAGACCGAGGCATTCCTGCATGTGGACGCGGCGCTGTTCCGCATGCGTCCGGATTACCTGTTGCGCGTGCAGGGCGACTCGATGCGCGACGACGGCATCCTCGATGGCGATCTGGTCGGCGTGCGCATCACGCCCGACGCGCATCACGGACAGACGGTGGTGGCCCGGCTCGGCGACGCCGGCATCACCATCAAGCGGCTGCACCACACCGCCACCGAACTGCGGCTGCTGCCGCGCAGCGCCGGCCATGCACCGATCGATCCGGATCCCGACGAGGATTTCGCCATCGAGGGGCTGTACTGCGGTTTGATCCGGCGCGACTGATGGGCAGCGTCGTCGCCCTGGAATCCCTGCTGGCCGCGCAGACCCTGTGGCACGCGGGACGCAGCGCCGTCGTTCCGGCCGACAGCGAGAGCACCGGCCATGCCGCGCTGGATCGCCTGCTGCCGCAGGGCGGCTGGCCGCGCGGCGCGCTCACCGAACTGCTGCTGCCGGCCGATGGCGTGGGCGAGATCGAACTGCTGATGCCCACGCTGGCGCGGCTGACCCGCGCGGGGAACGAGGTGGTGCTGATCGCGCCTCCGTATCTGGCCTACGCGCCGGCCTGGCAGGCGGGCGGCGTGGAACTGGCGCACCTGCATCTGGTCGAGGCCGCGCCGCGCGATGCCTTGTGGGCCTTCGAGCAGTGCCTGCGCAGCGGTGCCTGCGCCGCGGTGCTCGGCTGGCCGGCGACCGCCGATGGACGCGCCTTGCGGCGCTTGCAGGTGGCGGCCGACAGTGGCGATTGCCTGGGTTTCGCGCTACGGGATCGCCGGCATGCGCTCAACGCCTCGCCGGCATCGCTGCGGCTGGAATACGCGCGCGAAAGAGGCGGCGCGGCCGGCGCCTGGCACGTGCGCAAATGCCGCGGCGGGCATCCACCCGCGCAGGCGTTCGCCTGGACCGGTTCGTGAGTCGCGCATGCTCTGGGCCTGCATCTTGCTGCCGCAGCTGGCGCTGGACGCCGTCCTTCGCCGTTGCCCCGATCCCGACGCGCCGCTGGCGCTGGTGACCGGACCGGCACAACTGCGCACGCTGCATGCCGTCAATGCCGCGGCCGCGCAGGCGGGCCTGCGGGCGGGCATGCGGCTGACCGCCGCTTACGCGCTGCTGCCGGATCTGGCGCTGGCCGAGTACGAACCGCAGGCCGAAGCGCGCTGGCACCGCTTCCTGGCCGCATGGGCCTATCGCCACAGCTCGCTGGTGAGCGCGCAATGGCCTGGCTGCCTGGTGCTGGAAGTGCGCGCCAGTTTCCGCCTGCTGGGCCCGTGGCCACGGTTCGAGGCACGCCTGCGCGAGGAACTGCACGCGCTCGGCTTCAGCCATCGCATCGCGCTGGCGCCGACGCCACGCGCGGCGCGCGTGTTCGCCGGCCTGCGCGACGGCCTGGCGATGATGCAGGCGCCGGGCATGAACGAGGTGCTGGATCGCGTGCCGATCCGGCGCGCCGTGCTGCCCGACGATGCCGGCGAGCGCCTGCACCGCATGGGCATCCGCGATCTGCGCACCCTGCGCGGCCTGCCGCGCGACAGCCTGCGCCGGCGCTTCGGCCTGGAAGTGCTGGAACATCTGGATCGCCTGTATGGCGAGGCCGACGATCCGCTGGTCCATTACGCGCCGCCGGATTATTTCGACGCGCGGGTGGAACTGGGCTACGAAGTGGAAAGCCACACCGCGCTGCTGTTCCCGCTGCGTCGCCTGATCGGCGATCTGTGCACTTACCTGTCGATCCGCGACGGTGGCGTGCAGCGGTTCCTGCTGCGGCTGGAACACGAGGAGGGCCACACCGACGTGGACGTCGGATTGCTGTCGGTCGAGCGCGAACCGGCGATGCTGTTCGAACTGACCCGCAACCGGCTCGAACGGGTGTCGATTCCCGCGCCGGTGGTGGCGGTGCGCCTGCTGGCGCGCGAGTTGCCGCCGTTCGTGCCGGCCGTCCGGGACCTGTTCGACCTGCGCGCGCAGCAGACGCTGCCCTGGCCGCAATTGCGCGAACGCCTGCGCGCGCGGCTGGGCGACGACGCGGTCCACCAGGTGACGCCCACCGGCGATCCGCGTCCGGAGCGGGCGTGGCGGCGACTGCGTGGCGGCGATCATGTGGACATCACGCCGGCGCCCGCGCGTCCGCCGCGCCCGGCCTGGCTGTTGCCGCAGCCGATACCGCTGCGGGATCCGCGTCCGCGCATCCTGTCCGGACCGGAGCGGCTGGAAAGTGGCTGGTGGGATGGTGAAGACGCCCGGCGCGACTACTACGTGCTGGAAACCTCGCAGGGCCAACGCGCCTGGGCGTTCGCGCCGCCGGGCGAGCGGGAACACTGGATGCTGCACGGGTGGTTCGCATGAGCCGCGAACAGGAACGCGATACCGACTCGCCCGGCGGCCGCCCGCCGCGCGCCTGGGAAGTCGCGCAGCGGCTGGGACTGGCGGCAGCCAACGACGACACCGTCGTCGCCGACGATCTGTCGGCCTATGCCGAACTGCATTGCCTGTCGGATTTCTCCTTCCTGCGCGGCGCGGCCAGCGCGGAGGAATTGTTCGCACGGGCCAAGCTTTGCGGCTACGAGGCGCTGGCGATCACCGACGAATGCTCGCTGGCGGGCATCGTGCGGGCGCTGGAAGCCTCGGAGGCCACCGATTTGAAACTGGTGGTGGGCAGCGAGTTCCGGTTGCTCGACGGCCTGCGGCTGGTGCTGCTGGTGGAAAACCATCGCGGCTACACGCAACTGTGCCGGCTGATCACCGTGGGCCGGCGCGCCACCACCAAGGGACGCTACCGGCTCACCCGTCAGGACGTGGAAAGCGTGCTGTGCGAAGAAGAGTGCAGCCTGTTCGCGCTGTGGCTGCCGGCGCGCGCGCCGGAACCGGAACAGGGAAGGTGGCTGCAACGGGTATTCGGCGAACGCGCGTTCCTGGCGGTGGAACTGCACCGCGACGAGGACGACGATGCCCGCCTGCAACAGCTGCTGGCATTGGCGGTGGAGCAGGGCATGACGCCGGTGGCCGCCGGCGACGTGCACATGGACGTGCGCCGCCGGCGCGTCCTGCAGGACACCATGACCGCGATCCGCCAGGGCCTGCCGCTGGGCGAATGCGGCGAGCATCTGTTCCGCAACGGCGAACGCCACCTGCGCACGCGGCGCGCGCTGGGCAACATCTATCCGGCGGCCTTGCTGGAGGCGGCGGTTCAACTGGCGCGGCGTTGCACCTTCCATCTGGACCAACTGGAATACCGCTATCCCGTTGAACTGGTGCCGGAAGGCCACACGCCGACCACCTGGCTGCGTGAACTGACCGAACGCGGCATGCATGAGCGCTGGCCAGGCGGCGTGCCCGACAAGGTCAGGCGGCAGATCGAGGGCGAACTGGCGCTCATCGAAAAGAAGAAATACGAAGCCTTCTTCCTGACCGTCGAGGACATTGTCCGTTTCGCCAAATCGCAGGACATCCTCTGCCAGGGACGCGGCTCCTCGGCCAATTCGGCGGTCTGCTTCGCGCTGGGCATCACCGTGGTCAATCCCGACGAGACCCGCCTGCTGATGGCGCGATTCCTGTCGGAGAACCGCGACGAGCCGCCGGACATCGACGTGGACTTCGAGCATGCGCGGCGCGAGGAGGTGCTCCAGTACGTCTACAACAAGTATGGTCGCGAGCGCGCGGCCATCGCCGCCACGGTGATCCGCTATCGCGGCAAAAGCGCGGTGCGCGATGTCGCCAAGGTGTTCGGCCTGCCGCCGGATCAGATTGCATTGCTGGCCGACTGCTACGGCTGGGGAAACGGCGAAACGCCGATGGAGCAGCGCCTGCGAGAGGCCGGTTTCGACCCGGACAATCCGCTGATCGCGCGGGTGCTGGCGGTGACCGCGATGCTGCGCGGGCATCCGCGCCATCTTTCCCAGCACGTCGGCGGATTCGTGATCAGCGACGCGCCGCTGTCCACGGTGGTGCCGGTGGAGAACGCGGCCATGGACGACCGCACCATCATCCAGTGGGACAAGGACGATCTGGAAACCATGAAGCTGCTCAAGGTCGACTGCCTGGCGCTGGGCATGCTGACCTGCATCCAGAAGGCGGTGAAACTGATCGAGGAACATCGTGGTCGCGTCATTGACTTGGCCCGGATACCTGGCGATGACGCCGGAACCTACGACCTCATCCAGGCCGCCGACACGGTTGGCGTTTTCCAGATCGAATCGCGCGCGCAGATGAGCATGCTGCCGCGGTTGAAGCCGAAGTGGTTCTACGATCTGGTGATCGAAGTCGCCATCGTTCGCCCGGGTCCGATTCAGGGTGGCATGGTGCATCCCTACCTGCGGCGACGGCAGGGTAAAGACCCGGTGGTCTATCCCTCCGAAGGCATCAAGGAAATTCTCAAAGATACCTTGGGCATTCCGTTGTTCCAGGAACAGGTCATGGAGCTGGTGATTCACGCCGGCTACACGGAAGCCGAAGCCGACGGGCTGCGCCGCTCGATGGCGGCCTGGGGGCGCGGCGGCGACATGGAGCCGCATCGGGCACGCATCCGCGAGCTGATGGAGGGCAAGAACTACTCCTCCGAATTCATCGACCAGATCTTCGAACAGATCAAGGGCTTCGGCTCCTATGGCTTCCCGCAGAGCCACGCGGCCTCGTTCGCCAAGCTGGTCTACATCAGCAGCTGGCTGAAGCGGCACGAGCCGGCCGCCTTCACCTGCGCGCTGCTCAACGCGCAACCGATGGGCTTCTATTCGCCCAGCCAGATCGTGCAGGACGCGCGGCGCGGGCGGGGCGGGCGCCTGCCGGTCGAGGTGCGGCCGGTCGACGTGCTGCACAGCGACTGGGACTGCACGCTGGAAGGCGGGCGTTTCCGCATGGGCGACGAGGATGACGCCGGCCAGCCGGCGATCCGGCTGGGCATGCGCCAGATCAGCGGATTGTCGGAGGCGATGGCGAATGCGATCGTCGCCGCCCGCACGCGCCAGCCGTTCCGCGACGTGCGCGATCTGTGCCTGCGCGCGCGGCTGGATGAAAAGGCCCGGCATGCGCTGGCCGAAGCCGGCGCGCTGGAAGCGCTGGCCGGAAACCGCTACGCCGCGCGCTGGGCGGTGGCCGGCATCGAGCGCCAGCGGCCGCTGCTGCCCGGCAGCCCGGACGAGGACGCCATCGCGCTGCCGGCGCCGCGCACCGGCGAGGACGTGCTGTCGGATTACCGCGCGCTGGGACTGACCCTGCGCACGCATCCGCTGGCGCTGCTGCGTCCACGGTTGCAGGGCGAGCGGGTACTGGATTCGCGCCAGTTGCAGGACATGCCGCACGGGCGTGGCGTGCATGCCGCCGGCATCGTCACCCAGCGGCAGCGGCCGGGCACCGCCAGCGGGGTCATCTTCGTGACCCTGGAAGACGAGCACGGCGTGGTCAACGTGGTGGTCTGGCCGCACCTGGCTGCGCGCCAGCGCAAGGCCCTGCTGGGCGCGCGCCTGCTGTCGGTGCGCGGACGCTGGGAGCACGTGGACGGCGTGCAGCACCTCATCGCCGCCCAGTTGCGCGACATGAGCGACTGGCTGGGCGACCTGGTCACCCCCTCGCGGGACTTCCACTGAGATGGATCTGTTTGCCTGCCCCATGCAGCAATTGGTCGACGATGCCCAGGGCGGCATCCGCTACTGGCCGGATTTCATCGACGAGGCACGGGCGTGGCGGTGGTTCCAGGCCCTGCAGGCGGGTGCCAACTGGACCCACCTGCAACGGCCCATGTACGAGAAGGTGGTGGACGTACCACGCCTGCTCGCCAGCTATGATCTCAACGCCTTGCCCGCGGACCTGCCGCTGGCCGAGATGCTGGCGCGGGTGCAGGCCGTGGTGCCCGCGCCCTACAGCCGGGTGGGCATGAACCTCTACCGCGACGGTCACGACAGCGTCGCCATGCACAGCGATAAGCTGCACATCCTGCGCGAAGGCCATCCGATCACCCTGGTCTCGCTGGGCGCGCCGCGCCGCATGCTGATCAAGCGCAAGGGCGAGGGGCACAAGGCCATCGCCATCGATCTGTTGCCGGGTAGCCTGCTCAGCATGAGCCACGCCTCCCAGCTCACCCACGAACACGGCATTCCCAAGACCCGCCGCCCGCAGGCGCCGCGCATCAGCGCGGTGTTCCGGGTCCGGCCCTAGTCCCTGCGGCGCCTTTCACCAGGGCCGGCATTGCCGGACAATCCGCCGGCATGAGCCGCCGACACGCCCGGATGCCATCCCGAAACTGGAAGCGGACCGCCGTGTACGGCGTGGCGCTGGCGCTGGCGGCGATCGGCCTGCAATGGCTGGATTACCAGCGGCTGGCGCGCACCCATTGGGATGACTTCTACATCGGCCTGATCGCGCTGGCCTTCCTCGCGCTGGGGGTGTTCGTCGGCGCCCGCCTGTTCGCTGGCCGCCATCGCCCGCCGGCCTTCGACGGCAACCCGCGGGCGCAGGACAGCCTGGGCATCAGCGATCGCGAACGGGCGGTGCTGCTGGAACTTGCGGCGGGACGCTCCAACAAGGAAATCGCCCGCGAGCTGCACATCGCGCCCAGCACGGTGAAGACCCACGTGGCCCGGCTGTACGAAAAGCTGGGTGCGCGCCGGCGTACCGAGGCGGTGCGGCGCGCGCGCGAACTGGGGCTGGTTCCCTGAACAGATGGATCGCATGCCATCCTTGGGCGGAAACGGGCCGAATCACCCGTTTGGCCGATTGCCGCACGCCGGGCCGGGCCGCCCAATGACGCCGCCATTCCCGACCCGAGAGGTGTCCCATGCTGCGCAGAATCCTGTCCTATGGCCTGCTCGCCGGCCTGATTGCCGGCGGCGTCCTGTCCCTCATCGTGCTGACCGTGCAGGACGCCATTCCGTCCGGCTACAGCATGGCGATCGGCTACCTGACCATGCTGGTGGCGCTGAGCCTGGTGTTCCTGGCCATCAAGCGCCACCGGGATCGCGAACTGGGTGGGGTGATCCGGTTCTGGCCGGCATTCGGCCTGGGCCTGGGCGTGAGCTTCATCGCCAGCCTGATCTACATGCTGTCCTGGGAGGCGGCGCTGGCGATCAGCGGCCTGGACTTCGCCGACACCTATGCCAGGGCGATGATCGAGGCGCAGAAGGCCAAGGGCGCCAGTCCCGAAGCACTGGCCAGACTGGCCGCCGACATGGAGACGTTCAAGGCGCAGTACGCCAATCCGCTGTTCCGGCTGCCGATGACGTTCATTGAAATTTTCCCGGTCGGCGTGCTGGTCTCGCTGATTTCGGCCGCCATCCTGCGCAACCCGCGCGTCCTGCCGGCGCGGCGGGGATGAGGCTCAGGCCTTGCGCAGGTAGCGCACCAGCAGTGCGGTGACCTCGTCGATGTAGGCGTCCGCGCGATCGCCGGACACCATTTCCGGGCGCAGCACCACCGCCGCGTGGGTCAGTGTTTCCACCGTGGACACGGCGATGAAGGTCGCCGTGTCCAGATCCTGCACGCGCAGTTCCTGCCGGTGGCTTTCCAGGTACAGGCGGATGAGCGCGTAGACCTCGCGATCGATGGCCTCGATGTTCTCCAGCAGTCCCACCCGCGGGGTCTGTTCGACCAGCACCCGGTGCAGGCGGGGATTGATGCGATGCGCGTCGATCATCACCCGCACCAGTTCGCGGGTGGCCAGATCCAATGGCTCATGCGCCACCCGGGCCAATGCGTCGCGGATGCGCTGCATCATTTCCTGCATGTGCTGGCCGATCACGCCTGCGACCAGCGCTTCTTTGCTCGGGTAGTACTGGTACAGCGAACCGATGCTCACGCCGGCCGCCTGGGCGATGCGATTGGTGCTGGCGCGGTCGTAGCCTTCCTTGACCAGAATGCGAGCGGTGGCTTCCAGCAGCGCGTCCACGGTGGCGCGGGAACGTTCCTGGCTGGCGGTTTTGCGTGGTTTCGTGGCGGGTTTGCGGGCCATGGCGGTCGACGGAAAAGCGAGTAGACAAGGCGAGCGATGACTCACATTCTATGCATGCTTTCATCAGGCGCACAAACCATGCTGACGTTTGATCCACAGGAACGCGTGGTCGGTTTCGACGATACCCGCCGCGCGTCCGATATCCCGCTGGCCAGGCTGAGCGAGGCGACATCCGAATGGATGGTGGCGTTGATCGATATCATTGATGAGCCGTCGGTGGACGCGCGGTTCTGGGAACGCCATCCCGGGGGCGACAAGATCCTCTACGTGCTGGAAGGCGGAATCGCGGTGACGCTGGCCCCGGAAGGCGGGGAAGAAACCACGGCCAGGGTGATCGCGCCCGACGCCTGCGTCATACCGAAAGACAACTGGCACCGCCTGCAGGTGCTGTCGCCGGGCCGGATGCTGTGCGTGACGCCGCGGGTGGGGACAGAGGATCGCAGGTACGAGTGAGGTGTCCTCCCGCGCTCAATCCGCTCCCGCCGCCTTCTCCAGGAATTCCGCCGAAGGCACGAAGAACAGCGCGCCGGTCACCGCGGTGCTGAAATCCAGCAGGCGATCGTAGTTGCCGGGCGGGTTGCCGATGAACATGTTCTCCAGCATCTTCTCGATGCGCGAGGGAGAGCAGGCGTAGCCGATGAAGTAGGTGCCGAATTCGCCCTTGGCGGCGTCGCCGAAGGACATGTTGTCGCGCAGGATTTCCAGTTCGCGGCCATCCTCGACCAGCGAGGTCAGCGCGTTGTGGGCGTAGCTGGGCTTGGTCGCGTCGTCCAGTTCGATGTTCGACTGCTTGCTGCGGCCGACGATTTTTTCCTGCTCGGCTTCGGGCACCGCGTTCCAGCCGCGCAGGTCATGCAGGTACTTCTGCACGATGACATAGCTGCCGCCGGCGAAGACGGGATCCTCGGCGCCGACCAGGGTGGCATCCAGCGCCGCCTGGCCGACCGGATTCTCGGTGCCATCGACGAAGCCGATCAGATCCCGGTTGTCGAAATAGGTGAAGCCGTGGACCTCGTCCGCGCCGGTCACCGCGTCGCCCAGCCGCCGCATGATGTGGGTGGCCAGTTCGAAGCACAGATCCTGGCGGGCGGCGCGGATGTGGAACAGCAGGTCGCCGGGCGTGGCGACGGCGTGGTGCCGGCCGTTGATCTCGCGGAACGGATGCAGTTCGCGCGGACGCGGCGCGCCGAACAGTCCGTCCCAGGCGTCCGAGCCGATTCCCAGCACGCATGACAGCGCCGCGTCGGGCACGCGCGAGCCGATGGCGCGTACCAGCCCGCCCAGATCGGCGCACAGGGCGCGGCAGGCCTGCGTCGGCGCGTCTCCGCGCGCCAGGGTGACGACCAGGAAAATCGCGGCGCGGGTCAGCGGCGCGGTGACGGGCTGGGCCAGGATGGGTTGCACGATATCTCCTGCGGAAAGAGAAGGAACAGGCTCACGGCGAGGCCACGAGGCGTTCGGGAAAGGTGTAGAGATTGCAGCCGTCGCCGCGCGCGAAACCGATCAGGCAGACGTTGGCCCCGCGTGCCAGTTCGATCGCCAGCGCCGTGGGCGCGGACACGGCGGCGATGAAGCCGATGCCGGCGCGGGCGGCCTTGGTCACCATCTCGTAGCTGGCGCGGCTGGAGATCACCAACATGCCGGTCGCCGGATCATCGCCGGCGCGCGTCATCGCGCCGATCAGCTTGTCCAGTGCATTGTGCCGGCCGACATCCTCGCGCACCCGCAGGATGTCGCCCCCGGCGCCGGCCCAGGCGGCGGCGTGGGTGGAGCCGGTGGCGGCGTTCATGGGCTGGTGCGCGTCGAGCGCCGCCAGTGCCCGCCGCAACGCCTCGACGGTGAAGCTGGGCGTGTGCGTGATCGGGGCGGCGGGACGCACCACATCCTCCAACTGGCGCGTTCCGCACAGGCCGCAGCCGCCACGGCCGGGCAGCCAGCGTGAATCGCCTTCGTCCAGGGTCGCGGCGGGCGCGCCGTCGGCGACGGTCATTGCCAGCTCGATGCCTTCCAGCTGCCAGTGCGTGCGGACGCCCAGCAGTTGTCCGGGCGCGGTAATCAGGCCCTCGCTCAGCGAGAACCCCAGCGCGAAATCGTCCAGATCGCAGGGCGACGCCATCATCACCGCGAACGGCCGGCCGTTGTAGCGCATGGCCACCGGCATTTCCTCGGCAAGCCGATCCAGCACCGCCTCGGTGGCATCGCCCTGGCGACGCAGGACATGCCGATCCACCCACCCGGAGGTGGCGGAAGGCGGGGCGTCACCGCGTTCGGGCATGGCGTTTCATTTCCGCTGGCTGGCAATTTCCATTTCGTTCGCCGGCCACCGGATGGAACAACCGGCCGCGGACGAACCGTCGCAGCGTAGCTCATCCGTTTCATCGCGGCGAGGTGGAGCGGGACGGCGTAAAGTGCTTAACTGGCCGCGACGGTTCGCATATGGAGGTATCGGGTCATGAGCGCGCAGAAACCTCCCCGCTACAAGCCCTACCACCAGCCGGCGGGCGGCTGGGGCGCGGCCGCCGCGACCGCCAAGGTGCTGCTGGAACAGAGCGTGGTCAGCAAGGGCTCGCGCGCGCTGCTGGCGATGAACCAGCCCGGCGGCTTCAAGTGCCCGAGTTGCGCGTTTCCGGACGCCGACTGCACCAAGAAGCTGGAGTTCTGCGAGAACGGCGTGAAGGCGCTGGCCTTCGAGGCGACCCAGGCGCGGGTGACCCGCGAGTTCTTCGCCCGGCACAGCGTGTCCGAATTGATGGAACAGTCGGACTACTGGCTGGAGATGCAGGGCCGGCTGACCGAGCCCATGCGCTACGACGCCGCCACGGATCACTACGTACCCTGCGACTGGGACACCGCCTTCGAGATCATCGGGCGCCATCTGCGGGGGCTGAAGAGCCCGCACGAAGCCGAGTTCTACACGTCAGGGCGCACGCCGAACGAGGCGGCGTTCCTGTACGCGATCTTCGTCCGCCAGTTTGGCACCAACAATTTTCCCGACTGTTCCAACATGTGCCACGAGCCGACCAGCCGCGGCTTGCCGCCGGCCATCGGGGTGGGCAAGGGCACGGTGGTGCTGGAGGATTTCGAGCACGCCGAGGCGATCTTCGTAATCGGCCAGAACACCGGCACCAACTCGCCGCGGATGATGACCCACCTGGTCGAGGCGCGGAAACGCGGCATTCCCATCGTCGCGGTCAACCCGATGCCCGAGCGCGCCCTGATCCGGTTCACCGAACCGCAGGACGTGGTGCAGATGGCGACGTTCGGATCGACGGAGATCTCCAGCGAGTTCGTGCATGTCCGCATCGGCGGCGACCTGGCGCTGCTCAAGGGCATGATGAAGGTGCTGTTCGAACGCGAGGCGGCGGGCGAGCCGGTGCTGGATCACGAGTTCCTGCGCGAGCACACGACGGGCCTGGAAGCGGTCCGCGAGGAAATCCTGTCCCTGGACTGGGCGGACATCGTGCGG
Organism: Pseudoxanthomonas beigongshangi; assembly: GCF_016820515.1. Lineage (GTDB taxonomy): Bacteria > Pseudomonadota > Gammaproteobacteria > Xanthomonadales > Xanthomonadaceae > Pseudoxanthomonas_A > Pseudoxanthomonas_A beigongshangi. The sequence continues at coordinate 104,166 of NZ_JADHDV010000002.1, read as the reverse complement.
GTGTCCGGCGTGGCGGAGGAACAGATTCGCCGTTGCGCGGAAATCTACATCCGCTCCAACGCCACCATCATCTGCTACGGCATGGGACTCACCCAGCACCAGCAAGGCTCGCGGCTGGTCCAGCAGGTCGCCAACCTGCTGTTCCTGCGCGGCAATTTCGGCCGGCCAGGCGCGGGGATTTCGCCGATTCGCGGCCACTCCAACGTGCAGGGCGATCGCACCGTCGGCATCGATGAGAAGCCATCGGCGGCGTATCTGGACCGGGTGGGCGAGGTGTTCGGTTTCGAACCGCCGCGTGCGCACGGTCACCACACCGTCGAGTCCATCGCCGCGATGATGGACGGTACCGCCAAGGTGTTCATCGGCCTGGGCGGCAACTTCGTGCGTGCCGTGCCCGACACCGAACAGGCGTATGCGGCCATGCGCAAGCTCGACCTCACCGTGGGCATCACCACCAAGTTGAACCGCGGTCATCTGGTGCACGGCAGGGAGGCGCTGATCCTGCCGGTGATCGCGCGCTCGGAACGCATCCAGACCGCCGCCGGCGAGCAGTTCGTCACCATCGAGGACTCGATGTCCAACGTCACCGCCTCGCGCGGGGTGCTGGAACCGGCCAGTCCGCAACTGTTGCCGGAGGTGGAGATCGTCTGCCGGATGGCGATGGCGACGCTGCCGGACAGCCGGATTCCCTGGGCCGACTACGCGGTGGATTACGATCTCGTCCGCGCGCGCATCGCCGATGTCTATCCGGCGTTGTATGCCGGGTTCGTCGAGCGCATCCGCGCCCCGAAGGGCTTCCATCTGGATGTCGCGCCACGCCGGCGGGTCTGGCTCACGCCCAATGGCAAGGCCAACTTCCTGCCGCTGCCGGGGCTGGAAGTGAATGATCCGGTCGCGGATCCGTCGATGCTGCGATTGGCCACCGTGCGTTCGCACGATCAGTTCAACACCACCATCTACAGCTACAACGATCGCTACCGCGGCGTGTACAACGATCGCATGGTCCTGTTCATGAACGAGGAGGATCGCCGCGAGCGCGGGCTGCGGCCGGAACAGCAGGTCGCGCTGGAAACCTTCAGCACCGATGGCCGGCAGCGCCGCGTCGAGGGGCTGACGGTGCTCGACTATCCGATGCCGCGCGGCTCGGTGGCCGGCTACTACCCGGAACTGAATCCGTTGCTGCCGCTGGATTATCACGACCGCATCAGCGGCACGCCGGCGGCCAAGTCGATACCGGTGCGCGTGATCGCGATGGATGCGCCGGCGCCGGCGGCGGCGCAAGCGGAGGCTGGCGCGTGAGCAATCCCTACGAGATCCTGGGCGTCCCGGCGAGCGCTTCGGCCGACGAGATCAAGAAGGCCTACCGGCGACTGGCGCGCAAGCTGCACCCGGACCTCAATCCCGGCGACAAGGCGGCCGAGGAGCGCTTCAAGGACGTCGCCGTCGCCTACCGCCTGCTCGGGGACGCGGAGCAGCGCAAGCGCTACGACGCCGGCGAGATCGACGAAACCGGCGCCGAACGGCCGCAGCATCGCTACTATCGCGACTATGCCGGCGCCGATCACGGCCATGCCTACGGCAACGACACCGACCATGCCGCCTACGCGGATTTCGCCGAAGGCGATGACCCGTTCGCCGAACTGCTCCGGCGCAGCGCGCAGGCGCGCGCGCACCGGCGCGGACAGGACATGCACTACCGCCTGCCGATCAGCCTGGCCGACGCCATCAATGGCACCCGGACCCGGCTGACGCTGCCCACCGGCGATACCCTGGACGTCACCGTGCCGGCCGGGATCGTATCGGGGCAGACTTTGCGGTTGCGCGGCAAGGGCGCGCCCGGCGGCGAGCATGGCCAGCCGGGCGACGCGCTGATCGAACTGGACGTGATGCCGGATCCCCGTTTCAGCCAGGACGGCGAGGATCTTGGCCTGGAAGTGCCCATCTCGTTGCGCGAAGCGGTGCTGGGCGGGCCGATTCGCGTGCCCACTCCCACCGGACACGTGGACCTGAACGTGCCGCCGGGCTCCGACGGCAGCAGCCGGCTGCGGGTGAAGGGCCACGGCATGCCGCGCCGGGGCGGCGGGCGAGGCGACGAGTACGTCCGCCTGCGCATCGTGCTGCCCAAGGGCGGCGATCCCGAACTGAAGGACTTCGTCTCCGGATGGCACGCAGGGCAGGGCCATCATCCCCGCGAGGAACCGCAGGCATGAACATCGATCTGGAAGAATTCCTGAGCCAATCCGGCATCCGCCGCGAAACGCTGACCGTGTGGATCGAGAGGGCCTGGATCACGCCCGCGCGAACCGCCAGCCGCGTCGAACTGACCGAAATCGACGTCGCCCGCGCCTATCTGGTACGCGACCTTTCCGACGATCTGGGCGTGAACGAGGAAGGCATCGACGTGGCCCTGCATCTCATCGACCAGATCCACGGGCTGCGCCGCCTCCTCGCGCAACTGCGCGGGGAGATCAAGGGCGAGTAGGGAAGGTCCGTACATCTGCGCGAATGGACTTACTGCGGACATGGGGACATGGCGCGTCGCGGCTCCGCCTCCGCATGCTGATCAGCACTCCGTCCAATCCCGCATGCCCGCTTTGCCTCCCCCTTCGAAGAAGGGGGACCGAGGGGGATTGGCTCTTCGCGGCAGGGCCCAATACCGATGAACCGCATGCCCGATCCCCAGGGCCCGGTGTGAACCCACCCCACGAACCACAGGAACATCATGTCCACTCGCGAAGAACTCCTGGCACACCTCTGGGCCGAGGTAATCAACATCCAGCTCAGGCCGGATGGTTTGGCCCAGGTGATCGCCCATGCCAAACAGCGACCGGATGATCCGCTGGCCGACAGCGGACCGGCCCTCGAGCGGCTGCTTGCTCTCGGAGCCGATCCCCGGGACATCTGCCTGCTGATGCGGAACACGGCCTACGAGGCGGTGTTTTCGACGCTCTACGCCATCGGCGATCCCGGCGTCGACGGCAACGACGTCTTCATGCTGCACGAGGATCTGCTGTCGGCCGATCCCAGTGGCATGGAGGGAAGACCTGGCTCCACGTCTTGGCCTGCCTGACTGGCAAGGGAAGGCGTGGTTCATCTATGAACAGGCCACTTATCGGCGCTCCCGCGCTCAGGTAGGCTCAGCCGCTCACCCGCGGATGGCGATGAAATGACGCAGCCGAACCTGGAACGAACTTCTTCCCGTGTGTGGCCGGCGCTTGCACGAAACACGGCATGGGCCCTGGCGTGGTTGATGGTCTCACTCGCGGCCTTCGAGTTTCTCTCCATCGCCTACCAGAAGTACACCCAACTGAATGCCGGCAGCTACGGCATGTTCTGGACCCGGCGCGAGTGGCTGTGGACGCATATCGGTGGTGGCGCGCTGACGGTCCTGCTGGGCGCACTGCAGTTCCTGCCGCAACTTCGCCGCACCTGGCCGCGGGTGCATCGCTGGATCGGCCGGACCTTCCTGCTGGGCATGCTGGTCGCCTGCGTGGGCGCGGTGGGACTGATCCTGACCAGCCCTGCGCCGGCCGCGATACGCACCGCATTCGGCGCCACCGCGCTGGCCTGGCTGGTCACCGCCTTCCTGGGCTATCGCGCCATCCGCCGTGGACAGGTGGACGTGCACCGGCGATGGATGATCGGCTGCTACCTGGTGACGCTGGCGCCGATCACCTTCCGGGCGCTGGTCCGGATTCCCGGCATGATGGAACTCGCTTCGCCGATGGTGATGATCCCGACGCTGCTGTGGTTGAGCTGGGCCGCGCCGTTGCTGGTGTACGGAGCGGGCGTGTCCTTGATGCGCGGGATGCAGGCGCCGCGCGGGTTTCCCGGACGCACGCTCCGCAGCAGCCCGGAAGTCGAATCCGCATGATTGCAATCCGGCTTTGGCCCGTGTCCTTCGAGCGCCGGACATGAGCGGAATGCTTCCCCCACAGCACCAGGCGTTTGTCGAAAGGGTACGGGCCGGGGTTTCCCGCGATCCGCGGCTGAAGGCCCTGCTTGCGGGCGGTTCCTATGTCCACGGCGGCTTCGACCGCTATTCGGATCTGGATTTCGTGGTGGTCGTGGAGTCTGGCGGGTATTCCGAGGTCATGGCCACGCGCAGGCAGTTCGCGGAAGGCCTGGGCGACCTGCTGTCAGCTTTCAGTGGAGAGCATGTCGGCGAACCGAGGTTGCTCATCTGTCTTTACGGTCCTCCCTTGCTCCATGTGGATCTCAAATTCATCGTTGCGGAAGATCTGGGCCGGCTCGTAGAACGACCCTCGGTGCTGTTCGCCCGCGACGCCGCCGATATTGAAGGCCGACTCGACGCGGCGGTCATCCATTGGCCGGAGCGCTCCCCGGAATGGTTCGAACAGCGGGCCTGGATCTGGCTGCATTACGGCGCGGCCAAGCTGGGGCGCGGTGAACTGTTCGAGGCCATGGGGATGCTCGCCTTTTTCCGCGATCAGGTATTGGGGCCGATGCTTCATCGCAGGGCCGGGCGCGCGCAGCGGGGCCTGCGGCGAATGGAGACGTGGGATGATGCGGCGATCCAACTGCTGGCACGTACAGTGGCCGTGCATGACGCCGGTTCGGTTCGCGATGCCCTGTCCGCTGCGGCAGAAATCTACCTGGACCTTCGCGACGACGAGCCGCCGGGCGAGGTGACAAGCGGGATGCCCGAACTGCTGTTGGCCTATCTTGAGGGTGGCACCGGCGCATCAAGCCAGGTGCATGCCGGCGGATGAACATATCGATGGGTAAACAAGCCAGGCCCTGGCCTGCCGAATCACTCGCGTCGACCGCCGAACGCATTCTGTTCACTCCATCGGGCTAGCTTGGGACACCTCTCTCCAGGAGGTGTCCGCCATGAGCAAGAAGCAAACCCCCTCCAAGCGGTCGGCTACGGGGAAGAAAGCCCGCCCCCGTACCGATTCCGGCCCGGCCGAGGGACGGTCCGGGGGGCTGGGCGTGCCGCAGGCCGAGGTCGCCCGCCTGGCCGAAGCATGGTCAAGCGAGCGCGAGTACAACGCCGGCAAGGCGGCCGAGCACGGTCTGGAACATGCGCTGGATCCGCCGGAGGGCGAGCATGTTCCAGCGCCCGCGCCGGACGCGGCCGCCAGCACGGTGAGCGAGCGCAACGACACCGGAAAGTCCGGCGAACCGGCGTTGCCGGGCATGGACGCCGGCAGCGGCCCGCTGCTGCGCGTGCGCAACGATGCCGGTGATCGCCGCTTGACCACCAACCAGGGCGTGCCGGTGGCGGACAACCAGAACAGCCTGAAGGCCGGTCTGCGTGGGCCCGCGCTGCTCAAGGATTTCATCCTGCGCGAGAAGATCACCCATTTCGACCACGAACGGATTCCCGAGCGTATCGTGCATGCGCGGGGGTCCGGCGCGCACGGCTATTTCGAAGCCTACGAGAGCCTGTCCGAACTCACCCGTGCCGCCCCGTTCGAAGCCGCCGGCAAGCGCACGCCGGTATTCGTGCGCTTCTCCACCGTGGCTGGCGAGCGGGGCTCCAAGGACACGGCTCGCGATGTGCGCGGTTTCGCGGTGAAGTTCTATACCGACGAGGGCAACTGGGACCTGGTGGGCAACAACATGCCGGTTTTCTTCATCCAGGACGCGATCAAGTTTCCGGATCTGGTGCACGCGGTGAAGCCCGAGCCGCATCATGCGATGCCACAGGCCGCATCCGCCCACGACACCTTCTGGGATTTCGTTTCGCTGATGCCCGAATCCACCCACATGTTGATGTGGCTGATGTCCGATCGCGCCATCCCGCGCAGTTTCCGGATGATGCAGGGCTTTGGCGTGCACACGTTCCGGCTGGTGAATGCGGACGGCGATTCGGTGTTCTGCAAGTTCCACTGGAATCCCGTGCTCGGCACCCATTCGCTGGTGTGGGACGAGGCGGTGAAGATCTCCGGCGCGGATCCCGATTTCCACCGGCGCGATCTCTGGGAGGCAATCGAGGCCGGCGATTATCCCGAATACGAACTGGGCCTGCAGATCTTCACCCCGGAGCAGGCCGAGGCCTTCAGCTTCGACGTGCTGGACGCGACCAAGATCGTGCCGGAGGAACTGGTGCCGTTGCGCGTCGTCGGGCGGCTGGTGCTAAACCGCAATCCGGACAACTTCTTCGCCGAGACCGAGCAGGTGGCGTTCTGCGCCGCGCATGTGATCCCCGGCATCGACTTCACCAACGATCCGTTGCTGGCCGGACGCATCCATTCCTACGTGGATACCCAGATCAGCCGGCTGGGCGGGCCCAACTTCCACGAGATTCCCATCAACGCGCCGCTGGCGCCGGTACACAACAACCAGCGTGACGGAATGCACCGGCAGGCCATCCATCGAGGGCGTGTCTCGTACGAGCCCAATTCGTTGGGCGGCGGTTGCCCGTTCCAGGCGGGTGCGGCCGGTTTCGTCTCGTTTTCCGAGCCGTCCGAAGGCGACGAGGTACGGGCAAAACCCGAGAAATTCGCCGAGCATTTCGCCCAGGCCACCCTGTTCTACGAGAGCCAGACCGCGTTCGAGAAACGCCACATCGCCGCCGGTTTCCGCTTCGAGTTGAGCAAGGTGACGGTGCCGGCCATCCGGCGCCGGGTCGTTTCGATGCTGCGCAATGTCTCCGAGACGCTGGCGGCTGAAGTCGCCGCCGGGCTGGGCATGGCACTGCCACCGGCGATGCCGCGCGCACTGGAACGACCGCCGGCGGCGGAAGTGACCCTGTCGCCTGCGCTGTCGCTGACCGCCAGGCCGGGAGACGGCGGCATCCGCAGCCGGCGGGTGGCGATCCTGGCCACGCGCGGCGTGCGCGCCAAGGATGTGCGTGCGCTGGTGGAAGCGCTGGGCGGTCGGGGCGCGGCCGTGCGCGTGCTGGGTCCACACGTCGGCGCGCTGGAAACCGAGGAGGGGGAAACGCTCGACGCGGACGCCTCGGTCGAGAACGAGCCCAGCGTGCTGTTCGACGCGCTGGTGCTGCCGGCCGGCGAGGAAGCAGTGGCGTTGTGGTCGGCCGACGGCCGGGTACTGGAATTCGTGCGGGATGCCTGGCGCCACGGCAAGGCGATCCTGGCGCTCGGCACGGCCAGCGAAGTGCTGTCGGTCGCCGGCATCGATATCGAATCCAACGCCGACGATGCCCTGGTGATGGCCGAGTTCGCCGGCGAGGAGGCGTTGTCCCGATTCGTCGGCGCGATTGCCGGACATCGCAACCCCGAGCGTGAGACGGATCCGCCCCGGGTCTGAGGCAATCTCCGTGACACAAGGAAAACGCGGGCCCGCGGCCCGCGTTTTCCTTCCTCGCAAGACGACGGAGGAATGACCTGGCGAGTGGTCGCCGCGGCCGCCTTCGGCGGCGATGTTGCGCTGCTTGTCCGGATCCATGCTGGCGAAGCCACGACGGTCCTGGCCCGAGTTCTTGTTGCGGTTCTGGGTTGGCATTGAAAGTCTCCTGTTTGCGGGCAGGGAAGTGCCCGAACGGATCGCCGCAATGCCCACGCCAGCTTTCAACCGGTCGGCATGACGCCTGGTGCACGCCGGGACGGGAAGGCGGAAAATTTTCCAACCCGAGCTCGCGCAGATTCGGCCGACGTGGCGGGTGCTGGTGGAGGCTTCACTTTATTTTTTTCCGGGGTGGGCTAAGCCAAGCCCATCCTCGCAGCAGGGAATCCGCCATGGGTACCGCACGCACGCAACCGCTCTGGACGCCGGTGGACACGGCTACCGCGGACTGGTTTCTCGAAGGCCCGGTCAGCGAAGCACAGGACGTCGTGATCGTCGGCGCGGGCATCGCCGGACTGAGCACGGCACTGTGCCTGTGCCGCGAAGGCAGGAGGGTGCTGGTCATCGATCGCGCCGGCCTTGGCGCGGGCGAAACCCTGCGCACCACCGCGCATCTGGCGTCCGCGCTGGACGATCGCTACTACCGTCTGGCCCGCCAACATGGCGAGGAGGGGGCGCGACTGGCGGCGGCCAGCCATGCGGCCGCCATCGACTGGATCGAGGAACTGGCCCTGGCCTCGGATCCGCCGTGCGGATTCCGCCGGCTGCCCGGCTATCTGTTCTCGCATGACGGGGATACCGACAACCTGCGCCGCGAGGCGGAGGCGGCACGGGCCGCGGGATTGTCGGCCGAACTGGTGGGCGAGGGCGAGGAGGCACCTGCCGCGCTGGGGCCGGTGCTGCGGTTCGATCAGCAGGCGCGGGTGGACATGGGCCTGTACCTGTTGGTGCTCGCCAAGGCCGTGCGTGATGCAGGCGGCGCGTTCCTGCGCGCCGAGGCCAGCGCGGTGGAAGGTGGTGCGCAGCCATGCGTGCGCCTGCGTGAAGGCGAAGTGCGCGCGAACGCGGTGGTGGTCGCCAGCAACGTGCCATTCCACGAGACCGGAGCGACCTATACCAAGCAGGCGCCCTACCGGACCTACGCCGTGGTCGCGGAGGCGCCGCCGGAGACCTTGCCCGACGCGTTGTATTGGGACGACGGCGATCCTTACCACTATGTGCGCCTGCAGATGCCGGGCGACGCGGCCGATCCGGTGCAGGTCATCGTGGGCGGCGAGGATCACAAGACCGGACAGGAGGATGACCCGACCGCCTATGTGCGCCTGCAGGAATGGGCGAAGGCGAGATTCCCGGGAATAGGACGATTCACCCATGCATGGTCGGGCCAGGTGCTCGAGCCGGCGGACAGTCTGGCCTTCATCGGCCGGGATCCCGACAACGAGAATGTTTACCTGGTGACCGGTGACTCCGGCAACGGCATCACCCACGGTACCCTGGCCGGGTTGTTGATCACGGATCTGATCCAGGGGCGCGACAATCCATGGACCGGACTCTACGACCCGGCTCGCAAGCCGGTGCGTGGCGGCGGCGAGTGGCTGCGCGAGAACGCCAATGCAGCACTGCAATACCGCGACTGGATCCGGCCGGGCGAGGTGGCCGACGCCGACGCGATCGCGCGTGGCACCGGCGCGGTGCTGCGCCGCGGCCTGCATCGGGTAGCGTTGTATCGCGGCGCGGATGGACACCTGCATGCCTTCAATGCGCGCTGCCCGCACCTGGGTTGCGTGGTGCGCTGGAGCAGCGAGGAAAAATCCTGGGACTGTCCCTGCCATGGTTCGCGCTTCGATGCGGCCAGCGGCGCCATTCTCAATGGCCCCACGAGCGAACCGTTGTCGCCCTTCCCATGGGAAAAGGCTTCCTGAGCCATGCTCGCCGCCGAATGGGCCTATGCGGGCTATATCCTCTGGCTGTGCGCCGGCCTGGCCGACTTCACCCTGCACTGGCGCGAGGACCTGGCCCATACTTCCGGCTGGGCCGAATCGCGCCTGCACCTGGTGCAACTGGGGCTCATCGGCACCGGCGTGCTGCTGTGGCTGTATCTGCAACCGTCATGGACGGTGCTGCTGGTGTTGGCGGTGCTGGTGACGGTGCATGCGGCGGTAGGCTATCGGGATACCCAGGTCGCCTATCCGCTGCGCCGGATCGGGCCATTGGAGCAGCATGTCCACAGCGTGCTGGACATGGCGCCCTGGTTCGGCCTGATCGCGCTGGCAGCGGCGACCGGAACAAGCCAGGATACGTGGGGCTGGCGGGTCGCGCTGCGCGACCCGATGCCCTCCAACGCGAAGCAGGCGTGGGTGTTGCTGCCCGCGGTGCTGCTGGTGATGTTGCCGGCATTGGCAGAATCGCGGGCCGCCTGGCGCGCGCGCGATGCCTAGCGGCGCGTGTCCCTCCGCCGGTCGGCGAGGTACAGCCCGAGCGCGAAGGTGGCGTAGGTCATCAGCATCCCCGGACGAGCGATGCGGTGTTCGAAGCCCGGGCTCAGCCGCGGAGGCACCACATGGTAGTCCACGACGTAGGCGAGGGCGGCGATCACGGAGGCCTTCGCCAGCGGCCGGCCCGGATGCCGGTGTCGCCAGCCTTCGTACATCAGCGCCCAGAACACCGAACTGGCATGATGCACGCCGTAGCCGATGGCCGTATGCCGCCACGACCAGCCGCGCGCGCGGCGCGCGGAACGATCCCAGACCCACTGGCTGGCGGCATTGGTACCGGCGGGCGTGGCGCCGTCGATGCGCCGGCTCCATCCCATCACCATCAACGTGGAAATGATGCTCGCGACCGAACCCGATACCCATGCACGCCGGAACACGCGCGGCCAGGAGAACGGCTGATGCGCGTGCTCGTTGCCGGCGGCGCTGGACTGCTGGGGGCGGCGCTGGTGCGGCGACTGGCGGCGGCGGGGCATACGGTGATCCTGGCGGGGCGCGCGCACGGCGGCGCGGATGGCGACAGCGCGACGCTGGCACTGGACTACACCGCGCCGCCCGCGCACGCGGCGCTGGTCGAGCGATTGCGCGGCGTGGACACGGTGGTCAACGCGGTGGGCATCTTCCGCGAGAAAGGGAAACAGAGCTTCGATGCAGTGCACGTGAAAGGCCCGCTGGCGCTGTTCCATGCCGCGGTGGAGGCGGGGGTGCCGCGAATCGTGCAGATCTCCGCCCTCGGCGCGGATCCCGGCGCAAACGAGGAATTCCTGGCGTCCAAGGGGCGCGCCGATGCGCAGGCGCTCGCGTTGCCGGTATCGGTGAGGGTGGTGCGGCCTTCATTGGTGTTCGCGCCCGAAGGCGCCAGCACGCGCCAGTTCGCGCGATGGGCGGATTTGCCGCTTACGCCCCTGCCGGGCGACGGACGCCAACGCATCCAGCCGATCCATATCGACGACATCGCGGCGTTGCTGGAATGCCTGGCCGTCGACAACGAAGCGCCGGCGATGACCGCCGCGGTCGGGCCGCGTCCGCTCGAACTGCGGGAGTATCTGGACATGTTCCGGCGGGCATTCGCGCGCCGGTCCGCATTCCTGTCCGTACCGTTGCCGCTGCTGCGCCGCATGCTGTCTTGGGCGGGACGCATGCGGGGCGGACTGGCCAGCGCCGACGCGCTGGCGATGCTGGAACGTGGCAACACCGCCGACCCTTCAGCGTTGCGCGTGTTCCTGCGGCGGCCACTGCGCGATCCCGCCACCTTTTTCGACCGCAGGGCGGCGCACGGACTGGCGATGCACGTCCGCCACTTGCGCTATCTGGTGCTGATGCGCTGGGCACTGGCGGCGATGTGGCTGGGCACGGCCTGGGTCTCGCTGTTCGCCTATCCGCGCGCGGCCAGCCATGCGCTGCTGGCGCGGCTGGGCCTGCACGGTGACTGGGCAGACCTCGCGCTGTGGAGCGGCGCGCTACTGGATGCCGTGCTGGGCCTGGCACTACTGGTCCTGCGCCGGCGCCGCGGCATCTACCGTGCGCAACTGGCGCTGGTGCTCGCCTATACCCTGTTGATCAGCATCGGCCTACCGGAATTCTGGTGGCACCCGTTCGGCCCGCTGCTCAAGAACATTCCGTTGCTGGCGATGATTCTCGTCCTGCACGCATTGGACCGGCCCGATGGATCTGATCCTCGTTAAATACCTGCATATCCTGTCGTCCACGCTGCTGTTCGGCACCGGCATCGGCACGGCGTTCTATCTGTTCTTCACCAGCCGCACCCGCGACGCCAGGCTGGTGGCGGCAGTCGCGCGCCTGGTGGTGATCGCCGACTGGATCTTCACCGCCACCACCATCGTATTCCAGCCCGCCAGCGGGCTGTACCTGGCCCATCGAATGGGCGTTCCGCTGGCGACGCCATGGTTGTTCTGGTCGCTGGTGCTGTTCGTGATCGCCGCGGCCTGCTGGCTACCGGTGGTGTGGCTGCAGATGCGGTTGCGCGACATCGCCAAGGCGGCGGCGGAGCAGGGCACCGAATTGCCGCCGCGTTATGCGGCGCACCTTGGCGCGTGGACCGCGCTGGGGGTGCCAGCACTGCTGTCGTTCCTGGCGATCTTCTACCTGATGGTGGCCAAGCAGGTGCCGTGGCTCGACGGTTGAGCCCGCCTGGAGATTTGCATCCGCTTCACCCGGGCATGGCTCCACGCTAACGGCGCGCGCGCTAGCGTCGATGGCGGTTCCCTCCCTGGAGTCCGTCATGACCGCGACACGTGGCAACCGCGAGCGCCATCATCCACCGGCAGGTCCGGATCGCTCCGACGATCATGCCCGCGTCCTGCGCGCGGGAAAAAAGGGCAGTTCACCCCGCAAGCAGCCGCAGGAGCGTGAAACGCCCACACGCGACAAGGGACGTGATGACCACCGCAGCGGCAGTGACAGCAACCGCCATTGAGCCTACTGGACAGGGATGAGCCATGGATGCCCTGCTGCTCTCGCGCATCCAGTTCGCCTTCGTCATCAGCTTCCATATCCTGTTCCCGGCCTTCACGGTCGGCCTGTCCAGCTGGCTGGGTTTCCTGGAATGGCGCTGGCTGAGCAGTCGCCAGACGGTATGGCGCGACCTTTATTTCTTCTGGCTGAAGATCTTCGCGGTGTCCTTCGGCATGGGCGTGGTGAGCGGCATCGTGATGAGTTTCCAGTTGGGGACCAACTGGGCGGGTCTGAGCCTGCGTGCCGGTGGCATCCTCGGGCCGTTGCTGGGTTACGAGGTGCTCACCGCGTTCTTCCTGGAGGCCAGTTTCCTCGGGGTCATGCTGTTCGGTTGGGGACGGGTGCCCGAGAAGATCCATTTCCTGTCCACGCTGCTGGTCGCGCTGGGCACGTTGTTTTCCACGTTCTGGATACTTTCGGCGAACAGCTGGCTGCACACGCCGGCGGGGTTCAGGCTTGACGACGGCATCTTCCGGCCGATCGACTGGTGGGCGCTGGTGTTCAATCCCTCGTTCCCGTTCCGGCTGGCGCACATGAGCCTGGCCGCGTTCATCACCACGTGCTTCGTCATCGGCGGGGTCGGGGCGTGGTACCTGCGCCGGGAGCTTCATGCGGCCGCCGGTCTGCGGATGCTGCGGCTGGCCATCGCCTTCGCCTGCATCGCGGTTCCGCTGCAGGTGGTGGTGGGTGATCTGCACGGACTCAATACGCTCAAGTACCAGCCCATCAAGATCGCGGCGATGGAAGGGCATTGGCAGGCCGAGCCGGGCAAGGGCCAGCCGCTGGTGCTGTTCGCGTGGCCGGATGAAGCGGCCGAGCGCAACCGGATGGAACTCGCCATACCACGCGCCGGCAGCCTGGTGCTGACGCATAGCTGGGATGGGCAGACGCCGGGCCTGAAGGACGTGGGCGCGGACGAGCGGCCGCCGGTGGTGCCGGTGTTCTTCGCGTTCCGCCTGATGGTCGGCATCGGCGTACTGATGCTGTTGCTGGCGCTGGCGTCGCTCATCGCGTGGCACCGGGGCCGTCTGGCGCAAGCGCACGGCCTGCAGCGCGCATGGATTCTCATGCTGCCTTCGGGTTTCGTGGCGATGCTGGCGGGCTGGCACGTCACGGAACTCGGGCGCCAGCCTTACGTCATCTACGGCTGGCTGCGCACCGCCGAAGCGGTCAGTCCGATCAGTGCGGCCAGCGTGGCGCTGTCGCTGGGTATCTACGCGGTGGCGTATGCCATCGTGTTCGGTTTCGGCCTGACCTATCTGGTCAAGATGATCCGGCGCGGACCGGTGCCTTTCGAACCGCCGCCGCAGACCGAAGGCGGCGAGCACACGCCGGCGCGTCCCTTGTCGGCGGCCGACGAATCGCTGGAGGAAAGGTGAACATGGAAACGATCCTGCCGGTCATCTGGTTCGGCATCATCGGTTTCGCGGTGCTGATGTATGTGCTGCTGGACGGCTTCGTGCTCGGCCTGGGCATCCTGGCGCCGTTCGCCGAGGACGAGACGCAACTGGACCTGATGATGAACACCGCCGCGCCGATCTGGGACGGCAACGAGACCTGGCTGGTACTGGGCGGCGCGAGCCTGCTGGCGGCATTCCCGGCCGCGTACGCCCTGCTGCTGTCGTCACTGTACCTGCCGGTGCTGCTGATGCTGATTGCCCTGGTCTTCCGCGGCGTGGCTTTCGAATTCCGCTTCAAGGCCCGGCGCTCGCGGCGGGTGTGGGGCGCGGCGTTCCTGCTGGGATCGCTGGGCGCCGCGTTCTGGCAGGGCGTGATCCTCGGCGCGCTGGTGGAAGGCCGCGCCGCCGATCCCACGGCCGGGCCGGCCGCGTGGTTCAGTCCCTTCTCCATGCTTACCGGCGCTGCGCTGATTGCGGGTTACGCGTTGCTGGGCAGCACCTGGCTGGTGATGAAGACGGAGGGCGAGGTCCAGCAGATGGCGCGTCTGCTGACCCGGCCTCTGGCCGCGCTGGTGGTGGCGTTCATGGGACTGGTCAGTGCCTGGCTGCCGTTCCTGGACTCGCGGGTGATGGCGCGCTGGTTCGAACAGGACAACTTCTGGTGGTTGTCGCCGGTGCCCGCACTGGCGCTGCTCAATGCGGCCTGGCTGTGGCGCAGCGCGTTCGCGCACGGCCGTGATGCCCGCCCGTTCGTGTTGACCCTGAGCTTCTTCGGGCTCGGTTTCGCCGGCCTGGTGATCGGCCTCTGGCCCTATCTGGCGCCGCCCCGGCTGACCCTGTGGGAAGCGGCGTCGGGCGCGGCTTCACAGGGTTTCCTGCTGGTGGGCGTGGTGCTGTTGTTGCCGGTGATCCTGGGTTACACGGCATGGTCGTATCGCGTATTCCGCGGCAAGGTCCGCGCGGGGCAGGGCTATCACTGAAGAAACGCCATGGTCCGCACTCTCTGCTCACGCCATCCACCCTGGCGTTTCCCAAGGCGCCGGATAGAAATGCCGGCGATGTCGACCAACGGAGGTTGCCATGAAACCGCAAGACGCACGACGCGAGCTGTCGGGCAGTCCGCGCCACGAAGATCCCACCGACCCGCGCGATTTCCATGCCTGGTCGCAGACCCAGGGCCACAACCCCGGCGGGTATTCACAGATCCGTGGCGGGCGTGAACGCTCCGATCTCAGGGGTTACGCCAATTCTTCCGAGCACGAGGAGCGCGCATGGCCGGGTGACGCACGGGCATCCGCGCGGCAACAGCGGGAGCAGGGACGATACGCCCCCTACCGCTCGATGGGTGGCATGGATTGGGACGATGCGGAACTGGAACCCTATCCGGGCGGATACCACTATGAAGACCGGCGCGCCGGGTTGCCGGAACCGCGCAGCTATCGTGGTCGCGGGCCACGCGGCTACAAGCGTTCGGACGAGCGCATAGGCGAGGACATCCACGAACGCCTGACCGACGATCCAATGCTCGACGCAGGCGCCATCACGGTGGAGGTCAACGAAGGCCAGGTGACCCTGAGCGGCCAGGTCGAACAGCGCTGGCTCAAGCACCACGCCGAAGATCTCGTGGACGCATGCAGCGGCGTACGCGGAATCCGCAACGATCTGCGGGTCGCCAGTCCGACCGGAAGCGACGCGATGTCATAGTCGTTCCGGATGATTGCCGCCGGACCTGCATGTGATGGCGGCTGGCTCCCTGCTCAGGTCCCGGTCTGGCGATGCGGCGCGGCCAGGGGCTTGGACTCGGGCGACTTGTCCTGGCGCAGGAAGATCGACAGCACGACGATTGAAAGCACGGCCAGGAATTCGCTCTGCCAGTTCTGGAACGACTCGAACCAGAACTGCGCGCCACCCAAGTGCTCCGCCAGCGAAATGAGTGGCTTGCCCGCCATCCCGCGTTCGTCGTTCTCGTGCTGCCAGCTGCCGCATGCGTGCAGAACGAACGAAAGGACGAACAACACGAGGAACGCGATGGAAAGCGAATGCGCGTACATCCACCGCCACACACCGCCTGCAAGGACCGGCGCAGGCGTGGGGCCGGGATCGACCCGCTCTTCTTCCTCGGCCGGGTCGATGGGGCGTGATTCGGCCGAACCGCGCTGGCGCAGCCAGACGGTGAGCAGGACGTACATTCCCATCTGCAGGAATTCGCTTTCCCAGTTTTCGAAGGTCGCCGAAAGAAAATGGCCGCTGGTCAGGTAAATCGCCAGGGTCTCCGGCGGCAGGTGACCACCCAGCCGGTCTTCATTCCACGCCGCGTAGCCGGCCATGATCTGGCCGAACAGGAACATTGCGAACAGCGCGACCAGCACCAGCGAGAGGCCGTTGCGCTTCCAGAAAGAAGGTGATGGTGGAGCGTTCATGGCGTCCTTGTGTGGAATGGAACAGGCATCCGGCGTTTCGCCGGAAACAGCATGAAGTTCGATCCCGCAGTGGCAAGAACGCGTGAAAGCGGCTGGGCCGATCATGCTGGACCCGCGCGCTTCCAAAACAGCGCGCGTCGCAATGGATTCCAGCCGTCCGTGGGGTCAGGCCGGCACGCGTCCCGGCGCGTCCGTAGCGTGGTCCGCTTGGCATCCTCCGCGGCGCAAAGCGGTGGAAGGGAGTGGATTCGGAGCTTCGCTGCTCCATGGCGTCGGGTTCGGCAGGCTGAGCGAACAGATGGCGGAAGAGGCGCGCACGGGCATATCGGCGCTTCGAAACGAAAGCTACGAGGTCGGCAAGGTGCGGGGCCCCTTTTGGCTGCGCCCGCGATGGCGACCGATGACGGAGTATGGATTTACGAGCCGGGGTCCGCCGTCCGCGGCCTGGGCACTGACGGGCTGCGGGCATCGCTCCGCGCCCTGCTGGAACGTGCGCCTGATCGAGCGCGCGTGACGTCCGGCGACACCGTCCCCGGCGTGCCGGGGACGGTGTCGCATCCGTCATGGAGCGGCTGAGTTGTGCCCGGCTGGCGCCGGATCGGTGTTCCGGCAGGACGTGGCGGCTGCGCAGGACAGCAGCGCGAAGAGTACGAGCAATGCGGTCTTGATCTTCATGGCTTGCCTCGGATGAGTGCCCGATCGGCACTGATCGCAGGGTTCCGCAACCACGGTGGAGAGAACGTTCGCGGACTCGACCGCGGCAATGCCGTGTCCGCTGCATATCCGGACGAGGTCCAGAGCGGGCAACTGGAATGCCTGGTTGCGAACCATTTCCTGCCAATACCCGAAAACCGGCGGGTACCCATGGTTCATCCCGGCCATCCTCCTTCACCACGCGAACATGCGGAAGCGTCCACAGTCCCGCTCCAACCGGACCGGACAAACAGGATTTGGCCATGAACAACAAACTTTCCGCATTTACCCGCCTGGCCAAGCAGGCCTCCACCTTCACCGGTCGCCCCGCATGTTTCGGACTGGCGCTGGCAGTGGTCATCGCCTGGGCGGTCAGTGGCCCCTTGTTCGGATTCAGCGATACCTGGCAACTGGTGATCAACACCGGCACCACCATCATCACCTTCCTGATGGTGTTCCTGATCCAGAACACCCAGAACCGCGACACCCAGGCGATGCAGATCAAGCTGGATGAACTCATCCACGTGACCTCGCGCGCGAACAACGAGCTACTGGATCTGGAAGAACTGGAAGAATCCGAACTGGAACGCCTGCGCGCGCACTACGAAGCGATGGCGCAGAAGGCGAAGGACGCGCGCCAGCGCCGGCGGGAACACGGCCGGACGCAGGCCGATCATTAGGCCGCTTCTGGACGGAAAAGAAAAAGCCCGCCGAAGCGGGCCTTTTCCTGTGAATGGTGGAGGTGGGCGGAATTGAACCGCCGTCCGAAGGCACTCCATCCCCGGTACTACATGCTTATCCCGCCGTTAAGTCTCGTCCTGTGGCAGCACGGTGGGCAAAGCGCACCCCAGGACCAGCCTGTTAGAGGTTGACCGGGAGCTGACAGGCAGCGGCCCCCGGCGATTCCGTGATAATGACCCTACGCTGCGAGCACGGACACAAGCAGTTTCGGGGCTTACGCCTTAAGCGGCGAGAGCGTAGTTGTCGTCGTTGGCAACTAGAGTTTTGCCGCTGGATTAACGAGGAAAGCTGCCCCCTCGGCATGCACCAGGCAACTTCGCAACCCCCGTCGAAGCCAGTGCACCCCCGGGAGCCAGAATGTTTCCTGACCGCGACAGTGTAGGGGCGGGGTGGGGTGGTTACAAGCTCGTGACGGCGCGGCGGTCAACCAGCGGTTAGCGGGGTGAGGGGCGTCGTGCCGCCTCCGTAGGAGCGACGTAAGTCGCGACCGGGATTCCGGGCCGACATGTCCTGACCGGGGCACGATCCGTTCATGAGGTTTGTGGCAGGGGATTCTGTTCGCACGGTCGCGACTTACGTCGCTCCTACGGCAGGAAAAGGGTAATCAGGCGTCGCGGTTGTGCTGGCGCATCACGCGCGATTTTTCGCGGGCCCAGTCGCGTTCCTTGCTGGCGGCGCGCTTGTCGTGGGTCTGCTTGCCCTTGGCCAGGGCGATTTCGGCCTTGACCTTGTTGCCCTTCCAGTAGAGCGAAGTGGGCACCAGGGTGTAGCCGTCGCGCTCGACCTTGCCGATCAGGCGGTCGATTTCGCGCCGGTGCAGCAGCATCTTGCGGGTGCGGCGGTCGTCGGCGACCACGTGGGTGGAGGCCTGGATCAGCGGGGTGATCTGCGAACCGAACAGGAAAATCTCGCCATGGCGGATGGTCGCGTAGGCCTCGGTGATGTTGGCCCGGCCGGCGCGGATGGCCTTGAGCTCCCAGCCCTGCAACGCCAGTCCCGCCTCGAGGCGTTCCTCCAGGTGGTACTCGTGGCGGGCGCGCTTGTTCAACGCGATCGTGCCAGTTGCTTTATTCTTGTCCGGTTTCTTGCCCATCCGTTTATTGTCGCCGAAGGCGGAACCACAAGCGAGTCAAATGCAAACCATCCGCCGCAGCGCCCTGGTCGAACACGCCGCCAGCCGCATGTTCGACCTGGTCAACGATATCCCCGCCTATCCCCGCCGCTTCGACTGGTGCCGCGGCGCCGAAATCATCGAGACCGGCGAGCAGCGGCTGGTGGCCCGGCTGGACCTGGGGCTGGGTTCGCTGAGCACCTGGTTCACCACCGAGAACACCCTGGACCGTCCGCACCGCATCGACATGAAGCTGGTCGACGGGCCGTTCCGCAAGCTGCACGGGCAGTGGGAATTCCACGCGCTGGACGAAAGCGCCTGCAAGGTCAGCCTGACCCTGGAATTCGAACCCTCCAGCCGCCTGCTGCTGCCGGCGCTGACCCTGGGTTTCCAGGGACTGGCCGACCGCATGGTGGACGATTTCGTGCGCGTGGCCGACCGCGGCGAGTGAGATGAAGGTCGAGGTCATCCGCGCCTGGCCGCACCGTTTCGACACGGTAACGGTGGAATTGCCGGATGGCGCGCAGCTGGCCGACGCGGTGCGGCTGGCCGGATTCGCCGGCGACCCGGACATCACCGGCTATGCCATCCACGGCGTGGTGGCGCGGGCCGAGACAGCCCTGCGCGAGGGGGATCGGGTGGAACTGCTGAGGCCCCTGACGGTGGACCCCAAGGAAGCGCGGCGACGCCGCGCCCGCAAGGACTAGCGCCGGACCGGCTCAGCGGCCGCCGCGGCCGCCCTTCTTCTTGTCCTTGGCCAGGTT
The DNA here is from genome assembly GCF_016820515.1 of Pseudoxanthomonas beigongshangi. Lineage (GTDB taxonomy): Bacteria > Pseudomonadota > Gammaproteobacteria > Xanthomonadales > Xanthomonadaceae > Pseudoxanthomonas_A > Pseudoxanthomonas_A beigongshangi. The sequence goes on along the minus strand of NZ_JADHDV010000002.1, from coordinate 84,792 downwards.
GGGACCGAACTTGCGCACGTCCGAAGCCAGCTGCAGGTCGTTTTCGGGGAAGTATTCGCCTTCCCAGCTGGCCAGCGAGTCGCCCTGGAAGTGCAGGGTCAGCGTCTTGACCTCGGTGGTGCCGCGGCGGTTGGTGCGCTCGCTGGCCGCGTAGTCCCAGCGCTGGGAGTGGAAGGGATCGGCGATGGACGGGCTGCCGATCAGCGCCTGCACCTGCTGCTTGCTCTGGCCCACCTGCAATTGATCCACCGCGGCCTTGTCCAGCAGGTTGCCCTGGTAGATCGGCTGCTTGTAGAGGATGCCGCAGCCGGCAGTCAGGGAGGCGAGGGCGGCGACCAGCAGGAGTTTGCGCATGGGACGGCTACAGGTGGAAAACATGCCGATGATACACTTCCGGCGACCGCCGCAACCCAGCTTCAGGCAGCCGGCGCTAAACCGGTTATGAACGGAGACGCCGATATGGAATCCCAAGAACTTCGCAAGGTTGGCCTCAAGGTCACCCACCCGCGGATGCGCATCCTGGAACTGCTGGAGCAGAAAACCTCGCAGCACCACCTGAGCGCCGAAGACATCTACCGCCAGTTGCTGGAACACGGCGACGAGATTGGCCTGGCCACGGTGTACCGCGTGCTGACCCAGTTCGAGGCCGCCGGCCTGGTGCTGAAGCACAACTTCGAGGGCGGCCAGGCCGTCTACGAACTGGACCGCGGTGGCCACCACGACCACATGGTGGACGTGGACACCGGCAAGATCATCGAATTCGAAAGCCCGGAAATCGAGAAGCTGCAGCGCGAAATCGCCGCCAAGCACGGTTACCTGCTGGAAGAACACTCGCTGGTCCTGTACGTGCGCAAGAAGCGCTGAACCCCGCAACGCCCTGAAGCCGCAGTGGGTGCGGCCTCCCGGCGGCGAGCCCTTCCCGCCCTTCCACGGGTGTCCCGACCGAAACCGGGACGCCCGAAAAGGGCGTGCGAACGGATTCCTCAGCCCGCGACGTCGGCCAGCAACCGCTTGGCCGCGGCGTGGGCTTCCTTGCTGACCTCGACGCCGCCCAGCATGCGCGCCAGCTCTTCCTCGCGCTGGCGGGCGGTCAGTACTTCGACCGCGCTCTGGGTCATGCCGTCGACCGGGGCCTTGCTGACCCGGTAGTGGGCGTGGCCCTGCGCGGCGACCTGCGGCAGGTGGGTCACGCACAGCACCTGCCGCTGGGCGCCGAGCGCGCGCAGTTTCTTGCCGACGATGTCGGCGACCGCGCCGCCGATACCGGAGTCCACTTCGTCGAACACCATGGTCGGCACCGCGTCCACGCCCAGCGCTGCGACCTCGATCGCCAGCGAGATGCGCGAGAGTTCGCCGCCGGAAGCGACCTTGCGCAGCGGGCGGGGCGGCTGGCCGGCATTGGCGGCGACCAGGAACTCGACCCGCTCGGCACCGGCCGGGTCGGGACGGTCGCCTTCGTTGGGTTCCAACGCGATTTCGAAGCGGCCGCCGCCCATGCCGAGTTCGGCAATCAGCGCGGTGGTGGTCTTGCCGAGTTCGCGGGCGGCGCGCTGGCGGCTGCGGGTGAGCCGGGCGGCGGCCGATTTCCAGCTTTCGCGGGCGGCCTCGATGTCCTTGTTGAGGCTGAGCAGGCGTTCGCCGGCGCCGCGCAGGCTGTCCAGTTCGGTGGCGATGGCGTCGCGCACGCGCGCCAGATCGTCCGGCGTGGTGCGGTGCTTGCGGGCCAGATCGTGGATGCGGCCGAGTCGGCGCTCCAGTTCCTCGAACTGTTCCGGATCCGCGTCGAGATCGTCGCGGACCTGGCCGAGCAGGCCGAGCGCCTCGTCAATCTGGATGTGCGCGCTTTCCAGCATGCCGTCGATTTCGGCCAGGCGCGGCTCGTGCTGCACCAGTCGCGCCAGTTCGCCGCGGGTCTGCTGCAATTGCCGGGACAGGGAAGGCGATTCGTCGTCGCCCAGCCGCGCCAGCGCCGCCTCGCAGGCCTGGATGAGGCCGGCGGCGTGGGCCTGGCGGCGATGTCCGGCGAGCAGGTTCTCGATGCTGGCCGGGGCCAGGTCCTCGCGCGCCAGTTCGCCGAGTTGGTGCTCCAGGTAGTTGATGCGGTCGGACACGTCGCCCTGGCGGGACAGATGCTCGCGTTCCCGCAGCAGTTCGGACCAGCGGTCGGCGGCGGCCGCCACCGCCTGCCGTTCGGTCGCGTTGCGGGCATGGCCGTCCAGCAGGTCGCGCTGGCTGGCCTTGTCCATCAACGCCTGGTGTTCGTGCTGCCCATGGATTTCCACCAGCCGCCCGGCCAGGTCGGACAACTGTCCGAGGGTCACGCTGCGGCCGTTGATCCAGGCGCGCGAACCGCCGTCGGCGCGGATCACCCGGCGCAACTGGCAGGCCAGTTCGTCGTCCAGTTCCTGTTCGCGCAGCCATGCCAGCGCCGGCGCATTGGCCTCGATGGCGAATTCGGCCGACAGTTCGGCGCGCTCGGCGCCGTGGCGGACCACGCCGCTGTCGGCGCGCAGGCCGGACAGGAAACCCAGGGCATCCACCAGCAGCGACTTGCCGGCGCCGGTTTCTCCGGAAATGACGGTCATGCCGGGGCCGAATTCCAGTTCGGTGGCGCGGACGACGGCGAAATCCTTGATCGCGAGGTGTCTGAGCATGTTCGTATTGTAAGGGCCAGCCATGACACGCATGGCACGCGGCGCCAGCATCGGGGCGCGCCGTCGCAGGAACCGCGACGGACTACGCGGGCAGCTTCAGTACCATCGCCGCCAGCGCCATCCAGGCCGGCAGCAGGCTGGCGAGGCCGATGCGGTTCCAGCGGCGCAGCAGCGGCTGGCAATCCTCCCAGCGGGTATCGGCGCGCGCGGCCAGCACCTGCAGGCGGTGCTGCAGCGGCGCCAGCGCGGCGAACACCAGTCCGGACAGCACGAACAGGCCGATGCCCAGACCGAGCCAGCCGGTGCGCAGCAGTGGCCAACCGCCCAACCAGGCGGCCAGGCCGCCGCTGGCGATGATCACCAGCACCGCCGGCACCGTGAACACCCGATCGCTGCGGATGACCCCGGCCATCGCCTCGGCCAGGTGCGGCGGGGAACGGTGACGGGCGGCGTGGCGCACCCAGAACACGCCGGTGGTGACGTTGCCCAGGAACAGCACCACGGCGACGATGTGCAGCAACTTGAACAGCAGATAGGCCATGGCGGCGGGATCGGTCCGTGCGGGAAGGCCATTGACGCGCACCGGCCGGCCGTCGCCAAGGGGCCGGAAGTCACTTCAATGCTTGCGGTCGCCGGGCGATGCGGCTATCTATTCGCCGATGATGTCCGCATCCGCCGACGCTCCGCTGGATCCCCGTGCCCGCCAATTGCTGCGGGCGCTGATCTCCCGTTACATCCGCGACGGCGAGCCGGTCGGTTCGCAGACCCTGGCGCGCTCGGCCGGGCTGGACGTGAGCCCGGCCACCATCCGCAACATCCTGGCGGAGCTGGAGGAAGTGGGCCTGCTGAGCTCGCCGCATACCTCGGCCGGACGGATTCCCACCGCCCAGGGCTACCGCGTGTTCGTGGACAGCCTGGTCCAGGTGAAGTCGCTGGGCGAGGGCGAGATCACCCGCCTGCGCGCCGAACTGCCCGCCGGGGCGGGCACCCAGGCGCTGCTGGGCAATGCCTCGGAACTGCTGTCGGCGATGACCCATTTCGTCGGGGTGGTGAGCGCGCCCCGGCGCGAGCAGTTCGCCTTCCGCTACATCGACTTCGTGCCGCTGGACGGGCGCCGGGTGATGGCAATCCTGGTGTTTGCCGACAACGACGTGCAGAACCGGGTCATCGAGCCGCGCCGGGTCTACGACCGTTCGGAGCTGGAGCGGATCGCCAACTACCTGAACACCCATTTCGCCGGCCGCCCGCTGGCCGACATCCGCGCGACCCTGTTGCGCGAGTTGCGTGACGCCCGCAGCGAGATGGAAGGGCTGCTGGCGCAGGCGGTGGATCTGGCCGAGCAGGCGCTGGCGCCGCCCGGCGACGACGTGGTGCTGGCCGGCCAGACCCGGCTGATGAGCGTGCAGGACCTGTCGGACCTGGAACGCCTGCGCGACCTGTTCGAGACCTTCGCCCGCAAGCGCGAGATCCTGCAGTTGCTGGAGCGCACCCTGCGCGCGCCGGGGGTGCGGATCTTCATCGGCGAGGACACCGGCCTGGCCCGCCACGACAGCGTTTCGGTGGTCACCGCCCCGTACATGGCCGGTGGGCAGGTGCTGGGGGTGCTGGGGGTGATCGGCCCGACCCGGATGGCCTACGACCGGGTGATCCCGGTGGTCCAGGCGGCGGCCGATGCGCTGGGGGCAGCCTTGAATCCCGACAGCCCGTCCCAATAAGTGGCCTGTCATGCGGCAGGAACCGCCGCGACGGGACCCGAGATGAGCCAAAACGAACACGATTCCGAACTGGGCCAGACGCCCGAACCCCAAGAAGCCGACAACCCCCTGATCGCCGAGTTGGAAACCCTCCGCAACGAAGTGGACCAACTGCGGGCCGCCTCGCTGCTGGAGCGGGCCGACCTGGAGAACCAGCGCAAGCGGGTGGCGCGCGACATCGAGATGGCGCGCAAGTTCGCCAACGAACGCCTGTTGGGCGACCTGCTGCCGGTCTTCGACAGCCTGGACGCCGGGCTGGCCGCGGCCGGCGGCGAGGCCAATCCGCTGCGCGAGGGGCTGGAGCTGACCTACCGGCAGTTGTTGAAAGTCGCCGGCGACAACGGCCTGACCGTGCTCGACCCGGTCGGCGCGCCGTTCAATCCCGAACACCACCAGGCCATCAGCCAGGCCGACGCTCCCGGCGCCGCACCCGGCAGCGTGGTGCAGGTGTTCCAGAAGGGCTACCTGCTCAACGACCGCCTGCTGCGCCCCGCGCTGGTGGTGGTGGCCAGGCAGGACTGAATGCCCGGGCCGCCGGCGCTTGAACCGCGCCGGCCGGACCCCACATCCAGACCATCCCCGGCGCAGCGCCGGACCAAGACAGACACTTTTTAGGGAGCGAACCCGACAATGGGCAAGATCATCGGCATCGACCTGGGCACGACCAATTCGTGCGTGGCGATCATGGAAGGCGGCAAGGCACGCGTCATCGAGAATTCCGAAGGCGACCGCACCACCCCCTCCATCGTCGCCTACACCAAGGACGGCGAAGTCCTGGTGGGCGCCTCAGCCAAGCGCCAGGCCGTCACCAACCCCAAGAACACCTTCTTCGCGGTGAAGCGCCTGATCGGCCGCAAGTTCACCGACGCCGAAGTGCAGAAGGACATCGGCCTGGTGCCGTACTCCATCGTCCAGCACGACAACGGCGACGCCTGGGTGGCGACCGCCGACGGCAAGAAGCTGTCCGCGCAGGAAATCTCCGCGCGCATCCTGGAGAAGATGAAGAAGACCGCCGAAGCCTTCCTGGGCGAGACGGTCACCGAGGCGGTCATCACCGTGCCGGCCTACTTCAACGACAGCCAGCGCCAGGCGACCAAGGACGCCGGCAAGATCGCCGGCCTGGACGTCAAGCGCATCATCAACGAGCCGACCGCGGCGGCGCTGGCCTATGGCCTGGACAAGGCCGACGGCACCGATCGCAAGATCGCCGTGTACGATCTGGGCGGCGGCACCTTCGACGTGTCGATCATCGAGATTGCCAACGTCGACGGCGAGAAGCAGTTCGAGGTGCTGGCCACCAACGGCGACACCTTCCTGGGCGGCGAAGACTTCGACAAGCGCGTCATCGACTACCTGGTGGAAGAGTTCCAGAAGGACCAGGGCATCGACCTGCGCAAGGATCCGCTGGCCCTGCAGCGCCTGAAGGACGCCGCAGAGCGCGCCAAGATCGAGCTGTCCAGCTCGCAGCAGACCGAAGTCAACCTGCCGTACATCACCGCCGACGCGTCCGGTCCCAAGCACCTGAACATCAAGCTGACCCGCGCCAAGCTGGAAGCGCTGGTGGAAGACCTGATCAAGAAGAGCATCGAGCCGTGCCGCATCGCGCTGAACGACGCCGGCCTGCGCGCCAGCGAGATCAGCGAGGTGATCCTGGTCGGCGGCCAGACCCGCATGCCGAAGGTGCAGCAGGCGGTGGCCGAGTTCTTCGGCAAGGAACCGCGCAAGGACGTCAATCCCGACGAGGCCGTGGCGCTGGGCGCCGCGATCCAGGGCGGCGTGCTGGCCGGCGACGTCAAGGACGTGCTGCTGCTGGACGTGACCCCGCTGAGCCTGGGCATCGAGACCCTGGGCGGCGTGTTCACCAAGATCATCGAAAAGAACACCACCATCCCGACCAAGGCCTCGCAGACCTTCTCCACGGCCGAGGACAACCAGTCCGCGGTGACCGTGCACGTGCTGCAGGGCGAGCGCGAACAGGCCCGCTTCAACAAGTCGCTGGCCCGCTTCGATCTGGCCGGCATCGATCCCTCGCCGCGCGGCCTGCCGCAGATCGAGGTGTCGTTCGACATCGACGCCAACGGCATCCTGCATGTCTCGGCCAAGGACAAGAAGACCAACAAGGAACAGAAGGTCGAGATCAAGGCCGGTTCGGGCCTGTCCGAGGAAGAGATCCAGCGCATGGTCGCCGATGCCGAAGCGCATCGCGACGAGGACAAGAAGTTCCACGAACTGGTGCAGGCACGCAACCACGCCGACGGCCTGCTGCACGCCACCCGCACCGCCATCACCGAGCATGGCAGCAAGGTGCCGGGCGACGTGATCGGCCGGGTCGAGGGCGCCATCGCCGAGCTGGAAACGGCGATGAAGAGCGATGACAAGGCGCAGATCGAGGCCAAGTCCAAGGCGCTGGAGGAGGCCGGCCAGTCGCTGTACGCGGCCGCCGCTTCCGGCCAGCAGCCCGGCGCCGACGCCGGCGCCGCCCCGGGCGCGCAGACCGCCGGCGACGACGTGGTCGACGCCGAGTTCACCGAAGTCAAGGACGACAAGAAGTAAGTCCGGGAATCGGGAATGGGGATTCGGGATTCGGAAACGGCGTTTCCGGTTTCCGGATCCCCTTCCGGTATCTGAAGTTGCGATGCTGTCCGCCATCCCCAATCCCGAATCTCCAATCCCTGCTTGCCGATGAAACGCGATTACTACGAAGTCCTGGGCGTGGCCCGCACCGCCAGCGATGACGAGCTGAAGAAGGCTTATCGCCGCTGCGCGATGAAGTTCCATCCGGATCGCAATCCCGGCGACAAGGCCGCCGAGGCGTCGTTCAAGGAGTGCAAGGAGGCTTACGAGGTGTTGTCGGACGGCGCCAAGCGCCGCGCCTACGATGCCCACGGCCATGCGGCCTTCGAGCACGGCATGGGCGGTGGTGGTGCCGGCGGGCCGGACATGGGCGACATCTTCGGCGACATCTTCGGCAACATCTTTGGTGGCGGCGGTGCGCGCGCCGCCCGTCGCGGCGCCGATATCGGCTACGTGATGGAGCTTGATCTCGAAGAAGCCGTGGCCGGCATCGAAAAGCGCATCGAGATTCCCACCCTGGTGGCCTGCGAACCCTGCCATGGCTCGGGTTCGGAGGACGGCCAGGTTGAAACCTGCGCCACCTGCGGCGGCCGCGGCAACGTGCGCATGCAGCGCGGCATCTTCGCCATGCAGCAGACCTGTCCGGCCTGCGGCGGCCGTGGCCAGACCATCAAGAATCCCTGCAAGACCTGCCATGGCGCCGGTCGCGTGGAGGAAGAGAAGGTCCTGTCGGTCAAGATTCCGGCCGGCGTGGACAACGGCGATCGCATCCGCCTGACCGGCGAGGGCGAGGCGGGACCGCCGGGCACCCCGCCGGGCGATCTGTACGTGGAAGTGCGCGTGCGCGAGCACGATATTTTCCAGCGCGACGGCGACGATCTGCATTGCGAGGTGCCGATCCGGATTTCGCAGGCGGCGCTGGGCGATACCGTGCGCGTGCCCACGCTCAACGGCGAGGCGGAGATCCGCATTCCCGCCGAAACCCAGACCGGCAAGCTGTTCCGCCTGCGCGGCAAGGGCGTCAAGTCGGTGCGCAGCCGCAGCGAAGGCGATCTGTATTGCCGCGTGGTGGTGGAAACCCCGGTCAACCTGACCAGCGAACAGCGCGAGTTGCTGGAAAAGTTCGAGGCGACCTTCGTCGGCGACGAGGCGCGCAAGCACTCGCCGAAGTCGGCGACCTTCCTGGATGGCGTGAAAGGTTTCTGGGATCGCATGACGTCCTGATCCACGCCGACGCTCTGACCTAGAATGAGGGCTCCCCCAAGGAGCCCTTTTTCGTGTCCCCACCCCTGATCGGCATCGTCGGCAGCGCCGGCGCCTACGGGCGCTGGCTGCGCCGCTTCTTCGAGACCCGGATGGGGCTGGCGGTGATCGGACACGACCCGGCGGATCCCGCTTCGCTGCCGGAAGCCGAACTGGCGCAGCGCGCCGATGTGCTGATTTTCTCCGCGCCGATCCGGCATACCGCCGCGATCATCGGGCGCTACGTGGAGCTGGCCGCCGGCACGGAAGCCGGCAAGCTGTGGTTGGACGTCACTTCGATCAAGGCCGCGCCAATCGCCGCGATGCTGCGATCGCGCGCCGAGGTGGCGGGCTTGCATCCGATGACCGCGCCGCCCAAGGCGCCAACCCTGAAGGGCAGGGTGACGGTGGTGTGCGAAGCGCGGCTGGAGGGCTGGCGTCCCTGGCTGGACGCGCTGCTGCGCGCGCTGGAGGGCGAGTACGTCCACGCCGAACCCGAACAGCATGATCGGATCATGGCGCTGGTGCAGGCGATGGTGCATGCCAGCCACCTGGCCCAGGCTGGCGTGCTGCGCGGACAGGCCCCGGCGGTTGGCGCGCTGGCCGAACTGCTGCCGTTCCGTTCGGCCTCCTTCGAGATGGACGCGGCGATCCTGTCGCGCATCCTGTCGCTGAATCCGGCGATCTACGAGGACATCCAGTTCGGCAATCCGCACGCGCATGAAATCCTCACCGCGCTGCACGCGCAGATTGGCCGGATGGCGGCGCTGGTGGGCGAGGGGAGCGACGCCGCGCGCGCGGCGTTCCGCGAGGAATTCCTGGACGGCAACCGGGAAGCGCTGGGCGCGCGGGCGCTGGCCGACGGCAACTACAGTTACGAGCGCTTGGGCTACCTGCTAGCCGACCTGGCCGGCGCGCAGTCGATGAGCGTGCATCTGCCGGAGGATCGTCCCGGTTCGCTGCGGGCGCTGCTGCACGTGTTCGAACGGCACGGCGTGAGCCTGTCGTCGATCCACTCCTCGCGCACCCCGGAGGGCGAGGTGCATTTCCGTATCGGCTTCGATGCGGACGTGGACGCGGACGGCCTGCGCCGCGCGGCGGCGGAAATCGACGCCAGCGGCATTGGCCGGGTGCTGGCCGCCGGCCGCTGACGCGGTACGGCGGCGTATTGGCGCAGTGCGAAACGGCACGCGCCGATATCCCCGTTACACTGCGCCGATGAACAGCCATTTCACCCTGTCCCGCCGTGCGCAGGCGCTGACCAGCTCGGCGATCCGCGAAATCCTCAAGGTCACCGAACGTCCGGAAGTCATTTCCTTCGCGGGCGGATTGCCGTCGCCGGCCACGTTTCCGATCGCGCGCATGCAGGAGGCCACCGACAAGGTGTTCGCCGAGGCGCCGCAGGCCGCGTTGCAGTACGGACCGACCGAAGGCTTCACTCCGCTGCGCGAATGGGTGGCCGCGCGCCACAGCCGCGATGGCGTGACCGTCCGCCCCGGCCAGGTGCTGATCACCACCGGTTCGCAACAGGGCCTGGATCTGCTGGGCAAGGTGCTGATCGACGAGGGCAGCAAGGTGCTGGTGGAAACGCCCAGCTATCTCGGCGCGCTGCAGGCGTTCTCGCTGTTCCAGCCGGCGTTCTCGTCGATGCGCAGCGACGACGAGGGCATCGTGGTGGATGCGCTGGACGAAGCGCAACTGCGCGGCGGCCGCTTCATGTACTGCCTGCCGAATTTCCAGAACCCGACCGGCCGGCGCCTGCCGCTGGAACGCCGGCGCGCGCTGATCGCGCGAGCCCGCGCCGCCGGTGTGCTGGTGGTCGAGGATGACCCGTACGGCGAGCTGAGTTACCGGGGCGAACAGTTGCCCAGCCTGCTGTCGATGGATCCGGACAACGTGGTCTACATGGGGTCGTTCTCCAAGGTGCTGGCGCCGGGCCTGCGGCTGGGCTATCTGATCGCGCCCGAACCGCTGCACGCCAAGCTGGTGCAGGCCAAGCAGGCCGCGGATCTGCATACCCCGTCGTTCTCGCAGCGGATCGTGTTCGAGGCGGTGCAGGGCGGGTTCCTGGATCGCCACATTCCCGAGATCCGCAAGCTCTACGGCGATCAGTGCGAACTGATGCTGTCCGCGTTGCAGCGCCATTTCCCCGCCGAGGCGAAATGGAACCGCCCGGCCGGCGGCATGTTCATCTGGGTCACGCTGCCGGAAGACGTAGACGCCGGCGCGCTGCTGGCCCGGGCGATCGAACAGAATGTCGCATTCGTGCCGGGCGCGCCGTTCTTCGCGGTCGATCCGCAACCGAACACCCTGCGGCTGTCGTTCGTGACCGTGTCGGCCGAGAAGATCGAGCAGGGCATGGCGCGGCTGGGCACCCTGGTGCGCGAGGAAATCGCTGCCGCGGTGGCGTGAGGCATCCCTGTAGGGCGCCCTGTGGGAGCGACGTGAGTCGCGATACCCAGGAAGTCCTGGCGGCCCGTTCGCGACTCACGTCGCTCCCACAAGGAAAGCAGGCCGCCATCTTCGCCCATGGGGCCGGCTCGGCTACCATGCCGGGCATGGAAACCACGCCCACCCGCATCCTCATCCACGGCGCCTCCGGGCGCATGGGCCAGGCCCTGTTGCGCCTGGCCGCCGAACAGCCTCAGCGGTTGCAGGTGGTCGCGGCGGTGATGCGCAAATCGCCCGCGCAGCGGGTGGTGGAAGGCGTGCCGTATTTCGCCGCCAGTGAGCTGGGCGGCGTGCCGGCGTTCGACGTGGCCATCGATTTCAGCCTGCCCGAGGGTTTCGACCCGGTGCTGACGCTGTGCGTGCAGCGCGGCGCGGCGCTGGTGTCCGGCACCACCGGTCTGGACGAGGCGCAGCGGCAAGCGCTGGCGCAGGCGGCCGGCCGGATCCCGCTGGTGTGGGCCTCCAACTTCAGCCTGGGCGTGGCGGTGCTGACCGAACTTGTCGAACGCGCCGCCGCCGCGCTGGGCGGTTGGGATTGCGACGTGGTCGAGTCACACCACGTCCACAAGAAGGACGCGCCCTCGGGCACCGCGCTCACGCTGGGCGAGGCGGCCGGTTCGGCAGGCGCGCCGGTGCATTACGCCAGCCTGCGTGCCGGCGACATCGTCGGCGAGCATCTGGTGCAGTTCACCGGCCTGGGTGAACGCATCGAACTGGTCCACCGTGCCACCAACCGAGACATCTTCGCGCGCGGCGCCCTGCATGTGGCCGGGCGCCTGGCCGGCCGCGCAGCCGGTCAATATCGCGTCCGCGATCTGCTCGACTGAGCCTTTGCCCGCATGGGCGAGCCATCCGCCTGCGGGGACGGGCGTGGCGCGCGTGGAAACGAAACCGGGAAGCGGAGTCGCTTTCGCATCGCCGACCGCGCGCTCCGCCGCTCGCGGGTGCGATGAACCATGCGCGCCGCTTGCGTCCACGGACGCGGGCGGACGCTGCGATGCGAAGCCGGGACCACCTCGCCGCGGCGGCCGAGGGAATTGCGCCGGAAGGCATCGCTTCTATGCCGAAAGTCATTTGACGGACCATTCAGCCACCGGCAAGAATCCGGCACGCACCCGCCACATCGCAATTCCGCTTCGTCCCGCTTCATTCCGTTCCGTTCCAGCTCCGCGCTGCGGGGCTCATCGCTGGAGAGCAAGCCTTGCGCAGACGTGACTTCCTGGCCTACAGCGGCCTCAGCCTCGGCGGCCTGATGCTGCCGGCCTACTTCGGCAAGGCCATCGCCGCCGAGGAATTGCAGAGCTCCCTCGATGTCGGCCTGAAGAAGCGCCTGGCCGACACCGCCATGACCGCGGCCAAGGAGGCGGGCGCCAGCTACTGCGACGTGCGCATCGGACGCTACCTGCGCCAGTTCGTGATCACCCGCGAGGACAAGGTGCAGAACGTGGTCAACACCGAGTCCACCGGTGTCGGCATCCGCGTGATCGCCAACGGCGCCTGGGGTTTCGCCGCCACCCACGAGCTGACCGCGCAGGGCGTGGCGACGGCCGCGCAGCAGGCCGCCGCGATCGCCAAGGCCAACAGCAAGGTGCAGGGCAAGCCGGTGCAACTGGCGGCCACGCCGGGCGTGGGCGAGGTGGCGTGGAAGACGCCTATCCGCAAGAACGCGATGGCGGTGCCGATCAAGGACAAGGCGGATCTGCTGCTGGGCGTCAACGCCGCCGCGATCAACGCCGGCGCGGATTTCGTCAACTCGATGCTGTTCCTGGTCAACGAACAGAAGTACTTCGCCAGCACCGATGGTTCCTACATCGACCAGGACATCCACCGCATCTGGGTGCCGATGACCGTCACCGCCATCGACAAGGCCAGCGGCAAGTTCCGCACCCGCGACGGTCTGTCCGCGCCGATGGGCATGGGCTTCGAATACCTGGACGGCGACGCCTCCGGCAAGGTGACCTCGCCAAACGGCGTGGTCAACTACGGCCTGTCCTACGACATGAAGGAAGACGCCATCGCCGCGGCCAGGCAGGCGCGCGCCAAGCTCAAGGCGCCTTCGGTGAAGCCCGGCAAGTACGATCTGGTGCTGGATCCCTCGCATACCTGGCTGACCATCCACGAATCGGTCGGCCACCCGCTGGAGCTGGACCGCGTGCTGGGCTACGAGGCCAACTACGCCGGCACCAGCTTCGCCACCCTGGACAAGCGCGAGGCGGCGTTCCAGTACGGCAGCGACAAGGTCACCCTCTTCGCCGACAAGGTCCAGCCCGGCAGCCTGGGCGCGGTGGGCTACGACGACGAAGGAGTGAAGACCAAGCGCTGGAACCTGATCACCGACGGCAAACTGGTGGACTACCAGACCATCCGCGATCAGGCGCACATCCTGGGCAAGACCGAATCGGACGGCTGCTGCTATGCCGACTCCTGGTCGAGCGTGCAGTTCCAGCGCATGGCCAACGTCTCGCTGCAGCCGGGCAAGCAGAAGCTGAGCGTGGCGGACATGATCAAGGATGTCGAGAACGGCATCTACATCATCGGCGACGGTTCGTTCTCCATCGACCAGCAGCGCTACAACGCGCAGTTCGGCGGCCAGCTGTTCTACGAAATCAAGAACGGCAAGATCACCCAGCAGATCGAGGACGTGGCCTACCAGATCCGCACGCCGGAGTTCTGGAACGCCTGCGCGGCGGTGTGCGACGAAAGCGATTACCGCCTGGGCGGTTCGTTCTTCGACGGCAAGGGCCAGCCCGGACAGGTGTCGGCGGTCTCGCACGGTTCCTCCACCGCGCGTTTCAACGGCATCAACGTGATCAATACCGCCCGCAGCCTGGGTTGAGGCGTGGAGCCGGGCTTGCCCGGTTCCGCCGAACCCCGAGGTCCCCGACAGCGAAAGGCAGCGGAGCGCGCTCCGCTCTACGAGAGAATCCCAGAACATGAGCATCCTTACCGAAGCGCAGGCCAAGGCCATCCTGGACAAGGTCATCGCGCTATCCAAGGCCGACGAGTGCACGGCAAGCCTGAGCGGCAGCATCAGCGGCAACATCCGCTTCGCGCTCAACGACGTGTCCACCAGCGGCATCGTCAGCAACGCCGACCTGGCGGTGCAGGTGGCGTTCGGCAAGCGCGTGGGCGTGGCGACCATCAACGAGTTCGACGATGCCGCACTGGAACGCGTGGTCCGCCGTGCCGAGGATCTGGCCCGGCTGGCGCCGGAGAACCCCGAGTTCATGCCGGCCATCGACAAGCAGACCTACCAGGCCAGTCCCACCTTCAGCGAATCCACCGCCGCCATCACCCCGGAGTTCCGTGCCGAGGTGGCCAAGGCGTCCATCGATCCCTGCAAGGCGGAGAAGTTGATCGCCGCCGGTTTCCTTGAGGACGGCCAGAGCTTCGTCGCCTTCGCCAACAGCAAGGGCAACTTCGGCTACCAGCGCGCCACCAGCTTCGACTACACCTGCACCGTGCGCACCGAGGACGGACGCGGGTCCGGCTGGGTCGGCCGCAACCTGAAGGACGCCAATGCGTTCAAGGCCGACAGCGACATTCGCACCGCCATGCGCAAGGCCAGCGAATCGGCCGATGCCAAGGCGCTGGAGCCGGGCAAGTACACCGTGATCCTGGAACCGGCCGCGGCCGCGGGCCTGATCTCCTTCATGATGAATTTCTTCGACGCGCGCCAGGCCGACGAGGGCCGCAGCTTCCTGTCCAAGAAAGGCGGCGGCAACAAGCTGGGCGAGCAGGTCTACGACCCGCGGGTGAACCTGACCGCCGATCCCTGGCATCCGGACGCGCCGGTGCTGCCGTGGGATGGCGAGAACCTGCCGCGCGAGAAGATGGCGATCGTCGAGAACGGCAAGATCGCCAACCTGGACTATTCGCGCTTCTGGGCGCAGAAGCAGGGCAAGCGCGCGGTCGGCTCGCCCGGCAACCTGCTGATGGCCGGCGGCGACAAGTCCACGGCCGAACTGGTGAAGAGCACCCAGAAGGGCATCCTGGTCACCCGCACCTGGTACATCCGCCTGGTCGACCCGCAGACCGTGCTGCTGACCGGACTGACCCGCGACGGCACCTTCTACATCGAGAACGGCGAGATCAAGTACCCGGTGAAGAATTTCCGCTTCAACGAGTCGCCGGTGATCATGCTCAACAACATCGAGGAACTCGGCAAACCGGTGCGCGTGGCCGGCGACGAATCCTCGTTCGTGATGATGATCCCGCCGATGAAGCTGCGCGACTTCACCTTCACCTCGCTGTCCGACGCGGTTTGAACCGTTCGCGTCCTCTCCCGGTGGCGGGAGGGGGCCGCGCGGGCGGGGAGGCGTCTTCCCGCGACAGGCCGGCGTCCGCAATTCCGTATCGTTCCGAGATGCCCGTGCCGTTGATGGATTCCGCCTTGTCCCCGCCGCGCCTTCCGCTTGTGCGTGAAGGCACGGCGGCATGGGCGACGGGGGCGCGGGCATGACCCGTGCCGAGTTCCTGCGCCTGATGGCCGGCGGCCTCGCCGGTGTGCTGCTCGGCGCTTCGCCCCGCGCGGCACGGGCGGCGCCCGTCTACGATTTCTGGTTCACCCGCCTGCGCTACGACTCAGGCGACTGGGACGTGGATCAGCGCATGCCGGCCAACCTGATCACGTCGCTGATCGACTACACCCAATTGCGGGTGGATCCGAAGGAACACGTGCTGGCGCTGTCCGATCCGCGGGTGCTGTCGGCGCCATTCTGTTACCTGGCCGGGCACAAGCTGGTCGAATTCAATCCCGCCGAGCGGCGCAACTTCGAGCGGTACGTGCGCAACGGCGGCTTTGTATTCGTGGACGACTGCAACCACGACATCGATGGCCTGTTCGCCAAGTCGTTCGAGGCGCAAATGGCCTCGATCTTCGGGGCGAAGGCGATGAAGAAGCTGCCGAACCAACATCCCCTGTACCGCAGCTTCTTCACCTTCGATGGTCCCCCGGCCACCGGCTTCGAACTCAATGGCTGGGGCGATGATCTGGTCCACGAGTACCTGCAGGGCATCGAAATCAATGGCCGCCTGGGCGTGCTCTACAGCAACAAGGACTATGGTTGCGAATGGGACTACGACTGGCGCAACAAGCGGTTCCTGGCCGAGGACAACACCAGATTCGCGGTCAATATCGTCATGTACGCGCTGAACTCATGAACCGGACCTTCGCCACCGCGCGGTCGTGGTCCTGCCGCCTCTCTTCTCCACGGGATTTCCGATGAGCGAACTTTCCGAAACCGACATCCGGGCGCAACTGGATCGGCTGGCCTCCCTGCGCGACGCCATCGGCCGCGCCATCGTCGGCCAGGAAGCCGTGGTCGAGCAGCTGTTGATCGGCCTGCTGGCCGGCGGCCACTGCCTGCTGGAAGGCGTGCCGGGATTGGGCAAGACCTTGCTGGTGAGGACCCTGGGGCAGGCGCTGGAACTGCAGTTCCGGCGCGTGCAGTTCACTCCCGATCTGATGCCCAGCGACATCCTCGGCACCGAACTGCTGGAGGAGGAACACGGCACCGGCCATCGTCGCTTCCGTTTCCAGCCCGGTCCGGTGTTCACGAACCTGCTGCTGGCCGACGAACTCAACCGCACCCCGCCCAAGACCCAGGCCGCGCTGCTGGAAGCGATGCAGGAACGCACCGTCAGCTATGCCGGCGTCACCCACGCGCTGCCGACGCCGTTCTTCGTGCTCGCGACCCAGAATCCGCTGGAGCAGGCCGGCACCTATCCGCTGCCCGAAGCGCAGTTGGACCGCTTCCTGCTGCACATCCGGGTGGACTATCCCAGCGAGCAGGAGGAGCACGACATCCTGCTGCAGACCACCGGCAGCCAGTTGGGCGAAGTGCCGCGGGTGATGCAGGGCGCGGACGTGCTGATGCTGCAGCGGTACGTGCGCCAGGTCCACCTGGGCGAGGACCTGCTGCGCTGGATCACCCGGCTGGTGCGCGCGAGCCGCCCCGCCGATGGCGCGCCGGAGGAAGTGCGCAAATACGTCAAATGGGGCGCCGGTCCGCGCGCCGGGCAGTCGCTGGTGCTGGCCGCCAAGGCGCGGGCGCTGCTGCACGGGCGCCTGGCCGCGACCCGCGAGGACGTCGCCGCGCTGGCCGCGCCGGTGATGCGCCATCGCCTGCTGTTGTCGTTCGCCGCCGAAGCCGAGCAGAAGAGCGCCGACGACGTGATTGCCGCGCTGCTGCGTGACGTGCCGCTGGCACGGTCCTGACCGTCCACCTCCGATGTCGTACGACCCGATCCCGCCCGAGGTACGGAGCCGCCTGAAGGATCTGCGGCTGACCTCGCGTCGCGCGATCGGCGGGCAGGGCATCGGCCTGCATCGCAGCCGCAGCCGCGGGGCGGGGTTGGAGTTCGCCCAGTACCGCGCCTATGAGCCGGGCGACGAACCGCGCCAGATCGACTGGAAACTGTACGCGCGTTCGGATCGCTTCTTCGTGCGCGAGGCCGAACGCGAAAGCCCGCTGGCGCTGTGGATCCTGATAGACGCCAGTGCCTCGATGGCGCAGGCGGACGGCGCGAATCCCGGCTGGTCGCGGTTGCATGCGGCCAAGGCGCTGGCGGCCTGCCTGGGCGAACTGGCGCTGCGGCAAGGCGACCGGTTCGGACTGGTGGCCTTGCGTGCGGACGGGCTGCGGCTGGTCGCGCCGGCCACCGGCATCCGCCAGCGCGATCGCCTGCTGCTGGAACTGCACGGCCTGGCCGCGCAGGGGGCGTTTCCCGAGCCGGAACAGCTCACCCCGCTGTGGGAGCGCGTCGGCGCCGGTGATTTGGTGGTGCTGCTGGGCGATTGCTTCGACGAGGCCAGCGTGGCCATCGCCGAGCGCCTGGCGGCGGCGCGGCGCGAGGTGCTGGTGATCACCCTGCTCACCGTGGAGGAGCGCGATTTTCCGTTCACCGGCGGCTACCGTTTCCGGGATCCGGAAACCGGCGAGGAACTGCTGGGCGATGGCGCGGCGATGCGCGCCGACTATCTTGCACGTTTTACCGGAGCCCAGCGCGCGCTCAAGGCGCGCCTGGATGCCAGCGGCATCCGCCATGCCGAGCACTTCCTGGATCAGCCACTGGATCTGCCGCTGCGACGGCTGTTCGGCGCGCGTGACGCGGCGGAATACGCATGAGCCTGGCGTTGCTGCTGCCCGCCGCGCTGGCTGCCCTCGGCGCGCTGCTGCTGCCGCTGCTGGTTCATCTGGCGCGGCGCAGCGAACAGCGTCCGACCGATTTCGCCGCGCTGCGCTGGCTGCGCCAGAAGCCGCGCCCACGCCATCGCATCCGCTTCGACGAACGCGGTTTGCTGCTCCTGCGCCTGCTGCTGCTGGCCCTGCTCGCGCTGTGGCTGGCGCGGCCGGTCCTGCAAGGCATCCATGGCGGAACACCGTGGGTCGTGGTGTCGCCGGAGGTGGACGCGAGCGTCGCGCGCCAGTGGGGCGGAACGGATTCGGAATCGCGTTGGCTGGCGCCGGGATTTCCACCCCTGGATTCGCCCGCGCCGGCTTCGCCGGGGCCCACCGCCAGCCTGCTGCGCGAACTGGATGCGGATCTGCCGCCGGAGGTCGCGCTGACGGTGGGGATGCCCGCCTGGTTCGATGGCGCGGACGGCGAGCGCCCGCGGCTGTCGCGCGCCGTCGACTGGCGCGAGCTGCCGCGTTTGCCGCCATCGGCGTTCCAGCGCGGCGCGACCGAGCCGCCCGTTCTGTCCGTGCGTCATGCGCCAGCTCGGCAGGACGCGCTGCGTTACCTGCGCGCGGCGGTCGAGAGCTGGAGTGGCGGAACCGCGATCCCGACCCGACTCTCGGTGGCGGATACCGGGCAGCCATTGGCCGGCGATGCACGTGCATTGATCTGGCTGGCGCCGGGCGCGGTTCCCCCGGCGATTCGCCGATGGATCGCCGCGGGCGGCACGGCATTGCTGGATGCACAGGCACGGATCGGCGATGTCGGCGCGATGACGCCCTACTGGACCGACGAAACCGGCGCGACGATCGTCGAGGGTGGCGCGCTGGGGCAGGGACGCGTACTGCGCTTCACCCGTCCGTTGCAGCCTTCGGTCATGCCGCAACTGCTGGAACCGGTGTTTCCGGCGCGGCTGCGCGAACTGTTCGCCGAGCCGATGCCGGCGCCTGCGCGGGTGGCCGCGCGTGACTACATACCCCTGTCCGGCGCGGCGGCCTATCCGCAGGCGCCCCGCGATCTGCAGCCCTGGCTGGCGATGTTGATAGCGCTGTTGCTGGTGCTGGAACGTGGCTGGGCGACCTCGCGCAGGCGGAGCGCCGCGCCATGAGTTCAGCCGTGCTGCCAGGTCTGCTGGCCACCGCGCAACGACGCGCGGTCCTCGATACCGCGCTGGCCGGGTTGCCGTGGCTGGCGGTGGCGTTGCTGTCGGGCTGGCGATGCGGTGGCGCCAGCGCGGTGCTGATCGCCGGCGCGGCTGGCGCGGTGTTGCTGGCGACGATGGCCGCCTGGCGCGCGCGCCGGTTCGATGCGCATTGGCTGGTGGAACGGCTGGACGCGCGCGGCGAGATGGAGGACAGCAGCGATCTGCTGTTCGCCGAACCGGCGCGGCTGAATCCGTTGCAGCGCTTGCAGCGCGCGCGCTTGCAACCGCGCCTGGCCGCAGTGCCCGCGTCCGCACTGCGGCCTGCCCGGTCGCGGCGCTGGCTGATCGCGGGCTGGGCCGGTGGCCTGCTGGCGGCCACGCTGCTGCTGGCGTGGCCGACGCCGAAGCCGGCGCCGGCCAGGCTCGCGCCCAGTGACGAACAAGTGCCGGTGATCGCCGGCGTCCCGCGCCTGGTCGGACAGCAGCTGCGCATCGTCCCGCCCGCCTATACGCGGCAAACCGCACGCGACGAAGCCCGCCTGGACACCCGCGCGCCGGCCGGTTCCCGCCTGACCTGGACGCTGCGCTTCGCCCCGCAGCCGGCCGCGGCCGAACTGGTTTTCCATCAGGGCCGGCGCATCGCGCTGACCCGCGACGGCGATCTCTGGACCACCAGCATGACCCTGGACCAGTCGGTGCTGTACCGGGTGTTGCCGCAGGGCGCGCCCGCGCAGCCCGCACCGCGCCTGCATCGCATCGACGCCATTGCCGATCGCCCGCCGCAGATCACGGTGCTGGCGCCGGATCGCGGTCTCAGCCTGCTGGCGCCGGGACAGCGTCGCTGGCCGCTGTCCTTCGAGGTGAAGGACGACCATGGCGTCGCCGCGCAGGCGCAGTTGCGGGTGATTCTGGCGCAGGGCAGCGGCGAGAACATCCAGTTCCGCGAACGCACGCGGGTCGTGGCCGGCAAGGGCGCCGCGACCGCGCGGCGCTTCGACATCGCGCTGGATCTGGCGGAGGCGGGTTTCGCGGTCGGTGACGATCTGATCGTCCAGCTGACGGTGGCGGACAACCGCCAGCCACGGCCGCAGTCCGCGCGCAGTCCCGGCCTGATCCTGCGCTGGCCCGCCGATGCGGGCAACGAGAACGGCGCGCTGGAAGGGATGGTCAAGAAGGTGCTGCCGGCCTACTTCCGCAGCCAGCGCCAGATCATCCTCGACGCCGAGGCCCTGCAGAAGGACAAGCGCCGACTCGCCGCGGATCGCTTCCTGCGGCGTTCGGACGAAATCGGCGTGGACCAGCGCATCCTGCGACTGCGTTACGGCCAGTTCCTGGGCGAGGAGGCCGAAGGCGAGCCCGAGCCGCCGCCGACCAACGACGCCGAAGAAACGCATCACGACGACGACGGCCACGATCATGGCGACACCGCATCCGCATCCGCACCTGCTTCCGCGGAGGCGCCGCAAGGCATGGGCCGGGAACAGGACGTGCTGGCCGAGTACGGCCATACCCACGATCACGCCGAAGCGGCGACCCTGCTGGATCCCGAAACCCGCGCGACGCTGAAGCAGGCGCTGGACCAGATGTGGCAATCGGAGCTGCACCTGCGCCAGGGACGTCCGGATCAGGCGCTGCCGTTCGCCTACAAGGCGCTGGGCTACATCAAGGAAGTGCAGCAGGCCAGCCGCATCTACCTGGCGCGGGTGGGACCGGAACTGCCGCCCATCGACGAAAGCCGCCGGCTCACCGGCAAGCGCGACGGACTGGCGCGCCGCGAACTCGCCATCGCGCCGGCGGCGACGGGCGACGCGGTGCCCGCCGCTGCGTGGAAGGCGCTGGAAGAGGCCGCGGAGGGAACAAAAGGCGCCGCGCCGGATCTCGACGCGCTGCAACGCTGGCTGCGCGACAACGAAACCCGCGTGGCCGATCCGCTGTCGCTGTTCGCCGCCATCGACGCGGTGCGTGGCGATCCGGCCTGCCTGGCCTGCCGCCAGCGCCTGCGCGAACGGTTGTGGCCGGTGCTGGTGCGTCCGCCGGCACAGGTGCAACGCCGTGCCACCGATGCCGCCGGCGAACGCTACCTGGATGCGTTGCGACGGGAGCGGGCGCCATGACCCCGGCCACGCTGCTGGCGGGATTGCTCGCGCTCGCCGCCGTGCTCGCCATCGCGCGCCTGTTCTGGTGGCAGCGGCGTGCGTCCGAACCCGCGCGCCGCTGGCGTCTGCTGGTGCTGTTGCTGGCGCAGCCGGTTTACGCGCTGCTGCTGTACTTCGCGCTGATGCCGCCAACGGTTCCAGGCCAGCGCGGCACCCTGACCGTGCTCACCGCCGGTGCGCAGGCGCCGCGCACCGCGCGCGTTCCGGGCGATGGGGTGATCGCACTCCCTGAAGCGCCCGCCACGCCGGATGCGGAAAGGGTACCGGATCTGGCCACCGCGCTGCGGCGGTATCCGGGCATGCGACAACTCCATGTCGTCGGCGCCGGCCTGGAACCGCGAGATCTCGAAGCCGCACGCGACTACAGCCTGCGCTTCGCCGCCACGCCGTTGCCGCGCGGGCTGGTCCGCCTGGACGCACCGGCGCAGGTTGCGCCCGGCGCCGCATTCGTCGTCACCGGCCGCGTGCACGCGCTGGAGGGCGGGGTGGTGGAACTGCTGGATCCGGCCGGCCGCCGGGTGGATGCGGCGACGCCGTCGGCGACAGGTGACTTCAGCGTTGGCGGCACCGCGCGCGCGCCGGGACAAGTGGGGTTCCGCCTGCGGTTGTCCGATCGATCGCGCGGTGCGGTGGAGACCGTGGAGGTGCCGATCCGGGTGGCGGGCGAACCGCCGCCACGCGTGCTGGTGCTGGCCGCCGCGCCCAATCCCGAACTGAAATACCTGCGTCGCTGGATGGTCGATGCGGGGATGACGCCGCACGTCCAGCTCCAGGTCGGCGCGGGCATGCAACTGGGCGATGCGCCGCTCGCGTTGAACGCCGCCACCTTCGAACGCTTCGACCTGCTGGTGCTCGACGATCGCAGCTGGGCCACGCTGGGTGATGGGTCGCGCACGGCGCTGGTGACCGCCGTGCGCGCAGGATTGGGCGTGCTGCTGCGGGTGGAAGGACCGTTGTCGGACGGCTCCCGCCGGCAACTGCGGGCACTGGGCCTGGCGGTGTCCGGAGGCGGCGACGGCAACGAAGTCCGGCTGGTGGTTCCCGAACGCGATGACGACGGCCTGCGCGCACGCCAGGGCGCCGGCAGCCGGGACACGCCGGTCGATACCGACGCCATCGGCGCGCCGGCATTGAGCCGGCGCAATCTGCGCGATGACAGCGCCGACGCGGTCTCCCTGGTGCGTGACGCCGCGGGAAAATCGCTGGCGAGCTGGCGGGCGGAGGGACGCGGCCGGATCGGCGTGTGGCCCCTGACCGACACCTACCGGTTGACGCTCGCCGGCCGCGACGATCTGCACGCGGAACTGTGGAGCGGAACCTTCGCCACCCTGGCGCGCGCGCGCGGTGGCGCCGCACCGGTGTTCGAACAGGATGCACGCGCCGGTCAGCGCGTGCGCGTGTGCGGCATCACCGGCCAGGCGCGGGTGACCGCGCCCGATGGTGCCGTCGCGACCCTGTTGCCGGATCCCGCCGGTGGTGCGGCGGGCTGTGCCGGCTATTGGCCCACGCGCGGGGGATGGCATCGGCTCCGCATGGGCGAGGCGGAATGGCCGTTCGCGGTCCGCGCGCCCGGCGAGGCGCCTGGTTTGCGGGCGATGGCATTGCGCGAGGCCACCCTGCGGCTGGTCGGTGACCGGCCCGCGCGTGTGGCGGCCACCGGCGGCGTGCCGGAGGGGCGCGGCAGCGCCTGGCCGTGGTGGCTGGGGTGGCTGTGTTTCGCCGGCGTGCTGTGGTGGTTCGAACGTTCGCGCTTGGGGCGTCCGGTGCCGGCCGGGACGTCGCGAGCGGACGGCGCGGAGGCGCCCTGACGCAGGAAACGCGGTCCCCGTGAAAGCGGCCTTTTCCGCGCGCCCGCAGACTGAACAGCGGGCGCGCCGCCGGCGGACGGCGTGTGGATCGGTCAAAAAACTGTAGCGCGGGAGGGGGCTCGCCCGTATAATTCCCGCTCGCCTGTTACCTACCGCCCCGGACCGGAAAAACGCCGAGTCCGCGGTTTCTTGCAGCCGCAAGTCGGAGGGGCAGGGTTCCTCCACCCCAAGGCGAACCCCGTGACTCAACCCGCAATCCTCGTACTCGAAGACGGCACCGTATTCGAGGGCGAATCCGTAGGCGCAGACGGCCTTTCCGTTGGCGAAGTGGTGTTCAACACCGCGATGACCGGTTACCAGGAAATCCTGACCGACCCGTCCTACGCCCGCCAGCTGGTCACCCTGACCTATCCCCACATCGGCAACACCGGCTGCACCGACCAGGACGACGAAGCGCGCCAGGTCTGGGGCGCCGGCCTGATCGTGCGCGACGTACCGCGCCGGCCCAGCAGCTGGCGCAGCCAGGTGGCGCTGCCGGAGTGGCTGATCGCCCGCGGCATCGTCGCCATCGCCGGCATCGACACCCGCAAGCTCACCCGCATCCTGCGCGATCGTGGCGCCCAGAACGGCGCGCTGATGGCCGGCGCGGACGTGGACGTGGACAAGGCGCTGGAAGCGGCGCGCAAGTTCCCCGGCCTGAAGGGCATGGATCTGGCCAAGGTGGTGTCCACCACCGAACGCTATGCCTGGAAGGACGGCCAGCTGGATCTGGATCGCGGCGAGTTCGTCCACGCCGAACCGAAGTTCAAGGTCGTGGCCTATGACTTCGGCGTCAAGCACAACATCCTGCGCATGCTGGCCGAACGCGGCTGCGAGGTGACGGTGGTGCCGGCGCAGACGTCGGCCACCGACGCGCTGGCGCTGAATCCGGGTGGCATTTTCCTGTCCAACGGCCCCGGCGACCCGGAACCCTGCGATTACGCGATTGCCGCCATCCGCGAGTTCGTGG
This sequence comes from Pseudoxanthomonas beigongshangi, assembly GCF_016820515.1. Lineage (GTDB taxonomy): Bacteria > Pseudomonadota > Gammaproteobacteria > Xanthomonadales > Xanthomonadaceae > Pseudoxanthomonas_A > Pseudoxanthomonas_A beigongshangi. Next base: position 60,818 of record NZ_JADHDV010000002.1, on the reverse strand, counting down.
CGAAGAAAATCCCGACTTTCGGCATCTGCCTGGGCCATCAGCTGCTGGCGCTGGCCGCCGGCGCCAAGACCCTCAAGATGGGCCACGGCCACCACGGCGCCAACCATCCGGTGCAGGACCTGGATTCCGGCCGGGTGATGATCACCTCGCAGAACCACGGCTTCGCGGTCGACGAGTCCAGCCTGCCGGCCAACGTGCGGGTCATCCACCGCTCGCTGTTCGATGGCACCAACCAGGGCATCGAATTGACCGACGCGCCGGCGTTTTCCTTCCAGGGCCACCCGGAAGCCTCGCCCGGCCCGCATGACGTCTCGCCGCTGTTCGACCGCTTCGTCGCCAGCATGGAACGCGCGGCGTGAGCCCTGTGCGGCTGCGTCTCCTGCTGGCCGCGGGATTGCTGACCAGCGCCGGCACCGCCGCGGCCGCGCCGGCCACGGTCGATGCCGTGGCCCGCGAGCGGATGACCGAGTATCTGGTCGACATGTTCCCGATCCATCGCATCTTCGCCCAGTTGATGGAAAAGGATCCGAAGGCGCTGGAGGCGGAACTGGATGGCAAGCAGCGCGCCTGCTTCAGCCAGCAAGTCGCCCGGCCGGCGTTCGTGGCCCGCAAGCGGCGCGCCGTCGATGCCTACGCCGACCAGGCGCCGGACGAGTTCCAGGCCGCGCTGAAACTGCTGGACGAGGGCGCCGGCGACGCGATGAAGGAACTGGGTGGATTTTCCATCGACAACGCGCTGGCCGGGGAAGGGCAGGGATTCGACCCGAGCAGCATGCCGCCGGATCGGCTCGTGTCCTTCATGACCTTCGCCTACGGTTCGCAGTACCGCCGCCTGCGCGAGCTGTCCGGCTACGGTGAATTCACCGATCAGGATGAGGACCAGCCCTCGGCCAGCGATGCCCAACTGGCGGCGATGGCCACCGAAATCTCCGATGCCTGCGGCATCCCCCCGAAATTCTTCGAGTAAGCCCATGCCCAAGCGCACCGACATAAAGACCATCCTCATCATCGGCGCCGGCCCGATCGTCATCGGCCAGGCGTGCGAGTTCGACTATTCCGGCGCCCAGGCCTGCAAGGCGCTGCGCGAGGAGGGTTACCGGGTGGTGCTGGTCAACAGCAACCCCGCCACCATCATGACCGACCCGGAAATGGCCGATGCGGTCTACATCGAGCCGATCAACTGGCAGACGGTCGAGAAGATCATCGCCAAGGAAAAGCCCGACGCGCTGCTGCCGACCATGGGCGGGCAGACCGCGCTGAACTGCGCGCTGGACCTGGCCGACCACGGGGTGTTGGAAAAGTACAGCGTCGAACTGATTGGCGCGTCGCGCGAAGCCATCCGCATGGCCGAGGACCGCGAGCTGTTCCGCGTGGCGATGGGTGAAATCGGCCTGGAGTGCCCGCGCGCCGCGGTCGCCCACACCCTGGAAGAAGCGATCGAGATCCAGGCCCGCGTCGGCTACCCGACCATCATCCGCCCCAGCTTCACCCTGGGCGGCAGCGGCGGCGGCATTGCCTACAACCGCGAGGAACTGATCGACATCGTCACCCGTGGCCTGGAACTGTCGCCGACCACCGAAGTGCTGGTCGAGGAATCGGTGCTGGGCTGGAAGGAATTCGAGATGGAAGTGGTCCGCGACACCGCGGACAACTGCATCATCGTCTGCTCCATCGAGAACCTGGATCCGATGGGCGTGCACACGGGTGATTCGATCACCGTGGCGCCGGCGCAGACCCTGACCGACAAGGAATACCAGCGCCTGCGCGATGCCTCCATCGCGGTGCTGCGCAAGATCGGCGTGGACACCGGCGGTTCCAATGTCCAGTTCGGCGTCAATGCGCAGACCGGCCGCGTGGTGGTCATCGAGATGAACCCGCGCGTGTCGCGTTCCTCGGCGCTGGCCTCCAAGGCCACCGGCTTCCCGATCGCCAAGGTCGCGGCCAAGCTGGCGGTCGGCTACACCCTGGACGAACTGAAGAACGAGATCACCGGCGGCAAGACCCCGGCCTCGTTCGAGCCGACGATCGACTACGTCGTCACCAAGATTCCGCGCTTCGCGTTCGAGAAGTTCCCGCAGGCCGATGCCCGCCTGACCACCCAGATGAAGTCGGTGGGCGAGGTGATGGCGATGGGCCGCACGTTCCAGGAATCCTTGCAGAAGGCGCTGCGCGGGCTGGAGACCGGCAAGGTGGGCCTCGACCCGACCGGCCTGGATCTGTCCAGCGAGGACGATCTGGCCCAGCTGCGCCGCGAACTGAAATCGCCGGGCCCGGAACGCCTGTTCCATGTGGCCGACGCGTTCCGTGCCGGCATGAGCGTGGAGCAGGTCCACGCGCTGTCGTTCATCGATCCGTGGTTCCTCGACCAGATCGAGGAAATCATCGCCGACGAGAAGCAGATCGCCGCCGATGGCCTGGGCTCGCTGGACGCGCGCCGCATGCGCCGCCTGAAACGGATGGGCTTCTCCGACGCGCGCCTGGCCCAGCTGGCCGGCACCGACGAGGCTGCCGTGCGCGTGCTGCGCAAGGCACTGGGCGTGAAGCCGGTATACAAGCGGGTCGACTCGTGCGCGGCCGAGTTCGCCACCGGTACCGCCTACCTGTACTCCACCTACGAGGACGAGTGCGAAGCCGAGCCGACCTCGCGCGACAAGATCATGATCCTCGGCGGCGGCCCCAACCGCATCGGCCAGGGCATCGAGTTCGATTACTGCTGCGTGCACGCGGCGCTCGCCCTGCGCGAGGACGGGTACGAGACCATCATGGTCAACTGCAACCCGGAAACCGTCTCGACCGACTATGACACCTCCGACCGCCTGTACTTCGAGCCGCTGACGCTGGAAGACGTGCTGGCCATCGTCGAGCTGGAACAGCCCAAGGGCGTGATCGTCCAGTACGGCGGCCAGACCCCGCTGAAGCTGGCGCGCGCGCTGGAAGCCAACGGCGTACCGGTCATCGGCACCTCGCCCGATTCGATCGACCTGGCCGAGGATCGCGAGCGCTTCCAGCAACTGGTCGAAAAGCTCGGCCTGAAGCAGCCGCCGAACCGCACCGCCCGTACCGACGAGCAGGCGCTGGCGCTGGCCCGCGAGATCGGCTATCCGCTGGTGGTGCGTCCGTCCTACGTGCTGGGCGGACGGGCGATGGAAATCGTCTACGGCGAGTCCGACCTGGCGCGCTACGTGCGCGACGCGGTCAAGGTGTCCAATGACTCGCCGGTGCTGCTGGATCGTTTCCTCGACAACGCGGTCGAAGTGGACGTGGACATCATCGCCGACCGCACCGGCAAGGTGCTGATCGGCGGCGTGATGGAACATATCGAGGAAGCCGGCGTGCATTCGGGCGACTCGTCCTGCTCGCTGCCGCCGTACTCGTTGTCCGCGAAGACCCAGGACGAGCTGCGCCGGCAGGTGGTCGAGCTGGCCAAGGCATTGAACGTGGTCGGCCTGATGAACACCCAGTTCGCCATCCAGTCCAACGACGACGGCGACGACACCGTCTACCTGCTGGAAGTGAACCCGCGCGCCTCGCGCACGGTGCCGTTCGTGTCCAAGGCCACCGGCATGGCGCTGGCCAAGATCGCCGCGCGCTGCATGGCTGGTCGAACCCTGGAAGAGCAGGGCGCCACCGCCGAGATCGTGCCCGACTACTACTCGGTGAAGGAGGCGATCTTCCCGTTCGCCAAGTTCCAGGGCGTGGATCCGATTCTCGGCCCGGAAATGCGCTCCACCGGCGAGGTGATGGGCGTGGGCCGCAGCTTCGGCGCGGCGATGGCGCGCGCGCAGGAAGCCGGCGGCATCAAGGCGCCGCAGCCGGGCAAGGCGTTCGTGTCGGTGCGTGATCCGGACAAGAAGCGCGTGCTGCCGGTCGCCCAGGCGCTGGTCGAGCGCGGCTTCAGCCTGGTCGCCACCCAGGGCACGGCGGCGTGGCTGCGCGAGCACGGCTTCGCCTGCGAGCAGATCAACAAGGTGGTCGAGGGCCGTCCGCATATCGTCGACCTGATCAAGAACGGCGAGATCGTGTATATCGTCAACACCACCGAAGGGCGGCAGGCCATCGCCGACTCCTTCTCCATCCGGCGCGAGGCCCTCCAGCATCGCGTCACCTACTCGACCACGATCGCCGGCGCCCGCGCGCTGGTGCATTCGCTGGAATTCCGCGGTACGGGCCCGGTCTGGGCCCTGCAGGAACTGCACAAGGAGCTGCAAGGGTGAGAGCACCATTGACCATGAAGGGCGCGCAGCGGCTGCGCCAGGAACTGGATCTGCTGAAGACGGTGAAGCGGCCGGAAGTCATCACCGCGATCGCCGAGGCGCGCGCGCACGGTGATCTGAAGGAAAACGCCGAATACCACGCCGCGCGCGAGCAGCAGGGATTCATCGAAGGCCGCATCAAGCAGCTGGAGAGCGAGCTTTCGCACTCGGAGATCATCGACGTCACCAAGCTCAACGCCGGTTCGCGCATCGTGTTCGGCGCGACGGTGACGCTGGCCGACGTGGAGACCGACGAGGAGAAGCGTTACCAGGTCGTGGGCGACCTGGAGGCGGACATCAAGCAGGGCCTGATCGCGATCTCCTCGCCGCTGGCCCGCGCGTTGATCGGCAAGCACGAAGGTGACGCGGTCACCATCGACGCGCCGGCCGGCCAGCGCGAGTACGAAATCGTCGGCGTCAGCTACACCGACTGACCCGGGCGATGGCGACCGCCACCCTGTTGCTGCCCACCCGCGCCCGCCTGGCCGGCCAACGCCTGCCCGACGAGGTGGCGAGGGCACTGGGGCGCGCGGATCGCCAGACGCTGGACGCGGGCGAGCGGGAACAACTGCGCCGGCACTTCCGGCTGGTGCCCGATCACTGGCCGGTGGCGGCGCTGACCCGGCAATTGGATGCCGGCGATGCCGAAGGCGCCACCTGGCTGCGCGCGGATCCCGCGCGCGTGTCGCCGGACATGAATGGCGCGCGCATGCTCGCCTACGGCGAGGCATTGGCGCTGGACGCCGAGGACACCGCGCAGTTGCTGCCGGCATTGAAGCCGCTGTTCGGCGATGCCGGCGTGCTGCTGGATGCACCACAACCTTCGCGCTGGTACCTGCGCCTGCCGCCGGATGCGCGGCTGCCGGCGTTCGCGCCGATCGGCGACGTGCTCGGCGATGACCTGTTCGCGCATCTGCCCGAGGGCGACGACGGCCGCCGCTGGCGCGCGTTGCTGACCGAGGCGCAGATCGTGCTGCACAACCATCCATGGAACGCGCGCCGCGTGGCTGCGGGCAAGGCCCCGGTGAATTCCCTGTGGTTCTGGGGCGGCGGACGCCTGCCGCAGTCGGTGGGTACCCGGTTCCGCCAGGTCAAGGGACAGGACACGCTATTGCGCGCGCTCGCGCTCGCAGCCGGCGTGACCGCCGAAGGCGAGGGCGGCGCGGTCGACGCGCTCATCGATCTGCGCCACCTGCGCCAGCCGGAGGTGTTCGCGCGCGACGCCCTGCAACCCCTGCTGGCCGCGCTGGCGCGCGGCGAACTGCTTGCGCTGGAACTGGACTTCGAGGACGGCGAGCGCTTCACCCTGCGCCGCGATCAACGCTGGCGCTTCTGGCGTCGTCCGTTGACGCGCCTGGACGGCGCGGCCGCCGGGCTGACGGCGTGACCCCTTCGCCCCGGATCCGCCGGCGGGAAGCGGTGGTCGCCGGCGAATGGCCGGCGCAGATCCTGCCCTTGCTGCGACGCGTGTACGCCGGTCGCGGTGTCAGTGCCGCCACCGGGGCGCAGCCGCGCCTGGCGCAACTGCTGCCCCCCGATGCGCTCGGCGGCCTCGATGCCGCCGGTCGCCTGCTGCAGGCGGCCATCGACGAAGGTCGGCACATCGTGGTGGTCGGCGATTTCGATTGCGATGGCGCGACCGCGTGCGCCTTGATGGTGCGAGGTTTGCGCGCGTTGGGCGCGGCGCGGGTCACCGCGACGGTGCCCAACCGGATGGCGCATGGCTACGGCCTGTCGCCCTCGCTGGTGGACGAACTGGCGACGCTGCAACCCGAACTGCTGGTCACTGTCGACCACGGCATCGCCTGCCATGCGGGCATTGCGCGCGCGCGCGCGCAGGGCTGGCAGGTGCTGGTGACCGACCACCATCTGCCCGGCGAGACGCTGCCGCCGGCCGATGCCATCGTCAATCCCAACCTGCGCGAGGACGGCTTCCCCAGCAAGGCGCTGGCCGGCGTGGGCGTGGCCTTCTACGTGCTGCTCGCGCTGCGTCGCCGTTTGCGCGAAAGCGGCCGATGGCCGCAAGGCGAACCGGACCTGACCCCGCTGCTGGATCTGGTCGCGGTCGGCACGGTGGCGGATCTGGTGCCGCTGGACAGCAACAACCGGGCCCTGGTCGGCGCCGGCCTGCGGCGCCTGCGCGGCGGGCAGGGCAGCGCGGGCCTGCACGCCCTGATCGAGGTCGCCGGCCGCGATGCCCGCCATTTGACCGCGTCCGACATCGGTTTCGCGATCGCACCACGGCTCAACGCCGCCGGACGCCTGGAGGACATGTCGCTGGGCATCGAATGCCTGCTCTGCGATGACCCGGAGCAGGCGCGCGGGATGGCCGCCACCCTCAACGAAATCAACGCCGAGCGGCGCGGCGTCCAGCAGCAGATGGTCGACGAGGCGCAGATCGCGCTGGCGAAGCTCGCGGCGGTGGAAGCCGAACCGCCGCTGGCGCTGTGCCTGTTCGATCCCGAGTGGCATCCCGGCGTGGTCGGGCTGGTCGCCTCGCGGATCAAGGATGGCCTGCATCGCCCGGTCATCGCCTTCGCGCCGGCCGAACCTGGCGCGAGCTCATTGCGGGGCTCGGCGCGTTCGATTCCCGGCTTCCATATGCGCGACGCGCTGGCGGCGGTCGATGCGACGCATCCGGGCCTGATCGAGAAATTCGGCGGCCACGCGATGGCCGCCGGCCTGAGCCTGGCGCAGGCGAACCTGGCGGCCTTCGAGATCGCGTTCCGCGACGTCGCCACGCGCTGGCTGGACGATAGCCTGCTGCAGGCCGAATGGCTGAGCGACGGCGAACTGCTGCCGGAAGAGTTCGACCGCGCCCACGCCGAGGCGCTGCGCGACGGCGGGCCCTGGGGACAGGGCTTTCCCGAGCCGCTGTTCGACGGCGAGTTCGAGGTGATCGACTGGCGCGTGGTCGGCGCGAAACACCTGAAGTTCTCGCTGCGCCTGCCCGGGCGCGCGCAGCCGCTGGGCGCCATCCAGTTCGGCGGTTGGCGTGAACAGGCAAGACCGAGGCGCGTCCACGCCGTCTTTCAGCTCGACACCGACGACTACCAGGATCGCCGGGGAATCCAGTTGCTGGTTCGCCACTGGGTGGCGCTGCCGTAGCGGGGCGCACGGGGGCGCACGCACCTACAATGCGCCAATGGCATCTTCCTCCGACACGCTCTACCGCCGTTTCCAGCCTTGGCGCCGCAGCCTTGAAGTCGGCTTCTGGGTAATCGGCATCCTGGTCAACGTGGTCGGCAACAGCATCACCACGGTGATGGATGTCCATCGGGCCGGCTTGCGGATCGCGGACTGGGAACCGGTGGTCTGGGAAAGTTCCAGCGGCATCGTGCTGCTGGCGCTGGTGCCGGCGGTGGTCGCGTTCACCCGCCGTTTCCCGCTGCACTGGGATACCCTGCGACGGCAGTTGCCCTGGTACCTGCTGGCCAGCGTGGTGTACTCGCTGCTGCACGTGGCGGGCATGGTCGCGCTGCGGGTGCTGGCCTATCGCTGGCAGGGCTCGGAGTACGACTTCGGTCCCTGGGCGCGCGAATTCTTCTACGAGTACCTCAAGGACATACGCACGTTCATCTGGGCGGTCGCGACCATCGAGGTCTACCGTTTCCTGCTGCGCCGCTGGCAGGGCGAGGCCAGCCTGCTCGATGTGCCCGACGAAGGCCCGCCGCTGGAGCCGGTGGAACGGCCGGAACGGTTCCTGGTCCGCAAGCTGGGCCGCGAGTTCCTGGTCGCGGCCAGCGACATCGAATGGGCGCAGGCGGCGGGCAACTACGTCAACCTGCGCGTGCGCGGCCACGACTATCCGCTGCGCAGCACCATCGCCGGCATCGAGGCCAAGCTGGACCCGGCGCGCTTTGCCCGCATCCACCGCAGTTATATCGTGAACCTGGATCAGGTGGCTTCCATCGAACCGCTGGATACCGGCGATGCGCGCATTCATCTCAAGGACGCGACCGCGTTGCCGTGCAGCCGGCGCTATCGGGCCGATCTGCGCAGCCGCACCGGAGCGGATCCCGGCTAAGCGCGCGCACCTGTGCGAAAGCAGATGGCTGGCAGGCTTTCGTTTCGCCGCATCGAGCGACGTTCACGAAACGACTGTGTGCTTGGTCAAGATTCAGCCCTGAAATCCCATAGGTTGCGCGCAGGTGTGCGGAAGCGTGCACTTTCTTCATGCATCGCGAACGAACTTTCCGCTACGGTCGATTCGGGATGGCGGGACAGGGGAATCGAAGATGGCCATGACGGCCCCGATGGAGCACGCAATGCCCTCCGTGGCCTTGCTGGAGGACGATGCGCTGTTGCGCGAGCGGATACTGTTGCCGGGATTGGCGGGGTTCGGCTTCGCGGTCACCGGCATGGATTCGGCCGCGGCGCTGCACGTGCATCTGGCGAGGCACCGCTACGACATCGCGGTGCTGGACGTTGGCCTGCCCGATGCCGACGGTTTCACGGTCGCCCGCGAACTGCGCGAAGCGTTTCCGCATATCGGCATCGTCATGTTGACCGGGCGCGCCGAGACCCTGGATCGCGTGCGCGGCCTCAGCCAGGGGGCGGACGCGTACCTGGCCAAACCCGTGGAAGTGGAGTTGCTGGCCGCCACTCTGTACAGCCTGCTGCGGCGCCTGCAGGGTGTGGCGCCGGTGCGGGCGGCCGCGCCGACCGTACGTGGGGCGTGGCAACTGGACGAGGGTGGTTGGTGCCTGCTGTCGCCTGCCGGGGGAACGGTCGCGTTGACCCGCACCGAACGCCGGGTGGTGGAGCGCCTGACCGCCGTGCCGGGCCAACTCGTCACCCGTGATCAACTGGTGGCCGCGCTGACCGACAACGTCTACGATTTCGACCCGCACCGACTGGATTCGCTGATCTATCGATTGCGCCGCAAGGTCGCCAACATCTGCGGTGAACCGCTGCCACTCAACGCCGTGCACGGCGAAGGCTACGTGCTGGTGGCGCACTGAAACCCGCGTGCGGCGCGGTGCGATGCCTCGCCCCGTCCCGCCGACTCAGACCGCGTGGTCGGGGCCGACGCCGGCCCACGGCAACCGGATCGTGAAGGTCGTGCCCAGGCCGGGGGCGCTGTCGACTTCGATGTCGCCGCCGACCGCGTTGACGAGGTCATGCACGATGGATAGGCCCAGGCCGGTTCCGGTGCTGCTGGGCTTGGTGCTGAAGAACGGCTCGAACACGTGCGCGCGGACCTGCGCGGACATGCCCTGGCCGCTGTCGCCGAGATCGATCCTCACCACATCATCCTGGCGGACGGCGGAGATCAGGAAACGCCCGCCCTCGGGCATGGCATCGCGCGCATTGGCGGCGATGTTGAGGATCATCAGCTCGAACTCGCTGCGATCCAGGTGCACGGGCAACGCTTCGCCGCTGGTGGCGAGCTCCAGCCTGATCGAAGCGGGAAACAACTGGCGCAGCATCGGCCGCATGCCGTCAATGGCGTCGCGGACATCGAAAGTCTCGATGCGCAGGCGATCATTGCGACTGAAGCCAAGCAGCTTGCGGGTGACCGCCGTTCCGCGCTCCGCGGCTTCCTCCACGCCTTCCAGCGCCGCTTCCAGGCTCGCGCTGCGGGCGAGGGGATCGGCGAGGTCGAGGGCGCGATGGCGTTGCGCGGCGAAGCCCCGGATCACGCCCAGGACGTTGTTGAAATCGTGCGCGACGCCGCTGGCCAGGCGGCCGCTGGCTTCCATCTTCTGTGCGTGGATGAGCTGGTTCTGCGCACGCTCGCGTCGCGCCATCTCCTCCTGCAGTTCCCGGCCGCGTGCATTGGCGTCGTGCAGGCTTTCGCGCAATGCGGTGACCGCCCGATCCAGGATCGCGGTGATGATCAGGTAGCTGATCACCAGCGAGGGCGCGTTGCGTAGCGCATTGCTGACCCATTGCGGCCCCCTGGCGATGTTCTGCGCGTCGGTGGCGAAGCCGAACGCGAACACCGCCAGCAACAGCGCGAATACGGTCCAGAGCGCGCGCCGGCCCAGCACCAGGCCGGAAATCACCAGGCACAGGATCACCGCGGTCTGATCGATGAGCTGCGCCTGCGCGCCCAGTTTGTGGAAAGCCAGCGCCAGCGAGAACAGCAGCGCGCCGAGGAACAGGGTGATGGCGGGACGGAAATGGCCACGCCGGATCAATCCCACGCACAGCAGGGCCAGCGCCGCGGTGGCGAAGTCCAGCAGCAGGACGATGGCCCAGCCGGGCGGTATCGGCCGCGACGAAAGATGCCAGGCCCAGTTGGCCGGCAACGCGGTGCCGTAGAACATCAGCAGCAACTGCATGGCCGGCGCATTGCGCCGGTCGACGGCATCGGCGACGGGCGCGATGCGCAGCCAGTGCGCGAGGGAACCCCAAAGGGTGTCAGGCGAAACGGCGGGGGTCGACAGGACGGGACTCCTTTGCATGCCTACATGCCCGCAGGCGGGTGTCACCAGCATCCGCTGCCGCCGGTGAGATATCGGTGATTATTCGGCGAGAACGCGAGCGTGACAACGCCGGCGCGCGCAACTTAGTTTCGCGGTCAGCCCGGCGGCGTTGCAGACGACGCGCAGTTCCATCCAGCGGCAAGCCCGGGGCAGGGCGCGCCACCCATCCACACGGCAATGCGATGCGACGGCCGCACGCGGATTTTCCGCATGCCCTGGGCCGACGGGCGTGGCTTGCCTATCGAAATGACAAAGCAGGAGCGGAGATCGAGATGAACAAGATTTTCTGTCGTGTATGGAGCCATGCCAGGCAGGCGCTGGTGGTGACCTCGGAACTGGCTTCGGCACGCGGCAAGCGCGATGCGCGCCGCCGCTCCGGATCCGGTGCGGGGATCGGGCTGATTACATCCGCCTTGCTGATCGCGCTCGGCGCGCCCCCCGCGTTCGCTGACGATACGGACGCGCCGGCGTCCGCCGTGGGCGCCGACGAATGCGCAAACCAGGTCTCCGCGAATGACGGCGGCACGGATGCGCGGCAATGCGATCAGACCGCGACGCCGACGATGGCTGCGGTCGGCGCGGTACCGTCCATCCTCGATCTCTATTTCCTCAAGATCACCGGACCACAGGATCTGCCGTGGACACCCGAGATCGAGGGACCGGTGCAGGCGGTGGCCAACGGCTACAGCGCCATCGCGATGGGATCCGGCGCCAAGGCCGAGGGCGACTACACCATGGCGATGGGCGACAGCAGTTGGGCGGCCAGCAACGCCGCGACCGCGGTCGGCGGGCAAAGCGTCGCCTACGGTATAGGTGCCAGCGCATTCGGCCAGGGCGCGTTCGCCTATGGCGATGCCAGCACCGCGCTGGGACAGAGCTCGCTTGCCGCGGGCTTCGGCAATACCGCGGTGGGCGCGAGCGCCGAAGCCACGGCCGAGCAGGCGGCCACCGCGATTGGCGCGCTGAGCACCGCTGCCGGCATGGGATCGACCGCCATCGGCGGTGCCGCGCAGGCGTATGGCGACGGCAGCCTGGTGGGCGGCTTCAATGCCGGCGCCAATGGCGAAGCGGGTGTCGCGCTCGGCGCCAACTCGCGCGCCGTGGCCGGCGATTTCGGAGTCGCCGTCGGCGGCTACGCCACCGCGGTGGGCGGCGGCAGTGTCGGCATCGGTGGCAACAGCCTGGCCTACGGCGCGCGCGCGGTGGCGGTGGGCAACAATGCCGCCGCCACCGGGGAGGGCACCATCGCCATCGGCGGCAGCGAATGGGTGGATCTGGACGGCGACGGCGAGCCCGATGTCGGCGAGGCCACTTTCGCCGAAGGCCAGAACGCCACCGCCATCGGCAATGCCGCCGGTGCCAGCGGCATCGGCGCGCAGGCCATCGGCGATCACGCCAGTGCGCTGGGCAACAACGCCACCGCCACCGGCGCGCAGAGCATGGCCGCGGGCGAATCGAGCACCGCCACCGGTGCGTACAGCGTGGCCAGCGGCGCCGAGAGCAGTGCCTACGGTTACCAGAGCCAGGCGGCTGGCGACTACAGCACGGCCGCCGGTGGCTCCAGCCTGGCGCTGGGCCAGGGTTCCTCGGCGTTCGGCACCGGCGCGAATGCCATTGGCGATCACAGCGTGGCCAGCGGCTACGGCAGTGTCGCCAATGGCGGTGACGCCGTCGCCCAGGGTCATGGCGCCAATGCGGAAGGCGGCGCCTCGGTGGCCATAGGCAATGCCGCCAGCGCATTGCATGGCAGCGGGGTGGCGATAGGCAACCAGGCATTGGCGCAAGGCCTGGGCGCGATGGCGCTGGGGGGGCAATCGGAAGCCAACGGGCTGTTCGCGACCGCCGCGGGCATGTTCGCCTGGGCCGACGGCCGCGAGAGTTCGGCGTTCGGCGCCGGCGCCGTGGGCAGTGGCTGGAAGGCCACCGCGCTGGGCGCGGGCAGCTGGGCGAACGGCCTGTTCGCCACCGCGCTCGGCGCCGGTGCGCAGGCCGCCGACGTATCCGTCGCGGTCGGCCAGGGCACCATCACCGGCATTGCCGGTACCGGCGTCGGCGTGCAGGCCAAGGCCGGCGAAGGTGGCGTTTCGGTGGGCAACAACACCCTGACCGGCCTCAACGGCGTCGCCCTGGGCCGCGAAAGCTGGTCCACTGGCGAGGAAGCCACTTCGGTCGGCTACAACAGCTACGGCTTTGGCAACGGCGCGGCCGCGCTGGGTTCCAACGCCTGGGCGATGGCGGACAACAGCACCGCGGTGGGTTCGTACACCTCGGCGACCGCGGACAACAGCGTCGCCCTGGGCCACGGTTCCAGCACCGGTGATCGCGCCAACACCGTATCGGTCGGCGCGGCGCAGGCGTGGACGGATCAATACGGCAATACCTTCGCCGCGATCGATCGCCAGATCACCAATGTGGCGGCGGGTACCGAAGCCACCGACGCGGTGAACAAGGCGCAACTGGATGCGGTGGCCGACAGCGTGGGCGATGCCAACCACTACCTGGCCGCCGAGGGCGCGGGCGATGGCAGCGACGCGGCGATCGCCGACGCCGAGCACGCCGCCGCGGTGGGTGCCAACGCCGTGGCGGGCGGCGTGGAAAGCACCGCGATCGGCTACCAGAGCAACGCCGTGGGCGATCACGCGACTGCCGTGGGCGGCTCCAGCCTGGCGCTCGGACAGGGATCCTCGGCTTTCGGTACCGGTGCCAACGCGGTGGGCGACCAGAGCACCGCCAACGGTTATGGCGCGATCGCCAACGGTGCCAACAGTGCGGCGATCGGCAGCAACGCATTGGCCGAGGGCGATGACAGTTTCGCTGCCGGCAACGGCGCGCAGGCCAACGGCGGCGGATCGGTGGCGGTTGGCCCGAGTGCGGTTTCCAACGGCGCGATGGGCGTCTCGGTGGGGGCCGGCGCCCAGAACAACGGCTTCCTGTCCACCGCGGTGGGTGGAAACTCGCTGGCCGACGCGCCGTTCGCCACCGCGCTGGGCGCATTCGCCACCGCGTCGGCGTGGCAGGCCACGGCCGTGGGCGTGGGTGCCTTTGCCGAAGGCTGGAACTCGACCACCGTGGGCGCCGGCGCGACCGCCGGTGGCGGTGGCGTGGCGATCGGCGCGGGAGCCACGTCCGGTTACTGGCAATTCGACGAGGAAACCGGCGAGAACGTCTATGTCTCCACCAACGGCACGGCGGTGGGCGAGAACGCGGCAGCCACGGGTCTGTTCAGTACCGCGTTGGGCGGCTTCTCCGAAGGCTCCTTCAGTTCGGCCGGCGCCACCGGCAAGTACAGCACCGCGCTGGGCGCGGGTGCCTACGCCGGTTCGTACTGGGACAGCGAACTGGTGGGCGACCACACCACGGCCGTCGGCGCGGAGAGCTGGGCCATCGGCGGCTCGGCGACCTCGCTGGGCTTCAACAGCTTCGCCCAGGCCGATCGGGCCACGGTGCTCGGTGCCAACGCCTGGACCACGCCGGACGCGGCCAACTCGGTCGCGTTGGGCGAAGGATCGCTGGCCGATCGCGCCAACAGCGTGTCGGTCGGCGCGGCGCATGACTGGACCGACGCCGGCGGCACCGTGCACGCGGCCATCGATCGCCAGATCACCAACGTGGCGGCCGGCACCGAAGCCACCGATGCGGTGAACAAGGCGCAGCTCGACGCGGTGGCGGATGCCGGCAGCCAGGCCAGCCACTACTTCAAGTCCAGCGGCAACCGGGATGGCAGCGACGATGCCCGGGTCAATGGCCAGGGCGCGCTGGCCGCGGGCGAAGGGGCGGCGGCGGGTGCCAATGGCACCACCGCGGTGGGCGCTGGCAGCCAGGCGGGAAAGATCAGCGCGTCGGCCTTCGGCAACAACGCGCGCGCCACCGCGACCAACGCGACCGCGCTGGGCGCCAATACCCAGGCGATCGCCGCGACCGCGACCGCGGTGGGCTCCAATGCGCAGGCACGCGCGCAGGCCGCCACCGCGCTGGGCTACGACGCGCGGGTGGCCGACAGTGCCCAGGATGGCACCGCGATCGGTGCGCGTGCCCGGGTCACCGCCGCGAATGCGGTGGCATTGGGCGCGGGCTCGATCGCCGATCGCGCCGGCAGCGTTTCGGTGGGCGTGGCGGGCGGCGAGCGCCAGATCACGCACGTCGGGGCGGGCAGTGCCGACACCGATGCGGTCAATGTCGGACAGTTGAACGCCGCGGTGGGCGAAGTCGATGAAGAACTGGCCTCGGCGGTGAAGTACGACGACGAGGACAAGGACTCGCTGACCCTGGCGGGCGCGGAAGGCACCGTCATCGGCAATGTCGCCGACGGCCGCCTGGCGGCCGGCAGCCGCGAAGCCGTCAACGGAGGCCAACTGTTCCAGGTTGGCGATGGCATGGCGCAGGCGCTGGGCGGTGGCGCCTCGATGGGCCCGAACGGCCTGGTCGGACCTGTCTACGGCATCCAGGGCGGGAGCTACTACAACGTCGGCGATGCGCTGGGGGCGCTGGACGGCGCGATCGACGGGCTCAACACCCGGGTGGATCAACTGGAGCAGAAGCCGGGTAACAGCGGCAACGCCGGCAATGGCAACTCGCCCGGCAAGGAGCCTGGCAAGCCAGAGGGCGGCGCTGTCGCGGCGGCGTCTCCCGGCCAGCAAGAAACGGCCGGCGTCGCCAGTGGCAGCGGCGCGTCCACCGCGTCGGCCGCGCCCGTGTCGCCGACGGGGCCCATTGAAACGGCGGCAGGCACCGCCGGATCTCCGCCGGCCGCCGCCGCGCCACCGGTGAGCGCGGCGCCGGACGCCGAAACAGTCGCCAGCGCCAACGCCTACACCGACGCGACCGCGACCAAGACCCTGACCTCGGCCAACGCCTACACCGACAGCCGGGTGAAGGCGCTCAGCGACGAGTTCAGCGGCCTGCGTGGCGAACTCGATCACCGCCTGAACCGGCAGGACGAGCGCATCAATCGCCAGGGAGCGATGAGCGCGGCGATGTTGAACATGGCGATCAACGCGGCCAACAGCCGCAGCCCGCGCGGACGCGTTGCGGTGGGTGCCGGTTGGCAGGACGGCGAAAGCGCGCTGTCGGTGGGCTACTCGCGTCCGTTGGGCGAGCGCGCTTCGCTGAGCATCGGCGGTGCCTTCAGCAGCGATGAATCGTCGGCCGGCATCGGCTTCGGTATCGACCTGTAGGCATCCAGCGACGTTCGCCGTACCGCATCCGCATCACCTGTTTCCTGTCACGGCGCGTCGCCGGCGGGCCAAGCCCCGCCGGCCGCGCCCGGTCCCTGAATCCTTCCGGAGAACGCAATGAAAAAGAGCACCCGCATCATCTGCACCGGCACCCTGGCCACCGCGGTGGTGGCCGCCCTGTCGGCATTCGCATCGGGCTACCTGACCGGTGGCACGCCCTGGCCACCTGCGGGCCTCAGCACGCTGGCCACGACCGCTTCGACCAGCGGCGGCGCCATGCAGGGTCCCGCCGTCCCCGGGGCGTCGACCGCGTCGCGCGGCAAAAGCATGCTGCCCGGGGCGCCCGCGCAATCCGGATTCGATCGCTTCATCGTGCGCCAGCGTGATGGCGCGCGCACCGTCCTCAGCGGCGCTTCCATGCGCGATGCGGTGCAGGCCGCCGCGCGGCGCGCGGGCGTGGGCGGCCCGCGCGCTTCGGCACGAGGTGCCGAAGCGTTGGACGTACAGCATCTTCGCCGGATGGCGAGTGGTGCCGACGTGGTCCGGTTGTCGCGAAAACTCAGCCGCGGCGAGGCCGACGCCCTGCTGGCGGAACTGCGCGCCGATCCGGCGGTGAAGTACGCCCAGCCGGACTACATCAAGCACCGGCTGGATTTCATCCCCGATGACCCGCGCTTCGATCTGCAATGGCACTACACCCATCCCACCGCCGGCATCGGCATGCCCGCGGCCTGGGACCTCAGCCACGGCGACGGCGTGGTGGTGGCGGTGCTCGATACCGGCTACCTGGACCATGCCGACCTCAATGCCAACATCGTGCCGGGCTACGACTTCGTGCATGACCCGGAAGTCGGCGGCGATGGCGACGGCCGCGATCCCGATGCGCACGATCCCGGCGACTGGTACGGCGGCGATCCCAGTTCCTTCCATGGCACCCACGTGGCCGGCACGGTCGCGGCCACCACCAACAATGGTGCGGGCCTGGCGGGCGTGGCGTTCGGTGCCAAGGTCCAGCCGGTGCGCGTGCTGGGCCATGGTGGCGGCTACACCTCGGACATCAGCGACGCCATCGTGTGGGCCTCCGGCGGCCATGTCGACGGCGTGCCCGACAATTCCGATCCCGCGGAAGTGGTCAACCTCAGCCTGGGCGGCAGCGGTTCCTGCAGCCAGGACCCGGCGACCCAGGAGGCGATCGATGGCGCGGTGGCGCGCGGCGTCACCGTGGTGGTGGCCGCCGGCAACGACAACGCCGATGCCGGGTTCTATTCGCCGGCCAGTTGCAAGGGCGTGATCACCGTGGGCGCCAACGGTATCGACGGCGCGCGCTCATGGTTCTCCAACTACGGCGCCTCCGTCACGGTCACCGCGCCGGGCGGCAATGCCACCAGCGGATCGGATCCGGATGATCGCTGGATCTGGTCGCTCGGCAATGCCGGCACCCAGGCGCCGGTGCCGAGTCCGGAGGGCGATCGCCTGATGGGCATGATCGGCACTTCGATGGCCAGTCCGCACGTGGCCGGCGTGGTCGCGCTGATGCAGGCCGCGGCGAACGCCGCCGGTCGTCCGCCGCTCACGCCCGAGCAGGTCAAGCAATTGCTGAAGGGCACCGTGAAGCCCTTCACCGTGCCGCCGCCGGTCAGCAAGCCGCAGGGGCCAGGGATTGTCGACGCCGCCGCCGCGGTGCAGGCGGCGACCCAGGAGATTCCGGAAGACGAGGGTGAACTGCTCAGCAATCGCGTTGCCCTGGCCGCGCAGACCGGCGCGGCGGGCGATTCGCTGCTGTATCGCATCGTGGTGCCGGCGGGTCGGACCAGCCTCAACCTGCGCAGCTACGGCGGCAGCGGCGATGTGTCGATCTACGTGGCGCGCGAGCGGGTACCCACGACGACGCTATACGACCGCAAGTCGGTCAAACCCGGAAACAGCGAAGCGGTACTGATCACCAACCCGGCGCCGGGAACCTACTACCTGCGCGTCGTCGGCGAAACCGCCTTCGGAGGCGTATCGGTGATGGGGCTGTATTGATGGCCGGCGGGCGGGTGGCGCATTGGCGCCATCCGCCCGCATTCCGGCCTCCGGTCGCGAGGGGCTTTGCTCATGCGGCGAGGCCACCGGCGCGAGCGCCGTTCAGAACATCTTGATCGAAAGGACGCGGCCGCGCTTGCGCGCGTAGGGCTGGTAGCCCTGGAGGATGTCGTAGCGTATCGGCGAGCCGTTTCCTTCCGTCTCCACGTAATGGCAATTCGCGCTGAGCTCGCCGTCGAACTCCATCGCCTGGGTAACGCCGTGACCGGCGCTGCCGTCAATCCAGGTGAATTCCAGAGCCTGCGGCTTCGTATACAGCCTCAGATCGCATGCCGCCGGGGCCATGTGCCGAAGCGCATAGGCGGCGTGGGTCAGTTCTCCGCGATAGTGGTACAGGTGGCGGCGCCGGGGTTGGGACAGGTCACCCGCGGGAATGAATTGACCATAGCCGCGGATGGTGATGACACGGCCGCTGACTTCGGTGAACTGGAACGGCGGGGTGTCCTCGTCGGGAACCTGCTGCCGCGCCAGGATGGCGCGGGCCCGCTCTGGCGACAGCAGGGTATCGTCCTCGCGGCCCCCGTGTCCGGTGACGTGGAAATCGTTGATGTCCGACAGCATCTGGCGGAGCAGGGCTTCGTCGGGGGCAGGGTGCCTCCAGCGCACGTTTCCGGCGCAGCCGGCGGCCAGCAGCGCCAACAACGCTGGCGCGAGGATGGGGCGGAACTTCGATTTCATGACGGATCGGGACTCGGAAAAGCGGAGATTCTGGGTCGGGCGGCGGCCCGGCCCCATAGGAATGCTCCCAGAAGCCGCCGCTCCACGCTTCGGGCGGGCGAGGTCGGCGGCGGCTTGTTACAATCCCCGGTTCCTCTGTGTGCCCCCCACCTCCCGCCATGATCGAACTGAACCCCATCCGCCAGCGCATCGCCGACCTGCAGAGCCGGCTGGTTTCGCTACGGGGGTATCTTTGACTACGATTCCAAGCGCGAACGCCTGGAAGAAGTGAACCGGGAGCTGGAAAGCCCCGACATCTGGAACAACCCCGAATACGCCCAGCAACTGGGCCGCGAGCGCTCGCTGCTGGACAAGACCGTCAACGGCATCCGCGAGATCGACGAGGGGCTGATCGGCTCCAGCGAACTGCTGGAACTGGCCGAGAGCGAGAACGACGAGGAAACCGCGCAGGCGGTGGTCGAGGACGTGGAGCGCTTCGCCGGCCGGGTGGACAAGCTGGAATTCCAGCGCATGTTCTCCGGCGAGATGGACAGCGCCAACGCCTTCGTCGACATCCAGGCCGGTGCCGGCGGCACCGAGGCCCAGGACTGGGCCGAAATCCTGCTGCGCATGTACCTGCGCTGGGCCGAGTCGCGCGGCTGGAAGGTCGAACTGATGGAAGCCAGCGATGGTGAAGTGGCCGGCATCAAGTCGGCGACCTTCCGGGTCGAGGGCGACTACGCCTACGGCTGGCTGAAGACCGAGATCGGCGTGCACCGGCTGGTGCGCAAGTCGCCGTTCGATTCGGACAACCGCCGCCACACCAGCTTCACCTCGGTGTTCGTGGCGCCGGAAGTCGACGACAACATCGACATCGAGATCAATCCGGCCGACCTGAAGACCGACGTCTACCGCTCCTCGGGCGCCGGTGGCCAGCACGTCAACAAGACCGAATCGGCCGTGCGCATCACCCACGTGCCCAGCGGCGTGGTAGTGGCCTGCCAGACCGAGCGCAGCCAGCACGCCAACCGCGATCGCGCGATGAAGATGCTGAAGGCCAAGCTGTACGAGATCGAGATCCAGAAGCGCAACGCCGAGAAGAACGCGCTGGAAGCGACCAAGGCCGACATCGGCTGGGGCAGCCAGATCCGCAACTACGTGCTCGATCAGAGCCGGATCAAGGATCTGCGCACCGGCATCGAGCGCACCGACACCCAGAAGGTGCTGGACGGCGACCTGGACGAATTCCTGGAAGCCAGCCTGAAGGCAGGCCTGGAAGCCGGCGCCAAACGCATCGACGCATAATCACCGGGCGGGGCGGCGTCCCGCCCGATCCCGCGGTCCCGGCCGCATCCACCACGTTTCCCCATCCCAATCCCTATCCCGCCATGACCGAACAGACCCCCGTGCCGACGCCCCACGCCGACGAGAACAGCCTCATCGCCGAGCGCCGCGCGAAACTGACGGCGCTGCGCGGGCAGGGCATCGCCTATCCGAACGATTTCCGCCGCGCCGATTACGCCGGCGATCTCCAGGCCCAGTACGCCGATGGCGAGCTGTGGACCGCCGAGAGCCTGGAGGCGGCCAACCGCCGGGTCAGCGTCGCCGGCCGGCTGATGGCCAAGCGGGTGATGGGCAAGGCCAGCTTCGTGCAGATCCAGGACGAATCCGGCCGCCTGCAGCTGTTCCTGCAAGCCAATGCGCTGGGTGACACCTACGACGCCTTCAAGGGCTGGGACATCGGCGACATCGTCGCCGCCGAGGGCGCGCTGACCCGCACCAAGACCGGCGAGCTGTCGGTCAAGGCCGACCAGTTGCGCCTGCTGACCAAGGCGCTGCGCCCGCTGCCGGACAAGTGGCACGGCCTTTCCGACGTCGAGCAGCGCTATCGCCAGCGCTACGTGGACCTGATCGTCACCCCGGAGGCGCGCGACGTCTTCATCAAGCGCTCGCGCATCATCCGCGCGATCCGCGAATGGCTGGACGCGCGCCGCTTCCTGGAAGTGGAAACGCCGATGATGCATTACATCCCCGGTGGCGCCGCGGCCAAGCCGTTCGTGACCCATCACAACGCGCTGGACATGGATCTCTACCTGCGGGTGGCGCCGGAGCTGTACCTCAAGCGGCTGGTGGTCGGCGGCCTGGAACGCGTCTACGAGATCAACCGCAACTTCCGCAACGAGGGCGTCAGTACCCGCCACAATCCCGAATTCACCATGCTGGAACTGTACGAGGCCTATGCCACGTACAACGAGATCATGGATCTGACCGAATCGGTGATCCGCGATGTCGCCCATGAAGTGCTGGGCACGGGTGCGGTGAGCTGGGAAGGGCAGGCCATCGATCTGGAGCCGGCGTTCCGCCGCTGGCGGATGGACGAGGCGGTTCGCCACCACAATCCGGAGATCAGCCTGGCCGACTGCACCGATCGCGAAGCGCTGGCGAGCCATTGCCAGCGCCTGAAGATCGCGGTCAAGCCGTCCTACGGCTGGGGCAAGCTGTTGCTGGAGATCTTCGAGAAGACCGTCGAGCACACCCTGATCCAGCCGACCTTCATCACCGATCATCCGGTCGAGGTCTCGCCGCTGGCCCGCGCCAACGATCGCGACCCGGGCTACACCGATCGCTTCGAACTGTTCATCAACGGCAAGGAGCTGGCCAACGGCTTCTCGGAGCTCAACGATCCGGAAGACCAGGCGGCCCGGTTCCAGGCCCAGGTGGCGGCCAAGGAGGGCGGCGACGACGAGGCCATGCACTACGACGCCGACTACATCCGAGCGCTGGAAGTGGGCCTGCCGCCGACCGGTGGGCTGGGCATCGGCATCGACCGGCTGGTGATGCTGCTGACCGGTTCGGATTCGATCCGCGACGTGTTGCTGTTCCCGTACATGCGTCCGGAACACCACGGCTGACGCGAACGGTCGCGCCGCGACAGGCCAGGTGACGCGCTGGGGCGATTTGCCTGCCCGGAACCCGTCACCCGCCATGTCCGGACCTGGCGTGCGGCTCCCCTCCGGCCGCCGGAACCGCCCATCCGTTTCCCACGAAACGCCCGCCCTGCGGGCGTTTTATGTGACTACTATCCCGATTTTCCGGTTCCGTCGGCGACCTGAACCGCACTGGCACGCTTTCTGCGTCAAAAATCCCACGCTCCGTGGTCCGGCGTCGGGTTCATGACCCCGCCAACGGCCGCGGACCCCGCAGCAGTGGTCAGCGATACACGCAGGAAACGGTTCCCATGCTAGATGCCAGCGCAGCCATCGCCGGAGTATCCTTGCCCGACAGTCACTTCATGTGGCCACAAGGGGCGGGAAGCGCTTTGAATATCGTCATCGTCGATGACCAGACTTCGGCGCGCACGATGCTGCGCCATGTAATCGAGGACATTGCCTCGGAACTGAGCGTGCACGACTTCGGGGATCCCCAGGTCGCGCTGGAATGGTGCGAGAAGAACCGCACCGATCTGCTGCTGCTGGACTACCGCATGCCGGGCATGGACGGACTGGAATTCGCCCGTCGCTTCCGCCGGCTGCCGCTGCACCGCGACATTCCCATCATCCTGATCACCGTGGTCGGCGACGAGCCGATCCGGCAGGCGGCGCTGGAAGCCGGCGTCATCGATTTCCTGGTCAAGCCGGTCCGCCCGCGCGAACTGCGCGCCCGTTGCCGCAACCTGCTGCAACTGCGCCAGCAGTCCGAGAACGTCAAGCAACGGGCCCTGTCGCTGGAACAGCGCCTGCTGTCGAGCATGCACGAGGTCGAAGAGCGCGAACGCGAAACCCTGTCGCGACTGGCCCGCGCCATCGAGTACCGCGACAGCGGCACCAGCGCCTACCTGGAGCGCATGGCCCACGTGGCGGCGCTGATCGCCGACGAACTGGGCCTGCCGGAAGACGAGGTCCGCGCCATCGAGCTGGCCGCGCCGCTGCACGACATGGGCAAGATCGCCATTCCCGATTCGGTGCTGATGAAGCCCGGTCCGCTGACCGAGGACGAGACCGACGTCATGCGCCGGCATCCCAAGATCGGCCACCAGTTGCTGTCGGGCAGCCAGAACCGTTTCATCCAGACCGGCGCGATCATCGCGCTGCGCCACCATGAGCGTTACGACGGCAGCGGCTATCCCGATGGCCTGGTCGGTGACGAGATTCCGTTGGAAGCCAGGATAGTGGCGGTTGCGGACGTGTTCGACGCGCTGATCTCGCCCCGGCCCTACAAGAAGGCCTGGGAGAAGGACGCGGCGCTGGCGTACCTGTACGCCCAGCGCGGCCGCCTGTTCGACCCCTCCTGCGTGGATGCGCTCATCCGCGGGCGGGAACGTCTGGACGACATCTGCGAGCGCTACTCGACGGTGCAGAGCCGTCCAGGGATGGAATGAGTCATGGAACGCAATCTGGTCTCATGGATCAAGCATCGTCTGGCCAACCGGCCGGACAGTGAGCACGGCCAGACGGCGATCCGCGTGATCATCTTCACCGGCGTGATCGTCTACATGGGCGTCGCCGCCCTGTATGGCACGCTGCCGCCGGACGTGTACCGCTGGTCCGCGACCATGAGCGGGGTCGGTGCCGCGATCGGCCTCATGCTGTTCATCGCGATCCTGCTGGAGCCGGGCAAGTCGCACGTCCGCCGGGTCATCGGCATGCTCACCGACTACGGCCTGATGACCGTGGCGATGGTGCTCAAGGGCGAGCCGCTGGCCTGGCTGTACGTGATCCTGATGTGGGTGACGGTCGGCAACGGCCTGCGCTACGGCAACCGCTATCTGCTCGGCGCGGTGGCCTCGGCCTGTATCAGCTTCGGTATCGTGCTGATGGTCAGCCCGTACTGGCAGCAGAACCTCAATCTCGGCCTGGGCCTGTGGGTCGGCCTGATCGCGGTCCCGATGTACCTGTCCGGCCTGCTGCGCGATCTGACCCGCGCCACCGAGGAAGCACGCCGGGCCAACGAGGCCAAGAGCCGCTTCCTGGCCAACATGAGCCATGAATTCCGCACGCCGCTCAATGGCCTGGCCGGCATGTCCGAACTGCTGGCGACCACCCGCCTGGACAGCGAACAGCGCGAATGCCTGTCGACCATCCAGGCTTCCACCCGCAGCCTGCTGGCGCTGGTGGAGGACGTGCTCGACATCTCGGCCATCGAGGCCGGAAAACTCAAGCTCAACGTGGTCGATTTCTCGCCGCGCGAGCTGGTCGAGAGCATCGGCCTGATCCTGCTGCCGCAGGCGCGCGGCAAGCAGCTCAACTACGAAGTGCACTTCGACGACGACGTGCCCGCGGTGCTGCGCGGCGATTCCGGACACCTGCGCCAGGTCCTGCTGAACCTGGCCGGCAACGCGGTCAAGTTCACCGACAAGGGCGAGGTGCGCCTGCAGGTCGCCCTGGCCGGCAGTCCGAACCGGCTGCGCTTCACCGTCACCGATACCGGCATCGGCATTCCCGCCTCGGTCCGCGAACGCCTGTTCGAGGCCTTCGAGCAGGCCGACGTCAGCCTGGCGCGTCGCTATGGCGGTACCGGCCTGGGCACGACCATCGCCAAGGGCCTGACCGAGGCGATGGGCGGCACCATCGGTTTCGAGAGCAGCGAACAGCGTGGCAGCTCGTTCTGGGTGGAATTGCCGTTCGAAGCCGTGCAGCCGCGCGAGGTCACCCCGGCCATCCAGGTGCCGGCGAACTGGCTCGACGACGCCAACGCCAAGCCCGGCGCCGAAAACATCATCGCGTTCTCCGATCCGTTCCTGCGTCATCGCGCGCGGGTGCGCAGCATGCAGATCCTGGTCGCCGACGATCACGAGGCGAACCGGATGGTCGTGCAGCGCCTGCTGCAGAAGGCCGGTCACCGGGTGACCTGCGTCAATGGCGGCGAGGACGTGCTCAACGCCCTGGATTCCTTCGACTACGATGCGGTCATCTGCGATCTGCACATGCCCGATGTCAGCGGCCTGGATCTGTTGAAGCAACTGCGGGTGATGGAAGCCGGCTCCGGCCAGCGCACGCCGGTGGTGATCCTGAGCGCCGACGTCACCCCGGACGCGATCCGCAACTGCGAACGCGCGGGTGCCCGCGCGTTCCTGGCCAAGCCGGTGGTGGCGACCCGCCTGCTGGATACGCTGGCGGAAATCGCCACCAATGGTTCGATCACTTCGCAGGCACAGGCGCAGGCGCCGGTGCCGACCACCGCGATGCGGGCGGGCGACGAGATCCTCGACATGACCGTGCTGGACGAACTCGGCGCGCTGGGCATGGGCGAAGCCTTCGAGCGCGAATTCATCGCGCAGTGCCTCAACGATGCCGACGGTTGCATCGGCGCGATGGCGCACGCGATGGAACATGGCCAGGGCGAACACCTGCGCGATCACGCGCATGCGCTGAAGGGCGTGGCCAGCAACCTGGGCCTGATCAAGCTGGCGGCGGCGGCGAGTGAACTGATGCGCCTGGCCGACTGGCAGATCGCGCGCGAGTGGCGGCAACGTCTGGCGGCGGTGAATTCCTATCTGGCCCAGGGCAGGGCGGCGCTGGAAGCACGCGAACGGTCACGCCATTCGCCCGATCACGGCAGCCACGAGCGCAACTGATCGGCGGTTGCGTGATGGCGGAAAGGGGATGGCTCAGGCGGGCGGCCACGGCCGTCCCGCCATCCGGGGAAGCATCGCGCAGTCCCCGCCCCCTGTAGTTGGCTGCGATTCGATCGTCGATCAGGCGGCCTGCATGGCACGCTTTTCCTGCGCGCGCACGATGCGCTCCATCATCCGCAGTGACTTGTCGCCCAGCGCCAGCGCGGTATCGACCCACACTTCGGTGATGTTCATCAGCTCGTCGTAGCTGACCCGCTGGGCCAGGCCGCGCACCGTGTTCATCGCCAGGTGGGAGTAGGGCGCACGCTGCTGCTGGCGGATCAGATCCTGCACGGCGGCTTCGCCCTGGCCCTTCGGCACCAGGATGTCGACGATGCCCATCTTGTGGAACTCCTCGCTGGAATACATGTTGCCTTCCAGGATGATGCGTTCGGCCAGTTGCGGCGAGACGCGCTTGCACAGGAACGAATAGGCGCCCATGCCCGGGAACAGTCCGAACAGGACTTCCGGCAGGCCCATTTCGACGCCTTCCTCGGCGACGATGGTGTGGCAGGCCAGCGCCATCTCAAGGCCACCGCCCAGCGCGTCGCCCTGCAGCAGCGCGATCGTGCGCACGTCGCCGCCCAGTCCGGTGTGCAGGGTGTACACGCCATCGATGCAACGGCGGGCGTACGACAGCAGGTGTTCGCGGTCGTTGCTGCGGATCAGCTTGGCGAACAGATCCAGGTCGCCGCCGAGGTTGAACGCCGGCGCGGACGAGGCCAGCACGAAATGGCGCAGGCGACCGGACTGGCGCTCGCTCTCGCGCAGGGTGATCGAAGAGGTGAAGCTCCACATTTCATCCAGCAGTTCGCTGCGGAAGCACGGCCGGGAACCCTTGCCAGCGTCGTTGTGCATGTACATCCAATGGCTGTTGCCATCGGGCGCGGACTCCACGCGGATGGTGGAGAAATTGCGGGTGCGCTGAAGTTTTTCGACGTTGTTCATGACGACTCCTGGTGGCCTGTGGCCGATGGTGTGGGGATTGGTATTGGGGACGTGCTGGGCACGGCGCGATGCTACACCTGAACGGATAGTGAAAAGACGACGCACACTGACTGACCGGTCGGGGACAGCATTTATCCCTTCCCATCGTTCATAAATGTGATGAAAATCTCAAATTTAACCCTAAAGTTTTGACGGACAAAAAGAAAGGCCGGCTTGCGCCGGCCTTCCGATTTCAGTGGGTGGCCCCGGTCTGGGGCGGCTCCCGGAGCTCCTTGCGGAGGATTTTCCCGACATTGGTCTTCGGGAGCTCGGTCCGGAATTCGATGTAGCGGGGCTGCTTGTACCCGGTCAGGTTGTCCCGGCAGTACGCCTTGATCTTCTCTTCGGTCAGGGCCGGGTCCTTCTTGACCACGAATACCTTGACCGCCTCGCCCGAGCGTTCGTCCGGCACGCCGATGGCGGCCACTTCCAGCACGCCTTCCAGGCCGGCGATGACGTCCTCCACCTCGTTGGGGTACACGTTGAAGCCGGACACCAGGATCATGTCCTTCTTGCGATCGACGATATAGAAGAAGCCCTCGGCATCCATCTTGGCCATGTCGCCGGTATGCAGCCAGCCCTCGGCGTCGATGACCTTGGCGGTCTCCTCCGGACGCTGCCAGTAGCCACGCATCACCTGCGGCCCCTTGATGCACAGTTCGCCGACCTCGCCGAGCGCGACCAGGTTGCCGTCGTCGTCCTTGAGGCAGGCGTCGGTGGAGGGGATGGGCAGGCCGATGGCGCCGTTGTAGTCCTTCAGATCCATCGGGTTGATGCAGGCCGCCGGTGCGGTTTCGGTCAGGCCATAGGCTTCCACCAGGGTGATCCCGGTGACCTTCTTCCAGCGATCGGCCACGGCGCGCTGCACCGCCATGCCGCCGCCGAGGGTCAGGTGCAGGCGCGAGAAATCGACCTGGTCGAAGCCGGGCGTGTTCAACAGGCCGTTGAACAGCGTGTTGACGCCGGTGATCGCGGTGAACTGGATCTTGCTGATCTCCTTGACGAAGTTCGGCATGTCGCGCGGGTTGGTGATCAGGTGGTTGGCCGCGCCGAATTTCATGAACACCAGGCAGTTCGCGGTGAGCGCGAAGATGTGGTAAAGCGGCAGCGCGGTGACGATCAGTTCGCCGTCGGCCTTGACGTCGCGGCCGATCCAGGCCGAAGCCTGCTGCATGTTGGCGACCATGTTGCGATGGGTCAGCATCGCGCCCTTGGCCACGCCGGTGGTGCCGCCGGTGTATTGCAGGAAGGCGATGTCTTCCGGTGCGATGTCGATATCGGGCAGGGCATGCAGGCGGCCCAGGGTCAGCGTGTCCTTGAAGCGGACCGTGCCGGCGATGTCGTAATCGGGCACCATCTTCTTGACGTACTTGAGCACGAAGTTGATCAGCGGTCCCTTCGGGAAGCCGAGCAGATCGCCCAGGCCGGTGGTGATTACCTGCTTGAGCGAGGCCAGTCCGGGAATGGCTTCCTGCACGGTCTTGCCGAAATTGTCCACGACCAGCAGCACGCTGGCGCCGGAATCGGACAACTGGTGGCGCAGTTCGCGCGGGGTGTACATCGGATTGACGTTGACCACCGTCAGGCCGGCACGCAGCACGCCGAAAATGGCGACCGGGTATTGCAGGCAGTTGGGCATCATGATCGCGACCCGATCACCCTTCTTCAGTTTCAGCTCGCCGAGCAGGTACGCGGCGAACTGCTTGCTGAGGGTGTCGATCTCGCCATAGGTCAGGCTCTTGCCGAAGTTCGAGAACGCCGGACGGTTGCGGTAGCGGTCGATGGCCGTCTCCAGCACCGAGACGATGGAGCGGTATTCATCCAGATCAATCTCGTGCGGAACGCCTTCCGGATAGCTCTTGAACCACGGACGGTCTTGACTCATCTTCTACTCCCTCCCCAGGGCCATGCTTCGGGTATGTTTGCAGTGTCGGCGCCTGCGCGCCGCGTGGGGTCCACGACAGGGAGCATACCGTTCCGGATGGAAAAGGCGAAGGGTGCGAAGGGCGTAATCCCGATGCTGCGGCGGCACGCTGCGTTGCCCGGATGGAGCGGCGCGATGCTGGCGGTGATGCTGGTACTGGCCGGATGCAGCCGGAGCTCGCCGGAACAGCAACTGCGTGATCAGTTCGCGGCCTTGCAGCAGGCGGTCGAAGAGCGCCAGCCGGCCGAGGCGATGGACGGGGTCGCCGAAGATTTCTCCGGCCCGGCGGGCATGGATCGTGCTGCGTTGCACAACCTGCTGCGCGCGCAATTGCTGGCCCGAGACAGTATCGGGGTGACCACGGGGCCGCTGGAGGTCAGCCTGCAGGGCGACACCGCGACGATTCGTTTCGACGCACTGCTGACCGGTTCCGGTCGCGGGCGTTGGCTCCCCGACAGCGCCCAATCGTATCGGGTCACCACCGGTTGGCGCCGGAATGGCGACGACTGGCGGCTTTACTACGCGGAGTGGCAGGCGGGCCCGTGAACCTGCCGGGTCAGCGGCAGCGCAGGTAGGGGGAACCGGCCACCAGCGCACGATTGCGCGGCGACAGCGGCGGGCCACCGGCGTATCCCTCGTCGTGCGGCGTCAAGCTCAGCACCCCCGGCTTTTCGTCCGCGTTGAAGGTCATCAGCACCGGATAGGCGCCCTCGCGGCCGAACGGAAAGAACCACTGGCTGCTGCCTTCGTAGAAGTTGCCGCCGTAGCTGGCCGCGTACTCCAGTCGCGCCACCCGTTCGCTGCGTCCTTCGAGCTCGAAGACCATACCGCTGGCATCGACGGCGATCCGCGGCTGCCGTTGGCAATCGCCCCCCGGCGCGTAACGGCCATGCAGGTTCGGGAAATCCTTCATGCCGGTGATCTCGACAGCGTGCACGGCCGGGATGCAGGCGAGCGCCAGCGGCAGGAACCAGCCGGCCAACGATGGGGTACGCATGATGTTTCCCGGCGGACCGGCGAATCCGGTCCTGTCAACGGATGCCACGCCGAAGCCGCCCGGAACCGGCAACCGCCGGGCGGATCTTCCGTAAGTTGATCCTCACGCAGTACTGGCGGTCACCCGCCTTGCGGGAAAAGATCCTGTCGCTGCAGGAGCGACGTCAGTCGCGACCGGGATGCCCATCCAGCCGTACCCGTCGCGACTCACGTCGCTCCTACAGGGAAGACAGCGGCGTCCGCCCCAGTCACGCTTGCTTGAAACCAGAAACCGCTGTGCGGATGTGTCGGGACACGATAGAAACCCAGGCAGACTGCTGCATCCCACCTTGTAGGAGCGACGTAAGTCGCGATAGCCGGCACGCAAAGCATCGCGACTCACGTCGCTCCCACAGAGAGAGACACCACCCCCGTAGGAGCGACGTAAGTCGCGACCGGAATACCCGCCAGCCTTCGCGACTCACGTCGCTCCTACAGGGAAGAGAATGACGCCCGACGCTCGTGGGAGTATCGGGCGCCGTTTCGTTCAAGCCGCCTTGCGCGCCGCCAGCTGGCGGAGCACGTAGTGCAGCAGGCCACCGTGGCGGGCGAAACCGGCGCGTTTGCGAGCCATGGCTCGCGCGCCGGGAGAGCGCCCCGCGTGCTTCGCGGGGCGGGGCTTTCGCTGTTTCAGCGTCCGATTACGCCGCCTTGCGCGCCGCCAGCTGGCGGAGCACGTAGTGCAGCAGGCCACCGTGGCGGAAGTACTCGACTTCCTTCGGCGTCAGCAGCAGCACCTTGACCTGGAAACGGATCTCCTGTCCGTCGGCGCGGCGCGCGGTGACGGTGGCCACCTTCGACGCGCCGTCCTGCAAACCGGCGATATCGAACACCTCCGAACCGTCCAGTCCCAGGGTCTGCGCGTTCTGCCCGTCGATGAACTGCAGCGGCAGCACGCCCATGCCGACCAGGTTGGAGCGGTGGATGCGCTCGAAACTCTCGGCGAACACCGCCTTCACGCCCAGCAGGTTGGTGCCCTTGGCCGCCCAGTCGCGCGAGGAGCCGGTGCCGTATTCCTTGCCGGCCAGCACCACCAGCGGTACGCCATCGGCCTTGTACTTCATCGCCGCGTCGTAGATCGACAGCTTTTCCGGCGTCCCGCCACCCGGCGGGTGGTACAGGGTGTTGCCGCCTTCCTCGCCGCCGAACATCAGGTTCTTGATGCGGATGTTGGCGAAGGTGCCGCGCACCATCACGTCGTCGTTGCCGCGGCGGCTGCCGTAGCTGTTGAAATCCACCGGCTGCACGCCGCGCGAAATCAGGAAGCGGCCCGCGGGCGAATCCTTCTTGATGTTGCCGGCCGGCGAGATGTGGTCGGTGGTGATGGAATCGCCGAACAGGCCGAGCACGCGCGCGCCATGCACGTCGTCGATGCCGCCGGTCGCCATCGTCATGCCTTCGAAGTACGGCGGATTCTTGATGTAGGTCGAATCCGAATCCCAGGCGTAAAGATCGCCATCGGGCGAAGCGATGGTGTTCCAGCGGGTATCGCCCTTGAACACGTCGGCGTAGTTCTTGGCGAACATCTCCGGCCCAATGGTGCGGGCGATGAAATCGCCGATCTCGCCGTTGCTGGGCCAGATGTCCTTCAGGTAGACCGGCTGGCCATCGCTGCCGGTGCCCAGCGGCTGGGTGGTCAGGTCGATGTCGGTGGTGCCGGCGATGGCGTAGGCGACCACCAGCGGCGGCGAGGCCAGGTAGTTCATCTTCACTTCCGGATGCACGCGGCCTTCGAAGTTGCGGTTGCCCGACAGCACCGACGTCACTACCAGGTCGCCGGTGGCGATGCCCGCGCTGACTTCCACCGGCAACGGGCCGGAGTTGCCGATGCAGGTGGTGCAGCCGTAGCCGACCACGTAGAAGCCCAGCTTCTCCAGGTCATCCAGCACACCGGCCTTTTCCAGGTAGTCGGTGACCACGCGCGAGCCCGGTCCCAACGAGGTCTTGACCCACGGCTTGCGGTTCAGGCCCTTGGCTGCGGCGTTGCGGGCCAGCAGGCCGGCGCCGATCATCACCGCCGGATTGGACGTGTTGGTGCAGGACGTGATCGCGGCGATCACGACGGCGCCGTCCTTCAGCCGGACCTTCTGGCCTTCGGTCTCGATGTCGGCGTAACCGCGGCTCAGCGCCTCGTTGCCCACCGCCGAGCCGCCGCCCTCGGCGACGAAATCGGAGATCGCCTCGCTGCGCTTGTCGCGCGCCTCGGCGAACGGCTGCAGGTTGTCGCGGAAGTTCTGCTTCACGTCTTCCAGCAGCACGCGATCCTGCGGACGCTTGGGACCGGCCAGCGACGGCTTCACGTCGCCCATGTCCAGGTGCAGGGTCGCGCTGTACTGCGCATGCGGGCTGTCGGCGTCGTGCCACAGGCCCTGCGCCTTCGCATAGGCCTCGACCAGCGCGATCTGCGCCTCGCTGCGGCCGGACAGGCGCAGGTAGTTCAGCGACTCGGCGTCGATCGGGAAGATGCCGCAGGTGGCGCCGTACTCGGGCGCCATGTTGCCGATGGTGGCGCGGTCGGCCAGCGGCAGGTGCTGCAGGCCGTCGCCGTAGAACTCGACGAACTTGCCGACCACGCCCAGCTTGCGCAGCATCTGGGTGACGGTCAGCACCAGGTCGGTTGCGGTGGCGCCTTCGGGCAGCTTGCCGGTCAGCTTGAAGCCGACCACCTGCGGGATCAGCATCGAGGAGGGCTGGCCGAGCATGGCCGCCTCGGCCTCGATGCCGCCGACGCCCCAGCCCAGCACGCCGATGCCGTTGATCATCGTGGTGTGCGAGTCGGTGCCGAACACGGTGTCCGGATAGGCGAGGGTCTCGCCGTCCTTCTGCGCGGTCATCACCACCCGGGCGAGGTTCTCCAGGTTCACCTGGTGGACGATGCCGGTGTTGGGTGGCACCACCTTGAAGTTGTCGAACGCCTTCTGGCCCCAGCGCAGGAAGCTGTAGCGTTCCTTGTTGCGATCGAATTCGATCTTGCCATTCAGATCCAGCGCGTCGGGCTTGCCGAACACGTCCACCTGCACCGAGTGGTCGATGACCAGTTCGGAGGGGATCAGCGGGTTGATCTGGTCGGGATTGCCGCCCAGCTTCACCACCGCGTCACGCATCGCGGCCAGATCGACCACGCAGGGCACGCCGGTGAAGTCCTGCAGGACCACGCGCGCCGGCATGAACGCGATTTCGGTGTCCGGCTCGCGGGTGGCATCCCATTTCGCGACCGCCTCGATGTGCTCGGGAGTCACGCTGACCCCGTCCTCGCAGCGCAGCAGGTTCTCCAGCAGGATCTTCATCGAGTAGGGCAGGCGGGCGATGTCGAAGCGCCGGCCCAGCGTGGGAAGGCTGAAGTAGGTATAGGACTGGCCGTTGACGTCGAGACGGCTGCGGGTGGAGAAAGAGTCGCTCATGCGGGGTGCTCCTTTGCGAATGCTGGCGATGGCAACGGCCATGGACCGAATGCTTGCGGGACGCAGGCGCCGGCGTGGGGAACCGCGGGCGGCACATGGCATTGTCCCCCAAATGGTGTTGCAGATGGAATCAGGCAAGGGCCGGCGGTGGATCGCAGTGTTGCTGGAAAGGGCTTGCCACGAGATCCGGGGCCGGAACGGGCCCCGGATGTTCATCCTCCCTTCCAGAGGCGCTTGAGGGTATGCAGGAACTCCTCGGCCACCGGTGACAGCTGCGCGCCGCGGCGACGCACCACGCCGATCGTCCGCGAAACCACCGGATTGGCGAGCGGGCGCGTCACCAGGGTGGCATGTTCGCCGCGCGGCGTGGCCATCTTCGGCAATACCGAGATGCCGACGCCGGCTTCGACCAGCCCGAGCGAGGTGGACAGGTGGGTGACCTCGTAGAACCAGTTCAGCCGCAGGTTCTCGCGCGCCAGCGCGCCATCGAGCAGGGTGCGGTTGCCGCTGGTGCGGTGCACGGTGATGAGCCGGTGCGGCGCCAGGTCGCTCCAGCTCACCTTGCGCTTGCGGGCGAGCGGATGATCGCGCCGGCAGGCCAGCACGAACGGATCCTCCACCAGTGTGTCGAAAATCAGATCCGGATCCGAAGCCCCCATGAAGTTGATGCCGAACTCGACTTCACCGCGTTCCACCGATTGCAGACCCTCGGTGGCGGGAAGATCCAGGATGCGGAAGCGCACCTGCGGATGGTCCTGCTGGAAGCGCGCGATGACGCTGGGCAGGAAGTAGAACGCCGCGGTCGGCAGGCAGGCGATGGTGACCTGCCCGCCACGATGCTGGTCGCTGCCACGCAATGAAAACAGCGAGCCGTCGAACTCTTCGATGAGTCGCCTCACCAGCGGCAGCAGGTCCTGCCCGAGCGCTGTCGGCACGACATGGCGGGTGGTCCGCTCCAGCAAGGGGGCACCGACGTTCTGTTCGAGCTTCTGGATGCGCCGGCTGAGCGCGGGCTGGGAAAGATGCAGGGTTTCCGCGGCGCGATGGAAGCTGCGGGTTTCGCTCACCAACAGGAATGCACGCAGGTCGAGGATTTCGCAATTGATGCTCATGGCCTATCAATAATCGAAAAATTTGCAATTCTCAAATCGGCCGTGCCCATGCCAGTATCGAATCATGTTCTTGAATTAATGTGATTTTTGCATGGATCCGGCCGCCGATTCGAATGACCTGCTCAGCCTGCCTTGCGTGCTCATGCGCGGCGGCACTTCGAAGGGGCCGTTCTTTCTCGCATCGGATCTGCCCACGGAACCGGCGCTGCGCGACCGCATCCTGCTGGCGGTGATGGGGGCCGGTCATCCGCTGCAGATTGACGGCATCGGCGGCGGCAACGCGCTCTCCAGCAAGGTCGCCATTGTCGATCGCGCCAGTCGCCGGGATGCCGACGTCGATTACCTGTTCGCCCAGGTGGTGAATGACCGCCAGATCGTGGATACCAGTCCCAATTGCGGAAACATGCTCGCGGCGGTGGCGCCGTTCGCGATTGAAGCCGGTCTTGTGGCCGCCCGCCATCCCCAGACCCAGGTGTGCATCCACAACGTCAACACCGGCAAGCTGATCCGCGCCACCGTGCAGACCCCGCAGGGCAGGGTGTCCTATCGCGGCGACACCCGCATCGCCGGTGTGCCGGGGCAGGCCGCGCCGATCACGTTGTCGTTCCTGGACGCGGCGGGAACCCGCACCGGCGCGCTGTTGCCCACCGGCACGCCACGCGAACGGATCGACGGCGTGGATGTCAGTTGCGTGGACTGCGCGATTCCGATGGTGCTGATGCAGGCCTCGGACCTTGGCCTGTCGGGCGATGAATCGCCGGCGCGGTTGAATGCCGACGCAGCGCTGTTGCGCCGCCTGGAAGCCATCCGGATCGAGGCAGGTCGGCGGATGGGCATCGCCGACGCCGGCGAACGGGTGATTCCCAAGCCGGTGCTGCTGTCGCGTTCGGACTCCGGCGCCGCGCTGCGGGTGCGCTATTTCATGCCGCATCAATGCCACAGCGCATTGGCCATCACCGGTGGTGTCGGCATCGCGACCGCTACCGTGACCGACGGTACCGTCGCGCATGCGCTGGCGGGACGGAGGGAAACCGTCGGCCCGCTGCTGCTGGAACATCCGGGCGGATGCCTGGAAGTGACGCTGGAGCGCGACGCTCCGGACGCGCCCGTCGTGGCCAGCGTCGTGCGTACGGCGCGACGCCTGTTCGAGGGCCGCGTGTTCGCCAACGAGTCGCGCCGGGACGCGCGGCGCAGCCAGGCGGCCTGAGCCGGCCCGCGACGCGGCCACATTCCGATTCACCAACGCTCCGGGAGGGGAACATGTACAAGACAATGCTGGGTATCGGCGCGACGGCGCTGTTGCTGTTGGGTGGTTGCGGTGGCGCATCCGCGCCGGGAGGCGGGGCGGAAGGCGGCACGCCGGCGCAGGGCGAGCAGGAAGTGCGCATCAGCGTCGGTTCCTACAACCTCAACAACCTGCCGTTCTTCATCGCCGACGCCCAGGGCTACTTCAAGGACGAGGGCCTGAAGGTGCGCACCGAGAACTTCGCCCAGGGCGGCTCCAAGGTGCTGCAGGCGCTGGTGGCCGGTTCCACCGACGTGGCGGTGGGTTTCTACGATCACACCATCCAGATGCAGGCCAAGGGCAAGTCGGTCACGGCCTTCGTATTGCTGTCGCGCAATTCCGGACTGGTGCTGGCCGGCGGCAACGACAGCCGTTTCGATCCGGCCAGGCCGGACACCATCCGTGGCGCGCGCGTGGGCATCACCGCGCCGGGGTCGTCCTCGGATTTCTTCGTCCGCTATTACCTGGAACGGCACGGCATCCCGGTGTCGGAAGTGTCGCTGATCGGCGTGGGTTCCGGCGCGGCGGCGGTGGCCGCGCTGCAGCAGGGCAAGGTCGACCTGCTGGTCAATTACGACCCGGCGGCGACCCTGATCCAGGAGCGCGGCATCGGCCGGATCCTCATCGACGCGCGCAGCGATGCGGGCGCGCGCGAGGTCTACGGCGGCCTCTATCCGACTTCGGTGCTGTACGCGCAGCAATCCTTCATCGATGCGAATCCCGAGGCCATCGGGAAGATCGTCCGCGCCGAACAGCGGGCCCTGAAGTTCATCGCCGAAAGCAGCGCCGACGCCATCGTCGCCGCGCTTCCCGACAGCTACGTCTCCGGCGATCGCGCCACCTATGCCAAGGCGGTGGAAGCGGCCCGCAGCATCTTCTCCGTCGACGGCCGCTTCACGGAAGCCGACATGGCCACGCCACTGGCCGTACTCAGCGAATTCAATCCCGATGTCGCCGCGGCCAAGGTCGATCTGGCGCGTACGTATACCAACCGATTCGTCGAGCAGGACTCGGCGAAACACTGACGATCTTGTCTGGGAGGGCAATGTCATGACAGCAATTGCACCGGCGCGTCCGCACCAGGACGCGCCAGCGGCGGCCATCGCGGTCGCCGAACCACCCCGCACGATGGTCGCGATCGAACGGATGACGATGGCGTTCGGCGACTTCGTCGCCGTGCGCGATGTCGACATCCGGGTCGGCGACGGCGAATTCCTGGCCATCGTCGGCCCCACGGGCTGCGGCAAGAGCACCATCCTCAATGCGGTGGCGGGCTTGCTGGCGCCGGCATCCGGCGGCGTGGCCATCGACGGGCGCGCGGTGGCCGGCGTGCAGGACAGCGTGGGCTACCTGTTCCAGCAGGATGCGCTGCTGCCGTGGAAGACCGCGCTGGAAAACGTTGAACTGGGCCTGCGTTTCCGCGGCGTGCCCGCGGTCGAACGGGGCCGGCGCGCGCGCGATTGGCTGGCCAAGGTCGGACTGTCCGGTTTCGAAAACCGTTACCCGCACCAACTTTCGGGCGGACAGCGCAAGCGCGTGCAGATGGCGCAGGCGCTGATCGTGAAGCCCAAGGTGATCCTGATGGACGAGCCGTTCTCGGCGCTGGACATCCATACCCGCCACCTCATGCAGAACGAACTGCTGCGCCTGTGGCAGGAGGATCGGCGCTCGGTGATCCTGATTACCCATGATCTGGAAGAAGCCATTGCCCTGGGCGATCGGGTGGTGGTGCTGGCGTCGGGGCCCGGCAGCCGGGTGGTGGAGAGTTTCCATGTGCCGCTGGAACGGCCGCGCAACGTGGCCGAGATCAAGCTGGATCCGCGCTTCACCGATCTGTATCGCGACATCTGGGCCTGCCTGCGGGGCGAAGTGGAGAAAAGCTATGCGTACGGGGACTGAGCGGCTGATCCAGGCCGCCCTGGTGGTGGTGGTGTTCGGGGGCTGGCAGGCCGGCGTGGCCACACGGGTCATCGACCCGTTCTTCTTCCCGGCGCCCTGGGACATCGTTGGACAGATGTACGAATGGTTGAGCGACACCGGCTTCTACAAGCACGTGTCGGTGACCCTGACCGAGACCGCGCTGGGCTATGTCATCGGCACCGTGCTGGGCGTGGTCGGCGGCGTCTGGCTGGGATTGAACCGAACCGCGGCGCGGATCCTCGATCCCTTCATCAAGAGCTTCAACGCGATTCCGCGCGTGGTGCTGGCGCCGATCTTCGTGCTGTGGCTGGGCCTGGGCCTGTGGTCGAAGGTGGCGCTGGCGGTGACGCTGGTGTTCTTCATCACCTTCTTCAATGCGATGCAGGGCGTGCGCGAGGTCAATCCCACCGTGCTGGCGAACGCGCGCATCCTCGGGGCCAGCCGGCGTGATCTGTTGCGCCATGTGTACTTTCCGGCCGCCGCGAGCTGGATCCTGTCCTCGCTGCGCACTTCCGTGGGTTTCGCGGTGGTGGGCGCGATCATCGGCGAGTATCTCGGTGCCTCGGCCGGACTGGGTTATCTGATCGCGCAGGCCGAAGGCAACTTCCACGCGGTCGGCGTGTTCGCCGGCATCGTGATCCTGGCGATGTTCGTCCTGGTGATCGATCGCATCCTCGATGTCGCCGAGAACCGGCTCATCACCTGGCGTCCCGACGCGCAGGGCGCGAACCGCTGACGTTTCCCGGCCCGTGCCGGTCCCGGCGCGGGTCTCTCATTCCCACCGTTGCCGGCGGCAGCCATGCCGAGGGTGGCGGCTTGCCTGGAGAAACCGACCATGACGAACCTTGTGGGCAATACCCGCCGGCTGGCGGCCGCGATCACGTTGACCCTGAGTGGAGCGCCATTGCTGGCGTGCGCGCAGGAAGCAGCCCGGCACCCGGGTTCCGCCGATGCATCGACCGCCGGACTGGTCCGCTTGATCGAGCAGCAATCGCAGCGCATCGCGACGCTGGAAGCGCGACTGGCCGCGCTTGAAGACGAGACGGGCGAGGGTACGCCAGCCGGACAGGCACAGGATGCCGGTTCCGTGGAGGCGCGACTGGCCACGCTCGAAGCCGACCAGGCGCGGCAACCGAAAGTGAGCTGGTCCAAGGGCGCTCCCGAATTCGCGAGCGCGGATGGCAAGGCGCGGTTTCGCCCGCGTGGCCGGTTCTTCGTCGATGCCTCGTCCACCGGCGGCTCCGATCACGCAGGGCGGAATCTGTCCGGTGCCGAAATCCGCTCCGCGCGCCTGGGCGTCGAAGGTCGCCATGGCTCGCTGGGCTACGTAGTGGAAGGGGAGTTCGCCGGCAACACGGTGGCGTGGAAGTCGGCGTATGCGGCCTTCGACCATCGCCTGTTCGGCCATGACGCGGAGTTTTCCGTGGGCCATCGCTTGAACGAGCGCGGCCTGGATGGCAGCAGCAGTACGGCCAACACCCCGTTCCAGAGCCGCAATCTGGTCGGTGCGGTGATCATGCCGCAGCGCGGTTCGTTCGGATTGGGAGTGATGCAGAAGATCCACGGCGCGAACTGGCATGCCGCGCTGCAGGTCAGCGGCAACAGCCTGGATAACCCGGGCGACGGCAACGACGGACTGACCTACGCGCTGCGGGCGCACTGGAACCCGGTGCGCACGGACGCCGCCACCCTCCATCTGGGCGGCTGGGCCTTCCACGAGGAGATCCGCGGCACCGCGCGGGTGTTGCGCAGCGCGGCGATCGCCGGCCCCTTCAACGATCAGGTGCGGATCGGCAGCGGGCGCGTGCAGGGGGCCGAGCGCGGCGACGGCCATGGACTGGAACTGGCCGGCTTTTCCGGGCCGTTCTGGGCCTATGCCGAATGGGGCCGGCGCAGCTTGAAGGGACGCGAGGCCAGTGGCGACTACCACCGGCATCACGACGCCCACGCGTTGTCGATGGGCTGGTTCCTGCGGGGCGCCGGTCCGGCGTACTCGGCCAAGGCGGGCACCTGGGGGCGGGTGAAGGTCGCCGATCCGGTCACCGCCGGAGGCGGGGGTGCCTGGGAGCTGAAGGCCCGTTACGAGGCGGCCGACTACCGGGATCTGCCCGGCGGCGGGCAGGGCAGTGGCTGGGCCGTCGGCACCAACTGGTATCTGAACGACTGGAGCCGGGTGATGCTGGACGCGGTGCGCTGGCGCAGCGACAACCGTTCCGGTGCCTGGCCGGGCCTGGATCGGGGCTATACGGTCAATCTGAGGTTCCAACTGGCGTTCTGAGCTCGCGGCGAGGGCCTTGTGACGGACTTCACGGCCCGTTTCCGTTGCCTGGGTCCGCTTGGGTATGCATCCGGAAGTATGTATAATTCGTGCATACTTTCCCGGAGCCGCCCATGGAAGCGACCGTCGCCGAGCGTGGCCAGATCACCCTGCCCAAGGCCGTGCGTGACGCCCTGGGCCTGACCAAGGGCAGCGTGCTCAAGGTCGAACTGGAAGGCAGCCGGATCATCCTGCGCAAGAGCGTGGACGATGCCATCTCGCGCGCCCGCGGCCGGTTCAAGCTGGACGGTTTCGACAGCACCGACGCGGCCATGCGCGCCCTGCGCGGCCACTCGCCCGGCGAGACGCCGGAACAGTGAGGCCGACGCGATGATCGCCCTGGATTCCTCCGTCCTCATCGACCTGCTGGCCGACGGTCCGCAGGCCGACGCCGCCGAGGCCTGCCTGCGGCAATGCCTGAGCGCCGGACCGGTGGTGATCTGCGAGGTCGCGCTGGCCGAAGTGTGCAGCGCGTTGCGCGATGG
This sequence comes from Pseudoxanthomonas beigongshangi, assembly GCF_016820515.1. Taxonomy (GTDB): domain Bacteria; phylum Pseudomonadota; class Gammaproteobacteria; order Xanthomonadales; family Xanthomonadaceae; genus Pseudoxanthomonas_A; species Pseudoxanthomonas_A beigongshangi. The sequence goes on along the minus strand of NZ_JADHDV010000002.1, from coordinate 21,136 downwards.
TTCCGAGGCGCTGGCGGTGCTGGAGGAGATGAGCATCCGTTTCAGCGCGCTGGAAGCCAAGTCGGCGCTGCGCGCCGGCGAGATGCAGCGCCGCCACCGCCAGCGCGACGGTGCCAGCCACCGTGCCGCGCCCGATTTCCTGATCGGCGCCCACGCGCTGCTCCAGTGCAATGGCCTGATCACCCGCGACGATCGGTTCTACCGCGAATACTTCAAGGGACTGAAGTTGATCGTTCCCGCCGCGGAATAAGTCCCACCCGTTGTTTCCCGTCACCTCACCGCATTCCGGAGTCACCATGTTGGAAGCCTATCGCCACCACGTAGCCGAGCGCGCCGCGCTGGGCATCCCGCCGCTGCCGCTGTCGGCCCAGCAGACCGCCGAGGTCATCGAACTGCTGAAGGCGCCGCCGGCCGGCGAGGGCGACTTCCTGCTGGACCTGATCACCCATCGCGTGCCCGCCGGCGTCGACGACGCCGCCAAGGTCAAGGCTTCCTACCTGGCTGCGGTCGCCTTCGGCAGCGAGCAGTGCCCGCTGATCAGCCGCGAGCGCGCCACCGAACTGCTGGGCACCATGCTCGGCGGCTACAACATCCATCCGCTGGTGGAACTGCTGGACGACGCCTTGGTCGGCACCATCGCCGCCAACGCGCTCAAGCACACCCTGCTGATGTTCGACGCGTTCCACGACGTTCAGGAGAAGGCGCAGAAGGGCAACGCCAATGCCCAGTCGGTGCTGCAGAGCTGGGCCGACGCCGAATGGTTCACCAGCCGTCCGGAAGTGCCGCACTCGCTGACCGTCACCGTGTTCAAGGTGCCGGGCGAGACCAACACCGACGACCTGTCGCCGGCGCCGGACGCGACCACCCGGCCGGACATCCCGATGCACGCGCTGGCGATGCTGAAGAACAAGCGCGACGGCGCGCCGTTCACCCCGGAAGAAGACGGCAAGCGCGGCCCGATCGCGTTCATCCAGTCGCTGACCGAAAAGGGCCATCCGGTCGCCTACGTCGGCGACGTGGTCGGCACCGGCTCCAGCCGCAAGTCGGCCACCAACTCGGTGCTGTGGTGGACCGGCGAGGACATCCCGTTCATTCCGAACAAGCGTTTCGGCGGCGTCTGCCTGGGCAGCAAGATCGCCCCGATTTTCTACAACACGATGGAAGACGCCGGCGCGCTGCCGATCGAACTGGACGTGTCGAAGATGGACATGGGCGACGTGGTCGAGCTGCGTCCGTATGAAGGCAAGGCGCTGAAGAACGGCGAGGTGATCGCCGAGTTCCAGGTCAAGAGCGACGTGCTGTTCGACGAGGTACGCGCCGGTGGCCGCATCCCGCTGATCATCGGCCGCGGCCTGACCGCCAAGGCGCGCGAGGCGCTGGGCCTGCCGGCGTCGACCCTGTTCCGTCTGCCGCAGAACCCCGCCGACACCGGCAAGGGCTACACCCTGGCGCAGAAGATGGTCGGCCGCGCCTGCGGCCTGCCCGAAGTCAACGGCGTGCAGCCGGGCATCCGCCCGGGCACCTATTGCGAGCCGAAGATGACCTCGGTGGGTTCGCAGGACACTACCGGCCCGATGACCCGCGACGAACTGAAGGATCTGGCCTGCCTGGGCTTCTCCGCGGATCTGGTGATGCAGTCGTTCTGCCACACCGCCGCCTATCCGAAGCCGGTCGACGTCAAGACCCACCACGAACTGCCGGCCTTCATCAGCAACCGCGGCGGCATCTCGCTGCGTCCGGGCGACGGCGTGATCCATAGCTGGCTCAACCGCATGCTGCTGCCCGACACCGTCGGCACCGGCGGCGACTCGCACACCCGCTTCCCGGTGGGCATCTCGTTCCCGGCTGGCTCCGGCCTGGTCGCCTTCGCCGCCGCCACCGGGGTGATGCCGCTGGACATGCCCGAGTCGGTGCTGGTTCGCTTCAAGGGCCAGATGCAGCCGGGCGTGACCCTGCGCGATCTGGTCAACGCGATTCCGCTGTACGCCATCAAGCAGGGCCTGCTGACGGTCGCCAAGCAGGGCAAGAAGAACATCTTCTCCGGCCGCATCCTGGAAATCGAAGGCCTGCCGGATCTGAAGGTCGAACAGGCGTTCGAACTGTCCGACGCCTCGGCCGAGCGCTCGGCCGCCGGCTGCACGGTGCACCTCAACAAGGAACCGATCATCGAGTACATCAACAGCAACATCACGCTGCTGAAGTGGATGATCGCCGAGGGCTACCAGGATCCGCGCAGCCTGCAGCGCCGCATCAAGGCGATGGAAGCCTGGCTGGCCGACCCGCAACTGCTCAAGGGCGATGCCGACGCCGAGTACGCGGCGGTCATCGAAATCGACCTGGCCGACGTGCACGAGCCGATCGTGGCCTGCCCGAACGATCCGGACGACGTGAAGACCCTGTCGGAAGTGTCCGGCGCGGTCATCGACGAAGTGTTCATCGGTTCGTGCATGACCAACATCGGCCACTTCCGCGCCGCGTCCAAGCTGCTGGAAGGCAAGCGCGACATCCCGACCAAGCTGTGGGTCGCGCCGCCGACCAAGATGGATGCCGCCGAGCTGACCAAGGAAGGCCACTACGGCACTTTCGGCACCGCCGGCGCACGCATGGAAATGCCGGGCTGCTCGCTGTGCATGGGCAACCAGGCGCAGGTGAAGGAGGGCGCCACGGTGTTCTCCACCAGCACCCGCAACTTCCCCAACCGCCTGGGCAAGAACTCGAACGTCTACCTGGGGTCGGCGGAACTGGCGGCGATCTGCTCGCGCCTGGGCCGCATCCCGACCAAGGCCGAGTACATGGCCGACATCGGCGTCATCAACGCCAACGGCGATCAGATCTACCGCTACATGAACTTCGATCAGATCGCCGACTACAAGGACGTGGCGGACACCGTCGCCGCGTAAGCGTCCAGGTGGTGGTTGCCATGCGAAAACCCCGGCGAAAGCCGGGGTTTTTCGTTGCCGGGAAGGCGTCTCCCGCCACTGCGCATCGATGCGCGATCACGAATGGTCGCGCAGCAGCCGCACGAACTCCTCGTCCGCCGCGGTCTGCTCGCCGGGGCGGCGCACCAGCACGTACTCGGCCTTCGGCAATGCCGGCAGGCCCAGTTCGTCGTTGACGATCTTCAGGCCCGGCACCAGTTCGGTTTTCGTCATCACCGCCACGCCCAGCCCGGCCAGCGTCGCCGCGCGCAGGCCCTCGTTGCTGGCCGAGGTGAAGGTGAAATGCCAGGGCTGGGCGGCGCGCTCCAGCGCGGCCAGGCCGATCTGACGGCGCAGGCAGGGAGAGGGCGCGAACGCGAGCGGCAACGAATCGCCGGCGGGCGGCGCGAAGTTGTCCGCGGCGCTCCAGACGAACTGGGTGCTGCGCAACAGCAGATCCTCATCCTGGCCCGGTTCGGCCAGCACCACCGCCATGTCGAGTTCGCCGGCGGCGACCATCGCGCGGAAATCCGGGCTGGAGGAGACATTCACCTCCAGCCGCACGCACGGATGGCTGCGCGCGAACTGGCCCAGCAGGGTGGGCAGGCGCGAACCCAGGTAGGTATCGGCCACGCCGAAGCGGATCACGCCGGACACCGGCGAGAGATGGAAGCGCCGGGTCAGCGCGTCGGACGCATCGAGGATGCGCTGGGCGTGGCTGAGGAATTCCTCGCCGTCCTCGGTCAGGGTCAGGCGACGGGTGGTGCGGTGGAGCAGGGGACGCCCGACCTGTTCCTCCAGCCGGCGGATCTGGTGGCTGATCGCCGACTGGGTCAGGTGCAGGCGCTCGGCGGCGCGGGTGAACCCGCCGGTCTCGGTGACCGCGATGAAGGCGCGCAGCAGGGAGGGGTCGAAGTCCATGGCTGACCAATGACGAAAATTACTGGATGGGAATAAATTAAATCATTTCCCTCATTTAATGGGGTTTCCGACAATGGCTCCACGTCCCGAGTGGCCGCTCCGCCTCCCTTTGTGGAGGCTGCCCGCGGCCCTGTCCACTGGAGCCCCCATGTCCGCTTCCCTGTCTTCCCGGAACAGGACGGCGCTGTTCGCCGTCTGCCTCGCCTCGCTGATGTTCGGCCTGGAAATCTCCAGCGTGCCGGTCATCCTGCCGACCCTGGAGCGGGTGCTGGGAGGCGATTTCCGCCAGATGCAGTGGGTGATGAATGCCTACACCATCGCCAGCACGACGGTACTGATGGCGGCCGGCGCGCTGGCCGATCGGTTCGGCCGCCGGCGGGTGTTCCTGATCAGCGGCCTGTTGTTCGGTGCCAGCTCGGTGATGTGCGGACTGGCGGGCGACGTGACGACGTTGATCGTGGCGCGCGCCCTGCAGGGCATGAGCGGCGGCGTGCTGCTGATCTGCATGCTGGCGATCCTCTCGCACCAGTTCCGTGATGGCCGCGAACGCGGCAAGGCGTTCGCGGCATGGGGCGTGGTATTCGGTTTCGGGCTGGGCTTCGGACCGCTGATCGGTGGCGTGATCGTGGCCGTGTCCGACTGGACCTGGGTGTTCCTGGTGCACGGGCCGATCGCCGCGCTGACCCTGCTGCTGGTGCTGACGAGCGTGGAGGAATCGCGGGATCCGCAGGCACGCCGGCTCGACTGGGCCGGGATGGTTTCGCTGTCGCTGGCGGTGCTGGGCCTGGCGTTCTACCTGACCCAGGGCGGCGAGATGGGATTCGCGCGACCGGCATCGCTGGGCGTGCTGGCGGCGACCGTGTTCTTCCTGGCGATGTTCATCGTGGTGGAGCGGCGGGTGCCGCATCCGATGTTCGACTTCTCGGTGCTGCGCAACCGCGGGTTTTCGGGCGCTCTGCTGGGATCGATGGGCATGAACTTCAGTTTCTGGCCGCTGATGGTGTACCTGCCGCTGTACTTCCATGGCGTGCTCGGCCTGGGCGAACTGGCCTCGGGCGTGGCGCTGCTCGCGTATACCTTGCCCGCGCTGGTGTTCCCGCCGGTGGGCGAGCGCTTGTCGCTGCGTTACCGGCCCGGCCTGGTGATACCGGGCGGATTGTTCACCATCGGTGCCGGCTTCCTGCTGATGCACTGGGGCGTGGGCGCGAGCGAGCCGGGACTGTGGAGCGTGTTGCCGGGCGCACTGGTCGCCGGCATCGGCCTGGGCATCACCAACACGCCGGTCACCAACACCACCACCGGTTCGGTATCGCCGGATCGCGCCGGCATGGCATCGGGCCTGGACATGAGCGCGCGCCTGATCTCGCTGGCGGTCAACATCGCCCTGATGGGCCTGCTGCTGGTGCGCGGCGTGCAGTCGGGCCTGGGAGGGATGCCCACTGACGCGGGCGAGGCGGCGAACCTGCGCGTGCTGGCCGAGCGGATCGCCGCGGGTGACGTGGCCGGGATTGCGGCGGCGCCGGCCGCGCTGGCGCACGGATTCGGCTGGATCACCCTGTATGGCGGGCTGAGCGTGTGCCTGCTCGCGTTCGCCAGCCTGGTGCTGTTCGGCGTGCCGGCCGCGGGACGGAACCGGCGGGCCACCTGCGCCGGTTGAGCCGGCGGCCTGCCCCGTTCAACCAGCCCTCAGTTCAACCAGCCGTCGACGGCCGCGGCCATCGCGCGGCGCGAGAACAGGAAGTCCCAGTAGCTGCCGCCCAGTTGCCGCCACAGCACCGCCGCGCGCACCGCCGCCAGCAGGATCGCGCGGATTTCGGCGACCACGCCGGGCTGGCCGAGGTAATGCGGATTGCCCTGGACCATCACCCGCGGGCGCAACTGGCTGAGGGTTTCGGCGTAGAGGTTGCCGAGCGCGGCGATCACTTCCGGGTGGGTGCTGCCGAGCTGGCCGGATTGCGGGGACAGCTTCTCCACGCCCTGTCCGATCGCATCGATCAGATCGTTGCGGCGGATGAAGCGACGCTCCAGCTGCAGCACCGCCATGCCCAGGCGGGGCAGGGTGTCTTCCTTGTTCTCGCCGGTCAGGTAACCGCGCAGCAGGCGCAGGCCGGGATTCAGTTCGGAGGCGCGGCCAAACACGCCCGCCGTGTCGACGGCGTCCAGGCGGAACACGCTGTCCAGCGCGGTCTGCACCACGGCGGCTTCGGAATGGCCGGTCTCGGCGATGCGGCGGACCTGGTGCAGCGCCTGCGCCAGTCCGGCCAGGGCCAGGACACGTTCGGAAAACTGGTTGCTCAAGCCGCTTGCTCCGCGATTCTTCGTTCCAGGGGGGCGTCGGTGGCGGCGATGACCGCGCCGCCGAGGCAGACGTCGCCGTCATACAGCACCACCGACTGGCCGGGCGTGACCGCACGCTGCGGCCGCGCGAACGCGACCTCCAGCCGGCCATCGTCGGCGACCGTCACCGAGCAGGGCTCGTCGGCCTGGCGGTAGCGTGTCTGCGCGGTGCACTCGAAGCGCGCGGACGGCGCACCGCCGGTGGTCCAGTGGGCCGGCTCGGACCACAGCCGGTTCGATTGCAGGTAGGGACTCAGGGTGTCCTGGTCCACGTACAGGATGTTGTTGGCCACGTCTTTGCCGACCACGTACCAGGGCGCGGCGGGACGCCCGCGCACGCCGCCGATCTGCAGGCCCTCGCGCTGGCCGAGGGTGAAATAGAACACCCCCGGATGCTCGCCGATGCGCTGCCCCTGCGGATCCCGCATCTCGCCGCGGCGGGCGGGCAGGTAGCGGCCGAGGAACTCGCGGAAATCGCGCTCGCCGATGAAGCAGATGCCGGTGGAATCCTTCTTGTCGTGGGTCGGCAGGCCGGCCTCGCGTGCGACCGCGCGCAGATCCTGCTTCTGCATTTCCCCGATCGGGAACAGGGTCGCCGACAACTGTTCCTGGCCCAACTGGTGCAGGAAGTAGCTCTGATCCTTGCCGCGGTCGATGCCGCGCAGCAACTGCCAACGTCCGCCATGGAAACCGATGCGCGCGTAGTGGCCGGTGGCGATCTTCTCGGCGCCCAGTTCGCGCGCGGCATCGAGGAAATGCTTGAACTTGACCTCGCGGTTGCACAGCACATCCGGATTGGGCGTGCGGCCGGCGGCGTATTCGGCGAGGAAATGTTCGAACACGCCCTGCCAGTACTCGGCGGAGAAATCGCGGAAATGAAACGGAATCCCGAGCCGGCCGCACACGGCCACCGCGTCGCGGCGATCATCCTCGGCCCGGCATTCGCCGCTGCCGTCGTCGGCCCAGTTCTGCATGAACAGTCCGGCCACGGATTCACCGGTCTGGACCAGGCGCAGCGCCGCCACCGACGAGTCGACCCCGCCCGAGACCCCGACGATGACGCGCGGCGTGCTCATGCCAGGTGGTGGAGCATGTCCAGCGGGTAGCGGCGGCCGCCCAGGTAATCCTCGACCGCCTGCCACACCAGCGGGCTGCGATGGCGCGCCTGCGCCTGTTGCAGCTCGGCCGGGGTCAGCCAGTGGGTCTGGACGATGCCTTCGTCCAGCGCGCGCTCCGGATCGTGGCGCACCGGCTCGGCGGCGAAGGCGAAGCGCAGGTAGTGGCGGCCGGTTTCGGTGGCCTTCCACTGGTAGGCGCCGACGAACGCGGTCAGGCGCACGTCCCAGCCGGTTTCCTCGCGGGTCTCGCGCAGGGCGGCGTCGAGCAGGGTCTCGTCCGGTTCCAGGTGGCCGGCGGGCTGGTTGAACACCAGCCGGCCCTGGGCGCGTTCCTCGACCATGAGCAGACGGCCGTCACGCACCACGATGGTGGCGACGGTCACGTCGGGTTGCCAGAATCGGCCTTCGCGATAGCTCATGGGCGCATCCCGGAATCAATAGTCGTCGGAAGCCGGATCTTCGGCCAGTTCGACTTCCATCGCGTCGGCCGAAACGGCGGCGGCGGAAATGGCGTCTTCCAGCAGTTCGGTGCTGGCGTCGGCCGGCAGCTTGACCACGTAGACGGCGCTGCGATCCTGCTTGACCCAGGAACCGAGGATCAGCGCGTTGGAAGCATCCAGCAGGCGGTTGGCGACCACCGCCGGCAGCGATTCGCTCGGCGACTGGTAGGCATACGACCACAGCTCGCGGACCCGGTGCTTGCCGTAGGTCTCCACGGTCGAGCGGATATAGACGATCTGGCTGCGCTCGTCGTTGTCGCCGGTGGCCATCAGCAGCTTGTAGTCGCCATCCTCGTCCACCTCGTACTCGTAACCGAGCCCCTTGAGTTGCTTGGCGATGGCCGGATCGGCATCGGCGGCGTGCGCGGCGGGCAGGCCCGCGACGGCGGCGAGGACGAGGGCAAGGGCGGCGTATTTCATCAGCGGGCAGTCCATTGGGGGAAAGGGGTTAATTGTGCGTGCAAGCTCGTTGGGCGTCCAATCCGTATAATTGCCACATGTCCCGCAAGCATGAAAACGAACGCGACCACGCCGTCCTGGTGGAAACCGGAAAACCGGAGGTGGCGCCGCCGCCGCTCTACCAGGTGGTGCTGCTCAATGATGATTACACCCCGATGGATTTCGTCGTGGTGGTCCTGCAACAGTTCTTCGGCATGGACCTGGAAAAGGCCACCCAGATCATGCTGCACGTCCACACCCGGGGCCGCGCCGTCTGCGGGGTCTACACCCGCGAGGTGGCGGAATCCAAGGTGGCCCAGGTCAACGAATTTTCGCGGGTGAACCAGCACCCGCTGCTGTGCACGATGGAGAAGTCCTGAGGTTTTGATGTTTGGGCGCCGCCGGCCCTTGCAAGGCAACGATTCCTGAACACTGAAATCCGGATGGGTGATGGAAATCCACCCCTCAGGCCGCATATTGTCGGCATCGGCCCCGGAGGCGACCATGTTCAGCAAAGATCTCGAGCAAACCATCGGCCAGTGCTACAAGCGCGCCCGCGAAGCACGGCACGAGTTCATGACGGTGGAGCACCTGCTGCTCTCGCTGTTGGAGAACCCGTCCGCGCAGGCGGTGCTGAAGGCGTGTGGCGCCGATTCCGGCCGCCTGCAGCAGGAACTGGAACAGGCCATCGAGGCCTCGGTGTCCCGCCTGGCCGAGGATGACGGCCGCGACACCCAGCCCACCCTGGGCTTCCAGCGGGTGCTCCAGCGCGCGGTCTACCACGTGCAGTCCTCGGGCAAGAAGGAGGTCACCGGCGCCAACGTGCTGGTGGCGATCTTCGGCGAGAAGGACTCGCACGCGGTCTATTTCCTCAACCAGCAGGACGTCACCCGCCTGGACGTGGTGAATTACCTGTCCCACGGCATCGCCAAGCAGGGCGAGGACGGCGAGGCCCAGGGCGCCCACGAGGGCGAGGGCGGCAAGACCGAGGCCGGCGAGGGCGACGGCAAGGGCGATGCCCTGACCGAGTTCGCCAGCAACCTCAACGACCTGGCCCGGCAGGGCAAGATCGATCCGCTGGTCGGGCGCGCCGACGAGATCGAGCGGACCATCCAGGTGCTGTGCCGCCGCCGCAAGAACAATCCGCTCTACGTGGGCGAGGCCGGCGTGGGCAAGACCGCCCTGGCCGAGGGCCTGGCCAAGCGCATCGTGGACGGCGAGGTGCCGGAGGTCCTGCTGGACGCCACCATCTACTCGCTGGACCTGGGCGCACTGGTCGCCGGGACCAAGTACCGCGGTGATTTCGAGAAGCGCCTGAAGGGTGTGTTGGCGGCGATCCGCAAGATTCCCGGCGCAATCCTGTTCATCGACGAGATCCACACGATCATCGGCGCCGGTTCGGCCAGCGGCGGCACCATGGATGCCAGCAACCTGATCAAGCCGGCGCTGGCGTCGGGCGAACTGCGCTGCATCGGTTCGACCACGTTCCAGGAATACCGCGGCATCTTCGAGAAGGATCGCGCATTGGCGCGGCGCTTCCAGAAGATCGACATCGTCGAGCCGACCGTGGGCGAGGCGTTCCAGATCCTGCAGGGCCTGAAGCCCCGCTACGAGGCCCATCATGGCGTCACCTACGCCGACGAGGCGTTGCAGGCCGCGGTGGATTTGTCGGTCAAGCACATCGGCGACCGCCTGCTGCCGGACAAGGCCATCGACGTGATCGACGAGGCCGGCGCCCGCCAGCGGCTGCTGCCGGAAGGCCAACGCAAGGATCTGATCGACATCGAGGAAATCGAGACCATCGTGGCGAAGATGGCGCGCATCCCGGCCAAGCAGGTCACCTCGTCCGACAAGGACGTGCTGCAGCACCTGGAGCGCAACCTGAAGATGGTGATCTTCGGTCAGGATCCGGCCATCGAGACCCTGGCGTCGGCGATCAAGCTGGCCCGTTCGGGGCTGGGCAATCCGGACAAGCCGATCGGCAACTTCCTGTTCTCTGGTCCCACCGGCGTGGGCAAGACCGAGGTGACCAAGCAACTGGCGCTGCAACTGGGCATCGAGCTGGTCCGCTTCGACATGTCCGAGTACATGGAACCGCATTCGGTGAGCCGCCTGATCGGCGCGCCCCCGGGTTATGTCGGTTTCGACCAGGGCGGCCTGCTGACCGAGAAGATCGTCAAGACCCCGCACTGCGTGCTGCTGCTGGACGAGGTTGAGAAGGCGCATCCGGACATCTTCAACATCCTGTTGCAGGTGATGGATCGCGGCGTGCTCACCGACACCAACGGCCGCGAGGCCAACTTCAAGAACGTGATCCTGGTGATGACCACCAACGCCGGCGCGACCCAGGCCTCGCGGCGTTCGATCGGCTTCACCCAGCAGGATCATTCGACCGACGCGATGGAGGTCATCCGCCGCAGCTTCACCCCGGAATTCCGCAACCGCCTCGACGCGGTGGTGCAGTTCCAGGCGCTGGGCTTCGACCACATCCTGCGGGTGGTGGACAAGTTCCTGATCGAACTGGAGATGTTGCTGCAGGAGAAGCACGTCAGCCTGTCGGCGACGCCGGCGGCGCGCGACTGGCTGGCCCAGCACGGTTTCGATCCGCTGATGGGTGCGCGCCCGATGGCGCGCCTGATCCAGGACAAGGTCAAGCGCCCGCTGGCGGACGAGCTGCTGTTCGGCAAGCTGATCAACGGCGGCCGGGTCAGCATCGACGTGCGCGACGGCGAACTGGTGGTGGAAACCCAGGCCGAACCGGAGAAGCTGTTGCCGGTGACGGTCTGAGGCCGGAGTCCGTCCCGGTGACGGGATGGTTCGTTCGAAGCCGGAGCGGCCACGCTCCGGCTTTTTTGTTGCCGGGTGCGGGGCGGGGGACCGGGCCGCCGCCAATGCGCCAGCTGATGCCAAAAACAAAAAGAGCGCCAATGGCGCCCTTTTTAATCAAAAGCTTATCGCAATTACTTCATGCGATACGTGATGCGACCCTTGGTCAGGTCATAGGGGGTCATTTCGACCTTGACCTTGTCGCCGGTCAGGATGCGGATGTAGTTCTTGCGCATGCGACCGGAAATGTGGGCGATGATTTCATGCCCGTTTTCCAGCTTGACCCGGAACATGGTGTTGGGCAGCGTTTCGGTAACGGTGCCTTCAAATTCGATGGAGTCGTCTTTCGACATGCAGACCTGTGCTGTGCGGCCGGAGACGGCCAGGGCGATAAAGTCCGCCATTGTACGCCGCTGAGGCGCCGCGCGCAAAAATACCGTTAATGCCCGGTGGCGTCCGCCAATCGGGCGGCGGGAAACTCGCCAAAGCGAGTGGTCCAGACCGCCGTCGGCTCGGGCTGGTCCACCAGGCCGCGGACCTGGTGCAGGAACCCGGCGCGCGGGAGACGCTCGGCGCCCAGGCTCAACAGGTGCGGGTTCTCCACCTGCGCATCGATCAGCGGCCAGCCCCAGCCGTGCAGGGTATGGGCGAGTGCGGCGATGGCGACCTTGGAACCGCCGCTGTCCGCGCTGAACATGCTCTCGCCGAAGAACATCCGGCCGATGGCCACCCCGTACAGGCCACCGACCAGGCGGGCGCCGTCGAACACCTCGATGGAATGCGCGTGGCCCGCCCGGTGCAGGGCCACGTAGGCGTCCTGCATGGATGGAGTGATCCAGGTGCCGTCCTGGCCCGGACGCGGACGGGTGGCGCACTCGGCGATCACCGACTCGAAGGCGGTATCGGCGCGGACCCGCCAGGTCGAGCGGCGCAAGCCGCGCCGGAACCGCGAGGCGAGATGCAGCCGGTCGGTGCGGAACACCATGCGCGGGTCCGGCGACCACCACAGCAGCGGCTGGCCCTCCGAGAACCAGGGAAAGATGCCGCCGCGGTAGGCGTTGAGCAGCCGCGGCAAAGTCAGGTCGCCGCCGACCGCCAGCAGGCCGTCGGGTTGGCGCAGGGCGAGCTCCGCGGGCGGAAACGGCGCATCGGGTTCGGGCGCGAGCAGGAAGGGACGCTGGCTCATCGCGACATTATCGGCATCGGGCGCGGCATGTCGCCACGTGGTCGGGTTCAGCGCGCGCTGGCCTTGAATGGCGAATGCGCGGCCAGGGTGGCGGCGTAACGGCGCACCGCCAGGGTTTCCTCCTCGCACCAGCGGCCCAGCGCCTCGGCGAACGCGGGATCGGCGATGCGGTGGCGACTGCGCACGAACACCGGCAGGAAGCCGCGCGCGATCTTGTGCTCGCCCTGTGCGCCGGGTTCGAACACCCGCAGGCCCTCGCGCAGGCAGTATTCGATGCCCTGATAGTAGCAGGTCTCGAAATGCAGGCCCGGCAGGTTCTGGCGGCAGCCCCAGTAGCGCCCGTACAGGGTGTCGCCGCCGCGCAGGCACAGCGCACCGGCGATGGCTTCGCCGTCGCGTTCGGCCAGGAACAGCACCAGTTGGCGTGGCAGGGCCCGGGCCAGATGGCGGAAGAACTCGCCGGTCAGCGCGGGCGAATTGCCGTAGTCGTGGAAGGTCTGCAGGTAGAAGCCGAACATGGCGTCCAGCTCGGCGTCATTGGCATCGCCGCCATGGACGGTCCGGAAGGTCACGCCGGCACGCGCGACCCGCGCGCGCTCCTGGCGGATGTTCTTGCGGTGCTTGTGGTCGAAGGCGGCCAGGAAGGCGTCGAAATCCGTCCAGCCGGCGTCGTTGTGCCAGTGGTACTGCACGTCGGTGCGGGACAGCCAGGTCGGGTCGAACGCGGCGTCTTCCGCCTGCGGATGGAAATTGACATGCACCGAGGACAGCCCGTCCTCGTCCGCGCGTTCGGCCAGTGCGTCGATCAATTGCCGGCGCGAGGCGGTGGTGGGCGCCAGCAGGCGCGGGCCGGTCACGGGCGAATAGGGCACCGCGCACAGCCATTTTGGGAAGTAGTCGCGTCCATAGCGCGCGTACGCCTGTGCCCAGGCATGATCGAACACGAACTCGCCGTGCGAATTGTCCTTCAGGTACGCCGGTGCCGCCGCGACCAGCGTGTCGCCTTCCCACAGCGTCGCGTGGCGTGGCGTCCAGCCCCAGTCCGCGCGCACGCAGCCGTACCGTTCCAGGCCGGCCAGAAATGCGTGCGAGACGAACGGATTGCGGCCATCGTGCAGCGCGTCCCACGCGGCGGCGGGAATCGCCGACAGATCCTCGAGCAGGCGGAGACGGGGAGGGGCGGACACGGTTTCAGCCGCCGCGGTAGACGTCCGGATCGTGCTTCTGCATGTGCCGCTCCGGCTGGCTCAGCGCCTCGAATCCGAATCCGGCGTACAGCGGCTGCATGTCGCGGGTGACCAGGTGCAGCCGGCGCAGCCCTTGCAGGCGCGGATCATCCAGCAGCGCGCGCACGATGGCGCGGCCATGACCCTGGCCACGATGGGCCTCGTCGACGAACACGTCGGCGAGGTACGCGAAGGTGGCCTGATCGGTCACCGCGCGCGCGAAGGCGATCTGCGAGCCGTCGAGGAAACCGCAATAGCAGATCGAGTGATCCAGCGCACGGCGCAGGGTGGCGGCGGGAATGCCCGCCGCCCAGTAGGAATCGCGCAGGAACGCGTGGACCCGTTCGAAATCCAGCTCCGCCGGGTCCGCGCTGATGCGCAGCATCAGGCGTCCTTGTCGAGGAACCGCTCGGCGTCCAGCGCGGCCATGCAGCCGAAGCCGGCCGAGGTGATCGCCTGGCGGTAGTGCTGGTCGGCCACGTCGCCGGCGGCGAACACGCCCGGCACGGTGGTGGCGGTGGCGCCGCCGTCCAGCCCCGACTTGATGGTCAGGTAGCCGTTGTTCATCCCCAACTGGCCCTCGAACAGGCTGGTGTTGGGGGTGTGGCCGATCGCCACGAAGAAGCCGTGCACGTCCAGGTCGCGGGTGCTGCCGTCCTGCACCGACTTGACCCGCAGGCCGGTCACGCCGGCCTCGTTGCCCAGCACCTCGTCCACAGTGTGGTGCCAGACCGGCTCAATCTTGCCGGCCTGGATTTTGGCGAACAGCTTGTCCTGCATGATTTTCTCCGCGCGCAGGGTGTCGCGGCGATGCACCAGGTAGACCTTGCGGGCGATGTTGGCCAGGTACAGGGCTTCCTCGACGGCGGTGTTGCCGCCGCCGACCACGGCCACGTCCTGGTCGCGGTAGAAGAAGCCGTCGCAGGTGGCGCAGGCGGACACGCCGCGGCCCTTGAAGGCCTCTTCCGAAGGCAGGCCCAGGTACTTGGCGGTGGCGCCGGTGGCCAGGATGAGCGCGTCGGCGGTGTATTCGCCGTTGTCGCCGATGAGCTTGAACGGACGCTGGCCCAGGTCGGCGGTGTGGATGTGGTCGAAGATGACTTCGGTGTCGAAGCGCTCGGCGTGGGCCTGCATGCGCGCCATCAGGTCAGGACCCATCAGGCCGTGGGCGTCGCCGGGCCAGTTGTCCACCTCGGTGGTGGTCATCAGCTGGCCGCCCTGCTGCAGACCGGTGATGACGACGGGCTTGAGGTTGGCGCGGGCCGCGTAGACGGCGGCGGTCCAGCCGGCCGGGCCGGAGCCCAGGATCAACAGGCGGCAGTGCTTCGAAGTGCTCATGTATACTCGCGGAGAAGGTGGATTGGCCTTGCGATTGCAACGGCTGGCACGCCGTCGCAGGCGACATAGAGTGCGGGTGTGATCAGGTTCGATCAAGGCGCGCGGATGGAATGCGGTGATGCGCAACAACACGCGAGCGGCACGCGGGCCACGGCCCGGCGACAGGCTGGCGATCAGCGACAGGGCGCCACGGTAGCGCCTTTTTTTTCTGCGGGCTTTCCCGGGCCGGACGCCGAGACGGCGTGATTCCGAGGGCTGAAATCTGCCAATGTTTCGTTTATTATCAAAGACTAATGGCATATTCCTAAGGTCTTATCGAAAGGTGGCGAAACCAGCATCCGAAAACGGCAAGGGCAAGGGCGCCAACGCGGCCGCGCGCAAGCAGGCAACCGCGGCGGCGAATCCGCGCCGGCAACGCCTGTGGCGCGATCTCGCGTTGATCGTGATCGCGCCGCTGCTGCTCTATCTCTTCGCCAGCCTGTTCTCGTATTCGCCGGACGATCCCAGCTGGTCGCAGGCGGGCAGCGTCACCGCGCCGATTCAGAACTGGGGCGGCAAGGTCGGCGCATGGCTGTCGGCGCTGCTGCTGTCGTTGTGCGGTTATGTCGCGTTCCTGCTGCCGGTGATCCTCGGCGCGGTCGCCTGGATCGCGTTGTTCGGCATGGACACCGATGGTGACGGCGAAGCGGATCTGGGGCCGGCGCTGCGGCTGGTCGGCATGGTCGGCTTCCTGATTTCCTCCACCGGCCTGCTGTTCCTGCGCGGGGTGCCGGCCCAGCATTTCTCCGACGGGCCGGGCGGCATCCTCGGCACCCTGGTCGGCAAGTCGCTGCTCAGCGGCTTCGGTGGATTGGGCGGCAACCTGTTTCTGCTGGCGCTGTTCCTGGTCTCGGTGACCCTGGCCACCGGCCTGTCCTGGTTCGCGGTGATGGAGCGCATCGGCAAGGGCGTGCTGGCGCTGCCGGGCATGTTCCGCAAGGGCAGCCAGCAGGCCGCCGAATGGCAGCAGACCCGGGTGATGCGCGAAGAACGCGAGGAAGTGCGCCGCGCCGACGCGGTGCTGCGCGCCAAGCGCGAGCCGGTGAAGATCGAACCGCCGCCGGCACCGGTGATCGAGAAGAGCGAGCGGGCCAAGCGCGAGCAGCAGATCCCGCTGTTCCACGGTACGGGCGGGGATGCCTCCGGCTTGCCGCCGTTGTCGCTGCTGGACGATCCCAAGCCGCAGACCAAGGGCTATTCCGAGGAAACCCTGGAAACCCTGTCGCGCCAGATCGAATTCAAGCTCAAGGACTTCCGCATCGACGCGCAGGTGGTCGGCGCCTATCCGGGCCCGGTGATCACCCGCTTCGAGATGGAACCGGCGCCGGGCGTGAAGGTCAGCCAGATCAGTTCGCTGGACAAGGACATCGCTCGCGGCCTGAGCGTGAAGTCGGTACGCGTGGTCGACGTGATTCCGGGCAAGTCGGTGATCGGCCTGGAAATCCCCAACACCAGCCGCGAGATGATCTTCCTCAGCGAGCTGCTGCGTTCGAAGGAATACGACAAGTCCGGCAGCGCGCTGACCCTGGCGCTGGGCAAGGACATCGCCGGCCGCCCGACCGTGGCCGACCTGGCGCGCATGCCGCACCTGCTGGTCGCCGGCACCACCGGCTCGGGCAAGTCGGTGGCGGTCAACGCGATGGTGCTGAGCCTGCTGTACAAGGCCTCGCCGAAAGAACTGCGGATGCTGATGATCGACCCGAAGATGCTGGAACTCAGCGTCTACCAGGGCATCCCGCACCTGCTGGCGCCGGTGGTCACCGACATGAAGGAGGCCGCCAACGGCCTGCGCTGGTGCGTGGCGGAGATGGAGCGCCGCTACAAGCTGATGAGCGCGGTGGGCGTGCGCAACTTGGCCGGCTTCAACAAGAAGGTCAAGGACGCGCAGGACGCCGGCCAGCCGTTGATGGATCCGCTGTTCAAGCCCAATCCGGATCTGGAGGAAGCGCCGCGCCCGCTGGAACCGCTGCCGTTCATCGTCATCTTCATCGACGAATTCGCCGACATGATGATGATCGTCGGCAAGAAGGTCGAGGAACTGATCGCCCGCCTGGCGCAAAAGGCGCGCGCCGCCGGCATCCACTTGATCCTGGCCACCCAGCGTCCGTCGGTGGACGTGATCACCGGCCTGATCAAGGCCAACATCCCGACCCGCATCGCGTTCCAGGTCAGCTCGAAAATCGACTCGCGCACCATCCTGGACCAGTCCGGCGCGGAGACCCTGCTGGGCCACGGCGACATGCTGTACCTGCCGCCGGGCACCGCGATGCCCGAGCGCATCCACGGTGCCTTCGTCAGCGACGACGAGGTGCACCGCGTCGTCGAGCACCTCAAGGCCACCGGCACCGCCGACTACATCGAGGGCGTGCTGGAGGAGATCCAGACGATGGGTGACGGCGTGGTGGTCGGACCGACCGGCCTGCCGGAGACCAGCAGCGGTGGCGGCGACGAGAGCGACCCGCTCTACGACGAGGCGGTGCGCATCGTCACCGAGAGCCGGCGCGCGTCCATCTCCGGCGTGCAGCGCCGGCTGAAGATCGGTTACAACCGCGCCGCCCGCCTGATCGAGGCGATGGAGGCGGCCGGGGTGGTGTCGCCACCGGAACACAACGGCGATCGCCAGGTGCTGGCGCCGCCACCGCCCCGTTGATGCGCCGGGAAACCTTCGCGCGCCGGCAGCCTGAACGCCGGTTCATGGCGTGCGGAATCCTGGCCAACGCGATGCGCCTCATTCAGACTCGCCGGGGCACACTCGGCGCCGAATCCGAACCCCAGACCTTGCAGACGCCATGATTCGAATCGCCCGTCCCGCCGTCCTCATCGCCGCCGCGCTGTTCGCCGGCAACGCCTTCGCCGGCGCCCGCGACCAGCTCAAGGCCTTCACCACCGGACTCAAGGGCCTGGACGGCCAGTTCGTCCAGCAGGTCCATGACGGCGGCGGCAAGCTCAAGGAAACCT
This sequence comes from Pseudoxanthomonas beigongshangi, assembly GCF_016820515.1. Classification (GTDB taxonomy): domain Bacteria; phylum Pseudomonadota; class Gammaproteobacteria; order Xanthomonadales; family Xanthomonadaceae; genus Pseudoxanthomonas_A; species Pseudoxanthomonas_A beigongshangi. Next base: position 3,331 of record NZ_JADHDV010000002.1, on the reverse strand, counting down.
CCAATGGCCGCGTCGCGCTGTCCGCGCCGCGCCTGTTCCGCTGGGAATACAACAAGCCCTACGAGCAGTTGATCGTCGCCGACGGCAAGCAGGTGTGGGTCTACGATCCGGATCTGAAGCAGGCCACCGTGCGCGAGCAGGGCATCGAGGAGCAGAACAGCCCGCTGTCGGCGCTGATCGATCCCGGCAAGCTGGACCAGCAGTTCAACGTCAAGGAAACCGGCAACCAGGGCGGCCTGGAATGGCTGACCCTGACCCCCAAGCGCGAAGGCGACGCCAACTTCCAGTCCGCGCGGCTGGGTTTTGATGGGAAGGGCCTGGCGCAGATGGAAGTGATCGACGCGGTCGGCCAGCGCACCACCATCAAGTTCAGTGGCTGGAAGCGCAATCCGTCGTTCCCCGGCGGCACCTTCAAGTACGCGCCGGGTCCGGGCGTGGACGTCGTTGGCGGCTCCTGAGCCGCTACCGCAAGCACGCATCCGCCGGACCATCCAGGACCGGGTTCCCATTGGGAATCCGGTCCTTTCATTTTCACCGGCCGATTCAACGGCGCGAATGCGCCGCGCGGACGGTAGAATCGGCGGGTGGCACGATCCCCGAAAACACGAAATCCGTTCCCGCAGGAAGCGGATCTGCTGAGCGTCGATCGCTCGGCGATGCGGCCGCTGGCCGAACGCATGCGGCCACGCACCCTGGACGAGATGGTCGGGCAGCGCCGGCTGCTCGCGCCCGGCAGCGCGCTGCGCCGCGCGGTCGAGTCCGGGCGCGTGCATTCGATGATCCTGTGGGGACCGCCGGGCTGCGGCAAGACCACCCTGGCGCTGCTGCTGGCGCAGTATGCCGATGCCGAATTCCAGGCCATTTCCGCCGTGCTGTCCGGGTTGCCGGACGTGCGTGCGGTGCTGGCCGAGGCGGCGCAGCGTTTCGCCGAAGGACGGCGCACCGTGCTGTTCGTGGACGAGGTGCACCGCTTCAACAAGGGCCAGCAGGATGCGTTCCTGCCGCACATCGAACGCGGCACCATCCTGTTCGTCGGCGCGACCACCGAGAACCCGTCCTTCGAACTGAACTCGGCATTGCTCTCGCGCTGCCGCGTGCACGTGATGGAGGCGGTCTCGGCCGATGACATCCGCCACGCGCTGCGCCGGGCGGTGGATGACGGGGAACGCGGCCTGGGCGGGCAGGACCTGCAGGCCAGCGATGAGGCGCTGGGTGAAATCGCCGGCGCCGCCGATGGCGACGTGCGCCGCGCGCTGACCCTGCTGGAGATCGCCGCCGAACTGGCGACGGGCGAGGACAACACCATCACCCCGCAGACCCTGCAGCAGGTGCTGGCCGATCGCACGCGCCGTTTCGACAAGGGTGGCGAGCAGTTCTACGACCAGATCTCGGCACTGCACAAATCCATCCGCAGTTCCAATCCGGATGGCGCGCTGTACTGGCTGGCGCGGATGCTGGACGGTGGTTGCGACCCGGTCTATCTGGCGCGGCGGTTGACCCGGATGGCGGTGGAGGACATCGGCCTGGCGGATCCGCGCGCGCTGCAGATGGCGGTGGATGCCTGGGACACCTACGAGCGATTGGGCAGTCCGGAAGGCGATCTGGCGCTGGCGCAGGTGGCGATCTACCTGGCCAGCACGGCCAAATCGAATGCCGGCTACAAGGCCTTCGGGATGGCCAGGCAGGACGTGCGCGAACACGGCACCCAGGAGGTGCCGCTGCACCTGCGCAACGCCCCGACCAAACTGATGAAGCAGCTTGGCTACGGTGGCGGCTACCAGTACGACCACGATGCCGAAGGCGGCATCGCGCTGGACCAGACCGCGTTTCCCGATGCGATGGGGGAGCGCGTGTACTACGAACCGGTCGAACGCGGGCTGGAAATCAAACTCAAGGAAAAACTTGATCGCCTGCGCGAGGCCAGGCGCGAGGCGAGGGCGGGCAAACCCCGCAAGTAAGCGGGCGGGAATGCATTGTCCGAATGTGGGGAATCAACCCGTCAAGCCGCGCAGCAGCCGCACCGTCACCAACCCCAGGCCGGTCATCAGCAACGAACCCAGCACGTGCACGGCGATGAGGGCGAACGCCCAGCCGTACTGCAACCGCAGGATCAGCTGCATGGCTTCGGCGGAAAAACTGGAGAAGGTGGTCAGTCCACCGAGCAGGCCGGTGATCACGAACAGGCGCCATTCCGGCGCCAGCGCCGGATGGTGGGCCAGCCAGCCCATCGCCACGCCGATCGCGTAGCCGCCGATCAGGTTGGCGGCGAGCGTGCCGAGCGGCATCTGCGCATGCTGCGGATTGAGCCAGACGCTCAGGCCCCAACGCGCCCACGCGCCGAGCGCGGCGCCCACTGCAACGGCCAGGAAGGAATGCATCGCCGACTTCTCCAGAAAGGGAGCGATGGCGCATGCCCACCGCCCCGGATTGCGGGTTTCGGTAGGCATCATCAGCCGGCGCGCCGGCGGTTCGGGGAGGCATGCCATCTCCCGGGGCGCACAGCCTAGCATCGCCGCCGAGGTCCGTCGAAGACTTCGGACGATACGCAAGAACGGCGCCTATCGGCTTGATCCGGCAACCGATTGTCGGCGCGCCAGGGGGCGTATTCGGCGGCAGACGAGCGGCATGGCGGTTAACGAAACCCTAACAAACACCCCCCGGCTGACTAACGTTTCCTATGTGAGCGTGACCAACGTCGTTTTTTAGCGCCTCCCCTGGGCGCCAGAACGACTCAGGAGATAAATCATGTGCACGCGTAAGACTCTCATTGCATCTGCAGTGTTACTCGGACTTGGTCTCACGGGACAGGCTTTCGCACAGGCAACCAACACGGAAAACGGACCTGGGGCCGATACGCTCGTCGCGGTGGACTTCGACGCCACCGACAGCAGCACCCACGACGGCGACAATCGCAACAACGACGGCGTGGCGTATGCCGATGGCTACGGCACGGCCGCCGCCAACAATGGCGGGACGGCGACCGCCACTTTCTCCAACGCGTTCAACCACAGCAAGGCGGTGGCCGAAACCAAGCTCATCGGCTCCGTCAGCGGGGTGACCGTGCATGACATCGGCAACGTCGCCAAGAACTGGGGCGATGCCAACGGTGGAAGTGGCGGACGCGGTGGCGCCGGTTACGGTGGTGACGGTTATGGCGGTGAAGGCAACGGCGGACGCGGCGGCAACGGCGGTGCCGGCGGCAGCGGCGGCAGCGGTGGCGATGCCATCAACGGCAGCGCCAGCGCCGGCGATGTCAGCAACGGCGGCGCGTCGGTCGGTGACGCGGTGGCCGGCAATGGCGGCAACGGCGGACGCGCCGATCACAACCGCG
>NZ_JADHDV010000019.1 GCF_016820515.1 Pseudoxanthomonas beigongshangi | reverse complement strand
GGGCGCCGGAGGCGACGGGGGATTTGCGCGGGGTGCGTGGACGAGCGCACACGCCAAATCCAGTCCTACAATGCGGGGATGACGCGTCTAGTGCTCGCATTGCTGATATCGGCCCTGCCGCTGCTCGCGGTGGGGCAGGTCAACGGCACCAAGGACTATCTGCAGCGCATGGATACCGATGGCGACGGTCGGGTCAGCCAGGCCGAGTTCCTGGACTGGATGAGCTACGCCTTCGATGCGCGTGACCGCAATCGCGATGGCGTGCTGTCCGGCGACGAGCTGCCGGGCGGCAAGGGGACCGCCATCACCCGCGCAACCCATCGCGAGCGATTGGCGGCCACCTTCCGCAAACAGGATCGCAGCGGCGACGGTTATCTGGATGCGCGGGAGCTCGCTGCTCCCCCGCAATAGGCCGCGGCCCGATCGATGAAACGCGGCGGCGTCAGCCGCCGGACAACAGCCGGCGAGCCAGGCGTTCGCTGCCGGTCAGCTCGGCCAGATGGTGCAGCTGGTTGTTCTCGTAGGCCTGGTTGAAGGTCGCCACGTCGATGGCCAGGACCTTGCGGAACGCCTGGATCGCCGCCTCGCCCTTGGCCGATGCGATGCGTTCGCCGTGGCGGGCGATCAGGTCCATCATCGCCAGCGGATAGCGGACCGGCAGTCCGATGCGCACGTGCACGTTGCCGATGCCCAGCCGCTTGAGTGCGTAGGCGTCGTCGTACTCACCGCAGAACACCTCCACGAACCAGTTGGCCAGGGTGGTGGCTAGGCGTTCCTTGTCGCCGATGAATTCCCGGGTCGGCTCGTGCGACAGCAGGCGCTCGTAGAACTCGGCGACCAGGGTCGGGGCCGCTTCGCGGGCCATCGGCTCCAGTGCCTTCAGCAACGCGCATTCCTCCGCCGACAGGGTGAGCAATTCGCGCAGCTCGCGGACGATGGCTTCGTCCTTGACCGTCCAGCTCTTGCGTTCGTGATTCATGGCGTCTGCTCCTTACAGGATGGCGGTCAACTGGGTGATCACGTCGGCCACTTCCAGTTCGATCAGACCGACATTGGTGTCCGACGGCGCCACCAGCGCCAGGCAGGCCTTGCTGCCGACCATGTAGATGAAGATGCGGCCCTCCGCAGCCACCAGCTTGATGCCGCGCAGCGTTCCGGTGGACAGGGTTTCGGTGATGCGCCGGCCCACGCCCAGGGCGGTGGCGGCCATCGCCGCGACCCGCGCCGAATCGACGCCGGGATCGGTAATCGACTGGCAGACGGGCATGCCGTCGAAGGTGCAAAGGAAGCTGCCCTTCATGCCCGGAATGGCGCGTGTCAGGGCGTCCAGCGTGGCTTGCATCTGTTCTTGCTTGCTCATGATGTGTCCTCGTGAAAACAGGGAAGAAGGCCGCGTGCAGGCGATCAGACGCGTTGCAGCAGCTGGTGGATGGCATGGCGGGCGTGCGCGGCGTCGCGGGGATTGAGCGCAAGCACCTGCTGTTCGGGAACACCGAAGTAGGCGGCGACCTCGGCGGCGGTCCAGCCGTCGGCCGCCAGATCGGTCCGGGTCAGCCCGATGATGAATTCCACCGGCTGGCGGCTGATCACGAACTCCAGGATCCGCCGCGCCTGCGGGAATTCGTTGGGCGCGTCGCAGGGCACCAGCACGATCAGGCCCAGCGCGCCTTCGCTGAGGACGTCCCACATGTAGTCGAAGCGCGACTGCCCGGGCGTGCCGAACAGGTGCAGCACGTAGTCGCCCAGTGCGATCTGGCCGAAGTCCAGTGCGACCGTCGTGTGCGTCTTGCCGATCCGCTCGGTGCTGACTTCCTCCGTGCTGACCACTTCGGTCTGGGACACGGAACGGATGAAGGTGGTCTTGCCGGCGCCGACGGGGCCGGAGATAACGATCTTGAGTGGGGTCATCGGGTGAAGAAGCTGGCGATGCGCTGGCCCAGGGACTGGCGCTGCTTGCGTTGTTCCGGATCGAGCCGATCCACGTATGCCTGCATCGGCCAGACTTTCTTGACCTGACGCAGGCGTTGCAGGTTGCGGCGCGTGCCTTCGAGCGGGAATCCCAGTTGCCGCGAGATCCGTTCGGCGCTGGCGCCCTCGGTGAGCAACGGCACGGCCGCGCCGAGGAACTCGGCCAGATCCGGCGGCAGTTCCACCTGGCGACCCTTGATCACCAGGAACATCGTCTTGGGATGCGGCAGGTCGCGTTCGTCCAGTGGCACCGCGCCGCGGCCTTCCAGCAGTTCGTCCATCCGCAGGAACGAACGCTTCGCCTCCACCGTGGCCAGCGGCTCGAAACGGAACTCGCCGTTCCCCTGCGCGAACATGCGCAGCAGCGCTTGTCCTTCGCTGCGCGAGTCGATGGGGCGTTCCACGGTCATCCGGGTGATGCTGGTGCCGGCGATGTCCAGGCGGAGCACCTGGCCATCCCGTTGATCCACGGTGAGCACGCCGTGCTTGCCGACAACCACGGTCAGGATGTCGCGCAGCGAGAAGTCGCTCAGGTTTCCGTGGATGGCCATGGGATGCCTCGATCGCGGGAAAGGCCGGGTCGCCTGACCGATGGCCGGGCGAACGAAGGTTCTGGGGAGAGTCCGGGCAGGATAGGAAGGCGCCACCGCTTGCGAAATCGGAGGATTCCTAAAAGCGCATGCCGCCGCGCGCACAAAAAAACGCCGGCCACGAGGGCCGGCGTCGGGTTGGCCGGAATGCGTCCGGCCGGCGCGGAGGGAGCGCGCTTACTGGGTGATGTCCACGTCCTTGGTTTCGCGCAGGAACAGGATGCCGACGATCAGGGTCAGCACCGCCACGCCGATCGGATACCACAGGCCGTAGTACATGTTGCCGGTGCCGGCGACCAGGGCGAACGAGATGGCCGGCAGGAAGCCGCCGAACCAGCCGTTGCCGATGTGGTACGGCAGCGACATCGAGGTGTAGCGGATGCGGGTGGGGAACAGCTCCACCAGGTAGGCCGCGATCGGGCCGTAGACCATGGTCACGTAGATCACCAGCACCCACAGCAGGAACAGCGTCATCGGGATGTTGATGCGTGCCGGGTCCGCCTTCTCCGGATAGCCGGCCGAGGTCAGCGCGGTCTTCAGGCGGGCGCCCAGGTCGGTGCCCTTGGCCTTGGCGTCATCCTTGGACAGCCCGGCCGCTTCGTACGACTCGACTTGATTGCCGCCGACCTCGACGCGGGCCAGCGAGCCGGGAGCGGCCGCCTGCACGGTGTACGGCACGCCCGCCTTGGTCAGCGCCGCGGTGGCGACGTCGCAGGAACTGGTGAACTTGCGCACGCCGGCCGGATCGAACTGGAAGCTGCAGGTGGCCGGGTCCGCCACCACCACCGCCGGCGAGCTCGCGCGGGCTTCCTCGATGCCCGGGTTGGCGAAGTGGGTCAGGCCCTTGAAGATCGGGAAGTAGGTGATCGCCGCCAGCAGGCAGCCGGCCAGGATGATCTTCTTGCGGCCGATGCGGTCGGACAGCCAGCCGAAGAAGATGAAGAACGGCGTGGCCAGGGCCAGTGCGCCGGCGATCAGCAGGTTGGCGGTGGTGCCGTCGACCTTGAGCGCCTGGGTCAGGAAGAACAGCGAGTAGAACTGGCCGCCGTACCACACCACCGCCTGGCCGGCGGTCGCGCCCAGCAGCACCAGCAGCATCAGCTTGAGGTTGCCGCCCTTCAGGCTGTCGCGGAACGGGGTCTTGGAGCCCTTGCCCTCGGACTTCATCTGCTGGAACAACGGCGATTCGCTCAACTGCATGCGGATCCACACCGACACGCCCAGCAGCACGATCGAGACCAGGAACGGAATGCGCCAGCCCCAGGCTTCGAACGCCTCGGTGCCCAGCGACAGGCGGCAGCTGAGGATCACCAGCAGCGACAGGAACAGGCCCAGCGTGGCGGTGGTCTGGATGAAGCTGGTGTACAGGCCGCGCTTGCCGTTGGGGGCGTGCTCGGCCACGTAGGTCGCCGCGCCGCCGTACTCGCCGCCCAGTGCCAGGCCCTGCAACAGGCGCAGGCCGATCAGGATGATCGGGGCGGCCACGCCGATGCTGGCGTAGGTGGGCAGGATGCCGACGATGAAGGTGGACAGGCCCATGATCACGATGGTGACCAGGAACGTGTACTTGCGCCCGATGCGGTCGCCCAGGCTGCCGAAGAACGCCGCGCCGAACGGACGCACCGCGAAGCCGGCGGCGAAGGCCAGCAGCGCGAAGATGAAGCCGGTGGTCTCGTTGACGCCGCTGAAGAACTGCTTGGCGATGATCGCCGCCAGTGAACCGTACAGATAGAAGTCGTACCACTCGAAGACGGTACCCAGGCTGGATGCGAAGATGACCTTCTTGTGGCCTTGGCTGAGTTCGCCGGACGGCGAATGCTTGAGCGTGGTTGCGTTCATTCCTCTCCCCTCAGAACGAGTATTTGACGTGGGTGTGCAGGCGCTTCAGGTCGCCCTCGCGGTCATCCTCGAGTGAACGCTGGCCGAAGATGAGTTCCGCGCCGATGTCCAGTTTCGGAAACGGCGAGTAGATGACGTTGGCGTGCATCGACTGGGTGCGCTCGGTGACGCCCCAGCCGGTGAGCGACACGTCGTTGTCGAAATGCGAGGCCGAGTACATCAGGTTGGTGCGGACCTTCGGGCTGAACACGTGGCGCCAGGCCACGAAGCCGCCGTAGCCGTCCAGCGCGCTGATGTCGCCGTCGGCCTCGGTGACCACGTCGCTGCCGACGCCGAAGGCCAGGTAGCGGCCGATGCCCTGGCCGGCGTTGACGGCGTAGCGGATGTCGTCGTTCTTGCCCAGGTTGAACTTGCCCGAGACGCTGAGCGCGGCGCCGGTGTCGGTCTCGTCGGCCACCTTGAACTGGCGCAGCAGCGCGGCCACGGTGAAGTGGCCCCAGTCGCCCTTGGTCAGCCAGCGCGCGGTGAAGTCGGGCGCGGCATTGTCTCCGCTGTTGAAGCGCGCGCCGGTCAGGTAGGGCGTGACGGTGGTCTGCGGGTTCTCGATCGAGAACGACCACGGGCCCTTGGTGTAGCGCAACTGCGCCTGGCGCACGAAGATGGTGCCGTCGGTCGGGCCGACGAAATCGACCGCGTCCGGCAGCGCGCCGGCGTCCATGAAGTTGGACCAGGTCTGGCCGGCCAGCCAGTTGTTCCAGGTCACGTAGGCGTGGCGCAGGGTGACGGCATAGGTGTTGGTGGCGGTTTCGTTGCCGGCCAGCGCGTTGCTGCCGCCGCCGAAGAAGTCGGCCTCGATGAAACCCTTGAACTTGTCGCCGTTGTCGGTGACGTGGTCGGCGCTGAGCCAGAAGCGCGAGAACTGGGCATGGAAGTCGGCGTAGGGATCGCCGCCATCGGCGTTCGCGCCCGCCACCGGGATCGTGCTGGGCACGTAGAACAGGCGGCCGGAGGAACCATCGGCGATGCGGCCGTCGCTGGTGTCGGTCACCATCGCGTCCATCTTGATGAAGCCGCCGTAGGAGAACGTGGTGCCCGGATTGGCGGCGGTCATGATGGTGGTGCCCTGGATCGGCTGCTTGCCGGCCGGCAGCGCCGGCTTGGCCGCCTGCGCGGCCTGGACCTGGGTCACCTGTTCCTGGGTGCTGCTGATCTGGGTCTGCTGTTGCTGCTGCGCCGACAGCAGCAGTTGCACCTGCCGCTCCAGTTCGGCCACGCGGGCCTCCAGCGCCTTTTCCTTCGCCGTCTGGGCGAACGCCAGGCCCGGCGCGATGCAGGCGACGAACAGCGCGGCGGCCAGCGGCCGCCTGGCCATCGTTGCGAAACGTGTGGTCATAACCCCTCCCGGTTTGGACGCATGCCGTGCTCGGCACGTGCCGGGCAGACTTGCGCCGTTGCCTCCGCCGCGCCTATTCGCCATTGGTCGAATGACGCGCGCCGGCCGCCAAAACCCCTTCAAAACGGCTTCCACGCGCGGGTGGGCATGCGGGTGCGCGGCTGGAATTACGACCAAGGTCTAACAGGGTTGCTGCGATGCCGCATGGCCGGATGCGGCAAACTCGGCGCGTCGCCCCTCCCGCGGAGCGTTGCCGGCGCTCGCGGTGTGATGGGCATTCTTGTCAGAATCGCATCCTCAGACTTTTCGTTCCGCTGTCCCCGGGAGGGCCCCCATGAGCGACATCTACCCCATCAAGCCGGACTTCGCCGCCAAGGCGCGCATCGACCGCGCCGCCTACCAGCGCGACTACCAGGCTTCCATCGACCATCCTGAAAAATTCTGGGGACAGGTCGCCGAGCGCCTGGACTGGTTCAAGAAGCCGACCCGGATCAAGGACGTCAGCTACCAGCTGGATGACTTCCACATCCGCTGGTTCGAGGATGGTGAGCTCAACGCCAGCGTCAACTGCCTGGATCGCCAGCTCGCCGCCCGCGGCGACAAGACCGCGCTGCTGTTCGAGCCGGACAGCCCGGACCAGCCGTCGCTGCGGGTCACCTACCGCGAACTGTACGAGCGCACCTGCAAGCTGGCCAACGCGCTGCGCGCGCTGGGGGTGAAGAAGGGCGACCGCGTCACCATCTACCTGCCGATGATTCCGGACGCGGCGGTGGCGATGCTGGCCTGCGCGCGCATCGGCGCGATCCACTCGGTGGTGTTCGGCGGCTTCGCCCCCAATTCCATCGCCGACCGCGTGGCCGACTGCGGCAGCAAGCTGATCATCACCGCCGACGAGGGCCTGCGCGGTGGCAAGAAGGTGCCGTTGAAGGCAAACGTGGACGCCGCGCTCAAGCTGCCCGGCACCAATTCGGTCGAGACCGTGCTGGTGGTGCGCCACACCGGCGGCGCGGTGGACATGCAGATGCCGCGCGACCGCTGGTTCGACGCGGTGGTCGACGAGCAGCCGGCCGAGTGCGAGCCCGAGCGGATGAACGCCGAGGACCCGCTGTTCATCCTCTACACCTCCGGTTCGACCGGCAAGCCCAAGGGCGTGCTGCACACCACCGGTGGCTACCTGCTGTACGCGGCCTACACCCACGAGGCGGTGTTCGATCTGCGCGAGGATGACATCTACTGGTGCACCGCCGACGTGGGCTGGGTGACCGGCCACAGCTACATCGTCTACGGGCCGCTGGCCAACGGCGCCACCTCGGTGATGTTCGAGGGCGTGCCCAACTACCCGAGCGTGTCGCGCTTCTGGGAAGTCATCGACAAGCACCAGGTCACCATCTTCTACACCGCGCCCACCGCGATCCGCGCGCTGATGCGCGAGGGCGAGGCGCCGGTGAAGAAGACCTCGCGCAGCTCGCTGCGCCTGCTCGGCAGCGTCGGCGAGCCGATCAACCCGGAAGCCTGGCGCTGGTACTACGACGTGGTCGGCGACGGCCGCTGCCCGATCGTGGACACCTGGTGGCAGACCGAGACCGGCGGCATCATGATCAGCCCGCTGGCCGGCGCGATCGACCAGAAGCCGGGTTCGGCCACGCTGCCGTTCTTCGGCGTGCGCCCGGCGCTGGTGGACGCCAACGGTGAAATCCTCGACGGCGCCACCGAGGGCAACCTGGTCCTGCTGGATTCCTGGCCGGGCCAGATGCGCACGGTCTACGGCGACCACCAGCGCTTCATCGACACCTATTTCCGCACCTATCCGGGCACCTACTTCACCGGCGACGGCTGCCGCCGCGACGCCGACGGTTACTACTGGATCACCGGCCGCGTCGACGACGTGATCAACGTCAGCGGCCACCGCATCGGCACCGCCGAGGTGGAAAGCGCGCTGGTGCTGCATCCGAAGGTCGCCGAGGCGGCGGTGGTCGGCTTTCCGCACGACATCAAGGGCCAGGGCATCTATGCCTACGTGACCCTGAAGGCCGGCGAGGTGCCCAGCGAGGAACTGCAGAAGGAACTGGTGCTGTGGGTGCGCAAGGAAATCGGCCCCATCGCCGCGCCGGACCACCTGCAGTGGGCGCCAGGCCTGCCGAAGACGCGCTCCGGCAAGATCATGCGCCGCATCCTGCGCAAGATCGCCGAGAACGCGCCGGACCAGCTGGGCGACACCTCGACCCTGGCCGATCCGGGCGTGGTCGATTCGCTGGTCGCGGAACGGAAGGTGAAGTGAGCATGGCGGGGGTCCGCAAATCCCCCCCAGCCCCCCTTTTTCAAAGGGGGGAGTACTTGCGGTCGGCGTTCCGGCGGGCTGCCAGCATCGAAGGCACTCCTGGAAGCCGGGTAATGCCGGGAGTCGGAGGCGCCCCGCGTCTCCCTGGCCCACATCGCGGTTTTTCCGAAGGAATCCCCCCTTTGAAAAAGGGGGGCAGGGGGGATTTTCCCTCAGCGTTCGCGGATCACCCGCAGGATCACTTCCAGCACGGCGGTCGTTTCCAGCAGCGCTTGCCGATCATCGAACCGGAGGACGCGCAGCCCCTGGCCCGCCAGGAATGCATCACGGCGTCGATCCCCTGCCAGGCCGTCGGCGGTGAAATGCTGGCTACCATCCAACTCGATCACCAGATCCGCGGCAGGGCCATAGAAATCGACGACATATCGCCCAAGCGGCTTCTGCCGGTAGAACTGCACGCCATCGAGCTGTTTCCTGCGCAGGTGGAACCACAGCCGCTGCTCGGCGTCGGTCATGTCGCGGCGCAGCCGGCGCGCATGGGGTTTGAGGTAGCGGTGGTAGGGACGCATCCTGAGAGTGAATCCCCCCTGCCCCCCTTTTCCAAAGAGGGGAAAGGCTCGATTCCGCGTAAGGAAAGTCCGCTGCCACCAACAAACTGCACCGGATTACGCACACGGCAACCTCGCAGCACTACCACCGAAGGAATCCCCCCTTTGAAAAAGGGGGGCAGGGGGGATTTGCTCCACCCCGGGAGAACCCCATGACCACCCTGCTGATCGCCGACGACCATCCGCTGTTCCGCGAAGCGCTGCGCGCGGCGGTGCAGCGGGTGCTGCCGGGCGTGCGCCTGCACGAGGCCGACAGCGTGGACGCGCTGTATGCGCTGGTGGACGCGCACCCGGATGCGGATTTGCTGCTGATGGACTTGAACATGCCCGGCGCGCAAGGGTTCAGCGCGCTGGTGCATGTGCGCGCGCTGCATCCGCAGCTGCCGGTGGTGATCGTGTCCGCGCGCGAGGAGCCGACCGTCATGCGGCGCGCGCTGGATCATGGCGCGCTGGGCTTCATTCCCAAGTCCGCCGATTCGGACACCATTGGCGAGGCCATCGGCACGGTGCTGGACGGTGAGCGCTGGGCGCCGGTCGAAGCGATGAACGCGCCGGCCATCAGCCGTGACGAACACGAGATCGCACAGCGCCTGCGCGACCTCACCCCGCAGCAGTTCCGGGTATTGCAGATGCTGGGCGTGGGCCGGCTCAACAAGCAGATCGCCTACGACCTGGGCGTGTCCGAAGCCACCATCAAGGCGCACGTCACCGCGATCCTGCGCAAGCTCGGCGTCACCAACCGCACTCAGGCGGTGCTGATGGCCGGTCGTCTCGCGGTGGATCCGGACGGCGTGGTGCCGCCGCCGGAAGAGGATTGACGACCGGCGACAACGGACCGGCGATCGGATGGGCTGTCTTGATGCGGAACGTTCGGGCGCAGCGGAGCAAGCTCCGCTCTACGGGCGGCAGGCGGCGAAGAGATCCCGATCGCGGTCGTATACGCCGGTGCGCACGTCCAGCAGGCCCAGCACGGACGGAAACAGGTTGTCGTGGCTGGCCGGTTGCGTGGATTCCCGGCGCAGGCAGGCGATGTCCAGGCCGCTGCCGGCCGCGAAACCCGGCGAGAACCACATCACCATCGGCACCCGGGTCTGTTCTTCCGGGGCAATCGCATAGGGCACGCCATGCAGGTAGAGGCCTTTCTCGCCCAGCGATTCGCCATGATCGGATACGTAGATCATGGCGGTGTCGTAGCGGGGATTGCGGCCCAGCTGGCCGATCAGCTTCGCAAGCACATGATCGGTGTAGCCCAGTGCATTGTCGTAGGCGTTGACGATGGATGGGCGATCGCATTCGCCCAGATCGACCGATTCGCACACCGGCGTGTAGCGGCGGAACGCGGAGGGATACCGCTCGAAGTAGTTGGGGCCATGGTTGCCCAATGGGTGCAGCACCACCACGCGATCGCCGCCACCGGGGGGTACGGCGGCGTCCAGGCCACGCAGCAGGATCTCGTCCAGGCAGCGTTTGCCGTTGCACAGGTCGGGATCCTTCGCATCATCCAGCGCCTGCATCGGCAGTCCCTGGCAGACGCCCTTGCAGCCGGACTGGTTGTCGCGCCACAGGGTGCGGATGCCGGCGTACTCCAGCACATGCAGCAGCGATTGGTGATCGCGGATCTTCTTCTGGTCGTAGTCGTGCCGACCGTAGGGTGAAAACATGCAGGGCAGGGAAACTTCGGTGCTGCTGCCGCAGGCGGTGACGGCGGGGAAGTTGATCACGCCCATGCGCGACAGTTCCGGCGTGGTCTGGCGCGAATAGCCGTTCAATCCCCAGTTCTGCGCGCGCGCGGTTTCGCCCACCACCAGCACCAGCAGCCGCGGCTTGCGGCCGGCCGTCTGCGGCAACTGGCGGGCGTCCTGGCCGATCGGCGTCCTGGCGGTACGGCTTCCCGGCGGCGCGGCCGTCAGCACCCGCGCCAACGAGACCAGATAGTTCGCCGGCGTCACCAGATAACGCACCTCGCGGCGATTGCGAATCAGCGAGGACAGGTCCTGGTACGTCAGCATCGCCGCGCCCGCGAAGGCCACCAGCAGCGCCGCCAGGAATCCGCCGCGCACGATCAGCGCGCGCCGCCACGGCCGTTCGCGCAGCCGCACCCGCCACAGCAGGGCGATCGGCAGGCTGGCGAACAGGATCGGCATCAGCAGGCGCCAGCTCAGCAGTTCGCTGGACTCCTTGCGATCGGTATGCAGGATGTTGCGCAGCATGTCCGAATCCAGGTACACGCCATAGCTGCCCATGTAGTAGGTGGCGATGGCGGTGACCAGGATCAGCCCGGCCAGCAGCGGACGCGCATAGCGGCGATGCACGACCAGTCCGAGCAACAGCGCGTGCACGGCGGTGATGATCACGAACAGCGCCGCGGCGAACTTCCACTGCACCGCCGGCGCGACGATCACGTTGCGCCAGAACTGGCCATTGCTGAAGAGGGTGAAGTAGAGGCTCACCGCCAGCAACAGGGTTTCGCTGGCGACCACCGGACGCTGGCGCAGCCACGCTGGCGCGTCGGAGCGGACATTGCGGCGCAGACCGGCTTCCAGCGGACTGGCGTTCATGGCTCGCTCCGCGACAACAGGCCGGGAGCCGGCGGCGCTGGCATGACGCGCCGCGCCGCCGGGGACCGTGCCGGCACCAGCAGGCAGGCATGCAGCAGCAGCGCGATCGTCCAGCAGATGGCCAGGGTCCACAGGTCGTGCGAGAGGAAATGGGCGCCGCGCAGCTGCTGGGCGAAGCCGAACAGCAGCCCGGCCGCCAGGCCGACGCCCAGACCCAGCCAGCGCAGGCGCGGCGCGGTGGCCAGGAAAAAGAAGTACAGCGCCACCCACGCATAACCGGCGCTGGCGTGGCCGGCGGGAAAGCACGACGCCGTTGGCAACCGCGCCGGCCGCGCGCTGAACAGGTCGACGAACGGCCGGCTGCCGCCATAGCGGGCCAGATCCCACGGGCAGTCCATGTCCGTCCACAGCTTCAGCGTGCCGACCGCTGCGGTCGACAACGCGGTGGCCAGCAGCAGGAAGAGCAGCGGCCGTCGCCATGCCTTCAGGCGCGGGAAGGAACCACTGGCGATCAGCAGCAGTGCCACGCCGTACCAGCCCAAGGTACTCAACCGCTTGCCCATCACATGGATCAGGTGCTGGGTGACGAAACCCTGCTGCAGCGACCAGCGATGGCCTTCCCAGGCGTACAGCCGATCCGCCAGCCACAGATCGCCGCGCAGCGGGATCAGGATCACCGTTGCCAGCGCGAACACCGCCAGCGGCCAGCCGGCGTGGTGGACGAGGAAGTCGCGATCGAAGGCCGGCGGCGGACGGATCTCGCCAAGCGGCATGGAGGGCTGTGGTGCGGCAAAGGACATCGGATACGTTCATTCCGGCCCCTGCGCCGGTATGAAGGCCATGCTGGTGACGCCGCTGTCGGAGAGTCGTCGGAACCCCGTTCGCGCGTCGTTAACGCGGCAGGCGGCGCAGGGCACGCTTCAGCCGCCGTTGCCATTGCGCGACCGCTTTACCCGTGTCTCCCAGTGCATGGGAGAATCGTCCCGTTCCGACCGGATTCCGACACCGGGAGGTGCAGCGTGGCGACCCGCCGGGATGCCCGTGCCGGTCAACGACGAGGACGGAAACCCCGATGCGGCTGCTCGTGATCGAAGACAACCGGAGCCTGGTGGCGAACCTGTTCGACTACTTCGAAGCGCGCGGCCATGCCCTGGATGCCGCGCCGGACGGGGTGACCGGCCTGCACCTGGCCACCACCCAGGCCTACGACGCGATCATCCTGGACTGGATGCTGCCGCGGATGGATGGTCGCGAGGTGCTGCGACGCCTGCGCGAAACGCATGCCGGCGACGCGCCGGTCATCATGCTCACCGCGCGCGACGAACTGCCCGACAAGATCGCGGGCTTCCGCGCCGGCGCCGACGACTACCTGACCAAGCCCTTCGAACTGCCCGAACTGGAGGTGCGGCTGGAAGCGGTGCTGGCGCGCAGTGGCGGGCGCGGTCGCAACCGCCTGCTGCAGGTGGCGGATCTGAAACTGGACCTGTCCACCCTGGAAGCCAGTCGCGCGGGGCAGCCGCTGCACCTGTATCCGGCCTGCCGCAAGCTGCTGGAAGTGCTGATGCAGGCCAGTCCCGGCGCGGTGACCCGGGATCGCCTGGAATACGCCCTGTGGGGCGACAGCCCGCCGGACGGCGACATGCTGCGTTCGCATGTGTACGAGTTGCGCCGCAGCGTCGATGGACCGTTCCCGGTGAAGCTGATCCAGACCTTGCCGCGGGTGGGCTACCGGCTGGCGGCACCGGAGGAGCAGCGCGATGGCGGCTAGGAACAACAGCCTGCGCCGGCGCATCCTCACCTGGCTGCTGGTCTACGTCTCGCTGCTCTCGGTCGCCATCTTCATCGGCGGCCTGATCGTCAACGAGGAGGCCGAGCGCATGGTCTGGAGTTCGCTGCTGCGCGCCGAACTCCATCACTACCAGGATCGCGTGCAGGCCGATCCCGGCTATCGCTGGACCGATACCGACGACATGACGCTCTACCGCTGGGACGACGTGCCGCCGCCGCCCAAAGTATTGCGCGCGCTGCCGCCCGGCCTGCACGACGACCTGTGGGTGGAGGGCAAGCTGCGGGTGGTGATGATCCAGGACCTGCCCGGTGGCCGGGTCGCGCTGGCGCTGGACATCACCGAGTTCGAGGGACTGGAGGAGACCATCAGCAGCGGAATCGTGGTCGGCATGTTCGCCTCGGTGATCCTGCTTGGCCTGCTGCTGGCCTGGGGGCTGGGCCGGGCGATCCGTCCGCTGGGCGTGATGGCCGACGATATCGCGCGCCTGCGGCCCGAACGCGGGCGCCAGCGCATCGGGCTTGAACCCAGCGCCAGCCGCGAACTGCGGGTGATTGCCGATGCCTTCAATGACTACCTGGATCGCAGCGAGCGCTTCGTCGAGCGCGAGCGGGCCTTCATCAACAGTGCCAGCCACGAGCTGCGCACGCCCATCGCGGTAATCGGCGGCGCCGCCCGGCTCGCCTCGGATCAGGCAGGCGTGCCGCCGGCCGCGCGCGAACAGATGCAACGCATCGCGCGCAACGTCCGCCAGATCGAGCAGCTGATCTCGCTGCTGCTGATCCTGGCCAAGGACCCCGAGCGCCTGGCCGCGGTCAGCGATGCGGTGGCGTTGGACGAACTGCTGCCGGAAATCGTCGAAGACCATCGCCATCTCACCCACGGCAAGGATCTCGCGTTGCAGTTGGGTCCGCTGTCGGCGGTCCGGGTCACCGCGCCGGTGGCCATTGTCCAGGCCGCGATCGGCAACCTGTTGCGCAACGCCATCGAGAACAGCGATCGCGGCGTGATCGACATCCGCCTGGACGCCGATGCCACCGTGACGATCACCGATCCCGGACACGGCATGAGTCCGGAGGAGATCAGCCGCATCTATGCGCAGTTGGCGCGCGGGGAAGGACGCGACGGCGGCGGCATCGGGCTGGATCTGATCGCGCGCCTGTGCGAACACCTGGGTTGGCAGCTGGACATCGATTCGGCGCCGGAACGCGGCACGGTGGCCCGACTGCGTTTTCGCCGGTAGCGCCATCGCTCCAGGCCGTGCCGCCGAGGATCGCTTTCCGGTGAAATGAAAGCGATCGACATCGCGCGCGTTCGCCGCCCGGAGAGGGAAGCGAATCAGCTGCGCGCGAGGCATGCCTGTCATTCGCGTAACTTTGAACGCGAATGCCTTTTTCCAGCGCGCAGGGCTGGTTAGCATCGGTCGGGCATCATCGCGCCGCCATCGCGGACGGCGCATCGACTGGCGCGTGCTCGACGGGCCATCTCCTTGTCCACCGCATCCCGGAGGCACGCCCATGCGATCCGCCCACATCCGTGTCCTGCATCGATACGTTTTCCACCGACATGATCTCCATCGACGCCGGTACCCGGCGGCAGGATTCAGCCTGCTCGAACTGATGATCGTGGTGGCCATCATCGCCATCCTGGCAAGCATCGCTTTTGGCAGCTATCAACATCACGTCGTCAATACCCGTCGCGCCGCCGCCGCCGCATGCCTGCAGGAACGCACCCAGCGCCTGGAACGCTTCCATACCCTGCATCTTTCCTATCTGGATACGGCGGGCAAGCCTCCCGCCCTCGCGGAGTGCGGCGATGGCCTGGCCCGGCACTACCAGATCAGCCTGTCCGCTGTTTCGGCGCGTGCCTTCACATTGCAGGCGGTGCCGCAGGGAACGCAGGCCAGGGCCGACACCCGCTGCGGCACGCTTGCGATCAACCAGCTGGGTGTCCGCACGGTCAGCGGGACCGCGAATGCGACACCGGGGGAATGCTGGTGACCACCGGCGGCGCGCGCGGGCAGCGGCGGTAGTCAGGCTTCCAGGCGCTGGCGGGCGTCGTGGTGCGCGGCGAGGAAGGCGCGCAGCGACGCCGGCTTGACCGGTTTGGTCAGCAACCGGTAACCGCGTTCGCGGGCGCGCTGTTTCAACTCGTCGCGGCCGTCGGCGGTCAACAGGGCCCCGGCCATCGGGCCCGCGCTGGCGGCGCGCAGCGCGTCCAGCGTATCCAGGCCGTCCAGCCGATCGTGCAGGTGGTAGTCGACCAGCACCACCGTCGGCGCCGAGGCCATCCGTTCCAGCGCCTCGTCGACCGTGGTGGCGGTGATCACCTCGACCTGCCAGCGGCCCAGCAGCGCGCGCATGCCGTCGAGGATCTCGCGATCGTTGTCCACGCACAGCACCCGCAGGCCGGCGAGCGAATCGGCGGCGAGTCCACGCCGCGGCGTGGACGGACGCGCCGGCGCGCGGGTGGCGCGCGGAACGACGATCGAGAACATGCTGCCGTGATCGACCCGGCTGCGCGCGTCCAGGTGATGCCCGAGCAGGCGCGAGATGCGCTGGCAGATCGACAGGCCCAGGCCGAGTCCGCGCTCGCCCCAGTCGAACGGCTGCTGGTAGCGGTGGAACTCGTCGTAGATCTGCCGCATATGGTTTTCCGGAATACCCGGGCCGGTGTCCCAGACCTGCAGCGACACCTTGCCATCGAGCATGCGCATGCCCAGCACGATCCGGCCCTGGCGGGTATAGCGCAGGGCGTTGGCCAGGAAGTTCTGCAGCACCCGGCGCAGCAGGCGCCGGTCGGTGCGCACCGACAACCCGCGCGGATGCACCCGCAGATCCAGCCCGCGGCCGGCGGCCACCGGCGCGTACTGGGCGGCCAGTTCGCGCAGCAGTTCGCCGGCGTCGAAGTCGCTGATCTCCACCCGCAGGCTGCCCGCGTCCAGCCGCGACACGTCGAGCAGGCCGTCGAGCAACTCTTCGGCGGCGCGCAGCGAGGCATCCACGCGTTCGGCCAGGTGCCGTTGCTCGCCGTCCTGTTCGCCGTCGCGCAGGGCCGAGGCGAACAGGCGCGCGGCGTTGAGCGGCTGCAATACGTCGTGGCTGATGGCGGCGAGGAAGCGGGTCTTGGACTGCTGGGCCGCTTCGGCCGCGCGGCTGCGTTCGGTGACGCGCTGCTCCAGGGTCTCGTTGGCTTCCCGCAGCGCCAACTCGGCGCGCTTGAAGTCGGTGATGTCGTTGTAGCTGGTGACGTAGCCGCCGCCGGGCAGGGCCTGGCCGCGCATCTCGATCACCTGGCCATCGCTGCGCACGCGCTCGAACACGTGGGGCGAGCCTGCCCGCATGTAGGCGATGCGCTTGCCGATCTGCGCGTCGACGTCGCCTTCGCCCAGCTCACCGCGCTCGGCGTTGTAGCGGATCAGGTCGGCGACCGGCCGGCCGACGTACAGCATGCCGTCGGGGTAGCCGAACATCTGCTGGTAGCGCCGGTTCCAGGCGACCAGCCGCATCTCGGGATCGACCACGCTGACGCCGGCGGCGATGTTTTCCAGGGTGGTGGAGAGGATCTCGCGGTTGAAGCGCAGTTCCTGGCCGGCCTCGTCCAGCACCGCGACCACTTCGCCCAGTTCCATGCCCGATCCGCGCAGCACGCTGGTCAGGACAATGCGCGCGGACGCCGCACCGATCGAGGCGGCCAGCAGACGCTCGGTGAATTGCACCCAGGCGCGGTCGGCAGATGCGCCGGGCTGCATCTCGCGGCCCAACGCCTGGGCCTGTTCCTGGAACGCGCGGCGCGCATGGCGCTCGCCGACCACCCGTTCGGCCAGGGTCTGCAGGTCGCCCACCCGCACGCTGCCGGGCCATTCGCCGGCGACCAGCGCCGGGCGCTGCGCGTACGGATCCAGGAACGGCGCCGCGCGCAGGCGATCGTCCACACCGGGCCGCCAGCGCGCGGAGATCACCATCATCGCGCCGGTGTTCACCAGCAGTGACCAGAACGTGCCGTGGGTGAGCGGATCCCAGCCGCTCAATCCGAACAGCTGGTGCGGCCGCAGCCAGGCGATGCCGAACGGTCCGGTCGCGATCCATGACGCATCGAAGCCACCGGCCTGGGTCATGGTCGGCAGCAGCAGGGTGTAGATCCAGGTGCCGAAGCCCAGCAGCATGCCCACTTCCACGCCGCGCCGGCTGGCGCCGCGCCAGTACAGGCCGCCGATCAGGCCCGGCGCGAACTGGGCGACCGCCGCGAACGCCATCAGGCCATAGGACGCCAGCGTGCTGTCGTTGCCGCTGCTGCGGTAATAGATGTAGGCGGCGAGCGCCAGCAGCAGGATCGCGAACCGGCGGATCCACAGCACCCGCGAAGCGACGTCGGCTTCGGCGTGATGATCCGCCCAGCCGCGCCGCAGCAGCACCGGCATCACCAGGTCGTTGCTGACCATGGTGGCAAGCGCGATGCTGGCGACGATGACCATGCCGGTGGCGGCGGAGAAACCGCCGACGTAGGCGATCAACGCCAGCGCCTTGCTGCCGTCTGCCAGCGGCAGCGCCAGGATGAAACTGTCATCGGCCACGCCGCTGCCGATGCCGAAGGACGCCACGCCGGCGGCGGCGATCGGCACCACCATCACCGAGATCAGGACCAGGTAGGTGCCGAACAGCCAGCGCGCCCGACGGATATCGCCGACGTCGCTGCATTCGACCACCGCGACATGGAACTGGCGGGGCAGGCAGACGATCGCGAGGAACCCGAGCAGGGTCTGGGTGACGAATCCGACCGGTGGCGAATTCTCGAACAGCGTGCGTGCGGACTCGGCGACCGGGATGGAGCGGCCCTGCAGCCACAGGTAGGCGAACAGGCCGACCGCGATCATCGCCACCAGCTTGACCATCGACTCCAGCGCGATGGCCAGCATCATGCCGTGATGATGTTCGGTGGCGTCGACCTGGCGGGTGCCGAACAGGGCGGCGAACAGCGCCATCAGCAACGCCACGTACAGCGCGGGATCCGAGAAGAAGCCATGCGCGCTGCCGCCGGGCTGGCCGGTCAGCACGCCCAGGCTCATCGCCACCGCCTTGTACTGCAGCGCCAGGTAGGGAACGACGCCGATCAACGCGATCACCGTCACCAGCGCGGCCAGCCGGCGCGAGCGTCCGTAGCGCGAGGAGATGAAGTCGGCGATCGACACCGTGTTCTCGCTACGCGCGATCAGTGCCAGCCGTTCGATGATCCGCCAGCCGAACAGCAGCAGCAGCAGCGGACCCAGGTAGATCGGCAGGTAGCCGATGCCGTTGCGCACCGCGCTGCCGACCGCGCCGTAGAAGGTCCAGGACGAGCAGTAGACCGCCAGCGCCAGGCTGTACACCACCGGACGCAGCCACGGCCGATCCGGATACATCGGGCGACGATCACCCCACCATGCCACGCCGAACAGCAGCGCCGCGTAGCTGATGGACACCAGCAGCAGAATCCAGCTCGAAACCAATGCCGCCTCCCGGCGCCCGACATCGGAACCAGCGTAGCAGCGGAGCTGGCTCCGCTCTACAGCAAGGGAGGAAATCCGCCGGGGATGCTGGCGGGTAAACGACGGCCGGCGAGCGCGCCCGCGTCAGCGCGCGATCAACTGGCGGGCGACCGCTTCGGCCTGGCCCCGCAGTTCAGGAATGGCGGTGCTTTCCCACAGGTTGCCGATCCGCAGGCTGCCCAATACCCACAGGTCGGGCTGGACGCGGCCATCGGCGTCCAGCACCCGCCCGTCGTCGCCGGCGTCGATGCCGATGCCGTGCGGGCCGGTGCGCGCGTGGCCCTCGCCCAGCAGCTCGGTCAGCAGCGGATTGCGCATGGTCGGAACCCGCATCTCGACACCGGTGGCATTCACCACCCGATCCACTTCCAGCGCCAGCCCGGGCCTGCCACGCACGTTCGCGCCGACCTGCACGCAGCGGCCGACCTGCATCACCGTGTCCAGGCGGCCGCGGTGCATGCGCAGCTGCCCGCGATCGATCAGCGCCTGCAACTGCTCGTGCACGGAAATCGCCACCCGGTGCCGGTGCACGTCCCACAGCCGCACGACGTGGCGCAGGAAACGCCGCTGGTCGGATTCCGACAGGGAACGCCACAGCGCCTGTCCGTGCGGGCGCAGGCGTTCCATCACCGCCTGCCAGGGCAGGCTGGCGGCGGCGGCTTCGCGCACGCGTTCGCGGACGAAGCGCAGGCGCGCGCGCAGGTCCAGCGACAGCAACCGCGCCGGATCGAAATCGGCCACCGCATGCGGCGCATGCGGCTGCGGCAGCCAGCCATGCCGCGAAAGCACATGGATGGCGCCGCGATGTTCGGTGGCGACGAAACTCAACACCGCGTCGACCATGCTCAATCCGGAACCGACGATGCACAGCCGGGCATCGCCGGGAACCGCGCGCACCGCGTCGAAATCCCAGGCCGACAGGCTGGCATCGGCGGACAGGCCGCCGGCGCCGCGCGCCGGCAGCGGGCGTGGGCGGTTGCCGACCGCCAGCACCACCGCATCGCAATCGGCCTGCGCGCCATCGGCGAGCCGCAGTCGCCAGCCCGCCTCGTTTCGATCCATCGCCATCACCGGCTGGACGATGTGCACCAGCGTGGCCGGGCTGGCCGCGCGCGCGCGCTCCAGGCGATCGCGCAGGTATTCCCCGTAGCGATGACGCTCGACGAACATGGGTGCCAACGCGGCGCGTTCCTGCGGATCGGCGCTGAGGAAATCGAGGAAATCGTCCGGCTGATCGCTGAAGCCGCTCATGCGTTGTGCCGGCACGTTGAGCAGGTGTTCCGGATAGGGCGTGGCATAGGCCACGCCACGGGCAAGCGTGGATTGCGGTTCGTAAAGCGCGATGCGCAGCGGCGCGGTCGCCGCGCGCAGCAACTGGATGGCGGTCAGGACGCCGCCGGCGCCTCCCCCGATGATGGCGATGTCATGGGCGAGGCCCGCGGATACGCTGGTCATGGGCCGCATTGTAGTGGATCGATCCGGCGCGCCTCATGCTGGCTTGGCATCAGTGGCGCATGACCGGGCAACGCAAACTTTACAAATACGCGAAAACCGTTGCGCATCAGGCGCTTTCAACATCGACGTTTTGTTACATCAGCGAATCCGCCAGGCGCGCGATGCCATCGCGGCTGCGCCGCCACGCCGGGCGTCGTGCCCAGTCCTCGCCGTGGACGCTGCGGGCATCGCGCAAGTATTCCGATTCGATCCCGCGCAGCCGGGCGACCACCGCGCGGTCATAGCACAGCAGGCCGATTTCCGCGTTGAGCGCGAACGAGCGGATGTCGAGGTTGATCGAACCGACCAGCGCGACTTCGTCGTCCACGCTCATGTGCTTGGCATGCAGGAAGTGCGGCTGGTACAGCGCGATGCGAACGCCGCAGGCCAGCAGTTCCGCGTAGTAGGACTCCTGAGCCCACGCGGTCAGGCGCTGGTTGTTGCGATCGGACAGGATCAGTTGCACCTCCACGCCCGACAGCGCGGCGATGCGCAGCGCGCTGAGGGTGGCGTCGTCGGGCACGAAGTAGGGCGTGGCCAGCACGATGCGGCGCTTGGCCAGATGGATCAGCGCGTTGACGGCATCGCGTGCGTTCTCGAAGGGATAGGCCGGCCCGCTCGGCAGCAGTTGCATCGCGACCTGGCCCGTGCCGGTGGCGCGAACGGGATCCACGTGCAGGCGCTCGCCGGTTTCCAGGTACCAGTCGCTGGCGAACACCGCGTCGAGCTGGGCGACGATCGGCCCGCGCACGTGGGCGACCAGTTCGCGATTGGGAAAGCCGGGAATGAACATCGGGTCGGCGAGGTTCTGCGAACCGATGAAACCGGTAGCGCCATCGATGACCGCGATCTTGCGGTGGTTGCGCAGATCCATCCGGCCACTGCGACGCCAGCGCAGGCCACCGGGAAGCAACTGATGGACCTGCACGCCGGCCTTGCGCAGGCGTCGCGCGTAGCGGCGCCATCCGCGCTTGGCGCCGACCGCGTCGAGCAGCAGCCTGCATTCCACCCCGCGCCCGGCCGCGCGTTCCAGCGCAGCGACCACCGCATCGCCGACCGCGTCGTCGAACATCAGGTAATACAGCAGGTGGATGCTCGCGTGCGCCCCGTCCATGGCCGCGATCAACGCGCGCAGGGAATCGTCATAGTCGTCCAGCAGTTCGACCGTGTTGCCGCGGATGGGCATGAACGCGCCCTGCCGTTCGACCAGCGGCGCCATCTCCGCGGCGATGCCGCCTTCGGGCTGCCAGCGCAGCGCGGCGAGCGGCTGCTGTTCCTCGCGGATCACCTGCGAGGCGCGCGCCTGGCGCTGGACGCGTTCGCGCGACAGCCACGGATGGCCCAGCAGCAGGTAGGCCGGCAGGCCCAGCAGCGGCACGAACCCGACCAGCAGCATCCAGCTGCGCGCCGCCGCCGGCGAAGTGCGGCTGGGAATCCACAGCAGCGCGGCCAGCCGGATCATCCAGTCGAGGATCAGCAGTACGGTTCCCAGCGACCAGTCCATGCGGCGCCTTGTCGTCGGAGTGATGCGCCGATTCTGGCCGTAGTCGGTGCAAACCGGAAGGTGGCGGGGTGTTGCCGGCCAACCGCGCAAATCCCCCGTCGCCCGCTACGCGGGCGCCCGCCCCCTTTTTCAAAGGGGGCTAGCAATCATTGCCGAGTTCAGCTGCCAGAGAATTGCTGTTCCTCCCCCTTTGAAAAAGGGGGACCGAGGGGGATTCGCTCTTCGCTTCATTCCCGAAGCAAACAAAAAGCCCGCCTTGCGGCGGGCTTCGGATGACGCGGATGCGCTCGCCGGGGGCAAGCGCATCACGACATCACTTGATCTTGCCTTCCTTGTAGATCACGTGCTTGCGCACGACCGGGTCGTACTTCTTCATTTCCATCTTGCCCGGGGTGTTCTTCTTGTTCTTGTCCGTCGTGTAGAAGTGGCCGGTGTTGGCCGAGGAGATCAGACGGATCTTGTCACGCTTGGTTGCCATGTTCGATTACTCCTCAGACCTTCTCGCCGCGGGCACGCAGCTCGGCCAGAACGGAGTCGATGCCGTTCTTGTCGATGGTGCGCAGGGCATGCGCGGAAACTTTCAGCTTGATCCAGCGGTTTTCGCTGGCGACCCAGAAGCGGCGCTCGTGCAGGTTGGGCAGGAAGCGACGACGGGTCTTGTTGTTGGCGTGCGAGACGTTGTTACCGGTCTGCACACGCTTGCCGGTGACTTGGCATACGCGGGACATACGCACCTCGAAAAAAGTTTGATGCTTCCCTTGGCCAGGGAGGCGGCGGCCCCACCGCATGACAGCGGTGCGCAGATCGGGCAAAAAATCTGCTGTCGGCGGCGAGTCCAAATTGCGCTTCAGGACTCGCCCGGTCGGGGACCGGACACAGCGAGCCGCGCATTATGGAGGGCTTTCCCTTTCCATGCAAGCACTTAGGCCGGAAACGGGCCCGGGACGGTTCCCCACGCCCCGGGCCGTCCGGTTCAGCTCGCCGGCCGGGCCTCCGGAGCCGCCGCCGCGGCCTTCCGCCCGTGCAGCCAGCGGTACAGCACCGGCAGCACCAGCAGGGTCAGCAGGGTCGAGGAGACGATGCCGCCGATCACCACCGTGGCCAGCGGGCGCTGGACCTCGGAGCCGGCGCCGACGTTGAAGGCCATCGGCAGGAAGCCCAGCGAGGCCACCAGCGCGGTCATCAGCACCGGCCGCAGCCGGCCCTGGGCCCCGTCGACCACCGCTTCCTCCAGTGGATTCCCCTGCTCCCGCAGCTTGCGGATGAAGGCGATCATCACCAGCCCGTTCAGGACCGCCACCCCGGACAGGGCGATGAAGCCGACCCCGGCCGAGATCGACAGCGGGATCCCGCGCAGGGCCAGGGCGATGACGCCGCCGGTCAGGGCCAGCGGCACCCCGCTGAACACGATGGCGGCGTCGCGGGCCGAGCCGAACGCCCAGAACAGCAGGGCGAAGATCAGCGCCAGGGTCACCGGCACCACCACCGCCAGGCGCTGGCTGGCCGAAATCAGCTGCTCGAAGGTGCCGCCATAGTCGATCCAGTAGCCGGACGGCAGCTTTACCCCGGTCCCGACCCGCTGTTGCAGCTCGGACACGAAGCCGCCCAGATCGCGGCCGCGCACGTTGGCGGTCACCACCACCCGGCGTTTGCCGTTCTCGCGGTTGACCTGGTTCGGCCCGAGGGTGGTTTCGATCTTCGCCACCTCGCGCAGCGGCACCGTCCGTGGCGTGCCCGACGCCAGCGCCATTTCCCGGCTGGACTCGTCGGCGTTGGCGTCCCCGCCCAGCGGGATCGGCAGATCCTGCAGCGCGGCCGGGTCCTGGCGCAGGTGCTCCGGCAGGCGGATGACGATGTCGAACCGGCGATCGCCCTCGAACAGCTGGCCGGCAACCTCGCCGCCGACCGCGGTCGCCACGGTGTCCTGGACCACGCCGGGATTGAGGCCGTAGCGGGCCAGCGCGCGCCGGTCCGGGGTGATGGTCAGCAGCGGCAGGCCGGTGGTCTGTTCCAGCTTGACGTCGGCCGCGCCGGGTACGCTCCGCGCCACCGCCTCGATGCGGCGGCCGACGTCCACCAGCGCGTCCAGATCGTCGCCGTAGAGCTTGATCGCCACGTCCGCGCGGACGCCGGAAATCAGTTCGTTCATGCGCATCTGGATCGGCTGGGTGAACTCGTAGTTGTTGCCGGGCAACTGCTTCACCGCCGTCTCGATCTCGGCGACCAGCTCTGCCTTGGACTTGCGCGGATCCGGCCACTGGTCGCGCGGCTTGAGGATCAGGAAGGTGTCGGCCACCGATGGCGGCATCGGGTCGGTCGCGACCTCCGCGGTACCTAGCTTGCCGAACACGCGTTCCACTTCGGGAAACTGCTTGATGCGTGCTTCCAGCGTCGCCTGCATCCGCAACGCCTGCTCCAGGCTGGTGCCGGGGATGCGCATGGCGTGCATGGCGATGTCGCCCTCGTCCAGGCTGGGGATGAATTCCGACCCCAGCCGCGTGGCCAGCAGGCCGCACACGGCCAGCAGCGCGATCGCGCCGCCGAGCACCCAGGCGCGCCGGCGCAGCGCCCAGTCCAGCGCGGGCGCGTACGCACGGCGCGCCCACAGCATCACCCGGGTTTCCTTTTCCTCCACGCGGCCACGCAGGAACAGCGCGATCGAAGCCGGCACGAAGGTCAGCGACAGCAGCATCGCGCCGGTCAGCGCCAGCACCACGGTGATCGCCATGGGGTGGAACATTTTTCCTTCCACGCCGGTGAGGGCGAAGATCGGCAGGTACACGGCGGTGATGATGCCCAGGCCGAACAGGCTGGGGCGGATCACCTCGGCGGTGGCCGAGGCGGTGGTGTCCAGCCGTTCCTCGTCGCTCAATACCCGCCCCAGCCGGTGTTGCAATTCGCCGAACCGGCGCAGGCAGTTCTCGATGATGATCACCGCGCCGTCGACGATCAGGCCGAAGTCGAGCGCGCCCAGGCTCATCAGGTTGCCGGACACGCCGCCGCGGACCATGCCGGTGAGGGTGAACAGCATCGCCAGCGGAATCACCGCCGCGGTGATCAGCGCCGCGCGGAAATTGCCCAGCAGCAGGAACAGCACCACGATCACCAGCAGCGCGCCTTCGACCAGATTCTTGGCCACGGTGCGGATGGTGCGATCCACCAGCACGGTACGGTCGTAGACCGGGTTGGCCGACACCCCCGGCGGCAGGCTGCGGTTGGCTTCGGCCAGGCGCGCGGCAGCGGCCTGGGCGACGTCGCGGCTGTTGGCTCCGATCAGCATGAACACCGTGCCCAGCACGACCTCGTGGCCGTTCTGGGTGGCCGCGCCGTTGCGCAGTTCCGGGCCTTCGCCGACCGTGGCCACGTCGCGCACGCGGATCGGCACGCCCTCGCGGCGATCCAGCACGATGTCGCGGATGCCGTCCAGATCTGCGACCTGCCCCGGCGCGCGCACCAGGTACTGCTGGCCGTTGCGCTCGATGTAGCCGGCGCCGACGTTCTGGTTGTTGGCGGCCACCGCGTCGACCACGTCGCGCAGGGTGAAGCCCAGCGCGACCAGCCGCGCCGGATCCGGGGTGATGTGGATCTGGCGCGCGTAGCCACCGATGGTGTTGACCTCGGTGACGCCGCGGGTATTGCGCAGCTGCGGCTTGATCACCCAGTCCTGCAGGGTGCGCAGATCGGTGGCCGTCCACTTGCCGCCATCGGGCTTGCGCGCGTCCGGCTTGGCATCGACGGTGTACATGAAGATCTCGCCCATGCCGGTGGTGACCGGACCCAGTTCCGGCTCCAGTCCCCCGGGCAACTGCGACTTGACCTGTTGCAGGCGTTCGGCGACCTGCTGGCGGGCGAAGTAGAGATCGACGCCGTCGTCGAACACCACGGTCACCTGCGACAGCCCGTAGCGCGAGATCGAGCGGGTGTGATCCATCCCGGGCAGGCCGGACAGCGCGGTCTCGATCGGGAAGGTCACGCGCTGTTCCGATTCCAGCGGCGAGTAGCCGGCGGCCTCGGTGTTGATCTGCACCTGCACGTTGGTGATGTCGGGGGTGGCGTCGATCGGCAACTGGCGGAAGCTCCACGTGCCCACGCCGATCAGCGCGAGGGTGAGCGCCAGCATCAGCCATCGGTGGGCGATGGCGAAGCGGATGATTCTCTCGAGCATGGCCGGGTCCTCAGTGGTCGTGGGAAGCGCCGGACTTCTCGATGTCCGCCTTCACCACGTAGCTCTGTTCGACCACGACCTGGTCGCCCGCCTTCAATCCGGACAGCACTTCCACCCGTTGCGCGTCGCGCTTGCCGAGCTTGAGCGGCCGTACCTCGTAGGTGTCGCCGACCCGCACGAACACCACGTCCCAGTCGCGGAACTTCTGCAGCGACGCCACCGGTACCACCAGCGCGGCGGGTTGCCGATCCACGGTGACGCGCGCGGTGATCGCCGAACCCGGCCGCCATTGACCGTCCGCGTTGGCGATGACCGCGCGCGCGACCGTGCTCTGGCTGGCGGTGGCGGTGCCGGGCAGCACGCGTTCCAGGGTGGTTTCGGCCTGCGCGCCGTCGCTGATGCGGGTGATGGTCACCGGCGAGCCGGCGCGGATGTGCTGGGCGTCGAAGCCGAACACGTGCAGATCCACCCACAGCGTGGACAGATCCGCGACCTCGAACAGCGTCGTGCCTTCGGCCGCGACCGATCCCACTTCGGCGTTGCGCGCCAGCACCACGCCGTTGATCGGCGTGCTGACGGTGTAGGTGGTCAGGCTGAGGTTGCTTTCAATCGACGCCAGCGCCTGTCCGGCGCGCACCCGGTCGCCGACGTTGGCGGCGAGCCGGCGGATCGGGCCGGGAAAGCGCGCGGCGACCTTGGCCACGCGGCCTTCGACCGGGGTCAGCAGGCCCTGCACTTCATGTTCGTCGGCGATGATGCCGGCGCCCGCCGGGGCGACCCGGATGCCGGTCTGTTGCGCGATCGGCGCTGCGATCTCGGTGCGTCCCTCATAGCTGGGATAGGCCCAGCGCAGTGAACGCCCCTCGATGCCCGCCAGCACTTCCACGTCGAAGGAGTGCGGTTCGATCACCTCGGCCGTGCCGAGCAGGCTGCCGTCGGCCTGCGCCTGCAGGCGATGGGTCTCGGCAAGGCCGCCCAGGCGCTTGAGTCGGACTTCGACCGTGCCGGCGCTGGCCGGCAGCGGTTTGCCGTCGCGGTACAGCCAGGCCTGGAATTTTGGCGGCGTGCCGTCCTCGGCCATCGCCAGTTCCACCGCCAGGCCCTCCTTTTCCAGCAGGCGGCCGCCGTGCTGGCCGGTGGCCGCCTCGGTTTCGGCGTGCTCGCCGGAGGCGTGGCCGTGTTCGTCGCTGGCGGCTTCGCCATCGGCGCCGCCGCCGCAGGCGGCCAGGGCCAGGGTCAACAACAGCAGCGGCATCCACCGCAAGGCGGGAGTGCGGACATTCATGGGGAGGTTCCTTGTGCGGGGGCGGCGGCCACGAACGGCTGGCCGGTCAGGCGCTGGATTTCGATCAGCGCGCGCTGTGCGTCGAGGGCGGCGTCGAGCTGCTGCCGGCGCGCGCTGGTGCGCTCGGATTGCAGCTGCGCCCATTCCAGATAGCTGATGGCGCCGGCGCGATACGCGCGCTCGGCGGCGCGTTCGGCCTTGGCCAGCTTCGGCAGCACCGCCTCGTCCAGGCGCTTCACTTCGAACTGCGCGGTGCGGTAGCGGCCATGCGCCTCGGCCAGGGTCGAGTACAGCGCCAGCCCCTCGGCTTCGCGTTCGATCTCCACCAGCGCCAGCTCCGCCTCGGCTGCACGGATGCCGGGTTCGGCGCGGCGCGCGCTGCCCAATGGAATCGCGACGCTGGCCATCAGGCCGGTATCGCCGTTCTCCTGCAACCGGCGCACGCCGAACTGCCAGTCGACATTGGCGCTGCGTTCGCTGCGCGCCAGTTGCACGCGTGCTTCGCGGATGCGGCGCTCGTCGGCGAAGCGGGCCAACTCCGGGGTGCTGTCCAGCAAGGCGGCCAGTTCGCCGAAGTCGGCGACCGCCGGCAGCGCCAGCGGATTGCCGGCCACGGTGTCGAAGCCGGGATCACGTTCGCCCCACAGCGCGGCCAGATGCTGGCGCGCGGACATCAACAGGCGATCGGCATGATCGCGCTCCAGTTCCGCGCGGGTGAGCGCGGCCTGCGCGGTCAGCAGCACCGATTCCGGCGAAGCGCCCGCGGCCAGCCGCTGGCGCGCGGCCGCGACCGTGCGCGTGCGTTGCTCGATATCGTCCAGCGCCACCGCGCGCTGGCGCTGGGCGGCGGTGATGGCCAGGTAGCGGCGCGCGACTTCGGCCAGCAGATCCAGCCGGCGGGTCTCGCGCTGCACCGCCAGCGCGTCGATGCGGCTTTGCGCCAGCGTGCGGCGGGCGTCCCATTTGCCGCCGCGTTCGAGCACGCCGGCCAGGGTCAGGCTGATTTCGGCGCCGCCGAAACCGCTGACGTCACCGGTGCCGAGCGCGTTTTCGACCGACGCGCCGGCGGTGAGGCCTGGACGCAGCGCGGCGACTTCGGCTTCCGCGGCGAGGACGCGCTGCTGGCCGTCGACCAGGCGCAGATCGGGATGGGTACGGGCGACGCGCGCGAACGCGTCGTCCAGGGACAGGACAACAGGCGACTGTGCCCGCGCGGGTGCGACGGACACGGCCACGAAGGCGGCCAAAGCCGCCAGACGCAACCACATGGGAATTCTCCGAAAGGATCGAGGACGAATGAAACCCGGCCGGGCCGGGAGTGCCTCAGATCGCTATCGGCGGGCGCAACAGCTTGTCGCTGCGGTGGGTGGGAACCGGCGCGTCGTGCGGGAACGACACGGAATCCAGCGGCGCGAGCGGCTGCCAGATCGTGGCCGCCACCGGCATCGCCGGCGCGTGGCCACAGCAGTGCGTGGCATGCATCAGGGCATGCAGCAGGCCGCGGGTCTTGCCGGATTCGTCGTCCCCGCGCTCGTGCCCTTCGCCGTCCGGGACCGCGTCCGCATCCACATGCGAATGCAGGCCGCCGCCGTGGCCGAGTTCGTGGACGCCGCCCACCGAGGCCATCACCGGCTGCGCGATCACGCCCAGCAGCAGCACGCACAGCGCCAGCAGGCGCATGAGGGTGGGGCGGCGGAAGCGGCGGAGCAGGGGCATGGCTGCACAGGCTAACGGCGGGGCGTGGCGTTACACAATCGCAGGGGCGACGGGGATTGGGGGCGGCGCCAGGAGCGAATCCCCTCGGTCCCCCTTCTTCGAAGGGGGAGGAACAGCGCGGTAGGGTTCGGCGACGCCTCGCCGTCAGTGGCTGGCCTTGTCGCGGTGCCAGCCGCGGTGCCGGATGTCCAGGTACAGGCTGTACAGCGCGGTGAAGGCCGGGAACAGGTTCTGCAGTACGCCGACCGAGTCCTGCTTGGCCGAAAACAGGAAGTAGCTCAGCGTCATCAGGCTGCCCAGCACGCTCATGTACCAGAACAGGCGCGGGATGACCGGCTTGCCGGCGCGCCGGGAGGCGATGAACTGGACCAGCCAGCGGCCGCCGAACATCAGTGCGCCGGTGTAACCGATCAGCTTCCAGCCGGTGACATGCAGGCCGGTCCAGTAGAGCGCCTCGATTGGCTGGTTGAGCCAGTGCACTTCCACCTCAGAGCTCCCGGACCGCCGTGCGCTTGCCGCGCTTGATCAGCCAGGCCACGCCGCGCAGGTCGCTGATGCCGACCAGCGCCCGGTTGAGGTTGTTGTACTTGGACACGCCGGCGGTGCGATGGCGGTGATTGACCGGCACACTGATCGTCTTCCAGCCGGCGCGCTGCATCAGCGCGGGCAGGTAGCGGTGCATGTGATCGAAGTAGGGCAGGTCGAGGAAGGCTTCGCGTTCGAACAGCTTGATGCCGCAGCCGGTATCCGGCGTCTCGTCGCGCAGCATGCGCGAGCGGATCGCGTTGGCCCACTTGCTGGCCCAGCGCTTGCTGCCGCTGTCCTGGCGGTTGACCCGCCAGCCGGCGTAGAGCCTGGTCTGCGCCTCGCCGCCATCGCGCGCGGCGATCAATTTGGGAATGTCGGCCGGATCGTTCTGGCCGTCGCCGTCCAGGGTGGCGATCCAGGCGCCGCGCGCGGCCTTGACGCCGGTGCGGATGGCGGTGCTCTGGCCGCTCTGCTGGACATGTTGCAGCACCCGCAGTTCCGGCACGCGCGCCTTCAGGGCCTGCAGCACGGCCAGGGTGTCGTCGCGGGAATGGTCATCGACGTAGACGATCTCGAAATCGATCCGGCCACGCAGCGCGGCGGTGATCTCGTCGATCAGGGGCGTGACGTTGTCGCGCTCGTTGAAGACCGGGACGACGACGGAGAGGGCGGGGCTGGATGTCATGGGCGCCTATTTTGCCGCCACCGGCTGAATCTGGTCTTGTCGATGTGTCGGCGCGCCTCCGCTGGGGGCGCGCCCCGGGCCTCAGCCGCGCGGGCCGCGCAGCTTCTCCAGCACGCCGTCGAGGGTGTCGAGATCGGTGTACTGGATGATCAGCTTGCCCTTCCCGCCGCGTCCGTGGGCGATGGTGACGCGGGTGCCGAGGCCTTCGGACAGCTCGGTTTCCAGGGCGGCGATGTCCGGCTGCGGCGCGGCCTTGCCGGGCTTGGCCTTGCGGCCGATCACCGGCACCTTGCCGGCGGCGAACTGCTGGGCGCGGTGTTCGACCTCGCGCACCGACCAGCCCTGGTCGGCGGCATCGGAGGCCAGCTTGCTGGCCAGTTCCGGCGACAGCGTCAGCAGCGCGCGGGCGTGGCCCATTTCCAGCCGGCGCGCTTCCAGCAGCGCGCGGATGGCCGGCGGCAGTTCCAGCAGGCGCAGCAGGTTGGACACCGCGGCGCGCGAACGGCCGACCGCTTCGGCGGCCTCGGCGTGGGTCAGCGAGAATTCGTTGATCAGGCGTTGCAGCGACTGCGCTTCTTCCAGCGGGTTCAGATCCTCGCGCTGGATGTTCTCGATCAGCGCCATCGCGATGACGGTGCGATCGTCCAGCTCGCGCACCACCACCGGCACTTCGGCCAGGCCGGCTTCCTGCGAGGCGCGCCAGCGGCGTTCGCCGGCGACGATCTCGAAGCGTCCGGGCGCCAGTTCGCGCACCACGATCGGCTGGATCACGCCCTGCGCCTTGATCGACTCGGCCAGCTCGCTGAGCTTGGCCGGATCCATCGCCATGCGCGGCTGGTACTTGCCGGGTTGCAGGTGCGCCACCGGCAGGGTGCGCAGGGCCTCGCCCGGCTGGGCTTCCGGTGGTGGGGTCTCGGCCGCCTTGGGGCCGAGCAGGGCCTCCAGCCCGCGGCCCAGGCCGCGTTTCTTCGACGCGCTCATCAGGCGTACTCCATCCTCTTTTCTTGCTTCTTGCGTTCACTCTGGCGGCGGATGATTTCCCCGGCCAGGCCCAGGTAGGCGACGCCGCCGCGCGAGGTGCGGTCGTAGCCGACGATGCTCTGGCCGTGGCTGGGCGCCTCGGCCAGGCGGACGTTGCGCGGCACGATGGTGCGGAACACGCGATCGCCGAAATGCTGGGTCAGTTCCGCCGAGACGGCGTTGGCCAGGTTGTTGCGCACGTCGAACATGGTGCGCAGCACGCCCTCGATCTCCAGGCCGGGATTCAGTCGTGTCTTCAGCGCCTCGATGGTTTCCACCAGCGCGCTCAGGCCTTCCAGCGCGTAGTACTCGCACTGCATCGGCACCAGCACCGAGTCGGCCGCGGTCAGCGCGTTGAGGGTGAGCAGCGACAGCGCCGGCGGGCAGTCGATGATGATGAAGTCGTAGTCGCCGCGGATCGGTTCCAGCGCGGCCTTCAGGCGCAGCTCGCGGCCGTCGATCTCCATCAGCTGGATCTCGGCGGCGGTCAGGTCGATGTTGCCGGGAAGCAGGTCGAAGCCTTCCTGGGTGGTCACGATCGCCGTGCGCGCGTCGACTTCCTGCAGCAACACGTCGCAGGTGGAATTCTCGAGTTCGCGCTTGTCCACGCCGCTGCCCATGGTGGCATTGCCCTGGGCGTCCAGATCCACCAGCAGCACGCGCTGCGGGGCACGCGCCAGCGCGGCGGCCAGATTGACGGCAGTGGTGGTCTTGCCGACGCCGCCTTTCTGGTTGGCGATCGCGATGATGCGGGCCATGCGGGTGGTCGCCTCGGGACACGGGGTGGATGGGGGATTATGCGGGGTCCGGACCGGTCCTGCGAATTCGCCTCGCCGATCCGGCCGCGCGGCGGCGCCCGGGAACGGCGCTCATGCCCTCGAGGCGTCCAACGATATCAATCGGTTATGGGGATCGAGGCGCGGGTTCAGGCGCCTGCCTTGCGCACCACGATCAGATGGCGCTCGCCGACCAGGCCGGGCACGCGCAACGGATGGATGGCCTCGACCTGCCAGTCCGGTGGCAGCGCGGCGATTTCCTCGTCCGGCCGCACGCCCTTCATCGCCAGCAGGGTACCGCCCGGTTTCAGCAGGTGTCCGCCGACGGCGATGATGCCGGCCAGCGTGTCCATGGCCCGCGCGGTCAGGTGGTCGTAGGCGGCGGGTTCGTCCAGCGCCTCGGCGCGCGATTCGGCCACCCGCGCGTTGCCCAGGCCCAGCTGGCGCACCGCCTCGCGCATGAAGCGGGCCTTCTTGCCGTTGCTTTCGACCAGCGTCACCCGCAGTCCGGGGTGGGTGATGGCCAGCGGAATCCCCGGCAACCCCGGCCCGGTGCCCAGATCGGCCAGGCTGCCTTCGGCGACGTGCGCGTGCATGGCCAGCGAATCCAGCAGGTGGCGGGTCACCATCTCGGCCGGGTCGCGGATCGCGGTCAGGTTGTAGGTGCGGTTCCAGCGGTGCAGCAGGGCCAGATAGTCCAGCAGCGGCGGCGCCAGGGCGGCGGCGTCCAGGCCGAGTTCGGTCAGGCCCTGGCGCAGTTGCGCGTCCAGGCCGGCGGGCAGCGTCGGGGCATTCATCGCGCGCATTATCGCCGAACGGCGGGACTCAGGCCCGCCAGGCCAGCGCGCCGCGGTAGCCGGGCAGCGGTTCCCATTCGTGCAATTGCCATTCGGCCGGGGAGCCCAGCGCGGGATCGCAGTCGATCAGCTGCAGGCCGTCTTCGCGTTCGCCGAACACCAGCTTCTCCAGGCCGAAGGAGACGCCATGGCCGTGTGCCTTCAGCAGCGCCTCCTTGGCGCACCACAGGCGCACGAACGCGCCGGCGCGCGCCGGGTCATCCTGCGCGCGCAGCCAGTCCAGCTCACTGGGATGGAAGAAGCGCTGCGCGATCTCCATCATCCGCGGCCGTTCGCGATGGCGTTCGACATCCACGCCCAGGTCGCGTGCCGGCCCGAGCGCGACCAGCAGCACCTCGCCGCTGTGGCTCCAGCTGATCGCCTGGTCGTCGAAGGGCGCCGCGAAATGGGGCTTGCCGCGTGCGTCGCGCCGGATCGGCAAGGCGTCGGCCGGCTGTGCCAGCGCTTCGGCCAGCACCTGCCGCGCGGTCGGTTCGCCGCGCATGCGGGGGGGGTGCGCGCGCAGCCAGACCTGGAACCGCCCGAACCGCCAGGCGGGCGGCATGGTCGCGGATGGGAAGATGGAGGGAATCTCGGTCATGGTCGGCCGGTGGTGCGGGGCAGCGTGCATCGCGGCGCGATCCGCGTTATCACCGCGCTGCAAGGATGCCATTCCCCCTATCCGGCTTAACAGTGGTTTCACGGCGGCAATCGCTTAATCGCACCGTCCCCGGTCTTCGGGGCCGGAGTCCACAACGGAAGGAGACAGGCAGAATGAATTTTCTCATCTATCTGATCGTCGGTGGTATCGCGGGCTGGCTGGCCAGCCTGGTGATGAGGCGTGATGGTTCGCAGGGCATCATTCTCAACATCGTGGTCGGCATCATCGGTGGTTTCCTGGGCGGATGGCTGCTGCCGGCGCTCGGGCTGGGCCTGGGAGGAGGCTGGATCGGATTCCTGGTCACCGCCTTCATCGGCGCAGTGGTGTTGCTGCTGATCGTCAACCTGTTCACCCGGGGACGCGCACGCTGACGCCACGATGATCCGGTTTCGCTGCGGCCGCGTGCGCTGATTCGAGACGCACCCAAGGTCCGTGGCATCACAAAGGCCCGGCGCACGCCGGGCCTTTGTTTATTTCCTTCAAACGAGTGCGGATCAGCCGGCCAGTTGCACCCAGGCCGGCGCGTGGTCGCTGGGGCGTTCCCAGGTGCGCGGCTCGCGATCGATGCCGGCGGCGGCGGCCTGCGCGCGCAACGCGTCCGAGACCAGGGTGAGATCGATGCGCAGGCCCAGGTTGCGGCGCAGCCCGCCCATCCGGTAGTCCCACCAGCTGTACACGCCGGCTTCGTCGTTGTGCATGCGGAAGGCGTCGTGCAGGCCGAGCGCGTACAGGCGGCGGAGCGCGTCGCGCTCGGCGACTGAGGTCAGGATGTGGGCATCGCCCCAGACCTTGGGGTCGTAGACATCGCGATCGTCCGGGGCGATGTTGAAATCGCCCAGCACGACCATCTTCGGGTGCCGCTGCAGCTCCTCGGCGAGCCAGCCGTGCACGGCATCCAGCCAGCGCAGCTTGTAGGCGTACTTGTCGGTGCCCACGTCCTGGCCGTTGACCACGTACAGGTTGACGATGCGCAGATCGCCCACGGTCGCGGCGATCACGCGCTTCTGTTCGTCCTCGAAACCGGGGACGCCGATCTGCACCTCGGTGGCCGGCACCCGCGACAGGATCGCCACGCCGTTGTAGGTCTTCTGTCCGGCGAAGATGCTGCGGTAGCCCAGCCCGGCCAGCACGGTGTCGGGGAAACGGTGATCCTCCAGCTTGGTTTCCTGGATGCCCACCACGTCCGGCGAGAACGCACCCAGCCATTGCTCCAGATGCGGCTGGCGGACATTGAGCGAATTGACGTTCCAGCTGGCGATCTTCATCCCGTGCATCCGTGGTCGTGGGCGCCCGCGGGCGCCAGAGAGACAGAGGCGTCAGTGTAAGTGATGTGTCCGCGACGGCGTGCGCGCGGCAGGCGCCACCTCGGATGCCTCATGCGCCGGAAGCCTCGTTGGCCACGCTCGTCACATGGCCTTCGCCCTCGCCATCGCGCATCAGGTGCGAGGCCATCCACGCCGCCAACAGCATCATCGTTCCGCCGAACACCGCCACCAGCCGCATGGCGTCGGTGAACGCGGCGCGCGCGGTCGTTTCGATGGCGATGGCCTGGCCGGCCGGCAGCGTTTCGGCGGTGGCGATCGCGCCGCCCAGCGTGGACAGGGCATGGCCGGCGGCGGCGTGGGCCAGATCCGCCGGCAATGCCGGCTCCAGCCAGAAGCGGTACAGCGCCATGCCGGCGCTGCCGAGCAGCGCGATGCCCAGCGCGCCGCTGAGTTCGGCGCTGGTTTCTGCCAATGCCGACGCCGCGCCGGCGCGTTCCGGCGGCGCGGTGGTGATGATCAGTTCATTGCCCACGGTGAACACCGGCGCCATCCCGATGCTCATCGCCAGCATGCCAGCGATCAGGATCCACAGCCCGTGCGGCGGCACCACCAGCGCGGTGATGCCGAAGCCGACCGCCGCCACCAGCAGGCCGCGCACCATCACCCGCCGCGCGCCCCAGTGGCGCGCCAGCCTTGGCGCCAGCAGCGATCCCACGGTGAAGCACAGCGACCACGGGACGGTGGCGAAACCGGCTTCCAGCGGCGACAGCCCCAGCACCAGTTGCAGGTACTGGGTCATGAAGATGTACACGCCCATCATCGACAGGCCGGCCAGCGCGTAGGCGACGATCGCCGCGCTGAAGGCGGGACGGCGGAACAGGGTGACGTCCAGGAACGGATAGTCCAGGTGCCGCTGTCGGCGCACGAACAGCACGCCCAGCACCAGGCCGGCGGCCAGCACCAGCAGACCGCGCGTATCGGCGCCGTACTCGGCGATCCGCTTGAGGCCGTACACCACCGCCAGCACCGCGAACAGCGATTGCGCCATGCTCGCCGGATCCAGCCGGCCGGCGTCGGGATCGCGGTATTCGGGCAGCAGCTTCGGTCCCAGCAGCAACAACAGCACCATCACCGGCACCGCGGCCAGGAACGCCGCGCCCCACCAGAACCATTCCAGCAACAGGCCGCCGACCAGCGGACCGATCGCGCCGCCGACCGAGAAACTGGCGATCCACACGCCGATCGCGAACTGGCGCTCGTGCTCGTCATGGAACATGTTGCGGATCAGCGACATCGTCGACGGTGCCAGGGTGGCGCCGGCCACGCCCAGCAGCGCGCGCATGGCGATCAGCATCTCCGCGCTGCGCGAGAAGGCGGCGATGACCGAGGCCGCGGCGAACGCGGCCGCACCGATCAGCAACAGCCGGCGCCGGCCGATGCGATCACCCAACGTTCCCATCGTGATCAGGAAGCCGGCCACCAGGAACCCGTAGATGTCGACGATCCACAGCAGTTGCGAAGTGGAAGGGTTGAGTTCGGCGCTGATCGCCGGCAACGCCAGGTTGAGCACGGTCAGGTCCATCGCGTAGACCATGCAGGGCAGGGCGATGGCGGCCAGGCCAATCCATTCGCGGCGGGTGGCCTTGGGGGACGTCGGGGAGGTCATGGGCGGTCCTGTGCGGGGTGACCTGACTATGACGCGCGAGTGGTGCGGTTTTCGACAGCGGGAAAATGCATGGGGGCCGCTTTCTCCGCCGTCGCCTGAATGACGGCGGGAGGACGATATCGATGAACGGGCCTTGTCGTCATCCCGGCGGTCTCCAACGGCCGGCAGGTTGGTCAAGCCGGGACTTGTATATGGGTGCTGCACGCGGGTGAATCACGGCGGCGCGACCCCGCTGGGCCGAAGGGATCGCGAGCCACGCTCGTGCTCCCAATGCCGTGGGAAGGCATGCGCCGCCGTCTCGGCCAGCAAGGCCGCTTGGATGCCGGGTTCGAAAGCGGAATGGCCCGCATCGGGCACGATGGTCAGACGCGCTCCGGGCCAGGCTCGGGCGATGGCCAGCGCGCCATCCACCGGGCACAGCATGTCGTAGCGGCCGTGCACGATCGCTCCCGGCAGGTCACCCAGTTGTTCCGCCGCCGCCATCAGCGCATCCGGCTCCGTGAAAGCGCGGTTGATCGTGAAATGCGCTTCGATGCGTGCAAGCGCCAGGGTTTCCGGTCCGGGGAGGATTTCCTCCCCGGAAGGCAACAGGCGTTCGCAGGCCGCTTCCCAGCGGCAGAATGAAACGGCCGCCGGCATGTGCACGGCCGGATCCTCGTCGCACAGGCGTCGATGGTAGGCAGCCAGCAGGTCGCCTCGCTCCTCTTCGGGGACGAACTCTTCGAACCCGGCGAATGCCTCCGGCCAGAACCGGCGTAGCCCGCCATAGTCCCAGGCGATATCGTCCTCGCGATTCAGCCAGATGCCGCGCAGGATGAGGGCGACGCAACGATCGCGATGCTTGCCGGCATAACTGAGCGCCAGCGTGGAGCCCCAGGATCCGCCGAACAGCAACCACCGATCCATGCCCAGCCGCTGGCGCAGCCGCTCCATGTCGGCGACGAGGCTCCAGGTATCGTTGGCGTCCAGGCTGGCGTTCGGCCTGGACTTGCCGCATCCCCTCTGATCGAACTGGATGATGCGGTAGATATCCGGGTCGAAGAACCGCCGATGATAGGGAGAAGAGCCCGCGCCGGGGCCGCCATGCAGGATCAGCGCCGGCTGGCCCTCCGGGTTGCCGGACTGGCAGTAGTGGATTGCATGTCCGTCTCCGACATCAAGCAGGCCCTCCGCGAAGGGCTCCAGAGGTGGAAACATGGTTCAGTCCTTCGGTTGTTTGTGGAGGGCGACACCCAGCATCACCAAGGCGATGCCCAGCATGTCTTGACCGTTGGGGATTTGAGCCAGGACCAGCGCGCCAACCAGCGTAGCCACGGCGGGCAGCAGCGCCAGCATGAGGGCGAAGGTAGAACGCTTGAGCTTCGCCATTGCGAGCTGGTCGCAGACATAGGGGATGACCGAGGAGCAGACACCTACGCCGATCCCGGCCATGACGAGCAGAGGGTCGCTGAAGGCGGCGAGGGCTTGTTTGAAACCAATCGGCAGGACGACGATCAGGGCGATCGCCATGGCTGCGCCCAGCTGCTGGATGCCATTGCCGGCACCCGTCCGGGCCATCCGATGACCCAGCAGGATATAGGCGACGAACAGCGCACCGTTTAGAAAAGCCCAGAACAGGCCGACGGGATCACTCGACCAGGTGACATCGATTAGGGCGAAGACGCCAACGACAGCGAGCGCAAGGGCGGCAAGGTTCCGTTTCGTGCGCAAGCCATGGACGGCAATGCTGATGGTGCCGACAAACTCGATGGCGGCGACAAGGCTGATCGGCAGGCGATCGAGAGCAAGATAGAAGGCGCAGTTCATCAGGGCCAGGCAAACGCCCATTGCCGCGATC
Organism: Pseudoxanthomonas beigongshangi; assembly: GCF_016820515.1. Taxonomy (GTDB): domain Bacteria; phylum Pseudomonadota; class Gammaproteobacteria; order Xanthomonadales; family Xanthomonadaceae; genus Pseudoxanthomonas_A; species Pseudoxanthomonas_A beigongshangi. Next base: position 42,120 of record NZ_JADHDV010000019.1, on the reverse strand, counting down.
AACCAGCGGCCGGACCTGTCCGCCCGACCGAGCGTTTGCCACGGTCGGGTGATCGGAGCGAAGACGAAAGCCGCCGTCGCGATCCGCAGCCACGCTACCCCCAACACACCCACGGCCGGAAAGAGAAGCACGGCAAAGGAGGGGCCGAGATAGTGGAACACGGCGCTGACGCCGAACCAGAGGTGGGGCGGCAAGGCATCAAGGGCGCGGCGCGCAGGCTGGGGTATCGCTTCCATATGATCATGATAGAAGGCGATATTCTCGTTTTACATGGACAAAATAAGGTCAAAGGCGCATTCTTCTGAGGCTTTTGATTGAAATATGACCGTTTTTCCTAAAAAAAGAAGAAGCCATGAGCCGACGCATTGTTCGACCCCTCGACACGCTTGATCGACGGTTGCTGGAACTGCTGTCGGAGAATGCGCGGCTATCGATGAAGGAACTCGCCGACAAGGTCGGTCTTTCTCCGCCCGCCGCGGCCGAGCGCGTCAGGAGACTCGAGGAGAGCGGCGTCATCGAGGGCTACACGATTCGATTGAATCCTGGCGCCGTGGGGCTGCCGCTGGCGGTGCACATGCGCCTGCGGCCGATGCCCGGCGAACTCTCGCGCGTTGCCGCCCTTCTGCAGGAGACGCCGGAGGTCGTGGAAGCAGAGCGTGTGACGGGGGACGACTGCTTCGTCGCACGTGCTTTCGTGCGAGGGGTGGAGGAACTTGAGTCCCTGATCGACCGGTTTCTTCCTTATGCCGCGACCAATACGGCGATCATCCAATCCTCGCCGGTGAAGCGTCGCATGCCCCGGCTGCCGCTCGACGAGGGAGATTGACCAACCAATCTCCGCTCTCGGCAACCGCCTGGTTGCTGATCGGTGTCGCGGCAACCTTGCGCGATCTGCATGGTCGGACCCGGCCACCCTCGTTTCCTGCGGGGGGCCTGCCAATCGCGCCGTCGTCATCCCGGCGGCCTCCAACGACCGGTAGGTCGGTCAAGCTGGGACCCATTCTGCCGTCAATGAATTCCGGCGTTCGCCGGAACGACGGGGGAAAGATCTCGGTCTGCGCCGAAACGAGAACCGGATTCCGGCCCGCTTCGGCATCGCCGACGCGGGGCCGGGAGGTCGCCGGCGCTATCGGACGATGAAGTCGATGAACCGCGCCACCTTCGCGTAGGGCGGCTTGAGCATGTCGCTGCCGGCGCGGCGGCTTTGCCAGAGGATCGGCAGGGCCTTGCTGAACGCGTCGAAGCCGGCTTTGCCGTGGTAGGCGCCCATGCCGCTGGGACCGATGCCGCCGAACGGCAGATCGTTGATGCCGAAATGCAGCACGGTGTCGTTGACGGTGACGCCGCCGGCCAGGGTGTTCTTCAGGATCTTCTCGATCCGGGAACGGTCGTTGCTGAAGGGATACAGCGCCAATGGGCGATCGTGCGCGTTGACGTAGGCGATGGCCTCGTCGAGCGAATCGACCGAACGGATCGGCAGGATCGGGCCGAAGATCTCGTCCTGCATCACCTTGGCGTCATCGCCCGGATCCAGCACCAGGGTCGGTGGGAACAACCGCTCCCGGGCGTCCTCGGCGCCGGCCAGCGGAATCACCGTCAGGCCACGTGTCTGCGCGTCGTCCAGATAGCCACGCAGCCGCGCGAACTGGCCGTCGTTGATGATGCGGGTGTAGTCGCCCGGATTCTGCAGATCGCCGTAGCGCGCCTTCACCTGCTTGCGCAGCGCTTCCACCAGCGCATCGCGGCGGTGCGCCGCGACCAGCACGTAGTCTGGGGCGATGCAGGTCTGGCCGCCGTTGAACCATTTGCCGGTCGCCAGCCGCGCCGCGGCCTGTTCCAGCGGATAGTCGTCGCAGACGATGGCCGGCGACTTGCCGCCCAGTTCCAGGGTCAGCGGGGTCAGCTGCGGCGCGGCGGCGGCCATCACCTTGCGGCCCACCGCGGTGGAACCGGTGAACACCAGATGGTCGAAGGGCAGGCCGGCGAAGGCCGAGGCGATCTCGGGACCGCCGCTGGCGACCGCCACCCGATCGGCGGGAAAGACCTCGGCCAGCAGTTCGCGCAGGAACGCGGTGGTGCGCGGGGTGTGTTCGGAGGGTTTCAGGTAGACGTGGTTGCCGGCGGCGATGGCGGTGGCCAGCGGGATCAGGGCCAGGTTGACCGGGTAGTTCCATGGCGCGATGACGCCCACCACGCCGACCGGTTCGGGCCGGATCTCCGCACTGGCGGGCCAGAATCGCCAGCCCACCCCGACCCGGCGCGGCTGCATCCAGCGGCGCAGGTGCTTGAGCAGGTGATCGATCTCGTTGAGCACGGTCATGCCGTCGGCGATGCGGCTCTCGTGCAGCGAACGGTGGCCGAAATCGGCGGCGATGGTGCGGGCCATCTCGTCCAGCCGGCGCTTGAGCGCGTCGCGCAGGCGCTGCAGATCCGCCTGCCGCTGGGCCAGGTCCGGTCGTCGTGCCTGCCAGGCCGCGCGCAGGCGGTTGAGGGTGGAGGGGAGTTCGGTCGCGGGCGTGTCGGCGGGAGTGTCCATGCACCGGAGTGTAGGGCCGGACGCGTGCGTATGGTCGCTACAATGGCGACATGACCGCTATCCGCCCCTATCTTGACCGTTTTCCCGCCCTCGGCCCGCGCGTCTACGTGGACCCGGCGGCGACCGTCATCGGTGACGTCGAACTGGCGGAGGACGTCTCGGTGTGGCCGGGCACGGTGATCCGGGGTGACGTCAACCACATCCGCATCGGTGCCCGCACCAACGTGCAGGACGGCACCATCATCCATGTCAGCCACCACAGCCCGTACAACCGGGCCGGCCATCCGACCCTGATCGGCGCCGATGTCACGGTGGGTCACGGCACCATCATCCACGCCTGCACCATCGAGGACCTGTGCCTGATCGGCATGGGCGCGTGCATCCTGGACGGCGCCACGGTGAAGAAATACGGCTTCGTCGGCGCCGGCGCGGTGGTCGGTCCCGGCAAGGTCATCGGCGAGGCCGAACTGTGGCTGGGCAATCCGGCGCGTTTCGCCCGCCGGCTCAGCGACAAGGAAATCGAGAGCCTGCACTACTCGGCCGCCCACTACGTGCGCCTGAAGGATCAGTACCTGCAGGCCGCGAAGGACTGACGTCTTCCGGTTTCCACGGTCCGGCCGGAACCCGCCGGTTGCCGGGATTGCGTTCCGGCTTGCCTGGAACCCGCCGAATCCTTTGCCGATGGCCGAGGCTTGCCTGCCGCCGGCGCTCCGGCAACACTGGCGCGGGACAGGGATCTGTCCATCAACGGGGAAGAAAATGCTGAAACCATGGTTCGGTGGCCTGCTGGCCGCCGTGGCACTGGCGTGGGGAACGCCGGCAATGGCGCAGGAAGACGGGGAAGACGCCGGCCCGAGCGCTGAACAGTTCGTCGCGGGATTGCAGTTCAAGGAGGGCGACATCACCGTGCCAAAGGCACACGCGCGCTTCCAGCTGACGCCGGACTTCCGCTACCTGGAGCAGGCCGACGCCCGCCGCGTGCTGGAGGATCTGTGGGGCAATCCGCCCGATGAATCGGTGCTGGGCCTGATCGTGCCGCGCAAGCCGGATCTGCTGACCGACGACAGTTGGGCCGTCGTGGTCACCTACTCGGACGAGGGTTATGTCTCCGACGAGGACGCGGCCAAGATCGACTACGCCGAGATGCTGACCGAAATGAAAAAGTCCACGAGCGAGGAGAACGGCGCGCGCAAGGAGGCCGGTTACGGCACCGTGGATCTGGTCGGCTGGGCGGTGCCGCCGCGCTATGACGGTTCGGCCAAGAAGCTCTACTGGGCCAAGGAACTGTCCTTCAACGGCAGCGCCGAACATACGTTGAACTACGACATCCGCGTACTCGGGCGGCATGGCTATCTCAGCCTCAACGCGGTGGCTGACATGACCGAACTGGCGCAGGTACAGAAAGGCATGCAGGAACTGCTGCCGATGACCGAGTTCGACGCTGGCGCCCGCTACGCCGACTTCGACGCATCCACCGACAAGGTCGCCAGTTACGGCCTGGCGGCGCTGGTCGGCGGCGGACTCGCGGCGAAGGCCGGCCTGTTCGCCAAGATCGGCCTGGTGTTTGCCAAGTTCTGGAAGCTGCTGCTGATCGGCGTGGTCGCCATCGGCGCGGGCATCCGGCGTGTGTTCGCTGGCAAGAAGGAAAAACCGACCGTCAGTTGATATGCATCGCCAGGCATCAGGGCCGGGTGGCCCGCTCCAGCGCGTCCAGGTAGGCCATGGCCTCCTGGCGGCTGCGCCCGCACATTTCCGGTCCCGGCTTGAAGGTGGCGCAGAACCGGGGGCGTTCGGGGTGTCCGAACAGCCGGCAGCGCAGCGCCTCGTCCAGTTGCACGCAGGCCACGCCCGCCGGTTTGCCGGCGGGCATGCCGGGGATCGGCGAGGCGATGGACGGCGCGGTGCAGCAGGCGGCGCATCCGGCGCGGCAGGGAAACAGCGATGACATGGCGGCAGTGTAGCCTTGCGCGGACTGGGCAAGCGCCGCCGTGGCGGCTAAAGTCGCAACGGATGGAACAGGGGATCGGATCGCGCATGGCGCGCAGCACGCAGATATCGCCAGGACGGCGCATCGCCGGCACCCGCACGCGGGCCGGCATCGGGTGACGCATTGAAACTGGACACCTACCGTGAGGTGATCACGCCCGAGGGCGTCGCCCTGCATCTGCCGGCTTCCGGCCCGGTACCGCGCGCGGTGGCCTGGTCGATCGATCTGGCGGTGCGGGTGGGCATCCTGTTCGTGGTCGGCACCGTGCTCGGCTTGATGGGCAAGATGGGCCAGGGCCTGTCGATGGTGCTGATGTTCATCGTCTACTGGATCTACCCGATCGCCCTGGAGGCGTTCTGGAACGGGCAGACCGTCGGCAAGCGCGCGATGGGCCTGCGGGTGGTGTCGGCCGACGGCGCGCCGCTGGGTTGGCTCGCGGCGATCACCCGCAACCTGCTGCGCACGGTCGACATGTTGCCATTCGGCTACATGGCCGGGCTGATCAGCAGCCTGGCCGATCCGCATGGCCGCCGGCTTGGCGACATGGTGGCGAGGACCGTCGTGGTCCACGTGGATCATTCGCGCGACGCCGTGCCGGCACCGGCCGACGTGGTGGTGGCGGTGCCGCCCGGGCTGCAGCCCGACGAACAGGCCGCGATCGTCGCCTTCGGCGAACGCGCGCCATTGCTGACGCCGGCACGCCAGGCCGAGCTGGCCGACATCGTCGCGCCGTTGACCCAGGCGCAGGGACAGGCCGGCGTATTGCGCCTGTACGGCATGGCCAACTGGCTGGTGGGGCGTCGATGAGGCAGGAGCAGTTCGTCGCCCGCTACCAGCGCGAATGGCTGGCCTTCGAACACTGGCTGGATCTGCGTGGCGAGCCGCGCCAGGCGCGCGATGCGCGCAACCGCGCCGAACTGGCCGACGAGGACGTGCCGGCCCGCTATCGCCGCATCTGCGAGCAGCTGGCGCTGGCGCGCAAGCGCGGCTACAGCCCGCAGATCACCGATCGCCTGCAGCAGCTGATGCAGCGCGGTCACAACCTGCTGTACCGCACGCCGCCGCCGCGCTGGCGGCGCGCGCTGGTGTTCGTGCTGGCCGACTTCCCGCGGCTGGTCCGCAGCGAGGCGGCCTGCATGTGGGTCGCCGCGGCGCTGTTCGCGTTGCCGATGATCGTGCTGTTCGTGCTGCTGCAGTACCAGCCGGAGCTGATCCACGGGATCAAGGCGCCGGAGGAAATCGCCTCGATGGAGCGGATGTTCGATCCCAACGACCCGCGCCACCGGCTTGGCCGCGACTCGGGCAGCGACTGGTACATGTTCGGCGTGTACATCATGAACAACACCAGCATCGGCCTGCGCGTGTTCGCCAGCGGGCTGCTGGGCTGCCTGGGACCGATCTACGTGCTGATCTTCAACGGCGTGGACATCGGCGCCTCGTTCGGCCACCTCCAGCAGATCGGTTCGGCCGATCCGCTGTGGCGCTTCGTCGCCGGGCACGCGCCGTTCGAGCTGACCGCGATCGTCATCACCGGCGGCGCCGGCCTGCGGCTGGGCTACAACCTGCTCGCGCCCGGGCGGCGGCGGCGGGTGGACGCGCTGGTCGAGGCCGGCTGGAAGGGTGCGCGGATTTGCCTGGGCGCGGCGTTGATGTTCTTTGTCGCCGCCTTCATCGAAGCGTTCTGGTCCTCGATCCAGTCGATTCCCGCCCCGGTGAAATACGGCGTCTCGGCGACGCTGTGGACGCTGGTGCTGTTGTGGCTGTGGCGCGGCGGCCGGGGAACCCCCGATGAGGCTTGAACAGCTCACCGTCCAGCTGCGCGCGCGTTCGTCCTGGGAGGCGATGGAACTGGGCATGGCGCTGGTGCGCCGGCACGCGGCCGCGATCTGGAAGCCCTGGCTGCTGGTGACGCTGCCGGTGTTCGTGCTGCTCAACGCGGCCGGCTGGGCGCTCGACCTGATCGGCCTGGCCGGCTTCCTGATGTGGTGGCTCAAGCCGGTGTTCGACCGCATTCCGATGTACGTCGCCTCGCGCGCGGTGTTCGGCGCGGTGCCCGGCGTACGCGAGACCGTGCGCGCGCAGGCGACCTGGGGCTGGAAGCCGATGCTGCACTACCTGACCTGGCGGCGCCTGAGCCCGGTGCGTTCACTGTACCTGCCGGTGGACCTGCTGGAAGGCGTGCAGGGCCAGCGCCTGCGCGAACGCCGTCGCGTGCTGGGGGGAGCGATCTACGGAAACGCCGCGCTGCTGACCCTGGTCTGCCTGCACTTCGAAGGCGCGCTGTTCCTGGGCGGCATCGCCGGCATCCTGATGTTCACGCCGCTGGAGCTGCTGCCGGAAACCCTGCGCACCACCTGGACGCTGATCGTCGAGCAGTCGCCGGCTTGGGTAAGGATTGGCCTCAACGCGCTGGCCTGGATGGCGATGTCGGTGGTGGAACCATTCTTCGTCGGCGCCGGCTTCGGCCTGTACCTCAACCGCCGCACCCAGCTTGAAGCGTGGGACGTGGAGATCGTGTTCCGCAAGTTGCGCGGCCGGCTTGCCCGCGGCGCGTCGGCGCTGGTTGTCGCGCTGGTGCTGATGGGGGGCCTGGTGCCGGGAATGGCGCGGGCGCAGAGCGAGGACCCGGAGGTTCCAGCGGCCGAGGATTCCGACGCGCACGTGGTGTCCGATGGTGCCGATGACGCGCCGAAGCCGCCGACCCTGCCGGAAGTCTTCGGCGATCAGCGGGTTGACGATGGCGGTTTCCGTCGCGCCAGCACGCAGGCCTACCGGGATCCGTCGCTCAACCGCAGCGTGGTGCAGAAGCAGTGGGAGCGGATCGACAAGGCCGAGCCCGAGACACCCTCCCGGCGTCCGCAGATGGGTTGGCTACAGGGCGTGGCGGCGTTGTTCGCCTTCCTCGCCGAATGGGGCCTGTGGATCCTGCTCGGCGTGCTGGTGCTGATCCTGCTGGCGACCGCGCGCTACTGGTTGCCGTGGATGCGCGGGGCGGGCGGACGTGCGCCAGTGTTCGATGCCGACGTTGCCAGCGAACCGGTACGGATTCCCGAAGCGCTGCCCGATGACGTGGCGAGCGTCGCCCGTCGCCTGTGGCGCGAAGGGTGCGCGCGCGACGCGTTGGCGCTGCTGTACCGGGCCGGCGTGCAGGCGATGGGCCGCCGCGCGCAGGTGGAATTGCCGCCGGGCGCCACCGAGGCCGAATGCCTGCGGCTGTCGCGGCGGATGGCGCAGGTGGAGGATCGGCAGCTGTTCGCCCGCATCGTCCGGGTCTGGCAGTACGCGGCCTATGCGCAGCGGCTGCCGGAGGAGGCGGAGTTCGAATCCCTGCTGGGACAGATGCAGGCGCGCGGCGGGTGGCTGGCATGAAGCGACCCGGAAAGGTGGCCCTCATCGTCGCCCTGACCCTGCTGGGCGGTTTGCTGATCGCGGCCGGCGTGTACTGGTTCACGCGCAACTACCACCGGGTCGACCAGACCCTGTACCTGCCGCCCAACGGCGAGGCGGCGTACAACCCGCTCTACGCGCTGCGCAAGGCGCTGGAGGCCGATGGAATAAAGGCGCAGTCGCGGCAGCGGCTCGCACTGGACGCGCATCCGCCGGGACCGCGCGATACCGTGCTGCTGTTCAACGAAGCCAGTGGCCTGGACGCGGTGCAGGCCGAACGGCTGCTGGACTGGGTGGAAGGCGGTGGCCACCTGCTGGTGCGCACGCCGCCCCAGCGAATCTGGGACGGCAGCCCGGATCCGCTGCTGTTGCAGTGGCTGGGCGTGGAGAGCACCGACGACAGCAGCTGCGCCGACCTGCAGGTGGAAGGCCAGCGCGCGCATGTCGAATTCTGCCGCGGCCGGCGTTTCCGCCTGCACGACGTGGAACCGGAACTGGCCTGGGGCGACCTGGATGCCGGCTACGTCTACGCCCGCCTGGCCCATGGCGACGGCCACGTCGACGTGCTGGCGGACTTCGATTTCCTGACCAACCAGGGCGGTGCCGGCAATCCGTTCGGGGACCCGCTGAAGGCGCCCCAGGGCGGCTTGCGCGATCCGCCGCACCAGGCGCTGGCGAGACAGGTGCTGGCGCCCAACTACGGCGCCGGCACCATGCACCTGGTCTACGCCGCGGACATGCCGTCGCTGCTGCGCACGATCCTGTTCCGTGGCTGGATGGTCTGGTTGCCGCTGCTGGTCGCGCTGCTGGTGTGGTTGTGGTCGCGGATGCAGCGCTTCGGCCCGCCGCTTCCGGCACCGCCGATGGATCGCCGTTCGCTGCTGGAACACGTGCGCGCCAGCGGCGATCACCTGTTCCGCTACGGACGCGGCGTGCTGCTCTACGTTGCCGCCCGCCAGGCCTTCCTGAGCCGTTTGCGCCGCCGGGATCCGGTGGCCGCCGCGCTCGCCGGCGAGGCCCAGATCCAGGCGGTGGCCGAGCGCCTGGACATCCCGGTCGAGACCGTGCGCAACGCCCTGCAGACGCCGTCCACGCAGGACAAGGCCGGCTTCCGAGACCGCATTTCCACCCTGATCCAGCTGAGAAACCGACTATGAACGATTCCACCGCCGCAATCGACGGCGCAATGACCGGCGAAATCCTGGCCGAACGCGCCGCCCAGGTGCGCGAGGAAGTGTCCAAGGCGTTCATCGGCCAGGCCGAAGTGCTGGACCAGATCCTGATCGCGCTGCTGGCCGGCGGCCACGTGCTGATCGAGGGCGTGCCCGGGCTGGGCAAGACCTTGCTGGTGCGCGCGCTGGCACAGGCGCTGGAACTGACCTACGCGCGCGTGCAGTTCACTCCCGACCTGATGCCCAGCGACGTCAGCGGACACGCCGTCTACGACCCCAAGACCGAGAGCTTCAAGATCCGGCGCGGCCCGGTGTTCACCCACCTGCTGCTGGCCGACGAAATCAACCGCGCGCCGGCCAAGACCCAGTCCGCGTTGCTGGAAGTGATGCAGGAAGGGCAGGTGACCATCGAGGGCAAGTCCTTCGAACTGGCGCCGCCGTTCATGACCCTCGCCACCCAGAACCCGGTCGAGCAGGAAGGCACCTATCCGCTGCCGGAAGCGCAGCTGGATCGTTTCCTGCTGAAGATCCTGATCGACTATCCGGAGCTGGACGACGAAAAGCGGATGGTCGACGCGATCACCACCGGCCGCACCGCCGGCGACTTCGATCTGTCGCAGGTGCGACGCGTGCTTGGTGCGGCCGACATCCTCGCCATGCAGCGAGGCACCGCCGCGGTGACGGTGGACGAGCAGGTGATCGATTACGCGGTGCGCATTGTCGCCGCCACCCGCAAATGGCCCGGCATTTCGCTGGGCGCCGGCCCGCGCGGCAGCATCGCGCTGGTGCGCGCCGCGCGCGCGCAGGCGGTGCTGCAGGGACGCGATTTCGTCACGCCCGACGACGTGCGCGACATCGCCACGCCCGCGCTGCGCCACCGCATCGCGCTGGCGCCGGAACTGCAGATCGAGGGCCAGTCGCCGGACGACGTGCTGCGCGCCCTGCTGGCCAAGGTGGAAGCACCGCGCAAATGAGACCCGCCTGGCCACTGATCGCCTGCCTGGTGCTGTGGGGCCTGTCCGGCCTGGCCGCGCTGTTCGCCGGCATGCCTCGGGTGGCCTGGCTGGGCGCGGGCGCGGCGGTGATCCTGCTGGCGGCGATCGACGCGCTGTGGCTGCGGCGCCGGCCATCGCCGGTGGTTGAGCGGGAGATGCCGGATGCGTGGCCACTAGGGATCGCGCGCGAGGTGTCGGTGCGCCTGGAAGCGGCGTCGCGGCAGCGCGTGGACGTGTTCGATCTGCATCCCGGCCACTGGACCATGCAGGGCCTGCCGCAGCGGCTGCGGCTGCGCCGTGGCCAGTCCACGTCCTTCCACTATCGGTTGAGCCCGACCGAACGCGGCGACGCGGTTTTCGAAGGCACGCAGATCCGCCTGCACTCGCCGCTGCGCCTGTGGTGGCAATCGCGCCGGATTGGCGAGTCGCGCACCGTGCGCGTGTATCCGGACTTCGCGCCGCTGACCCGGTTCGCGTTGTTCAGTGCCGAACAGGCTTCGCGGCTGGTCGGCGCGCACCTGAAGCGCCGGCGCGGCGAGGGCACCGACTTCAACCAGATGCGCGAGTACCGGGTGGGCGACAGCCTGCGCCAGATCGACTGGAAGGCGACCGCGCGCGCGCGCAAGTTGATCTCGCGCGAATACCAGGACGAGAAGAACCAGCAACTGGTGATGCTGATGGACACCGGCCGCCGGATGATGGCGCGCGAAGGCGGCCTGTCGCATTTCGACCACGCGCTCAACGCCACCCTGGTGGTGTCCTACCTGGCGCTGCGCCAGGGCGACGCGGTCGGCCTGGGCGCCAGCGGTGGCGAGCGCCGCTGGGTCGCGCCGCAGCGCGGCATGGGCGCGATCGATACCCTGCTGCGGGCCAGCTATGACCTGCAGCCGCAGCCGGTCGCCACCGATTACCTGGCCGCGGCCACCGAGCTGTCGTTGCGCCAGCGGCGTCGTTCGCTGGTGATGCTGGTGACCAACGTGCGCGACGAGGACATCGAGGATCTGCTGGCCGCGGTGCGGCTGCTGCAGAAGCGCCATCTGGTGTGCGTGGCGAGCCTGCGCGAACGCGAACTGGACGAGGCGCTGGCCGCGCCGGTGAAGGATCTGCCCGGCGCCGTCCACGCCGGCGCAATTGCCCGTTACCTGGAGCAGCGCGCGATCGCGCACGACGCCCTGCGGCGACACCACGTGATGGTGCTGGACGTGACCTGCGCGGATCTGCCGGCGGCGCTGGTGGAGCGCTACCTGGCGGTCAAGCGCGACGGATTGCTGTAGCCCGTCGCTCCGCGCCCCATCGAACCACCAAAGCAGCGTCACCACACGACCGAACCAGGTAGGAGCGCCGTCCCCGGCGCGAGCTTTTGCGCGCGGATTACCGGACGTTCAAAAAGCTCGCGGCCGGAGGCCGCTCCTACCGTCGGGTTCCACCGAACCGTGTTCGCTCAGCGCGGAGCGCGCATCGCCTTGGCGGCACCCCAGGCCAGCAGCACCAGGCCGACCGACGATACCAGGCCGAACAGCATGGTCAGCGCCGAAATCACCATGAAGAGGCCCTGCATGCTCTCGTAGCCACCTTCCGGCATGTGGTGGATGTTCCAGGCCTGGAACACGCTCGCCAGCAGCCGCAGCACGGCCGAACCCAGCAGCAGGCCGGTTCCCCACAAGGCCAGCGTCCGGCCGGGCGCTGGCTGCGCCCACATCCACAACAGGGCCAGCGCGGCACCGCAGGCCAGCAGTTCCGGCAACTGGTAGCCGACCACGGTCAGAAGCTGGATCAGGAACGGTTCCATCGGCGTCTCCGTGATTCGGCTTCAGTCGGCGGTGACCAGCAGTGCGTCCTTGCCGCGCAGCGCGGCATACACGGCATCGCTGTCGGGGCGCGCGCCATGCCAGGCTTCGAAGGCCTCGGCAGCCTGTTCGACCAGCATGCCCAGACCATCGACCGCGTCGCGACAGCCGGCCGCCCTGGCCCAGGCCAGGAACGGGATGGCGGCTTCGCCGTAGTTCAGATCCACCGCGAGCGTGCGCGGCGTGGTGAGGGTGAACGGCAAATCGAAATCCTCGCCGCCGCCGCGCGCCGCCGAGGTGGCATTGACGATCAGGCCGAAGTCACCGATATCGCCCAGGTCCTGCCAATAGCGTGACAGCGCGCGCTCCGGCTCCCCCATCGCATCGATCAGGGCATCGGCGCGCTCGGGCGTGCGGTTGACCACGATCAGTTCCGAGACGCCGGCATCCAGCAACGCCGGGGCGACCCCGCGCGCGGCTCCGCCGGCACCCAGCATCAGGGCGCGGCGACCGCGCAGGTCCAGTCCGTTGCGACCGGTCAGGTCGCGCACCAGGCCCGCGCCGTCGGTGTTGTCACCGTGCCACTGGCCGTCGTTCCAGCTCAGCGTGTTCACCGCGCCGGCGCGCCGCGCGCGCTCGCTGGTGCGCGCGCAGATCGCGAACGCGGCTTCCTTCAGCGGCAGGGTGACATTGGCGCCCTTGCCACCCTCGCCGACGAACCGATCCAGCGCGCCGACGAATTCGTGCGGCGCCGCGTCGATGGCGGTGTAGGCCAGCGATACGCCGGTCTGGCGCGCGAACGCGGCATGGATGCGGGGCGAGAGCGAGTGGGAGACCGGATGGCCGAAAACGGCATAACGAACGGTGGACATGACTTGGTATATATCCCGTGGGTGAGGGAACCGGCACGGAGCGACACCATGAAACCAACACGGGCGGCTGCCGTCCTGATCGGCAGTCTACTCTCAGCCGCCGCGGCCGGGCAGTTGGCCGAGTTCGGCATCGAGGGCATGGGCGTGGTGTCCACACCGGCCACCGAAGTGCGTGGCAGCGTGAGTCCGGACGGACAGCGGATCGTCTGGGGCAGCACCGACCGGAGCGGCGGCGCGGGCGGCTGGGACCTGTGGCAGGCGCACCTGCGTGACAAGCGCTGGACCGACCCGGAGCCGCTGCCGATCAATTCCGCCGCCAACGACTTCGACCCGTTGCTGAGCGCCGACGGCCGCTGGCTGTACTTCTTCTCCAACCGTCCCGGTGGCCACGGCGGAGACGATCTCTATCGCGTCGCGGTGAAGGCGGACGGCGGCTTCGGCGAACCGGAAAACCTGGGGCCGGGCGTCAACAGCGCCGGCAACGAATGGGCGCCCACGCCCAGCGCCGACGGCCGCCGGTTGCTGTTTGCCAGCAACGGGTTCGGTGGCGCCGGGCGCCATGACCTGTTCGTCGCGCGCTGGAACGGCAAGGCCTTCGTCGATCCGCAACCGGTGCCGGGGATCAACAGCGCGGTGGATGAATTCGACGCGGCCTGGCTCGATGGCGGCAAGGCGCTGGTGTTCGCGCGTTCGGACAAGGCCGGGGAGCAGCCGATCCAGTTGTTCGTCGCCGAATGCGATGGCCAGGCCTATTCCGGCATCGCCCCGTGGTCGCTGTCGTTCAACTCGGCCGAAGGCACCACGCTGGGACCGGTGGTGGATCCCTCACGGCCCAGCGAAATGCTGGTGAGCGGCGCCGCGCGCGCGCCGACGGCGGGCAAACTGGATATCTATCGCACGCTGGCGCCGACGCGGCGCGGCAAGGCGGGGTGTTTGCCGGGGTGAGTCATGAAAGCCCCCTCTGCAGCGGCTTCTCGACAGCCGGATGGCGGATCAAGGGAGAGGCAAAACGCAGTTTCCGAACAGGAAGGTTTTCCACTTAAGCCCCCTTTGAAAAAGGGGGCGGGCATCTGCGAACGCAGATGACGGGGGATTTGCTTTTGGCGCGAAAAGCAAATCCCCCTCAATCCCCCTTTTACAAAGGGGGAGGCAAAGGCGAACCTTTCCCGAATCCCGAATCCCGAATCCCGAATCCCGAATCCCGAATCCCGAATCCCGAATCCCGAATCCCGAATCCCGAATCCCGAATCAACCCCCACGCAACCAGCGCGCGGCATCCAGCGCGAAATACGTCAGGATGCCGTCGGCACCGGCGCGCTTGAACGCGGTCAGTGCTTCCAGCGTGCAGGCGCGTTCGTCGAGCCAGCCGTTGGCGTAGGCGGCCTTCAGCATCGCGTACTCGCCGCTGACCTGGTAGGCGAAGGTCGGCACGCCGAATTCGTCCTTCACCCGCCGCACCACGTCCAGGTAGGGCATGCCCGGCTTGACCATGACCATGTCCGCGCCTTCCTCCAGATCCAGCGCCACTTCGTGCAGCGCCTCGTTGGTGTTGGCGGGATCCATCTGGTAGGTGAACTTGTTGCCCTTGCCCAGGTTGCCGGCGCTGCCGACCGCGTCGCGGAACGGGCCGTAGAACGCGGAGGCGTACTTGGCCGAGTAGGCCATGATGCGGGTGTGGATGTGGCCTTCCTCTTCCAGTGCGCCGCGGATGGCGCCGATGCGTCCGTCCATCATGTCGCTGGGGGCGACGATGTCCACGCCGGCGCGCGCATGCGACAGCGCTTGCTTGACCAGCGCCTCGACGGTGATGTCGTTCATCACGTAACCGCTGTCATCGATGATGCCGTCCTGGCCATGAGTGGTGAACGGATCCAGCGCCACGTCGGTCATCACGCCCAGTTCCGGGAAACGCTGCTTGATCGCGCGCACCGCGCGCTGGGCCAGCCCGTCATCGTCCCAGGCCGCCTCGGCGTCCAGCGACTTGGCTTCCGGCGCGGTCACCGGGAACAGCGCCAGCACGGGGATGCGCAGTTCGGCGGCCTGCTCGGCGACCTTCAGCAGTTCGTCGATCGACAGGCGATCCACGCCCGGCATCGACGGCACCGCCTCGCGGCCCTTCAATTCGTGGACGAAGACCGGGTAGATCAGATCATTGGCGGTGAGCACGTGCTCGCGCATCAACCGGCGGGAGAAATCGTCGCGGCGCATGCGGCGCGGACGCGTATAGGGATAAGCCATCGCTCGCTCCTGGGGGATGCCGCGATCATACGCCCCCGGATTCCAGCCGGCCTGCGACCGATGCGCGCAGGCTGGCGCGGATATCGGAACGGCGCCTCGCGGCGCCGTTCCGGGCCTGTCTATCCGCTTGTTTTTACTTGATGATCTTGGCCGCGCAGGCCATTACCTTGCCGCCTTGGTTGCCGACCAGCAGGCCGCTGGCCAGCGAGCGCGTCTTGTACGCATCCATGCAGCCCTGGTAGACGTCCTTGCTGCCGCTGGTGCGCAGGCACAGGTTGCTCCAGGCCTGCACGTTCGCGCCCGGGATCAGGCCACCACTGCCGACCACGTCGACATTGGTGGTGCAGTTGCCGATGCGCGCATTGCCGGGATTGAGTTGCCAGCCGATGTCCTGGAACAGCGCCGGGGTCAGATCCAGGTTCACCTCGCCGCGCAGGGTGGAGGTGATGGCCGGTTCCATCAGCGCGTTGGGCACCAGCGCGGTGTCGTAGTGCGAGAACGACGATCCGCTTTCGTACGGATTCGGCGCGTACAGCCGTACCCGCCCGCTGTTGTCGGCGCCCTGCAGCAGTGAGGTATCCACGCCGAAACCGACGCTCGCCGGCAGGTTGGCGCGAATCAGCGCACCATCGGCCTGCGAGACGCCCAGGCTGGGAATGGTGATCGCGGGGTCACTTCCGCCCATCGCCGGCTGCCCGGCCACGTTGTTGGCGACCAGCATGCCGGTGGCACCGGCCGCCTGCACGTTGGTGGCCTTGATCACGAAGTTGCAGTTGCCGCGATCCACCAGTGCGATGTTGCCTGCCACGGCGGCGGCATTGCCGATCGGCTCGCAGCCGTCGGTGGTGCTGACGCCGCCGTCCAGCGCCGCGACCACGGTGCCGGCGAAGTTGGCGGTGGTCGGCACCGGTCCGAAGTTGGCGAAACCGACGTCGTAACTGCCGGCAATCACCGCCGGCGCGGTGACCTTCAGCACGCTGCGGTTGTCCAGCACCAGCGCGGCCTGGCCGTTGACGTTGCCGCCGGTCCACACCAGTCGCCCCGTGTTGCGCAGCGCGGTGGCGCGTTGCGTGGCGGTCAGTTGCGGAAAGGCCGCCGCCAGCGTGTTGTCGTAGGCGAAGGTCGAATAGATGTCCTGCCGCCCGCTGAGGAAGTTGCCGGCCGAGTTGGTGAAGCCCTGGAAGCCCAGGCCATGGCCGATCTCGTGCATGACCACATTGAGGAAATTGATCTTGCCGGCCGGCGTGTTGCCGTCCAGTCCGTAGTACCAGTCCTGGCCGGTCAGGCAGTTGGGATTGACGCCGATGTCGCCGTTGAAGCGCGAGTTGATGTCGATGAAGCCGGGATTGAGATCGCTGCCGGCCAGCGAGTCCGCCAGCGCCGAGGAGTACCAGGTGTTGGGCACCACGCCGGGCGCGAAGTCGGAGAACACGAAGGTGGTGCCGGCCGATCCCAGTGTTGCGCTGGTGGGCGTGCAGGCCAGCGGCTGGAAACTCGCGCCGACATAGATGGTGACGTCGCTCTGCAGGACCGAACCCCACAGATCCATCGCGAACTGGTAGGCGAGGGTGCGCTGTGCTCCCAGGGTGGTGCCGGGATTGAGTCCTTCCGGCGCCTTCGGGGTCGGATCGTCCAGGCCCAGTCCGGTGCCGGCGTCGCCGCTGACCAGGACCAGATCGGCGGCGGTGGCCGGCAAGGCGCAGACCAGCGCCGCCAGCAGGGTTGCACGCAACGGGATCATCCTATTCATCGCTGGCCTCCTTCGCCTGCTGCAGCTTCGACGCGTCATCGGCATGGTCCATGCGCAACTGGCCATCCGCGCCGCGGACGATCATCAGGTCGGTCATGCTGCTTTCCGGCACCGGCTGGACCAGGCCGCCGGCGGGCAGCCGGCGCTGGCCGGCGTGGGCCTCGGTCTCGGTGGCGGGCGCCACGAACCCCTTCTTGCCCGCGCCCAGCGGCTCGGCGCGACGCGCCTTGGCGGCGCCGCGGGACTGTTCGCTGAGTTGCCGGCGTTCTTCCTGCGTCAGTGGACGCAGCTTGCCGGTCTTCGGGTCGATGGCGACCTTGCTGTCGGCGGCGGTGGCTTCGGTCTGGGAAGGCGTCGCCGCGGGCGGCGAGGATTGGGGACTGGCCTGGGCGGTCAGGCAGGCGGCGAAACCCGCCAGCAGCCACCAGGACGGATGCGAGTGCTTCATGAGGCGCTCCATTGCAGGACACAGGGACGCCTGCGCCCACCGGATCGCGACGGCCCGGGTGCAAGGACGCAGGGGCGGACGACGCCGGGCAATGCAGCGGGGGGAACCCGGCCGGCGCAGTCTGCGCCGCGCGGCCGGGGGGTTCAATCAACGGCGATTACGTTTTGGACGGCCCGGCTCAGACGATGCCGCCGCCCAGCATCAGGCGGCCGATGGCGACCACGATGACGATGCCGTTGAGGACCAGGCCGGTCTTGGCGCGGCCGCGGTTGCCGGCGGAGGTGAACAGGACGCCGATGGCGGCGATGATCGCGCCCACCGCGGCGAACGGAATCAGGAACCAGTTGCCCCATCCCAGCAGCGGGATCAGGGCGAGCACCATCCAGACCATCGCGACGATGCCCCACAGCAGACTGATCAGACCCATCGATGTCATCTCCGCGCCGGAAAGGGCCGGCGATGCCCCGAGTATGGGTGCGGCGCGGCGGCGATCAAGCCGCCAGGCCGTGCATGCCTTCGATTTCGACCCGCAGCTCGCGTCGGCACACGTCGCCCAGCAGCATCAGGTAGGGCACCTCGCCGCCCAGGCGCGCCGCCAGCTGCGCCGCGACCTCTTCGGCGTCTTCGGCATCGCGCACGTAGACCTTCAGCCGCGCCGAGGCATCCAGGTGGGCGGGCAACTGCGGACGCAGTGCGCGCGCCGCGCCGATCAGGCTGTCAAGGTTGGTCAGGGTTTCGTCCAGTTGCGCCTTCAGCGATTCGGCATGCTGCGAGGCGTGGCCGACGATGGCGGCGGTGCCGGACAGGAACAGCGGCAACGCCGGCGCCGAGGTCGGCAGCAGCGCGCGGGCGAAGCTCGGCGATTGCGGGCCGTACTCGCGCGGATAGCGGTAGGCGCTGACCTGGCGCGGATTCTCCAGCGGCGTGCCGGCCACGCGCGCGCTCAGCCAGTACACCTGCAGCACGCGGCGGCCGTCGCGGCTGCCGACGGCGGTGGCCGCCGGCAGGGTGCCGGTGTCGAACGGACCCAGCCCGCGCACGCGGCCGACGCAGAACTGGCGATAGCGCTCGTGATCGCCTTCGCCCAGGATGATCGCGTCCAGGTAATTCCAGATGCGCAGCAGGTGCGGGTAACCGCTGGCCTGCCAGAACCCGGTCAGGCGGCGATAGACGAGTTCACCGGCCAGCAGGATGCCGCCTTCGGGTTCTTCCATTTCCAGCACGCCGAACTGCAGTTCGCCGTCGCTGGCCCAGCTGATGCCGTCATCGGTGACGCCGGACAAGACCGTCGCCGGGGAGCGCCAGACTTCCAGGCAAGCGGTGCCGTGGAGCGGCTGCAGCGGGACGTGCAGGTAGCGCGGATCGGACACCTGCCCGCGGGTGGGCGCGGTGTCGCCGAAACCGAAGATCGCCAGGGTGTCCGGCCGGTCCAGCTCGCGGGCCAGCGCGGCGACGGGGACATGGTCGACCGCCAGCCGTGCGCTGCTGGGCCGGAAGTCGGGGACGACGCTCATCTTTCGGTACGGATACGCATGAACAGGCCGTCATGATACCGCGCGGCCCGGGGATCCCGGGGCACCGGCGCGGATATGCCATATTCAGTCCCTGCGGCGGATGATCCGGCGCAAACCACGGGAGTCGTGCCATGTCCGTCCGTCTTGCCGCCATGCTGGGGTTGGCCATCCTGCTGACCGGATGCGCCGGAACGTCCAAGGTGATGCTGGGAACGGCGCGCGCGCCGATCGACCCGGCCCAGGTCCAGGTCTACAGCACACCGCCTCCGGGTTCGGTGGAAATCGCCCAGCTGGAATCCACCAGCGCGGTCGGTTTCGGCACCCAGGGCCAGACCGACGCCGCGGTCGCCCGGCTCAAGCGCGAGGCCGCGGCGCTGGGCGCCAACGGCGTCGTGCTGATGGGCGTGGGTTCGAGCGGTTCGCCGGTCGGCATGTCGGTCGGTGCCGGCAGCTACGGACGCCACAGCGGTGGCGGCGTCGGCATCGGCATCCCCACCACCCAGAAGCGCGCCGCCGGCGTGGCGATCTACGTGCCGCCGGGGGCCGCGCCGCCACCGGCGACCGTTCCGCCGACCAGTCCGCCCGCGCGCTAGATCCCGCATGCGCCTGCCAGGAAGGCTGGCGTTGCTGGCCGGACTGGCCACGCTCGTCATCGCATCCGCCGGTTTCGCCACCGACAGCGTCTGTTTCGGCACGCCCGGCCACGGTCGCCTGGAGAAGGCGGCACGGATCCCCGTTTCCGGCGCCAACTTCCAGCCTTACAGCGGACTGGGCGTCCGCCTCGGCCGGACCCATGCGCATTCGCGCGTGGTCCGGGTGATCACCCACGCTTACGGTGCGCTGGAAAAATCGATGCCCGATCGCGTGTTCGTCTACGGCGAATCGGGTTGGGCGCAGGGCGGACCCTTTCGCCCGCACCGCACCCACCAGAACGGACTGGCGGTCGATTTCATGGTGCCGATACTCGACGAATCCGGCCGCTCGGTGCCGCTGCCTTCCCGCGTGGACAACAAGTTCGGCTACGGCATCGAGTTCGATCGCCAGGGCCGTCATGGCAATCTACGCATCGACTACGAAGCCATCGCCGAACACCTGCATGCGGTGCACGCCGCCGCCCGCCGCGAAGGCATCGCGATGGAGCGGGTCATCTTCGATCCGGCGCTGATCCCGGCCCTGTACCGCACCCGCCGCGGCGACTTCATCCGCCGGCAGGTGCGTTTCATGCCGGGGCAGGCCTGGGTCCGCCATGACGAGCATTACCACATCGATTTCGGGATTCCCTGCCGCCCGTTGGGCGAATGACGCATCACCCCGCATGGACGACGTGGACGCTCGGACGGTTCCGATTCCCGTGCTGTCACCCGAAGGCTACGCTCGCCTCTCCGCACGCTGTCCCGCCATGTCGTCCGGGCTGGCATCCTGCATCGCCCCCGGCCCAAGGATTCCGATGAGAAAACTTCTTCCAGCGCTCGCGTTGTGCATGGCGGGCAGCGCCCAGGGCGCGGTCAGCACCGACATCCGCTGTTTCACCTCCGAAGGCGCGCGTCCCGTCCGCTTCGAGCTCCGTCTCTATCACGACGCCGCGATCGCCTGGTCGGGCGGCGCGGTGCGCTACGCGGGTTCGCGCGACAGCCTGCCGCTGGTGCGCGAAAGCGAGGAAGTGGAGGAAATGGTGCCTGGCCGCCCGTATCAGTTCACCACCACCTGGCAGGAGATGCTGGAGGGCAAGGTCAACGGTCGCTACGAGATGGTCAGCCAGGGAGCACAGATCCACTCCATGGCCTACACGAACGCACGCACCGGCAAGCGGACGGAATTTTCCTGGGTACCCGGCATCGAGGTTTCCGGAGACGACGGTTGCCGGTGGTGAGGTGGTGGAAGATGCGTGCGAGGACGGAAGGCCAGTATGGCAAGGCACGGACGATGGTTCGCACGATGCCGGGATGGGTGTTCATGGCTTGCGTGTTCGCTGCTTCGGCGGGTGGGCGCGGCATGCAGGGCGCAGGCATGACGCCGGCGCCTGATCGCGGGTCCGGAGCGAGTCCTGTCGCGGAGATCGCGCGGGTGAAGCGCCTGGATGGCGTGCAGGCGGTGGCCGATGCGCACGGCAGCCTCACCCTGGCATGGATCGAGGGTGCGACCGTGTACGCCGCTCGCCGCGATGCCGCGCGAGGAGCGTGGAGCGCGGCGGTTCGCATCGGTCCGGAACCCACGGCGCCCGGGCAGCGTTCCTTCAACCTGCAGGCGGCGGCGGATGCGGCGGGAACGGTGTTCGTGGCCTGGATGCAGGACACCTCGACGGGACGGCACGTCCTCGTCGCGCGGCATCTCGCGGGGCAGGCGGCATGGCAAGCGGTCCAGCGCGTGACCCCTGCGGACAAGGCGTTGCAGGTGGACGTGCACGAACTGGTTTTGCTGGTCGCGCCGGACGGAGATGCGACGGCGATCTGGTCGGAGATCGCGGACACGCAGGCGCGCGCGGTGCGGACCTTGTCCAGCAGCGTCGCGCCCCAGCGGCGGCATGCGCTCCTGGCCGCGCGTTTCGACGCCGCCCGCGAGCGCTGGAGCGAGGCGATCCCGGTGGACCCGCGCCGGACCGGAGGATACGGGTTTGGCGTCAGCACGCCGCCCGCCGCGGCCATGGACGGCGATGGCAACGTGACCGTGGCCTGGAACGATCAAGTGGTCGACCGTCCTTTCCTGCTGGCCGCGCGGATCCGCAACGAACTGAAGACGAGCCGGTTCGATGTGCGCAACGGGCGCTGGGAGACGCCGCGGGTGCTCGCGCGCTGCGCCAACGCGATCGCCTGCACGCCGTGGTTGCGGAGCGGCGCTGACGGCACGTTCTGGGCTGCCTGGAGTGAAGTCACCGCACCGCCGATCGGCCGGGATGTCTTCGTCGCCCGCCGCGCTCCGCAGGACCGGCGATGGTCGCAACCGCTGCGGCTGACGGACTGCCGGCAGGACGGCTGCGGCGGTGAACTGAGCGATCTGGAAATCGCGCCGTCGGGCGGCGTAGCGCTCCGCTGGGAGCGAGGCGACCGCACGGCGGGCGCGCTGCTGCCCGTACCCGCGGGCACGTGGCATCCGCTGCCGCTCACGCCGTGGCCGGTACGCATCGGCTGGCTGGAGGACGATGCGCGGTTGTTCGTGATCGGCGGATCCGAATTCGACGCGGCGGGTGGATGGAATCCGGTCGGTGCGCTGGCGCACTACGCGGCGGTCGCCGATACGTCGGAGCCGTGGGAATGGCGTGCCGACGCGACGCCTCCGCTCACGCTGCCGGAGGGATTCGTCCAACTCGACCGCCGGCGGATGCGCACCTTCCGTGTCGACGATATCCGGGCGGTGGTGTCGATCGGGCGGTTGGCGCCGCCTCCTGCGCAGCGGCGCGTGCGCGACGACGGGCGCTTCCAGATTGTGCTGGATCGCTATGACCCGGCGGTCGGGCGCTGGCTGGCGCCGACGGTTCTGGACGAGGTCGGAATATCCGGGAATGCGCTGTTTGGAGGCGAGCCGGGCGGTGTGATCCCGCTGGCAACGACGCCGCGGGCCGCCGTCATCCTGTGGTGGCACAAGGACGTCGACGGCCTGGTGCTGAAAAGCGCGGACTACCGCTTCTGAGGTGCGCGCCGGTGCGGACTCAGCGCCCGAATTCCCCGGCGTCGTCGTCTTCATCCCGCAAATCGATCCGCTGGCCACCGTCCAGGGCCACCACCAGCGTCTCGTACTGCCATTCGCCTGCCCGCTTGCTCGCTTCCACGTACAGCGTGGCCGCGCCGCGACTGCCCTTGAGCGGGATGGCGAGGTTCGCCTCGCCGGACGCGGCGCTGCCGTCGATGTTGCCCTGGACGAAATAGCCCGGCGTGATCGGTTCGCCCAGCGCCGCCACCACGGCGGCGTCGGCGCGGGCGCGTGAAAGTCCGGTCTGGTAAGGCTCGGACGACTTCATCATGCTGAACACGAAACTCATGATCGCCAGGATGAAGGCGGCGACCAGGGCCATCCCCGTCACCACCAGCGTTGGTACGAACCACTTCCAGTTGCGGCTCCACCAGTTCGGCGGCGGGACGGGGATCTGGCTCATGTCGTCACTCCACGGGCTTCAGGCAGCGCTGGAAGAAATCCTCGGTGATCTTCAGCCGGTGCAGGTTGTCCTTGCCGCGCAGGCCGTGCTTGGCGCCCGGATAGGTCATCAGCTCGAACGGCACCGCGCGCTGCTGCAGGGCGCTCATCAGCTTGGTCGAATTGGTGAACAGCACGTTGTCGTCGGCCATGCCGTGGATCAGCAGCAGCCGGGACTTCAGGCCATCCACATGGGTGAACACCGAACCCTCGCGGTAGCCGTCGACGTTCGACTTCGGCAGATCCATGTAGCGCTCGGTGTAGTGGGTGTCGTACAGGCTCCAGTCGGTGACCGGCGCGCCCGCCACGCCGCAGGCATAGGCGTCGGAGGCCTTGGCCAGCAGCATCAGGGTCATGTAGCCGCCGTTGGACCAGCCGTACACGCCGATGCGCGAACCGTCGACCCACGGCTGCGACTTGAGGAAGTCCACGCCCTTGAGCTGATCGACGACCTCCACCGTGCCCTGCTTGCGGAACAGCGCGTTGCCGAACTTCGCGCCGCGCCGTGGCGTGCCGCGGTTGTCCAGCGAGAACACCACGTAGCCATGTTGCGCCATGTACTGGTCGAAGGTCGGCGCCCAGGTGCGGCTGACGGTCTGGCCGGCCGGGCCGCCATAGACGTAGACCACCACCGGATACTTCTTCTTCGGATCGAAGCCGGTCGGCTTGATCAGGCTGTAGTGCAGGGTCTGGCCGTCCTCGGCATCCAGCGTGCCGTATTCGATCGGTCGATGCGCGTCCTTGTACCTGGCGTAGGGATGCTGCGGGTCGGCCAGATCGTTCTTCACCAGCGCGGTCAGCAGGGTGCCGTCGGCGCGGTGCAGTTCCACCTGCGGCGGCGTGGTCGGATTGGACCAGCTGTCGATGTAGACCTCGGCGTTGTCGCTGAAGGCCACGCCGTGCATGCCCTCGGCGCGGGTGATGCGGACGGGCTTGGCATCACCGGCCAGGCTGACCGAATACAGCTGCCGCTCCAGCGGCGAAGCCTCGGTGGCGGTGAAATAGACCAGGCCCCTGGCCTCGTCCAGCGCCGAGACGTCCTCGACCGTCCAGTCGCCGGAGGTCAGTTGCGCCAGCTGCTTGCCGTCCTTGTCGTGCAGGTACAGGTGCTCGAAACCGCTCTTCTCGGAGGACCACAGGATGCGGCCGTCCTTGAGGAAGCGCAGGTTGTTGTGCAGCGGGATCCAGGTCTTGCTGGTCTCGGTGATCAGGGTGCGCTGCTTGCCGCTGTCCAGATCGGCTTCGATCAGCTCCAGCGTGCGCTGGTCGCGCGACTGCCGCTGGAACGTGGGGTGGCGCGCGTCGCGCCAGTTCACCCGCGCCAGGTAGATGTCCTTCTCCGCGCCCAGATCCAGCCATTTCGGCGCGCCGCCCTTGGGCGAGATCACGCCCAGCTGGATCAGCACGTTCGGATCGCCGGCGGCCGGGTAGCGCTGCTCGACGATGTCGGCGCGATCCGGATACACCTCGAAGCGTTTCTGCACCGGCACCGGGGTTTCATCGATGCGGGCGAAGGCAATCGCCGAATCATCCGGCGCCCACCAGTAGCCGGTATGGCGATCCATTTCCTCGTCGGCGACGAACTCGGCCACGCCGTTGCCGATGGTGTCCGAACCGTCGCGGGTCAGCTGGGTTTCCTTGCCGCTGGCCAGATCGATCACCCACAGGTTGCGTTCACGCACGAAACTGACGAAGCCGCCCTTGGGCGACACCTTGGGATCGGTGGCGAAGCCGCCGCCGCGGGTCAGCTTGCGTACCGCCTCCGCGCCCGTCTTGCCCAGGTCGTACAGGTACAGCTCGCCGCCCAGCGGGAACAGCAGGCGCTGGCCATCCGGGGAGAACTGGTAGTCGACGATGCCCGACATCGCGGCGATGCGCTGGCGCTCGCGCCGCGCCTTTTCCTCGTCGCTCAGGGTCTCGGTGCCGGGCAGCACCACCTTGGAGTCCACCAGCATCCGGGTCTGCCCGCTGGCGATGTCGTATTCCCACAGATCCAGCTGGAAGCGGTTGTCCTGCTTGCCGCGCAGGAAGGTCACCCGCTTGCCGTCCGGCGAGGTCTTGGCCTTCATCAGCGAGGGACCGGACAGCGGAGCATCGCCGGCCAGGGCTTCCAGGGTGAGTTTTTCGGCGTGGGCAACGGGCATGGCGGCGATCTGGCAGGTGGACGCCAGGCAGGCGGCCAGGAAAAGTCCGGTCAACGGGCGGGCGAGCGCTTTCTTCATGACTTCACGGGTCCTTGGTTGAACAGGTGTTTGCGTTCTTCATCGGTGAGCGGCTGGCCGGCATTGGGATTGACCTGCGTGCGCAGCGCGTAGGCGCGCTGGGTGGCAGGGCGTGCGGCGATGCTTTCATGCCAGCGTCTCAGATTCGGGAACGCCTCGAAATCCGGTGGCAGCTTGTCGTAGGCGTGGATCCAGGGATAGCTGGCCATGTCGGCGATGCCGTATTCGTCGCCGGCCAGGTAGGCGCTCTCCGCCAGGCGCTTGTCCATCACGCCGTGCAGGCGCGCCACTTCGCGGCCGTAGCGTTCGATGGCGTACGGAATCGGCTCCGGCGCGTAGACGTTGAAATGGCCCATCTGCCCGGTCATCGGCCCCAGCCCGCCCATCTGCCAGAACAGCCATTCCAGCGCCGCGACGCGGCCGCGCGGCGTCGCCGGCAGGAAACGGCCGGTCTTCTCGGCCAGGTACAACAGGATCGCGCCGGATTCGAACACGCTCTGCGGCGCGCCGCCGTCGGCCGGGGCGTGATCGACGATCGCCGGCATCTTGTTGTTGGGGGAAATGGCCAGGAATTCGGGCTTGAACTGATCCCCCGCGCCGATGTTGACCGGCCTGATCGTGTAGGGGAGCCCGGCTTCTTCCAGGAACAGGGTGATCTTGTGGCCGTTGGGGCTGGGCCAGTAGTACAGGTCGATCATCGCGGGGGACCCCGGGGCACGAAAGGGCCGAGTGTAACGCCGCTCGCGGGTTGGCAGCAGGGGATCGGACCGGTAACCTGCGCCCTTTCCCAGCACTGCATCCGACCCCCATGTCGCAACCGACCAATGCGCGCCTTGGTTTCCTGCCGAACCTGATTTTCGCTTCCCGCTGGCTGCAGCTGCCGCTGTACCTGGGCCTGATCGCGGCCCAGGCGGTCTACGTGTTCCTGTTCCTGAAGGAGCTGTGGCACCTGATTCACGGCGCCAACACCCTGACCGAGCAAGGCATCATGCTGCTGGTGCTGGGCCTGATCGACGTGGTGATGATCTCCAACCTGCTGGTGATGGTGATCGTCGGCGGCTACGAGACCTTCGTGTCGCGGCTGCGCCTGCACAACCATCCCGACCAGCCGGAGTGGCTGAGCCACGTCAACGCCAGCGTGCTGAAGGTGAAGCTGGCGATGGCGATCATCGGCATCTCCTCCATCCACCTGCTCAAGACCTTCATCGGCGCCGGCGAGCTCGGCCTGCCGCTGTGCGGGTCGCAGGACCACGTCAGCGCGCTCTCCACCGTCGCGAGCGCGTTGAAGGCCGGCTACGACCTGGGCGCGGTGAAGTGCACCTCGGTCACCTCCATCGGCGTGATGTGGCAGACCATCATCCATGGCGCCTTCATCCTGTCGGCGATCGGCATCGCCTACACCGACAAATTGATGAGTGCCGCTGCCCCCAAGCGCGAGCACGCCGCCGCCCACTGAGCGGCGCGACGGGGTTTCCACCGTGGCGTCCTGTAAAATGCCGCGGTGGATGTCTCTCACCTACTCGATGATCTGAACCCCGCGCAGCGCGAGGCCGTCTCCGCGCCGCCGGGCCATTACCTGGTCCTGGCCGGCGCCGGCTCCGGCAAGACCCGCGTGCTCACCCACCGCATCGCCTGGCTCAACGAAGTCGAGGGCGTGCCGACCCACGGCATCCTGGCGGTGACCTTCACCAACAAGGCGGCCGGCGAGATGCGCGCGCGCGCCGACCTGCAGCTGCGCAACGGCAGCCGCGGCATGTGGATCGGCACCTTCCACGGCCTGGCCCACCGCCTGCTGCGCCTGCACTGGCAGGAAGCGAAGCTGCCGGAAACCTTCCAGGTGCTGGACAGCGACGATCAGATCCGCCTGGTCAAGCGGGTGGTGCAGCAGCTGGAACTGGACGAGGCGCGCTTCCCGCCGCGCCAGATCGCCTGGTGGATCAACGCGCAGAAGGACGAGGGCCGGCGCGCCGAACACCTGCAGCCGGGCGACGACATCTGGGCCGACACGCTGCGCCGGGCCTACGTGCTGTACCAGGAACGCTGCGATCGCGCCGGCCTGGTCGATTTCGCCGAACTGCTGCTGCGCGCGCACGAACTGCTGCGCGACAACCCGGCGCTGCTGGCGCATTACCGGCACCGCTTCCGCGAGCTGCTGATCGACGAGTTCCAGGACACCAACGCCATCCAGTACGCGTTCGTGCGGGTGCTGGCCGGCGACACCGGCCACGTGTTCGTGGTCGGCGACGACGACCAGGCCATCTACGGCTGGCGCGGCGCCAAGGTCGAGAACGTGCAGCGCTTCCTCAAGGACTTCCCGCAGGCGCGCACCATCCGGCTCGAGCAGAACTACCGCTCCAGCGCCAACATCCTCAATGCCGCCAACGCGGTGATCGCGCACAACCCCGGCCGCATCGGCAAGCAGCTGTGGACCGACAGCGGCGACGGCGAGCCGATCGATCTGTACGCGGCCTACAACGAAATCGACGAAGCCCGCTTCGTGGTCGAGCGCATCCGCCAGTGGGTACGCGATGGCGGCAGCCTCAACGACGCGGCCATCCTCTACCGCAGCAACGCGCAGTCGCGGGCATTCGAAGAGACCCTGCTGTCGGAACAGGTGCCGTACCGGGTATACGGCGGCATGCGCTTCTTCGAGCGCGCCGAGATCAAGGACACCCTGGCCTACCTGCGGTTGATGGCCAACCGTGACGACGATGCGGCCTTCGAGCGGGCGGTCAACACGCCGGCGCGCGGCATCGGCGATCGCACCATGGACGAAGTGCGCCGGCTGGCGCGCGCGGAATCGCTGTCGCTGTGGCAGGCTGCGCGGCAGCAGGTCGGAGGCACCGCGCTGGCGGCGCGGGCGCGCAACGCCCTGGCCGGTTTCCTGGCGCTGGTCGAAGCCTTGGCGGCGGAAACCGGCGAGTTGCCGTTGCAGGATCGCATCGATCACGCGCTGATGCGCTCGGGCCTGCGCGAACACTATGCCGCCGAGAGCCGCGGCCAACTGGATTCGCGCACCGACAACCTGGACGAACTGGTGTCGGTGGCTTCGCGTTTTGTCCGCGTCGACGACGAGGAGACCCAGGGCATGACCGATCTGGTCGCCTTCCTCGCCTACGCCGCACTGGAAGCCGGCGAGGGCCAGGCCCAGGCAGGCGAGGACGGCGTGCAGCTGATGACCCTGCATTCGGCCAAGGGCCTGGAGTTCCCGCTGGTGTTCCTGGCCGGACTGGAAGAGGGCCTGTTCCCCAGCAACAAGTCGCTGGACGAGAGCGGCCGGCTGGAGGAGGAGCGCCGCCTGGCTTACGTCGGCATCACCCGCGCGCGGCAGAAGCTGGTGCTGAGCTTCGCCGAGGCGCGCCGCCTGCACGGCCAGGACATGTACGGCATTCCCTCGCGGTTCCTGCGCGAAATTCCCACCGCGCTGCTGAACGAGGTGCGTCCGCGCGTGCAGGTGTCCCGCCCGGCGGCCAGCTACGGCCCGCGCCGCGATCTGGGCCACGCCGCGGTGGAATCGCCCACGCTCAAGCTCGGCCAGAACGTCGTGCACGCGAAATTCGGGCGCGGTGTGGTAACTGACTACGAAGGCAGCGGCGCGCATGCGCGCGTGCAGGTCCACTTCGACGAGGAAGGCAGCAAATGGCTGGTGCTCGCCTATGCCAATTTGCAGGCGGTGTGACGCCCGCGGATTGATTCCGATCAAGGCATGGCGAGGCATTCCGGCGTGTAATGGTTCCACCCCACGACGACGGAGGTATCCCCATGTATCAGCGCATCCTGATAGCGACCGATGGTTCGGAGCTGGCGATGAAGGGCGTGGAGCAGGGGCTGGTGCTGGCCAGCCAGCTCAAGGCGCAGGTCGCCGTGGTGACCGTCAGCGAACCCATCGTCACCGGCTTTGACGATGCCCTTGGCTGGGGCGCGGCCAACCGCTTCTCCACCGACTACCAGAAAGCCCAGGACGAGGCCGCCCAGCGGATCTTCGACGGGGTCACCGAGCACGCGCGGGCGCGGGGCCTGGCAATCACGCCGGTGCACATCCGCGATCGCTACGCGGCCGAAGGCATCATCGAAGCGGCAACCGAACAGAAGGCGGATCTGATCGTGATGGCCTCGCATGGCCGGCGTGGTCTGGGACGCCTGCTGATCGGCAGCCAGACCCACGAAGTGCTGACCCACAGCCACGTGCCGGTGCTGGTGGTGCGCTGATCCGCAGCGCGCGCGGCCTGTGGCCGCGGGCTTTCCGCTGCCTCGCGACAGGGATGGGCCTTCTCTCCCCGGTCCCTGCGAAATGGAAGGCTCGCGGCCACAGGCCGCGCACATGGATTCCTTCCCCCACTTGCGGGGGGAAGGTGCCCGAAGGGCGGGAGGGGGCACGCGCCTGGGAGCCAAGCGGCTTTTCCCGTCGCAGCAAGGGCATCACGAACCGGTAAACCACCATCCGCGACCGAAACCGCGACTCACCAGCCGTAGATCTTCCAGTACACCGGCGATACCGGGCCTTCGCCCTTGCTCTTGTCCAGCCGGCCGTCGCCGTTTTCGTCGATCAGGTAATAGGCCGGACCCCGCGCCGGGGTGACCTTGACCATGCGCAGCTGGCCGGCCACGCGGTATTCCTCGATCACGTCGCCATTGGTTTCGGTGCGGACCGCGACCTGGGCGTCGGCCAGATCCACGCCGGGATCGTCCTGGGCGCCGCCCATCGACGCGCAACCTGCCAGCAGCAACACGGCAAGCGCGGCGGGTGCCAACGTCATGCGGGACATCGCGGACTCCTCGGGAATGACCGGTTCGGGGATTATGCGCCAAACGACGCCAATGCGCCGTGACGCCGCGCCCGCGACGGGGCGTAGAATCGCCGCATGAAACGACTAGTCCTGATCGACGGATCCAGCTACCTGTTCCGCGCGTTCCATGCGCTGCCGCCCCTGACCAACACCGCCGGCGAACCGACCGGCGCGCTGTTCGGTGTGGTCAACATGCTGCGCGCCACGCTCAAGGAAATGCCCGACTACGTGGCCTTCGTGCTGGATGCCAGCGGACCGACCTTCCGCGACGCCCTGTATCCCGAGTACAAGGCCAACCGTCCGCCGATGCCCGAGGATCTGCGCGCGCAGGTGGAACCGATGCGCCGGATCGTCGAGGCGCTGGGCTTTCCGCTGCTGTGCGTTGAAGGCGTGGAGGCCGACGACGTGATCGGCACGCTGGCGCTGCAGGGCGCGGCGCAGGGCATCGACGTCACCATTTCCACCAGCGACAAGGATTTCGCCCAATTGGTGCGACCGGGCGTGGCGCTGGTCAACACCATGAGCGGCAGCCGGATGGATTCGGCCGAGGCGGTGATGGAGAAGTTCGGCGTGCGGCCGGAGCAGATCGTCGACTTCCTCGCCCTGATGGGCGATACCGTGGACAACGTGCCCGGCGTGGAGAAGTGCGGTCCCAAGACCGCCGCCAAGTGGCTGGGCGAATACGGCACGCTCGATGCGATCGTCGCCGGCGCCGACGGCATCAAGGGCAAGATCGGCGAGAACCTGCGCGCGGCGCTGCCGCGGCTACCGCTGAACCGTGAACTGGTCACCATCAAGACCGATGTGGCGCTGCCCGGCGGGCCGGAGACGCTGGCGCTGCGCAATCGCGATGTCGGCGAACTGCGCGAGCTGTATTCGCGCTACGGTTTCAACCAGGCCTTGAAGGAACTGGACGGCGGCGCCGCCGCCGGCGCGGTCGCGGAGAAGGAACCCGGCCGCGCGCGCGGCACCGGTTTCGTGTCCGGGCCGGCGCCGGATGCCGCGCCGATCGATGCGGCGTGGTCCGCACCCGGCGAATACGAAACGGTCCTGAGCGAGGCCCAGCTCGAGGCCTGGATCGCCCGGCTGGCGGCGGCCGACGAGTTCGCCTTCGACACCGAGACCGACAGCCTGGACGCGATGCAGGCCAACCTGGTCGGAATGAGTTTCGCGGTGGAACCCGGCAAGGCGGCCTACCTGCCGCTGGGGCACGTCTATCCGGGCGCGCCCGTGCAACTGGACCAGGCCGCCACCCTGGCCCGGCTGGCGCCGTTGTTCGCCGATCCCGGCAAGCGCAAGCTCGGCCAGCACGGCAAGTACGATCTGCACGTGCTGCGCCGCCATGGCGTGGAGGTCGGCGGCTATGCCGACGACACCATGCTGGAGAGCTTCGTATACAACTCCGGCAGCAACCGCCACGACATGGACAGCCTGGCCAAGCGCTTCCTCGGCTACGACACCATCAAGTACGAACAGGTCGCGGGCAAGGGCGCCAAGCAGATCCTGTTTTCGCAAGTGGCGCTGGACGACGCCACCCGCTACGCCGCCGAGGACGCCGACGTGACCCTGCGCCTGCACCGGGTGATGGCGCCGAAACTCGCCGCCGAGCCGGGTCTGGAACGCGTATATCGCGACATCGAGATGCCACTGGTGCCGGTGCTGGCGCGCATCGAGGCCAATGGCGTGCGCATCGACGGCGACGAACTGCGCCGGCAGAGCGCGGACCTGGCCAAGCGCATGCTGGCCGCCCAGCAGAAGGCCACCGAACTGGCCGGGCGCAGCTTCAACCTGGATTCGCCCAAGCAGCTGCAGGCGCTGCTGTTCGACGAACTCAAGCTGCCGGCGGTGCTGAAGACCCCGACCGGGCAGCCCAGCACCAACGAGGAGGCGCTTGAGGCAATCGCCGACCAGCACGAACTGCCGCGCGTGATCCTCGAGTACCGCGGGCTGGCCAAGCTGCGCAGCACCTACACCGACAAGTTGCCGGAAATGGTCAATCCGGTCACCGGCCGCGTGCACACCAGCTATCACCAGGCCGGTGCGGCCACCGGCCGGCTGTCGTCCACCGATCCCAACCTGCAGAACATCCCGATCCGCACCGAGGACGGCCGCCGCATCCGCAAGGCGTTCGTGGCGCCGCCGGGGCGCAAGCTGATCGCCTGCGATTATTCGCAGATCGAGCTGCGGATCATGGCGCACCTGTCCGAGGATCCGGGCCTGGTGCGCGCGTTCGAATCGGGCGCCGACATCCACAAGGCGACCGCGGCGGAAGTGTTCGGCCGGCAACTGGAGGACGTGACCTCCAACGAGCGCCGCGCGGCCAAGGCGATCAACTTCGGCCTGATGTACGGCATGAGCGCATTCGGCCTGGCCCGCCAGCTCGGCATCGGCCGCGGCGAGGCGCAGGACTACATCGCGCTGTACTTCAGCCGCTATCCGGGCGTGCGCGACTTCATGGAGCGCACCCGCCAGCAGGCGCGCGAGCATGGCTACGTGGAGACCGTGTTCGGCCGCCGGCTGTACCTGGAGTACATCAACAAGGGTACCCAGGGACAGCGTGCAGGCGCCGAGCGCGCGGCGATCAACGCGCCGATGCAGGGCACGGCCGCGGACATCATCAAGCGCGCGATGATCGCGGTGGACGCGTGGCTGGCCGAGCATCGCGAACGCGCGCTGATGATCCTGCAGGTGCACGACGAACTGGTATTCGAGGCCGATGCCGACTTCGTGCCCACGCTGGTGGCCGAGGCCGGCGCGCGGATGTCGGCGGCGGCGCAACTCATCGTTCCGCTGGTGGTCGACAGCGGGGTCGGCGACGACTGGGATCAGGCCCACTGAGACCGATTTGAACGTCTAAATCCGGAAACCCGTTGACAACCAGAAACTTGCGCGCGGGATGTAGAAACAGGGTGCGATTCAATTTTTGAACTGGACAGTTCAATAAAATGAATGCGGCCTTAATTCCACGGATTCTTAACGGGAATCTTCACGAACCATCCATGTGGGAAATGGTCAGATAACTCGCGACAGATGCAACGTCTGTCGCGGATCTCTCCCATCCCCTGGAGCGATCTCCCCGGAACGGCGACCCCTCCCCAGGTCCCCGTTCCCCTGGCCCCGATGACCTCCCCCTGGTCTTCGGGGCTTTTTATTTGTGCGTCCTTCGAGACCGGGCACGCTAACGTGTCGGCAACCCGAACGGAGCCTGGACATGGATTCCTTCCTGCATCAGACGTTCAACCTCTCGATGCCCTGGTGGGGCTTCATCGCCCGCGCGGTCATCGTCTACTTCGCGCTGCTGGTGATGATCCGGGTATCCGGCAAGCGCACGATGGGACAGTTCACCTCGTTCGACATGCTGCTGGTGGTGCTGCTGGGCAACGCGGTCCAGAACGCGCTGCTGGGCGAGGACGCTTCGGTGGGTGGCGGTCTGCTGCTGGCGGGCACGCTGATGGCGATCAACTGGCTGGTGGGCCTGGCGTCGGCGCGCAACCGCCGGTTCGAGGCGCTGGTGGAAGGTTCGCCGGTGCTGCTGGCACGCGAGGGCAAGGTTTACAAGGATGTCCTGCGGCGCGAGCTGATCAGCCGCGAGGATTTCGACAAGGCGATGCGCGAGGCGGGCATCGACGCGATCGACGAGATCCATCTGGCGGTGCTGGAAACCAATGGACACATCACGCTGGTGGCGCGACGCGCGTGAGGGGTGAGGCTGGCGGGACGCGCCAGTCTTCACGCCGAGGGCGAATCCCCGTCACCCGCTGCGCAGATACCCGCCCCTTTTTTCGCTTTCAACAGCCGCATGGCGGGTCAAGGGGGCTAAAAGAGGACGGGATGACCTGTCATTCGGTGGTTGAGACTCACCGGGGAATTGCCTGGGCACCGCAGTGACCGCGCCCGAAACCGACTTACCCCAGTTCATTCAACCAGTCACGCGGGCGCAGGTAGTCGCGCAGGCGCTGCTCGGCGCTGCCGGCTTCGGGTTGGTAGCCGTATTCCCAGCGCACGTAGGGCGGCAGGCTCATCAGGATGGATTCGGCGCGGCCGCCGCTCTGCAGGCCGAACAGGGTGCCGCGGTCGTAGACCAGGTTGAACTCCACGTAGCGGCCGCGGCGGTACAACTGGAACTCGCGCTCGCGTTCGCCGTGCGGTGTGTCCTTGCGGCGCTCGACAATCGGCAGGTAGGCATCGAGGAAACCGTCGCCGACCGCGCGCAGGTAGGCGAAGTCGCGTTCGAAATCCTGCCCCAGGTCGTCGAAGAACAGGCCGCCGACACCACGGGTCTCGGCGCGGTGCTTCAGGAAGAAATACTCGTCGCACCAGTGCTTGTGCGCGGCATAGCGCTCGGCGCCGCCGAACGGTTCGCACAGCTCGCGCGCGGTGCGGTGCCAGTGGAGGACGTCCTCGTCGAACGGATAGAACGGGGTCAGGTCGAAACCGCCGCCGAACCACCACGCCACCGCCTGCCCGTCGCGCTCGGCGCGGAAGTGGCGAACGTTGGCGTGGGTGGTGGGCAGGAAGGGGTTGCGCGGATGGAACACCAGCGAGACGCCGACCGCGCGCCAGGAGGCGCCGGCCAGCTCGGGACGATGCGCGGACGCCGAGGGCGGCAACTTGCTGCCGGAGACGTCGGAAAAGCCGATGCCGGCCTGCTCGAACACGCCGCCGCCGCGCAGCACGCGGGTGCGGCCGCCGCCGCCTTCGGGCCGGTTCCACAGATCTTCCTGGAAGCGGGCCTGGCCGTCGGCCGCCTCGATGGCGGCGCAGATGCGGTCCTGCAGGTCGGTGAGATAGTCGCGGACGGGCGTGATGTCGTTCATGCCCGTCATTCTAGCGGCGGGCCGCCACCGCCGTCCTTTTCCGGCGGACGGTGTGGCGGCACCGGGGCGATCGTCAGGGCGTCGCTTCGCTTTCTTCCGGGGCGTCGTCGCCGGCTTCCTGTTCCAGTTCGCGCAAGGCGTCCTGGAGCGCGCGGCCGACGCCCATCTGTTCCCAGTTGGACGTTTCCAGCACATCGCAGGCGACGTGGCGTTCGTCCTTGGCGCACACGGCGCGCGTCGACTCGATGACGGCGTCATCGCCGGTTTCCGCATAGGCCCGGATCAGGTTCTCGCAGCCCACGCGCACGCCGGCCGCGCAGATCCGCAGGTAGTGCGGCTGGGCGGCGGCCCAATTGCCTTCCAGCGCGCGCTGGTGACCCAGCGCGTTGCAGCCCTGCAGCTTGCCGGCCTTGCAGCAGGCTTCGGCGCCGCCGGCCTGGCTGATGGCGGGGCAATCCTCGACCAGCGGGTGCTCGACGAACTGGCGCGGCGGCGCGCAGCGATCCGCGCCGCCTTCGCCGCGCTGGTAGACCGCATAGCGGTTCCAGCTGTCCAGGCCGAGCAGGCGATCGCCGCCAATTGCCTTGAATACGAAATCGCCGCCCTTGTCGTGGCGGATGCGGATCAGGCCGTTCTCCAGGCGCGCACGCATGACGCTGCCGAAGCCGCCTTCGACCCGGCCGGCATCGCCGAAGTCGAGTTCGGACATCAGTCCGCTCTCCGCCGCGTAGGCACCGCAGGGCAGGGCGGTGGCCGGCGCGGCGCGCAGGTCCGCCGCGGTCAGCGCCGCCAGCGGCGCCGTCTTGCCGCAGGCGTCCTTGTCGCCGCCGCGCTCGCAGGCGAGGGTGAGCGCCGCGCGCGCATCCAGGTAGCGCCCCGCGTTCCACAGTTTCTCCGCCGCTGCGCCGCAGACCTTGGCCGAACCGCTGCGCTGGCACAACGCCAGGCTGCGATCCAGGTGCGGCCCGGAAAGGGGAAGATCGTCGGCGTACATGCCCTTGAAGGCATCGGCGAAGGCGCGCGTCATCGCCTCCTTGACCTTGACCTCGCAGGCGGCTTCGGAGAAGGCCGGATGGCCTTCCACACACTCCGGCGGCGCCTCTTCCGTCCCGGCGTCGCCGCGCGATGCCTGATCGGCGGCTTCCTGGAAGCCTTCAATCAGCGCCACGCAGGCGAACGGCAGGGCTTCCTGTTCGCACCAGCGCGCCAGGGTCGGCTCATCGGCCTCGGTCCGGGCCTCGAAGCAGCCGGACAGATCCGCGCGGCAGCCGCCGTTGGGCGCTGGCGGAGGCGTCGCGCACTGCGCGGATTGCGCCAGCGTGTAGACCTCGTCCATTTCCGTGCGCAGCGCGCGGCCGCCGTTTTCCGGCGTCCAGGTTTCGGAGTAGGCGCTTTCCAGATCGTAGGCGGTGATGTTGTCGCCGGCCGGGGCGTAGGCCAGCGGACGCGGCGCCTGGTACGAGGTGTGCTCGGTCGCGGTGGCCGTCGTCTCGATGCGCAGCTCGCGGCTGCCATCGGCGTTGCGGTAGACGCCGCAGGCGGGCGACGCGGCCAGCGCCAGGGTGGGGAGGCCAATCAGGAGGGCACCGGCGATCCGCGCGGTCAGCATCCATGCTCGTGACATGAACAAACGCTCGTTGTGGGGGGCGCCAGTATATCGGCGCCGCGCGGACTCCGAGCGTCAGTGGAATTCCGCGCGCACGGCGGGCGTGCACAGTTTCCACACGATGGCGCCGTGCAGGATTCCGATCAGCAACGCGGTGGCGTAGATCGCCATCCGCATGGCCGCCTGCAGGTTGGCCAGCAATGGATCCACGTTGCCGGGATCGAACCCGGCCCGTGCGTTCAGATCGCCCATCAGCCCGTCGAAAGCGAAAGCCCCCGCCAGCGTCAGCAGGGCGCCGCCGGCGAGCAGGACGATGAAGCCGAAGCGGCCCCATTCACGGCGCTGCAACAGGCCCCACGAGGCCACCGCCAGCAGCACCGATGACAGCAGCGACGCCAGCAGCAACAGGCCAAGGTGATCGAACACCCACAGCAGCGATGGCGGCAGCGGGAGGCCGGACCCGCCGCCGGCGGTCAGCGCGTCCAGCAGGCCCTGATCCGCCGGGCTGGCGGCGAACATCGCCCACTGCAGGAGTCCGGTCAGCACGCCCACCAGCGCCAGCGCGAGCGAAAGCCACGCGGTGATGGTGACGAACTGGGAACGTGGCGCGGCCGGCATGACTCTTACTTCAGGTTGTTCTCGAACAGCTTCAGCACGCGCTTGTATTCGTCCAGCCAGGAATCGGCGCGGGTGAAGCCGTGGCGCTCCAGCGGATATGGCGCGAGTTCCCAGTTGTCCTTGTGCAGTTCGATCAGTTTCTGGGTCAGCACCACCGAATCGCGGAAGAACACGTTGTCGTCGATCATGCCGTGCGCGATCAACAGGTGATCCTGCAGCCCGGCGGCGTATTCGATCGGCGAGGAGGTGCGGTAGGCCTGCGGATCCAGCTCCGGGGTGTTGAGGATGCCGGAGGTGTATTCGTGGTTGTACTGGGTCCAGTCGACCACCGGACGCAGCGCGGCGCCGGCCTTGAACACGCCCGGCTTGCGGAACAGCGCCATGAAGGTCATGAAGCCGCCGTAGGAACCGCCGTAGATGCCGGCGCGGTCGCGATCGCCCTGGCGGGTCTCGACCAGCCAGTCCAGGCCGTCCAGGTAGTCCTCCAGCTCCGGATGGCCCATGTTGCGATAGATCGCGGTGCGCCAGTCGCGGCCATAACCCTCGCTGGCGCGGTAGTCCAGATCCAGCACGATGTAGCCGCGCTGCACCAGCAGGTTGTGGAACATCTGCTCGCGGAAGTAGGTGGGGTAGCGATGGTGCACGTTCTGCAGGTAGCCGGCACCGTGCACGAACATCACGATCGGATAGCGCTTGCCCGGCTCCAGCGTCTTCGGTCCGTAGTACTTGCCCCATACCTGGCCCGCGCCATGCTTCGACGGCACCTGCACGATTTCCGGCTGGATCCATTCGCGCGCCTTGAAGGCCGGCGTGCGGGTGTCGGTGAGCGCGGTCGGCGTGCCGCCGGCCGCGTCGACCACCGACAGCTGGGTCGGCACGTAGGCGCTGGAATGGCTGACCAGCACGCGCCGATCATCGGGCGACAGCGCGAAGCGCTCCACGCCGTCCAGCGCGGTGACCTCGCTGACCTGGTCGCCGGCCAGATCCAACCGGTAGATTTCGTAGTCGGCGGGATTGGCGCGATTGCACAGGAAGAAGAAGGCGCTGCCGTCGGTGGTCGGCACCGGCGAGGTCACTTCCCAGCGGCCGCTGGTGCGCTGGCGCGGCTTGCCGTTGCCCTGGATGGTGTACAGGTGCGAATAACCGGACTGCTCGGACAGCAGCCACAGGCTGCCGTCGGGCAACCAGCCGAATTCGTTGTTGTTCCAGTTGATCCAGGCCGGATCGCTGAGCCGGTGGCGCGGTTGCAGGCGCGCGCCGGCCAGGTCCACGGTGGCGATCCAGCGGTCCTTGTTGTCGATCGCGTGCAACTGCACCGCGACCTGGCGGCCGTCGTCGCTCCAGGCGATCGCGGCAGTGGCTTCGCTCTCGACGCGCAGCGGACGGTTGCCCTTGAGCGGATCCTTGCCCGCCGCCTTGCGCATCGCGGCCAGCGGATCCTCGGCGATGCCGGGCAACGCGTCGTAGGCCAGCGGCCGGACGCTGCCCGCGGCCACGTCGACCAGCCACAGCGACTGCGGCACCGGATCGTTGCGGCCCACGCGGGTGCGCACGCTCTGGAATTCCTCGTAACCGGACTCGGTGACGTACATCGGCATCTTGCCTTCCTGGCCTTCGTCGGCGCCCTTGGCCTGGGTCACCACCAGCGCCCAGCGGCCATCCGGCGACATCGCGCTGTCGGCGATGCTGACGTCGGCACCGAGGTAGACCGGCGCCGGCGCGCGGCTGCCGTCGGCCTTGCGCCAGGCGTCGTCCTGCTGGCGCGCGGCATCGCGCAACGCGCGATCCCGGGCCAGGGTCTCCAGCGTGCGCAGCTGCTGTTCGCGCAGCGCGTCGGCCTTGGGCGCGCCATTGGGATCCTTTTCCGCGCGCAGCACCAGCGCCTGGGTGGTGCCGCCCTGCGCGGTCCAGCGATACCAGTCGTTGCCGCTGCGCCAGATCACGCCGCCGTCGCGGGCGAAGCGCGCCTGCGCCTCGGTGTCGTTGCTGCGGGTGAGCTGGGTCAGCGCGCCGCTGCGCAGATCGCGCAGGAACACATCGCCGTTGCGTACGAACAGCATGCGCTGCCCGCGCGCGTCGATCTGCGGGTTCGGTGCGTCCAGGCCACCGCGCTCGGCATCGCCGACGCGTTCGGCGGCGCGGCCGCCGGCGACGGCCTGCACGTAGGTGTCGCGGCTCAGGCTGCCCGGCCGCTTGAGGTCGTACTGCACGCGCTGGCCATCCCACGACCACCAGGCGCGTTCGACCGGCGGACCGATCCAGTCCGGATCCGCCATCACCTGTTCGATGGTGAGTGGCGTGGCTTCCTGCGCGGAAAGGGGGCCGGCGAGGGCCAGCGACAGTGGCAGGAGCAGGGCGGGCAGAACGTGGCGCATGGAGTTTCCGTTAGGCCGGTGTGAAAGGGTGCAAGCGTAGCAGCCGCGGATGCCGGCATCGCCCGCCGATGGTCATGCGAGGCCTGAACGTGCAGGGTTTCCCCGCATTCGGGTTTCCTCCACAATCTCCGCCATTCCCTACTTTTCCACGGCAGGACGCGTACGCGCGGATGCAAGCCTTCGTTTACAAAAGCCTGCGCAAGGCGGACACCTATGTGTACCTGGCCGCGCGCGACGACTTCACCCGCCTGCCCGAACCGCTGCGCACCCAACTGGGCGACCTGAGCTTCGTGCTGGAAGTGGCGCTCACCCCCGAACGCAAGTTGGCCCGGGAAGACGCCGGGGTGGTCCGCGGCAACCTCGCCGCGCGCGGATTCCATATCCAGTTCCCGCCGCAGCCGGACAGCGACGAATCCACCGATGCCTGAGTCCGCAAGCCAACAACGCCGGCTGGCCGCGATCGCCGGTCTCCTGGGCGTGGCCCTGGCCGCGCTGGGCTGGGTCGGTGGCCCGCTGGCGGCGTTCGGCGCCTGGCTGGCGCAGCCGGCGCTGGCGCTGGCCTGGTCGTGGCAGCGCGGCAGCCGGCCGCTGCCGGTGGCGCGCGACTGGCGCGAATCGCTGCCGGCCCTGCTGATCGCCTGGGGCGGCGCGTTCGTGACCGTGGCGGTGCTGATCGCCTGGCCGCTGTCGGCGCTGGGTGACAGC
Organism: Pseudoxanthomonas beigongshangi; assembly: GCF_016820515.1. GTDB lineage: Bacteria > Pseudomonadota > Gammaproteobacteria > Xanthomonadales > Xanthomonadaceae > Pseudoxanthomonas_A > Pseudoxanthomonas_A beigongshangi. The sequence goes on along the minus strand of NZ_JADHDV010000019.1, from coordinate 2,179 downwards.
GGCAGCCTGCAGGCGGCGCTGGGCCTGAGCGCGGTGGTGGGCGTGCTGTTGATCGGCCTGTGGCGGACCTGGCCGCTGTGGCAGGGCATCGAGCGCGAACCGGGCAGCCTGGGCTGGCATTGGCGCGCGCTGGCCGAGCGGGATTTCCATGCCTGGCGCGGGCTGGGCGTGGCCGCGCTGGTGGCGCTGGCGATCGCCGGCGGCCTGGTGCTGGCGTGGCCGGATCTGCTTCCGGCGCAAACGCGGCTGATCGTCGCCCCGATCTATGTGCTGGCGCTGCCGGCGCTGCATTGGGGCATCCAGTCCATCGCCGCCGCGCGCGGCCTGCTGGTGGTGGAAATGAGTGCCGGCCTGCCGCCAATGCAGGAAAGCGCAACGGCGCCCGCACCGGTCCACGAAGCGGATCTGGAACAGGCCCTGTTCGACGCCGCCCGCGGCGGCCGGGTCGATCGCGCGCTCGAACTGCTGGAAGCCGGCGCCGATCCGCATGCGCTGCCGGCGCCGTCCTCGCGCGATCAGCGCAGCCTGCCGGTGCTGGCCGCGGTGCTGCCGGATCTGCGCCTGCTGCGCACCCTGATCGGCCATGGCGTGGATCTCAACCACGCCCACGCCGGCATGACCCCGCTGCTGGCCGCCACCCGCGACAGCTGGCATGGCCGTCCCGACGCGGTGACCACCCTGCTGGCCAACGGCGCCGATCCGCGGGTCGCCGATGGCGAAGGCAACACCCCGCTGCATCATGCCGCGCGCAGTTCCGATCCCGGCGTGGTCGCCCTGTTGCGCGACGCCGCCGCCGAGATCGACGCCATCAACCAGGATGGCCTGAGTCCGCTGGGCGTGGCCTGCGTGGCCGGCAACTGGCGCCTGGCCAAGTTCCTGCTCGAGCGTGGCGCGCGTCCCGAACCGGCCGGCGGGCAACCGGTGCTGCTGGCCGCCGCCGCCACCGAGGAAGACGATCCCGCCGGCGTGCAGTTGCTGCTCAAGCACCGCGCCAAGGTCGACACCCGTGACGGCCAGCGCCGCAGCGCGCTGCACGAAGCCGCGCTCGCCGGCCATATCGACATCGTCAACACGCTGCTGGCCGCGGGCGCCGATGTGCATGCCCACGATGCACAGGGGCGCACGCCGTGGCTGGAAGCCGCGCGTGGCGGCCGCATCGCGGTGCTGGAGCGACTGGCCGAAGCGGGCGTGGACGTGACCGTGAGCGACACCGAACAGCGCAACGCGGTTCGCGTGGCCTGCGCCTCCGAGAATGCCTCGCCGGCGTTGATCCGGCGCCTGCTGGACCTGGGCGTGGCGGCGGATCAGCCCGATGCGCAGGGCCGGCGCGCGGTGGATCTCGCCGCCGAGGCGGGCCGCTGGGCGATCGTGTCCGCGCTGGATGCCGCCTATCCGCTGCCGTCGGCGGTAAGTGCCGGCGACGACGACCAGCCGCCGCCGGATCGCGCGCCGATCGCGCTGCTGCGCGATGGGCTGCATGCGGATCGCCCGCGCGGCGAACTGGCGCCGCTGGCGCGGCTGGCATCGCGCCAGGAGCTGGGTGCGCTGCTGCACGACCCCGAGATCGCGCTTTCGCCGCAACGCCTGGAATGGCTGCTGGCGCAGGGCGCGGACGCCGATGCGCTGGATCCGGCCGGCGACACGCCGCTGTTCGCGCTGCTGTCGCGTGGCGGCGAGGCCATGGCCTCGGTGCAGGTCCTGCTGCGCCGCGCCGCGTCCCCGGCGGGGGCCGGCGGACTGGCGCGCTTCCTCGACGCCTGCGCGCGTGGCGAACAGATCGGGCGCGGGCTGGAGCAGTTCGCCTGCGACCTGCTGGAACGCGGCGCCGATCCCTTCGCGGCCTCGCCGCTGGGAGATCCGCCGCTGGCGCTGGCGGTGCGACTGGGCTGGTCGCGACTGCTGGACCGGCTGCTGGATATCGGCGTGGATCGCGAAGCCCGCGACAGCCACGGCATGACCGCGTTGCACCTGGCCGCGGCGCTGGGCCGCGAACTCGCGTTGCGCCAACTGATCGCCAAGGGCGCATGCCCGGATTCGCGCGCCGCCGATGGCCAGACCCCGCTGGGCGTGGCCCTGGCCAGCGGCCGCCGCGATCTGGCCGACTGGCTGGACTGGCGTGGTTGGGCGTTGCCGCGCCGCGCGCTGCGGCCCGCCGATCTGCCGGCGGCGGCGATGGTCG
>NZ_JADHDV010000018.1 GCF_016820515.1 Pseudoxanthomonas beigongshangi | reverse complement strand
GGTTTCGGGGGCGGCGGGTGCAGGCGCAGGCGCGGCCGCCGCCGGAGCGGGTTCGGGCGCATGCGCCTTGGCCGGGCCGTGGTGGTGGCCGGTGTCCTGGCCTTCCGCGCGCTGCGGCAGGTTGGGATCGGGCTGGAACACCGCCAGCATGCTGCCGGTGACCACCACGTCGCCCGCGCCGCCGGCCAGCTTCAGCACCTTGCCGGAGACCGGCGACGGCACTTCCACGACCGCCTTGGCGGTTTCCATCGAGACCAGCGGCTCGTCGAGCCGGATCACGTCGCCTTCCTTGACGAACCACTCGACGATGGTGGCGTCGGGCAGGCCTTCGCCCAGATCGGGAAGATTGAAGGTCTTGCTGTCGCTCATTCGGATTTCTCTTGTGCAGGTGTTGCTTGGAAAGGTTCCAGGTTGCGCGCCGGAATCCAGCCGGTGCGGCCGAGTGCGTTCTCGGCCCACCACCAGTCCGCCATCTCGTGGTGCAGGGTCAGGATCTCGCCCTTCTCCGCATCCAGTTCGCGCGTGTCGTATTCGTCCGTCGCGGTGGCCGCGCCATGTTCGGCGTCGAACAGCGCGACCGGAATCCAGCCGCCCAGTCCGCTGGCCAGGCTGGTCCAGACGAACTGCGGCCAGTCGGTGTCGCGTTCGCCCAGCGTCACCGGATCGCCGGCGGCGATCCGGATGGCCGGGCGATCCGGCGCGCGGTGCGTCGCGATGACGCGCGCGCGCTTCATCAGCCGTTGGCCAGGGTGCGCTTGGCCGCGGCGACGATCTTGTCGACGCTGGGCAGGTACTTCATCTCCAGGCGGAACAGCGGAATGTGGGTGTCGTAGCCGGTGACGCGCTCGACCGGCGAGAGCAGGTCGTACATCGAATGCTCGGCCAGGCGCGCGGCGATCTCGGCGCCGAAGCCGGCGGTGCGCGGGGCTTCGTGCACGATCACGCAGCGGCCGGTCTTGGACACCGACTCGGCGATGGTGTCGAAGTCCAGCGGACGCAGCGTGGCCACGTCGATGACCTCGGCGCTGATGCCCTCGGCGGCCAGCTTGTCGGCGGCTTCCAGCGCTTCCTTCACCTGCGCGCCCCAGGTCACCAGGGTGACGTCGGTACCGTCGCGCAGCACGAAGCACACGTCCAGCGGCAGCGCCTCGCCGTCGTCGGCGACCACTTCCTTGTACTGGCGATAGATGCGCTTGGGCTCCATATAGATGACCGGATCCGGATCCCGGATCGCCGCCAGCAGCAGGCCGTAGGCGCGCTGCGGCGAGGAGGGAAGGACCACGCGCAGGCCGGGCACGTTGGTGAAGATGGCCTCGTTGGCCTCGCTGTGGTGCTCCGGCGCGCGGATGCCGCCGCCCCACGGCACGCGCAGCACCATCGGGCAGTGCAGGCGGCCACGGGTGCGGTAACGCATGCGCGCGGCGTGGCAGATGATGTGATCGACCATCGGGTAGACGAAGCCGTCGAACTGCGCTTCGGCGACCGGCTTCATGCCCTGCACGGCCAGGCCCACGGTGAGGCCGGCGATGGTGGTTTCGTCCAGCGGGGTGTCCAGGATGCGATCGGCGCCGAAGCGCTGCTGCAGGCCGGCGGTGGCGCGGAACACGCCGCCGTTCACGCCCACGTCCTCGCCCAGCACGATGACCGAGTCGTCATGCGCGATTTCCCAGGCCAGCGCCTGGGTGATGGCTTCGATCAGGGTGATCGCGGTCGGCGCCGCCACGGTGTCGGCCGCCTTGTGCTTGGCGGTGGTGTTGTTTTCCATCACGGTGCTCATGAGCGGCCCTCCGCGGCGAGCGCGGCGGCCCGTTGCGCCAGCAGTTCCGGCGGCGGATCCGCGTACAGGTAGTCGAACATCGCTTCGACCGGCTGCACCGGGGTGTTGAGATAGGCGTTCACTTCCTCGTCCACGCGCGCGCCGCATTCCTCCTTCCACTTGGCCTCTTCGGCCTCGTTCCAGGCACCCTGCGCGACCAGCCAGGTACGCAGGCGGGTCATCGGCTCGCGTTCCCAGGCCGCCTTCACTTCGGCGTCGTCGCGGTAGCGGCGGGCGTCGTCGGCGGTGGTGTGATCGGACAGGCGATAGGTGACGAATTCCAGCACGGTGCCGCCCTGGCCCTTGCGCGCGCGTTCACCGGCGCGGCGCATCGCTTCCAGCACGGCGATCAGATCGTTGCCGTCCACCTGCAGGCAGTGCAGGCCGCCGGCCAGGCCCTTCTGCGCCAGCGTCTGCGCACCGGTCTGGGCCTTGCGCGGCACCGAGATCGCCCAGCCGTTGTTGACCACGCACAGGATCAGCGGCAGCTCGTAGGCGCCGGCCGAATTCAGCGCGGCGTAGAAGTCGGTCTTGGACGAACCGCCGTCGCCGCAGGTGGCGACCGCCAGATGTGGCTGGCCACGCAGCTTAAACGCCAGCGCGGCGCCGGCGGCGTGCAGGCACTGGGTGGAAATCGGCACGCTCCAGGCGAAGTCGTGGCGGGCGATCTTGAAATCGTTGCCACGTTCGTCGCCGCCCCAGTACATCAGCACGTCGCGCGGCTGCACGCCACGCATGAACTGCGCGCCGTACTCGCGATAGCTGGGGGCGAACACGTCCTCGGGCTTCATCGAGGCGCCGATGCCGACGTGGGTGGCTTCATGGCCCAGGCAGGAGGCGTAGGTGCCCAGCTTGCCGGTACGTTGCAGCGCGATGGCCTTGGTGTCGAAGGTGCGCACGAACAGCATCTGCTTGAACAGCTCGCGCAGGCGCTGGGTGTCGCGCCCGGCTTCGGGCAGGTCGTCGCGGACGAGCTTGCCGTCCGGGCCGAGGTATTGGAGGAACTCGATTTCGAACTTTGCGGCGATGGTCATGCCGGGTGTCACTCTGCGGATGTTGCGGCGAATGTTGAAGGATCCAATGTTAAGGAACCGGAGCCGACCGGCCTTCCTGCGCTGCAACAACACAGATCCGCACGGGGCGCGGAAATACCGGGAAACGCTGGCGCGTCAGGTGCTTGGCGCCGGCCGCGCGGCGCCCGCGCGGGAATTGTCCGGAGGTTGGACCAGCGCGATTCTGCGCGGAAAAACCCCGGCTTGACGCGCACGCGGGGAAGGTGCACAGGGCGGGCGCACGCGGAAAACCAAGCGCGGAAACGACAAGGGCGCGGCCAGGCCGCGCCCTTGTTCATCCATCACCGATGCCGCGTCAGCGGATCAGCTGCGCGCGGTTGTTGCCGGCGTCCGGGTCCGGGGTGGCGCTGTCCACCTGCGCGGTGACGGCGAACACCGTGCCGCGCTTGGGCCGGTTCGGCACCACCAGCGCGAACGCCAGCACCTGCGTCGAACCGGAGGCCATCGGCGTGCTGCGCGTGCATTGCGCGGCCGAGCCGGTGGCGGTGTCGGCGGCGCGGCCACACGACCAGCCGCGCGGCGCTGCCACCGCCATGTGGCGTGCCTCGACATTGCTGGCCAGCACCACCTTCACCTGTTCGGCGGAATCCGGGCCGGCGTTGCGCACCGGCACCAGCAAGGTGGCGACGGCGCCGCGGCGGAACGTCGCCGCCCCGCCGAGCAGGCGTACCGACAGGTCGGCCTGCGGCAGCGCGGCCACCGTGACCGCCACGGCCGCGGTGTTGTCGGCATTGGCCGGATCCGGCACCGGCGAGCTGGCCGACACGCCCAGGCCGAGCGCGCCGCCGGCGACGCTGGCCGGCACCGCGACCTGCAGGCTGAAGCCGGCTTCGACACCGCTGGCCAGCGACGGCGTGGTGCAGGCCAGGCGGGTGCTGTCGCCGGATTGCACCGGCGCTTCGCAGGTCCAGCCCGGGGCGACGGCGCCCAGCACCGGTGCCACGTCCGCGGCGAACACGAACGCGACCGCGGCCGGCGCCGCCACGCCTGGACCGGCGTTGCGGACGGTGGCGGTGTAGGACACGGTATCGCCGACCGCCGCGCTGGCGCGATCCGCGCTCACCGTCGCCGACAGATCAGCGCGGGCGAAGCCCGGCACGCGGATGGCCAGGCGCACCGGATCATGATCCGAGGAGCGCAGCGCCACGCTGGCGTCGCCGAAGTTGTCCACGCCGAAATCGGCGTTGATGCGCGCGTGATCCACCTGCACGTCCGCACCCATTACCAGCGCCTCGTTGACCAGCACGTGATCCAGGGTCTGCGCGTTGCCGCCGAAGACATAGGAGTAGCGCTGCGCGGGATCGGCGATCAGCTGCGAACCATCGATCAGCGGCGTGGTCACCGGGCTGGCGGCCCAGGTCAGTACCTGATCGGCCGGCGCCGCGTCGCCACGCAGGATGCCCATCACGTCGACGTAGCCGTCGTTGAACTCGAACGCGTTGAAGTCACCGACCAGCACGATCTTCTCGTTCGGATCGGCCTGTTGCATCTGCTGCACCAGTCCGCCCAGGTAGGCAGCTTGCGCGGCGCGCTTGGCCCGCACGCGATCGCCACCGGTCGGCCAGCCGTTGCTGCCCGGCGCGGTGTCGTCCATGTCGTTGAGCGAACGCAGGTGGTTGACGATCACGGTGACCGGATAGCCGGCCGCACCGTCCTGGTGGATCCGCGCGCGCAGCCGCAGCGGCGGGCGATCGTTGAGCAGGCTGGTGCTGCCGTCGGGATTGGCCAGCGGGGTGTTCTTGCCGAACTGGGTCACTTCCAGCACTTCCACCCGCGGCGCGCCGCCGGCGGTGGCGCGGGAACTGACCAGGAAGCCGACGTTGATGCCGCCGACGTCGTTGCCCGGTTGCAGATAGGGAACATAGCCCGGGCGGCTGGCGCAGGTGGCGTCAATGCGCTCGGACAGCAACTGCAGCACGCGGGTGTTCTCCACTTCCACCACGCCGAGGATGTCCGGCGTCTTCAGGAAGCCGCAGATCGCCAGCGCCGCCTTGGCCAGGCGCTTGTCCAGCGCGGCCGGCGTCAGGGTGACCGCGCCGTTGCCGTCGGCCACCTCGTCGAACAGGCGCAGCAGGTTGAAGCTGCCGATGGTCGCCTCGTCGTAGCGCGCATCCGGAACCGCGCGCGGCGCCATGCCGGCGCCGGCCGTCGGCGGCGTGGCCGGATCCGGCAGCAGCGCCCAGGTGCCGGAGAAGTAGTCGAGCACGCCGGACAGCCCGGTGACCTCGGCGCCGGTGTCGACCGACAGCGGCTGCGCGTTGACCTGCCCACGGCTGCGCACCATCAGGCGTTCCTGGTTGGTGTCGAAGCGCGGCGGATGCTTGTCGCCGGGAATCGGGATGATGTCCATGACGCCGATGCCGGGTTCGCGGAACGGACGCGCGACCTCGGGCAGGGTCACGTGGAACACGCCGTCGCTGCTGGCGGTGGCGTCGTTCTCGTCGATGCTGCCCCCCGAGGGCGCCACCACCACCGCGCGGGCCACGCTCACGCGCATGCCTTCGAGGCGTTCCAGCGTGCCGGGCAGGGCGGCAGGTGCCAGATCGGCGGCCGCCAGTTCGACCGGCACCGGCAACGCCACGCCGGCTTCCAGCATCTCCACGGTCGGGCCGGTGATCTGGGTGATGGTCAGCTGGTGTGGATTGGAGGCAGGCACGAATTCGGCCACGGTGCCGGTCACGCGCACGCGGTTGCCGACTGCGGCGCTCGCCGGCGGCGCGCTGCCGGTGAACACGAACAGCCCTTCGGACGTGGCCGGATCGCCATCGTCGTTGGCGGCCTGCAGGAAGAAGCCGTTGTTGAACTTGAGTGCGGTGACCACGCCTTCGGTGATGACCCGCTTCTCCACATACGGCGAAATCAGTCCGTTGCCCTGGATCTGCGGAATGGTACGGGCCACCGGCGGATCCGGCGGGGCCGCGCCGCTGTTGCGCGGATTGGGCGTGCCGACGCTGAAGTCGGCGCCGTTGTTCTGGGTGTCGATGCTGCCTTCGCCATTGCGCAGCGCCGCGCTGGTGTTGCTCAACGTGCCGGTCGGGGCGGCGCCCTCGAAGCAGTTGGCCGCACTGCCGAAACCGACGAAGTCGACCAGGTTGGCGTCGGTGAGCGGACATCCGCCGGACAGCGTGGCGGTACTGCGGCTCAGCGCGATCTTGCCGGCGGTGCCGGACAGGGTGAGCGTGCCGGTCGCGTCAGGCGTCGGCAGATCGACGGTGCCGCCGTTGCCCTGCGCCTGCTGGATCAGGTAGTAGCCGCCCGGGGCGATGCTGCCGGCGAGGTTGGTGCGGCTCCAGGTGGTACCGGTGGAGGAGGCGTACTGCACGCTCCATCCGTCCAGGCTGACCGCGCTGGCGCCGTTGTTGCGCAGTTCGATGAAATCGTTCTTCAGCGTGGCGCCGCTGTTGCCGCCACCACCGTAGACCTGGCTGACCACCACCTGCGCCTGCGCCGTGGCGGCAAGCAGCAGGGTGGCGACCGAAAACAGCAAGACCGCCATGCGGCGGTTTCGAGGCATGCCCATCAACAGACTCTCCCTGACCGTGAATGCGAGCGCCGCTGCCCGATGCTGCCGTGGCCGGCTCCGGTTGGCGCAATGTAGCGGAAGCCTCCGGCCCGCGCATTGCATGGCGATGACATAAGTCCCGGTTTTTGCAGGCGACCGCCGGCCGGGGAGGGCGCGGTCGGCGGTATCGGTTACGCTGGCGACCCCGCTGCACCCGCAGCCTTGCCCCGCCTGTCGACGGATGTCCGTAGAAAAGAACGAACGCGCCCTGGAAGCCGGCATCCACACCGACCTGGAAGGCCGGCTGACCTACGGCGGCTACCTGCGCCTGGATCGTTTGCTGGCGGCACAGCAGCCGGTCTCGGATCCGGCCCATCACGACGAGCTGCTGTTCATCATCCAGCACCAGGTCTCCGAGCTGTGGATGAAGCTGATGATCCACGAGCTGCGCGCGGCCACCGTGCACCTGCAGCGCGACGAGGTGTGGCAGACCCGCAAGGTGCTCGCGCGCGCCAAGCAGGTGCTGCGCCAGTTGACCGAGCAATGGTCGGTGCTGGAAACGCTGACGCCTTCCGAATACATGGGATTCCGCGATCTGCTGGGGCCGTCGTCCGGCTTCCAGTCGCTGCAGTACCGCACCATCGAGTTCCTGCTGGGCAACAAGAACGCCGCGATGCTCAAGGTGTTCGCCCATGATCCCGAAGGACAGGCGCAGCTCCAGCGGATGCTGGAGGCGCCCAGCCTGTACGACGAGTTCCTGCGCTACCTGGCGCGTTTCGGCCACGCGGTGCCGCAGGAGCATCGCGAACGCGACTGGCGCCAGCCGCACGTGTCGGATTCGGCGCTGCTGCCGGTGTTCGAGCGCATCTACGAGGACACCGACCGCTACTGGCGCGAGTACTCGCTGTGCGAGGACCTGGTGGATCTGGAATCGCAGTTCCAGCTCTGGCGCTTCCGCCACATGCGCACGGTGATGCGCATCATCGGCTTCAAGCGCGGCACCGGCGGTTCCAGCGGCGTGGGCTTCCTCAAGCAGGCGCTGGAACTGTCGTTCTTCCCGGAACTGTTCGAGGTCCGGACCTCCATCGACGGCGACCGACCGGCGTCGCCCTGAGCCTCCCAGGCTCGGCCCCCGCAGGAAATCCGCGGGTTTTCCGGGCTTTCCGCTAGCCCACCGGCCCCCGTATTCAGGAAAAACGGCATTGACGGAGCCGCGGGCGTCGGTAATTCTCCCCCGTCCCGCGCGGCTTTCGCGTGGATTTGTCATTCCTGAATAACGAGGGGGAGACCGCATGAGCGGTGCCGTCGATACGCAAAACCCGGTGCAACCGATACCGGAATTCCAGCAGGCCCTGGGCCATCCGCGTCCATTGTGGATGCTGTTCATGACAGAATTCTGGGAGCGGTTCGCCTTCTACGGCATCCGCTGGGCGCTGGTGTTGTACATCGTGGCGCAGTTCTACGGCGGCAGCGGCACCGGCGAGACGCCGGCCAACCAGGTCTATGGCGCCTACCTGGCGCTGGTCTACGCGGCGGCCATCTTCGGCGGCTACGTGGCGGACCGGATCATCGGTTACCAGCGGTCGATCCTGCTGGGGGCGGCCATCATGGCGGCCGGCCTGTTCATGATCGCCGTGCCGGACCAGAACATCTTCAAGGTGGGCCTGGCCACGATCATCGCCGGCAATGGCCTGTTCAAGCCGAACATCTCGACCATGGTCGGCAAGCTCTACACGGTCGGCGACGAGCGCCGTGATTCGGGCTTCACCCTCTTCTACATGGGCATCAACCTGGGTGCGATGATCTCGCCGCTGCTGACAAGCTGGCTGGCCGAGAAGGTGTTCGGCACCGATACGATGCCGGTGTACAAGATCGTGTTCATCACCTCCGGCATCGGCATGCTGATCAGCCTGGTCTGGTTCTGGTTCGGACGCAGCCAGCTCAAGGGCATCGGCGTGCCGCCGGTGGGCGGCGAGAGCATGGCGCGGTTGGCGGTCACGGCGATTTGCGCGATCGCGGCGATCCCGGTGTTCTACTTCCTGCTGAACCTCGGCGCGGATTCACTGCAGTGGATCCTCACCGCGATGTTCATCGGCCTGGCGATCCTGTTGCTGGTCGAAGGCATCCGCAATGGGCCCAAGCAGCGCGACATGGTGATCGCGATGTTGATCATCTTCGCCTTCAACGTGCTGTTCTGGTGCTTCTTCGAGCAGGCCGGCAGCTCCTTCAGCTTCCTCGCCGACAAGATCGTCAATCGCGACTTCGGCGGCTGGATTTTCCCGGTCGGCTGGTTCCAGTCGGTCAACTCGGTCGCCATCATCACCCTGGCCCCGATCATGGCGTGGCTGTGGGTCAAGATGGGCCGCGCCAACCCGTCGATCCCGCGCAAGTTCGGCCTGGGCCTGATCTTCAACGGCCTGGCGTTCCTGTTGCTGATGTTCGCGCTGTCCAGCCTGGTGGATCCGCAGAGCCTGAAGATTCCGTTCTGGACGCTGTTCGCGGTGTACTGGATCCAGTCCATCGGCGAGTTGTGCCTGTCGCCGATCGGCCTGTCGATGGTGACCAAGCTGGCACCGGTGCGCCTGGTCGGTTTTGGCATGGGCGGCTGGTTCCTGTCCACCGGCATCGGCAACAACCTGTCCGGCATCTTCGCCAGCCACGTCAGCGGCGAGACCGGCATGACCACGGCCTCGGCGCTGTCCGGCTACACCTTCGGGTTCTGGACCCTGCTCGGTTTCGGCGTGCTGCTGTTCCTGATCGCGCCGCTGGTGCAGAAGCTGATGCACGGCGTGAAGTAAGCCGACGGCGTCGACTTGAAAAGAAAAAGGCGGCCGATGGCCGCCTTTTTCGTGTCCGCGGAATGTTTTCCGCGTGCGTTGTCAGTCGGCCTGCTTCCACGGCGTGGACCCGGTCATATGGGCGACGCCGTCGGACAGCTTGTCGATCAGCTGGCTGAGCTGCCGGGTTTCTTCGGGGCTCAGTTCCGACAGCAGCCGGCGCTCGCACTCCAGGGTCATCGGCGCGACTTCGTCGTAGACCGAGTAGCCGACTTCCGACAGCGCCAGCACCGAGCGGCGGCGGTCGTCGCCGTGGGTATCGCGCTTGATCAGTCCGCGTTCCAGCAGCTTGGCCACGGCCCGGCTGACCGCCACCTTGTCCATCGCGGTGCGCTCGGCGACCTCGCCGGCGGACAGGTCCGAGAACCGCCCCAGCACCGCCATGATCCGCCACTCGGTGATGGCCAGGCCGAAGCGCTGGTCGTACAGGTGGGCGATGGTCTGGCTGACCCGGTTGGACAGCACGCTCAGGCGGTAGGGCAGGAATCGCTCCAGCTCCAGTACGGCATGGGGGTGCGGCTCGGCCGGGGCCGGCGCGGCTGGGGCATCAGGGGTCGGATTGGGATCGTTCATGGGGCCGGTTCGGAAAGGGATGGCGCGGCGCAGCTTGCAAGTAGTTTCAATTGAAACTATAAAGCAGGCTGTCCCACCGCAAGCCTAGCGAGGCGCTACATGAACGCACAACCCAACCTCGGCATGCAGGTCACCACCTTCGAGAACCCGATGGGTATCGACGGCTTCGAATTCGTTGAATTCGCCGCCCCGGATGGCCAGGGCGAGGCCCTGCACGACTATTTCCGCCGGCTCGGCTTCACCGCCGTGCTGCGCCACAAGACCCGTCCGATCACCGTGTACCGCCAGGGCGGGGTGAACTTCCTGGTCAACGAGGATCCGGATTCGTTCGCCGCCGATTTCGCCCGTGCGCACGGTCCCTGCGCCTGCGGCTTCGCGATCCGCTTCAGCAAGCCGGCCGAACTGGTGTATGACACCGTCCTCCACAACGGTGGCGAGGCGATCGATCACAAGCCGGAAACCCGCGCGGTTTCCGCGCCGGTGGTCAAGGGCATCGGCGACTGCATGCTGTACCTGGTGGATCGCTACGGCGGTACCGGGAGCATCTACGACGGCGACTACCTGCCGGTGCAGGGCGCGGAGCAGAACCCGAAGGGCTTCGGGCTGACCTTCATCGATCACCTGACCCACAACCTGTACTTCGGCAACATGGACAAGTGGTCGGATTATTACGAGCGCCTGTTCAACTTCCGCGAAATCCGCTACTTCGACATCAAGGGCGCCAAGACCGGCCTGCTGTCCAAGGCGATGACCGCGCCGGATGGCATCGTGCGCATCCCGCTCAACGAATCCTCGGATCCGAAGTCGCAGATCAACGAGTACCTGGACGCGTACAAGGGCGAGGGCATCCAGCACATCGCCTGCTTCACCGACGACATCTACGAGACGGTGGAAGCCATGCGCGAGGCCGGCGTCGAGTTCCTCGACACCCCGGACACCTATTTCGACGTGATCGACCAGCGCGTGCCGGATCATGGCGAGGATGTGCCGCGGCTGGCCAGGAACAAGATCCTGATCGACGCCGATCCCGAGACCCACCAGCGCAAGTTGCTGCAGATCTTCACCCAGAACGCGATCGGCCCGATCTTCTTCGAGATCATCCAGCGCAAGGGCAACGAAGGCTTCGGCGAAGGCAACTTCCAGGCGTTGTTCGAGAGCATCGAACGCGACCAGATGCGCCGCGGCGTGCTCTGAACCCGGGCGGCGCCTGGCGCCGCTCCCCAGTTCAGGCAGAATCGCGTCATCGGCATCGCCGCGACGGACGTCGCGGCCACAGGCAGGCACCATGAAAAGCAGCGGCTACCAAACCGGTTTCGGCAACCATTTCGCCAGCGAGGCCGTGGCCGGCACGCTGCCGATCGGACGCAACTCGCCGCAGCGGGTGGCCCACGGCCTGTACGCCGAGCAGCTCTCGGGCACGGCGTTCACCGCGCCGCGCAGCGAGAACCGCCGCAGCTGGCTGTACCGGATCCGCCCGGCGGCGATGCATTCGAATTTCGAGGCGTTCGAGCAGCCGCGCTTCCACAACGATTTCGGCAGCGGGCCGGTGACCCCGGATCAGCTGCGCTGGAATCCGCTGCCGCTGCCGGAAGCATCCACGGATTTCGTCGAAGGCCTGTACACCATGGCCGGCAACGGCTCGGCCGCCGGCCAGCATGGCGTCGGCGTCCACCTGTACGCGGCCAACCGCTCGATGCAGGGTCGGTTCTTCTACGATGCCGATGCCGAGTTGCTGATCGTGCCGCAGCAGGGGCGGTTGCACATCGCCACCGAACTGGGCGTGGTCGAGGTGGAGCCGCAGCAGATCGCGGTGATTCCACGCGGCGTGCGCTTCCGTGTCGAACTGCCGGATGGCCCGTCGCGCGGTTACGTGTGCGAGAACTTCGGCGCCGCGCTGCGCCTGCCCGACCTGGGGCCGATCGGCGCCAACGGCCTGGCCAATCCGCGTGATTTCGAAACGCCGCACGCGGCGTACGAAGAAGTGGAAGGCGAGTTCGAATTGATCGCCAAGTTCCAGGGCCACCTGTGGCGCGCGTCGATCGGCCATTCGCCGCTGGACGTGGTCGGCTGGCACGGCAACTACGCGCCGTACCGCTACGACCTGCGCCACTTCAACACCATCGGGTCGATCAGCTTCGATCACCCGGATCCGTCGATCTTCACCGTGCTGACCTCGCCCAGCGACACCCACGGCACCGCCAACCTGGATTTCGTGATCTTCCCGCCGCGCTGGCTAGTGGCGCAGGACACGTTCCGTCCACCGTGGTTCCACCGCAATGTCGCCAGCGAGTTCATGGGCCTGATCACCGGCGTGTACGACGCCAAGGCCGAGGGCTTCGCGCCGGGCGGTGCGTCGCTGCACAACTGCATGACCGGACATGGCCCGGACGCGGCCACCTTCGAGAAGGCCAGCGCCGCGGACCTGGCCAAGCCGGATGTCATCCGCGACACCATGGCCTTCATGTTCGAGACCCGCGCGGTGATCCGCCCCGCCGCGCAGGCGCTGGAAGCCGGTCATCGCCAGCGCGACTACCTTGCCTGCTGGGCCGGATTGCAGAAGCACTTCCGCAAACCGGACTGATCCGTTCGCGACAGCTTCACCGCGACGCGCTAGGCTGCGGCTTTCCCACGGAGCCGCCGCCATGACGTTCGCCCCCAAGCCGGTCCTGCTGACTTTCGCCCTGACGCTGGCGCTGGCCGCCTGCAAGCCGCCGGCCGCGCAGCCACCGGCCGAGGCGGACGCACCGGCTCCCGCGCCGCCGCCGGCCGCGAGCGTTCCCGCCGAACCCACCACTCCGCCCACCACTCCGCCCGCCACCGATCCCGCCGCGCCGCCCGCATTGGCCCAGGCCGGGCTGGCCGGTTTCGGCGACATGAAGCTGGGCAGCAGCGAAGACGAGGCCAAGGCTGCCTGGGGCGGCGAGCTCAAGTCGCTGCCGGCGGGCGAGGGCAGTACCTGCCACTACCTGCTGCCGAAGTGGGCGAAGGACGGCAACGAACTGGCCTTCATGATCGAGGACGGCAAATTCGTCCGCTACGACGTCGGCAACGACAAGGAGACCGCGCCCGGCGGCGGCAAGGTCGGCATGCAGGCCGATGCCCTGCAGAAGCTCTACAACGGTGGCCTGCAATCCACGCCGCACAAGTACGTCGAGGGCGGCCAATACCTGTCGATGGCCGCCAGCGGAGTGGCGCCGAGCAAGCTGGTGTTCGAGGTCGGCGCCGACGGCAAGGTCAGCCGTTGGCGGGTCGGCCTGATCCCGCAGGCCGACTACGTGGAAGGCTGCTCCTGAGTTTCCCTCCGCCGACGGTGGCTGGCTGGTGGCCGGCCGCCGCGCGGGCATAGAATCGCCCATCGACGCGAGGAGGCGCACGGATGGAAGCATGGGGCTTTTTCCTGCTGGGCCTGGTGCTGCTGGCACTGGGTGGTGATTCCATCGTCAAGGGCGCCTCGGCGCTGGCGCAGCGCCTGGGGGCCTCGCCCTTCGTCGCCGGCCTGCTGCTGATCGCCTTTGGCACTTCGCTGCCGGAACTGGCGGTCAACGCGCGCGCGGCTTGGGTGGGCGCGCAGGACCTGGCGCTGGGCAACGCGGTCGGCAGCAATATCGCCAACCTCGGCCTGACCCTGGGCCTGGCGGCGCTGTGCGCGCCTTTGCTGGTGCGCATGCGCCTGCTGTCGCCATTGCTGCTGCTGCTGGTGGCGGCGACGCTGGCGCTGATCGTGCTCGGCCTGGACGGTGTGATCGGACGCATCGAAGGCGGCGTGCTGCTGCTGGCCTTCGTCGCCATGCTCGCCTTCCTGCTCGCGCGCGGTGCGCGCGAGGACGAGGCGGTGCGCGCGGATGTCGCCGCCTATGCCGGTCCCGCGGTTGCCTGGTGGCAGGCATTGCTGCGCCTGGCCATCGCCATCGCGCTGCTGTACTTCGGCTCGAAATTCATCGTCCAGTCCGCGACCACGCTCGGCGCCGGACTGGGCCTGACGCCGCTGCTGTCCGGCCTGTTGCCGGTGGCGATTGGCACCGCCCTGCCGGAAGTGGCGGCCGCCATCGCGGCGGCGCGGCGCGGGCAGGGCGACATGGTGGCCGGCCACGTGATCGGTTCCAGCCTGTTCAACCTGTTGGTCGTGGTGGGCGGTATGGCGGTGTTCCGACCACTGCCGTTGCCGACCTCCTTCGTCCGCCTGGAGCTGCCGGCGGCGATCGCCTTCGCGGTGATCCTGTTGCCGATGTTGCGCGGGGACCTGCGCGTGAGCCGGGGCGAGGGCGCCGTGCTGGTGCTGGCGTTCGTGGCCTGGGTGGTGCTGGAAATCGCGATGCTGGCCTGATCAGGCCGGGTCGTCCTGCGCGGGTTCGCCCGCCTGTCCATCGGTCTGGCCGGGTTCGGGTGGGCGCGTGGCCATCTTCAGCGACAGCGCGGCCTTGGCCATCAGGTGCGCGCTGATCGGCGCGGTGATGAACAGGAACGCGGTGACCAGCAATTCACGCGGTTGCGGATCGTGCCCCAGTGAAGCGTGGTAGCCGACCGAGGCCAGCAGCACGCAACCCACGCCCAGCGTGCTGGCCTTGGTCGGGCCATGCAGGCGCTTGAAGAAATCCGACAGCTTGGCCAGTCCGTAGGAACCGACCAGGATGAAGAAGCTGCCGACGGCCAGCAGCGTCGCGAGCAGCACGGCGATCAGCATGTTCATTCGACGATGTCCCGGCGCAGGATGTACTTGCTCAGCACCACGGTGCCGACGAAGCCGAGCATCGCGATGATCAACGCGGCCTCGAAGTAGATTGGCGTGTCCAGGTGCATGCCGAACAGCATCAGTTCGGCGATGCCGGCCACGAACAGGGTATCCAGCGCGAGAATCCGATCCGGCACGGTCGGCCCGCGCAGCAGGCGCCACAGCGCCAGCAGCATGGCCAGGCCGACCACGTGCATGGAGCCGACGATGGCCACGGCGACGATGGATTCGGGCGTCATGGGAATATCTCCATCAAGGGCGCTTCGTAGCGGTGCTTGATCTGGGCGACTACCGCTTCCGGATCCTTCAGATCGAACACGTGCACGAGCAGGTGGCGGCGGTCGTCCGACAACACCGCCGACAGGGTGCCGGGTGTCAGGGTGATGATGCTGGTCAGCGCGGCGATGCCATGGATGTTGCCGATGTCCAGCGGCACCCAGACGAAGCCGGGCGTGATCGCCGACTCCGGTCCCAGCACGCGGCGCGCGACTTCGATGTTGGAACGGACGATGTCCCAGCCCAGCACCCACAGCATGCGCGGTACCTGGCGCAGGCGGCCGATCTGGGCGAACTCGCGATCCAGGCGTGCGGCGAACAGCGGGATGACGATCGCCAGCACCACCGCCAGCACGGCGTGCCCCCAGCTGAGCGCCGAGTTCATCAGCAGCCAGAAGCAGAAGATCGTCAGGCTCAGCGGCCAGGAAGGAATCCAGCGCTTCATCAGGGTTTCCTCATCGCCGGCAATTGCGCGCGCACCTGTTCCACATAGTCGGTCGGCGACAACAACTGGGCGGCGGCGGCGCGCGTGTAGTCCAGGATCGGGGCGGCGGCCAGCACCATCGCCACGCCGTAGCCGAGCAGCAGCACGGTGGCGGCGGTTTCCCGCGTGCGCGCCGGCGCCGCGATCGTGCCCGATGGTGCGGGAACCTGGGCGCCCGGGGGCACCCGCCAGAACAGCCGCGTGCCCGCGCGCGCCATGCCGACCAGGACCAGGAAACTGCTCACCAGCAGCGCCGCCCAGATCCAGCGTTGTTCGACCGTGGCCATCAGCAGCACCAGCTTGCCGATGAAACCCGACAGCGGCGGCAGGCCGGCCAGCGATACCGCCGCGATCAGGAACATCAGACCGGGCAGGGTCTTGGACGGCACCGGCAGTCCGCGATCCCCGCGATCGCCATCGGCGCCGCGCTGGCGCCGGACCAGATCCGCGATCAGGAACAGCGACGCGCCCGCGAAGGTGCTGTGCGCCAGGTAGTAGAGTCCCGCGCCGATGGTGCCTTCGCGGGTCAGCGCGAAGGCGATGAACAAGGTCGCCGCCGACACCAGCACCAGGTAGGCCGCCAGCGCGCGCAGCCTGACCGCTGCCATCACTCCCAGCGAGGCCAGGGCCAGCGTGATCACGCCGGCCGGCAGCAGCCAGTCCCAGGCGAATCCGGCCAGCGCGCCTGCCGACGCGCCGAACAGCAGCAGGCATACCCGCAGCACCGCGTACAGGCCGACCTTGGTCATGATCGCGAACAGTCCCGCGACCGCGGCCGGTGCGTGGGTGTAGGTCTGCGGCAGCCACAGGTACATCGGCAGCAGCGCCGCCTTGGTGCAGAACACCAGCAGCAGCAGGCCGGCGGCGGCCTGGATCAGCGGTAGATCGGCGGCCGGTGCCTGCGCGATCTTCGTCGACATCTCGGCCATGTTGAGCGAGCCGAGCAGCGCGTACAGCAGGCCCAGTGCCATCAGGAACAGGGTCGAGGCGGCGATGTTGACGCTGACGTAGTGGAAACCGGCGCGCATGCGATCGCCGCGCCCGCCGCTGAGCATCAGTCCATAGGAGGCGATCAGCAGCACTTCGAAGAACACGAACAGGTTGAACAAATCGCCGGTCAGGAACGCGCCGTTCAGGCCCATCAGCTGGAACTGGAAGAAGGCGTGGAAATGCGGCGCGCGCCGATCCCAGCCGGCGCCGGCGTGCAGCAGGCAGGCCACCGCCAGCAGCACCGACACCAGCACCATCATCGCCGACAGGCGATCCACCATCAGGCTGATGCCCAGCCGCGCCGGCCAGTCGCCGAGCAGATAGACCAGCACCGTGCCGTCTGCGGCCGCGCGCAGCAGGCACACCGCCACCAGCACCTGCGCGGCCAGCGAGACACCGGCAATCAAACGTTGCGGCACCATGCCGAAACGGCGGTGCTCGGCGAACAACGCCAGCGCCGCGGCGAACAGCGGGATCAGGATCGGCAGCAGCGGCAGGTGGCTCATGCCCTCCTCCGCCGGTCTTCGTGGTAGCTGTCCACGCGCGCCTCGTGCAGACGTTCGCCGGCGGCGCCGTCGACGTGATCGCTGCCGTTGTCGGCGCGGCTGCGGATCGCCAGCACGATGCTGACCGCGGTCATCGCGAACGCGATCACGATCGCGGTCAGCACCAGCGCCTGCGGCAGCGGGTCTGTGTAGTAGGCGAGGGTGGTCGCCACGCCGTCGCGCAGCACCGGCGGCTTGCCGGCCACCACACGGCCACCGGCGAAGATCAGCAGGTTGGTGGCGTAGGAGAGCAGGGTCATCCCGAGGATGACGTCGAAAGTGCGCGCGCGCAGCAACAGGTACACGCCGGAGGCGGTGAGCAGGCCGATCGCGCTGGCCAGGGCGAGTTCCATCAGCGTTCCACCTCGCCGGTCCGGAGTGAGCGCCGGTCGAGATCGATGACACCATCGCGCGCTTCCCGCGTGCGCGAGGGTTTGATCGTGCCCAGCATCGAGAGAATCAGCATCGCGCCGCCGAACACCACTAGGTAGACGCCGGTGTCGAACACCATCGCGCTGGTCAGCTCCAGGTCCCCGATCAGCGGCAGCGTCCATACGACGTGGCCGCTGGTGAGGAACGGGTACCCCAGCAGCAGCGGCGCGACCCCGCCCAGCCCCGCCACCAGCAGGCCCACGCCGATGCAGCGCACGTAATCGAAACCGAAGCGCGACTCGACCGAGGCGGCGCCCTGCATGACGTACTGCATCAGCAGCGGCACCGCCAGAACCAGACCGGCGACGAAACCGCCACCGGGGGCGTTGTGCCCGCGCAGGAACAGGAAGAACGAGACGGTGAGCGTCAGCGGGAACATGATCTGGGCCAGATCCGCCGGCACCGGTAGCGGAATCGGCGGGCCGGGCATGATCTTCTCCGGCGCCATCCGCGCGCGCCGCAGCAGCGCATGCACCAGCAGGGCGGCGATGCCGAACACCGTGATCTCGCCGAAGGTATCGAAACCGCGGAAATCGACCAGGATCACATTGACCACATTGTGGCCGAACGCCTCCGGCAACGAGCGCGCCAGCATTTCCTCGCCGATGCCGCCGGCCGGCCGGGTCATCGCCGCGTAGGCCAGCACCGCCACGCCGGTACCGGCGACCAGGGCGATCACGATATCGCGCCAGCGCCGCGCCGCGTTGCGCTCCGGCGGCGAGCGGAACGGCAGGTAATGCATGCCCAGCAGCAGCAGCGGCAGGCTGACCATTTCCACCAGCAACTGGGTCAGCGCCAGATCCGGCGCCGACAGGAACACGAAGGTCAGGCTGACCGCCAGTCCCGCGCCGCCCAGCAGGATTAGCACCACCAGGCGCTGCCGGTACCAGCGCAGCGAGGTGATCGCGCAGGCCGCCAGCACCAGCCACAGCACCCAGCCCAGCGGCGGCATCGGTTGCGGCGCGCGCCATTCGATGGAAGCGCCGCCGGACAGGAACGGCGCCAGTCCGACCGCGATCGCCGCCAGCACCAGCCAGGCCAGGCTGCGCTGCAGGCTGCCGTTGGCGATGCGCCGGGTCAGCCGCTGCGCCAGCGCGAACAGCGCCTCGACGTTGAACAGGAAGATGCGCCGTCCCAGCGACTGGCGGACGATCGCGTGCAGATCCAGCAACCGGCGCAGGCCGAAATACAGCGCCACGCCGCCGACCAGGCTGACCACGCTCATCAGCAGCGGCAGGTTGAAGCCGTGCCAGACCGCCAGGCTGTAGGTCGGCGCGGCGGCGCCGAGCGTGCCGCGCACCGCCGCCTCCAGCACCGGGGCGATGGTCCAGGCCGGGACGATGCCCACGATCAGGCACAACACCACCAGGATCTCGACCGGGATCTTCATCCAGCGCGCGGGCTCGTGCGGTTCGTGTTCCAGCGCGCGGGGGCCCTTGCCGAAGAACGTGTCGTGGACGAAGCGCAGGCTGTAGGCGACGCCGAAGATGCCGGCCAGCACCGCGACCAGGCTCATCGCCGAGCGCATGGTCGCGTGCGCGTCGCTCATATCCAGCGTCTCGGCGAAGAACATTTCCTTGGACAGGAAACCGTTGAGCAGCGGCACGCCGGCCATCGCCAGGCTGGCGATGATCGCCAGTGTGCTGGTGAACGGCAGGTAATGGCGCAGGCCACCGAGCCGGCGCATGTCGCGGGTGCCGGTCTCGTGATCGATGATGCCGGCTGCCATGAACAGCGAGGCCTTGAACACCGCGTGGTTGAGGATGTGGAACAGGCCGGCGACCACCGCCATCGGGGTGGAGAGGCCGAACAGCAACGTGATCAGGCCCAGATGCGAGATGGTCGAATAGGCCAGCAGGCCCTTGATGTCCTGCTGGAAGATCGCCTGCCAGGCGCCGATCAGCAGCGTCGCCGCGCCGATCGCGCTGACCAGGTAGAAGAACAGTTCGCTGCCGGCCAGGGCAGGGTGCAGGCGCGCCAGCAGGAACACGCCGGCCTTCACCATCGTCGCCGAATGCAGGTAGGCTGAAACCGGCGTCGGCGCGGCCATCGCGTGCGGCAGCCAGAAGTGGAACGGAAACTGCGCGCTCTTGGTGAACACGCCCAGCAGCACCAGTACCAGGGTCAGCGGATACAGCGCGTGGGCGCGGATCTGCGGGCCGGCGGCGAGCACGTCATCCAGTTGGTAACTGCCGACGATATGGCCCAGCAGCAGCGCGCCGGCCAGCAGCGCCAGGCCGCCACCGCCGGTGATCGCCAGCGCCATGCGCGCGCCCTCGCGGGCGTCCTGGCGCTGGTGCCAGTAACCGATCAGCAGGAACGAACTGATGCTGGTCATCTCCCAGAACACCAGCAGCAGGATCAGGTTGCCGGCCAGCACCACGCCGAGCATGGAGCCCATGAACAGCAGCAGGTACGCATACAGGCGCACCGCCGAATCGCGCGGGCTCAGGTAGTAGTGCGCGTACATCACCACCAGCGCGCCGATCGCCAGCACCAGCCCGGCGAAAGTCCAGGCCAGGCCGTCCAGGCGCAGGCCGAAGGCGAGGCCAAGCTGGGGAATCCAGGGATGCTCCGCGTGCACGACGCCGCCGTGCAGGATCTCCGGCGTCATCGTCGCCAGCAGGCCCAGGCCCAGCAATGGCGCCGCGCCGGCCAGCCAGGCCGCCATGCTGCGCGACTTGGGTCGCCACAGTGCGATGAGCAGGGCGATCAGGAACGGCAGGCACAGGAGCAGGTCGAGAGATGCGGACACTCGTCGGACTTCGATGGCGGGTGTTGACCCGAGTTTAACAGGGCAACGCACGCGGAATGGCGGCTTCGCTATGCTTTGCACCGGTTCCGGCCATCTCGTTCATCCACGGGGAAACGTGCATTCCATGTCTTCGCAGTCCCGCAGCGCCCTGATCTTCGGCGGCACCGGACAGATCGGCGCGGCCCTGCTGGCGCGTCTGCGCGCGGCGGGTTGGCGCAGCTACGCCGTGTCACGGCAATCGCGCGAGCAACAGTCCGGCGTTCACTGGTTGCGAGGGGAGTTCGACGCGATGCCGGAACTCCCCGAGCGGGTCGACGTGATTTTCAGCACTGGTCCGCTGGATCGTTTTTCACATTGGTACGCGGACGCGCGAATGGCATGTCCGCGCGTGGTGGCCTTCGGATCCACGAGCGTCGAGACCAAGCACGCTTCCGCCGACAGTGGCGAGCGTGATTTGGCCGGACGCCTGCGGGATGCCGAGGCGCGGGTGTTCGGGACGGCGGCGCTGCGGGGGGCGCAGGCCACGGTGCTGCGTCCCACGCTGGTCTATGGCGCGGGCAGCGACCAGACCCTGTCGCGAATCGCGGCGATGGCACGGCGCAGCGGATTCTTCGTGTTGCCTGCCAATGCGCGCGGGCGGCGCCAGCCGGTCCATGTGGCGGACCTGGCCGCGGCCGCCCAGGCGGTGGTGGATGTGGCGGCCACGCACGCCAAGGCCTATGCGTTGCCCGGTGGCGAAACCGTGGTCTATCGCGAAATGGTCCGACGCACGCTGGCCGCGCTGCAGCCTCCGCCGCGCCTGATCGTGCTGCCGTCGCCGATGTTTTCCGCCGCGGTCCTGGCGGCGCGCGCGAGCGGACGTTTGCAGGGCCTGACGGGTGCGGCGGTGGCGCGTATGCGCGAGGACCTGGTATTCGACGCCGGGCCGGCGCGACAGGATTTCGGCTACGCGCCGCGCGGTTTCCAGCCGGATGCGGACATGCTGCCGCGCTGAGCGCGGCGCATCCCGATCAGTAACGCCAGCCCATCACCCGGTAGAACTTGGCCAGGACCCAGGCCGGCCCGATCAGCAGGTAGGTGAGATCGGTGAGGAAACTCGGTTTGCGGCCTTCGATCTTGTGGCCGATGAACTGCGCGATCCAGGCGACCACGAACACGCACAGGGCCAGCCAGAACAGGTTCGCCACCCCCAGCATGCCTTCCAGCCAGCGGGTCAGCCAGGCCATCGCCACGAAGATCGCCAGCATGCCCAGGCCGAGCGGGCGCGACATCCGGTTGTAGAACATCCACGCACCGAACATCGCCAGCGCCGCCCAGATGCCGGACTTCATCCAGGTGCCGAACACGGGGATGCACCACAGCAGCGCGACCACCGTCCACAGGATGGCGGGGACGGCGAAGAGGTGGATCTTCTGGTTGGTGACGTTCTGGTGGTCGCCGGAGTAACTGGCGAACCAGCGGTCCACCGGGCGTTGCGCGGTCGCGTTCATGCATCCCTCCCGAGGATGTCGATGCGGCAGGGTATGGAGCATAGCGCAGGCGCGGGCGGCGCGCGCTGTGCGCGGGCCGGCACCGGGGTTCAATGACCGGAGACGCGCGAGAACAGCTGGATCACGGCCACCCCGGCCACGATCAGGCCCATGCCGAGCACGGCCGGCAGGTCCAGGCTCTGCTTGAGCACCAGCCAGCCGATCAGAGCGATCAGCACGATGCCCGCCCCGGACCAGATCGCATAGGCAACGCCGATCGGGACGGTTTTCATCACTAGCGACAGGCAGTAGAAGGCGATGCCGTAGCCGATGGCCACGATCAGCGATGGCCCGAGCCGGGTGAAGCCGGCCGCCGATTTCAACGCGCTGGTGGCGACGACCTCGGCCACGATGGCGATGGCCAGATACAGGTAACCCGGATTCATGGACGAGGCCGGCGAGGTGCGAACAGCACGGGATGGCGATGCTAGCCCACGCCGCGGTGAACGCCACCCGACCGGCGCGCGCCAGGCGCCGGTCCCGCAAGAGCGGCGGTAACCTCGGTAGGAGCGGCCTCCGGCCGCGAGCCCCGGGATCAATCCAGCCGCAGATCAGCCAGCCGCAGCAGCGCTTCGGCGTACTTCGCGCGGGTGCGTTCGATGACTTCGGCGGGCAGGCGCGGGCCCGGCGCGGTCTTGTCCCAGTCCAGCGTTTCCAGGTAGTCGCGCACGAACTGCTTGTCGTAGCTCGGCGGGCTGGTGCCGACCTCGTACTGATCCGCCGGCCAGTAGCGCGAGGAATCGGGAGTCAGCATCTCGTCCATGATGTACAGGCGGCCGTCGGCGTCGGTACCGAACTCGAACTTGGTGTCGGCCAGCAGGATGCCGCGCTCGGCCGCGTACTCGGCGGCGTAGCGGTAGATGCGCAGGGTGGCGTCGCGCACGCGCTCGGCCAGTTCCGCGCCCACGGTCTTGACCATCGCGTCGAAATCGATGTTCTCGTCGTGGTCGCCGACCGCCGCCTTGGTGGAGGGCGTGAAAATCGGTTCCGCCAGACGTTCGGCCTGGCGCAGGCCGTCGGGCAGCTCGATGCCACTGACCTTGCCCGTGCGCTGGTAGTCCTTCCAGCCGCTGCCGATCAGGTAGCCGCGGGCGATGGCTTCCACCGGCACCGGCTTGAGCCTGCGGGTCACCACCGCGCGCTTCGCGTACAGCGCGGGATCCACGCCTGCGGGCAGCACGCTGGCCACGTCGATGCCGGTCAGGTGGTTGGGCAGCAGGTGGGCGGTCTTGGCGAACCAAAAGTTGGAGATCTGGCAGAGCATCTCGCCCTTGCCGGGAATCGGATCCGGCAGCACCACGTCGAACGCGCTGAGGCGATCGGTGGCTACCATCAGCAGGTAGTCGCCAGGCGGCGCGTCGGCGGGCAGACGCTCGCGGGGAATGTCGAATACATCGCGGACCTTGCCGCGGTGGCGCAACGGCAGGCCGGGCAGATCGGATTGAAGCAACGTCGTCGGCACAAATACTCCTCGGGGAGTCCGGATTTCGGTCGGAAGGGCGCGCGCAGCGCACCCGAAGTCCTCCCCGCTCCGTGTCCCGCAAGCCGCCTGGGCGTGCCCGGAACCCGGCCGGGCCGCGTAGTGTACGGCGATGCCGGGCCGCTGTGCCGTAAAATGGCCGCCAATTTCACGGAAACCCCGCCCGGATGAAGCGCTGGTACGGCAAATTGCTCGGATTCATCGCCGGCTGGCTGCTGATGCGGCACCCGGTGGGCGGCCTGATCGGGCTGCTGATCGGCCATGCCTTCGACGAGGACTGGTTCAAGCTGTCCCGGGACAACCCCTACCGGGTGTTCAACCTCACCAGCGACGCCACCGACGCCGAGATCGACCAGGCCTACCGCCGGCTGATTTCCCAGTACCACCCCGACAAGTACGCGGGCGCCGCCGAGGAACTGCGCCGCCAGGCCGAGCGCAAGGCCGGCGAAATCAATGCCGCCTACGACCGCATCAAGACCCTGCGCCGGCGCTGAACGCGCCCGCGCCTTCCCGCCGCACCGACCCGACGAGAGCCCCATGTCCGATTGCCTGATTGCCCCCTCCATCCTGTCCGCCGACTTCGCCAGGCTGGGCGAGGAAGTCGACAACGTGATCGCCGCCGGCGCCGACTGGGTGCACTTCGACGTGATGGACAACCACTACGTCCCCAACCTCACCATCGGCCCGATGGTGTGCCAGGCCCTGCGCAAGCACGGCGTCACCGCGCCGATCGACGTGCACCTGATGGTGGAACCGGTGGATCGGATCATCCCGGACTTCGCCGAGGCCGGCGCCAGCATCATCAGCTTCCATCCCGAGGCCTCGCGTCATGTCCATCGCACGGTGCAGCTGATCAAGTCGCACGGCTGCAAGGCCGGGCTGGTGCTGAATCCGGCCACGCCGGTGGACGTGCTGGACTGGGTGCTGGCGGATCTGGATCTGGTCCTGCTGATGTCGGTGAATCCCGGCTTCGGCGGCCAGGCGTTCATTCCTTCCGCGCTCGACAAGCTGCGTGCGGTCCGCGAAAAGATCGATGCCTCCGGCAAGGCCATCCGGCTGGAAATCGACGGCGGGGTGAAGGCCGACAACATCGGCGAAATCGCCGCAGCCGGCGCCGACACCTTCGTCGCCGGCTCGGCGATCTTCAACGCGCCGGACTACGCCGATGTCATCCGCCGCATGCGCGAAGCCGTCGCCGCCGCCCGCTGAGTAGAGCGGAGCTTGCTTCGCTGTGCGAGGTTGGTTCCGCGCGAAGAGCAGCCGAGCAAGCTCGGCTCCACGTAGACGGTAGAGCGGAGCTTCCGCTGCCCCGGCCGTCAAATCCCGGCCAAGAAGAAAGGCGGTGGCCAATGGCCACCGCCTTTCGGAAAATTGGAGGCTGATCCTGCCTCCGCCCATCGTCCCTGCTATGACTTTCTACGCTACCGGCGCCGGATGACACCCGGATGACAGCCGGGCCTCATCACGGTAGTTCAGGCGGTTGCGCAATGTGCGCCGGGATCGACCCAAGCGGGAACGAAAGCAACGGCACCTGCACGATTGCCCGCGACCGCTGCCGGGCAGGCATTCCGCATCGTCCCGCGCCCACGCGTTAACCTGCCGGTGCGCGTGACCTGCTAGCGTTCGCCATCCCCTTCTTCATCCTCCTTCATGCAGACAGCGCGCTGGCGTCTCATCCTCAATGGCAAAGCGGCGGGCGACGATGCCCTGCGCGCGGCGGTCGCGCACTGGCGCGAACGCGGGATCACGCTGGAAGTGCGGGTGACCTGGGAAGCCGGCGACGCCGAACGCCACGTATCCGAAGCAATCGCCGAAGGCGTGGACGCGCTGGTGGCCGCCGGAGGCGACGGAACCCTGAGCGAGGTGGCGACCGCCCTGGCCCATCGCGAGGAAACCGCCGACGCGCTCCCCACGCTGGCCCTGGTGCCGATGGGCACGGCCAACGACTTCGCCGCCGCCGCCGGCATCCCGCCCGAGCCCGGAGACGCGCTGGGACTGGCGGCCGCCGAACCCGCGGTGCCGATCGATCTGCTGAGGATCGAAACTGGCGACGAGGTCCATTGGTGCGCCAACCTGGCCAGTGGCGGGTTTGGCACGGAAGTGACCGTGGAAACCGATGAAGGCCTGAAGAAAGTGCTGGGCGGGCTGGCCTATCTGGTCACGGGGATTGCCCGCCTCGGCCGCATCGAGCCGATCGTGGCGGAACTGCGCGGCCCGGATTTCGCCTGGGGCGGCGAGTTCATCGCCCTGGGCATCGGCAACGGGCGCCAGGCCGGCGGCGGTCAGGCGCTGTGTCCGGATGCCGTCGCCAACGACGGACAACTCGATCTGACCATCGTGCCGACGCTCAACGGGGAAGTGGGCGCGACCGTGGGAACCCTCCTGACCCAGGGCAAGCGCGAGGCGCTGGAGCGGATCGCCACGCATGCGCGCCTGCCCTGGGTCGAGTTGTCGGCAGCCGAACCCATCACACTCAACCTCGACGGCGAACCGGTGCGTTCACGGCATTTCCGCATCACCTGCGTCCCCGGCCGTCTGCGCATGCACCTGCCACCCGATTGCCCGCTGCTGGCGCACGGCTGACCCAGCGTTCGCTGGATGGCGACGGATTTCGCGCCGGACCATATCCAGCCTCCACCAGAGGACGATTTAAGGTCCGCCTCCCGCCGTCCCAGCGAAAGCCGGGACCCATTTCCACCCAGTGATCCACAGCCCCGAGGACTGGCCCCGCGGCCCGGCCATCGGGTAGAGTAGCCCCGTGTTCAGCCAGACGACCCCGCTTTCCGTTTCTTCCGCACGCCGCTGCTGGCGATGGTGGCCCGTTGCCGTCGTCTGCCATGCCCCCGCGTCCCGGAAGGAAAGCCGTCTTGATTTCGCTCGAGCAGTTCCAGCGCCACGCCGCTGAAGGTCACACCCGCATCCCCGTTGTCCGTGAAGTGCTGTCCGACCTGGACACGCCGCTCTCGGTCTACCTGAAACTCGCCGACGCCCCGCATACCTACCTGTTCGAATCGGTGGAAGGCGGCGAGCGTTTCGGCCGCTATTCGATCATCGGCCTGCCGGCGCGGCGGGTGATCAGCTTCCGCGGGCACACGCTGGAAATCCGCGAACGCGGCGAACTCGTGGAACGCCGCGAAGTGGCCGACCCTTTCGCCGAGGTCGAGTCCCTGCGCGCCGCGCATACCGTGCCGCGACTGGAAGGGCTACCCGGTTTCACCGGCGGGCTCGTGGGCTGGTTCGGTTTCGAGTGCATCGGCTATATCGAGCCGCGCCTGAGCGGCGGCGACAAGCCCGACGAACTCGATACCCCGGACATCCTGTTGATGCTGTCGGAAGAACTTGCGGTGTTCGACAACCTCAAGGGGCGCCTGTACCTGATCGTGCACGCCGATCCGCGCGAGGACGGCGCCTGGGAAGGCGCGCAGGCGCGCCTGGACGCGCTCACCGCCAAGCTGCGCCAGCCCGGCGCGGGCTATCCGGCGCCCATCACCCGCGATGTGCTGGATGAAAGCCACTTCGTCTCCGGCTTCACCCGCGAGGGCTTCATCGCCGCGGTGGAAAAGTCCAAGGACTACATCCGTGCCGGCGACATCTTCCAGGTGGTGCTCTCGCAGCGGCTGAGCGTACCGTTCAGCGCGCGTCCGGTGGACGTGTACCGCGCCCTGCGTGCGCTGAATCCGTCGCCCTACATGTATTTCCTCGATGTGGGCGACGTCCAGGTGGTCGGTTCGTCGCCGGAAATCCTGGTACGCCTGCAGGACGGCGAGGTCACCGTGCGTCCGATCGCCGGCACCCGTCCACGCGGCCGCACCCACGACGAGGACCTGGCGCTGGAAGCCGAGCTGCTGGCCGATCCCAAGGAGCGCGCCGAACACTTGATGCTGATTGACCTCGGCCGCAACGATGCCGGCCGGGTCTCCGAGGCGGGGACCGTGCAGGTGGGCGAGCAGTTCGTCATCGAACGCTACAGCCACGTCATGCATATCGTCAGCGAGGTGACCGGCCGGCTGCTGCCGGGCCTGAGCTATGCCGACGTACTGCGCGCGACCTTCCCGGCCGGCACCGTCAGCGGCGCGCCGAAGATCCGCGCGCTGGAAGTGATCCGCGAACTGGAACCGATCAAGCGCAACGTCTACGCCGGCAGCATCGGCTACATCGGCTGGCACGGCGACGCCGACACCGCCATCGCCATCCGCACCGCGGTGATCAAGGACGGCCGCCTGCACGTGCAGGCCGGCGCCGGCATCGTCTACGACTCGGATCCGGACAAGGAATGGGACGAGACGATGAACAAGGGCCGCGCGCTGTTCCGCGCGGTGGCCGAAGCGGCGAAGGGATTGTGAGAATCCACGGGACGAAGGAGCTGTACCGATGCGAATGATGAATCGATTGTTGTGGGCGATAGTGTTCCTGTCCACCCCGATGCTGGCCGCTGCGCAGATGAATGCCTTGCCGGCCCTACCGCATCTGTTGGTCAAGGGGCAGGGCACGCGCACGGTGGTGCCGGATCGCTTCACTGTTTCCCTGGACCTGCAGGTGACTGACCTGGACACCGACGCCGCCAGGCGGAAGGTGCAGGCCAGCGCCGCCCAGGTCATCGAAGCCTTCAAGCGCAACCAGGTGATCGAAGACTCCCTGCAGGCATCCTCCCTGAGTGTTTCCCCTGACTATGATTGGCGCGACAACAAGCGGGAGTTCAAGGGAAGCCAGGTGCGCCGGAAGGTCCTTGGAACCTTTTCCCGGTTGGAAGATACGCAGGCTTTCCTGGCGCAAATCAAGGCCAGTCCCGAGCTACAGATCGCCAGTCTCGAACCGGGCTACTCCGCAGAGGCCAGCTTGCGCGGGCAGCTCAAACGCGAAGCCGGTGAGCAAACCCGGCATACGGCCGAGCAGCTGGCCAAGGCATACGGTACCCGGATTCGTGGCCTGTACAGCATTTCCGATGTGGCTCCGGATTTTGCCTATGGCGTGCAAGCGGGAACATGGCCCAGCGGTCCCGTGGCGGCCATGGAGCCCAGGCCGGCCGATACCTACCTGCCGCCGGCCCCCGCGGCACCGCCGCTGCAGGCGGAAAGCCTCGCGGCCGGCACCCTCACCTTCACCGAAAACGTGTACGCGATCTTCCTGATCGCACCCTAGCCCCCCGCATTCCTCTTTCCATCGAAATGAAAGAGGGGAGTTCCGCATGCTCCTGATGATCGACAACTACGACAGCTTCACCTACAACCTCGTGCAGTACCTGCAGTCGCTGGGCGCCGAGGTGAAGGTGGTGCGCAACGATGCGCTGACGGTGGACGAAATCGTGCGGCTCGCGCCGGAACGCATCGTCATTTCGCCCGGTCCGTGCACGCCCAACGAGGCCGGTGTCTCGCTGGACGTGATTGAATCGCTGGGACGGAATACGCCGATCCTCGGCGTGTGCCTGGGCCACCAGGGCATCGGCCAGGCCTACGGCGGCAAGGTGATCCGTGCCGGCCAGATCATGCACGGCAAGACCTCGCGCATCCGTCACGAGGGTCGGGGCGTGTTCGCCGGTTTGCCGGATGCCTACGAGGCCACCCGCTACCACTCGCTGGTGGTCGAGCGCGGCTCGCTGCCGGACGCGCTGGAGATCACCGCCTGGACCGAGAACGAGGACGGCTCGTTCGAGGAGATCATGGGACTGCGTCACCGGGAGTTCCCGGTGGAAGGCGTGCAGTTCCACCCCGAGTCCATCCTGACCGAGCATGGCCACGCCCTGCTCAAGAATTTCCTTGAACGATAGCGCCACCGGTCGGCCGCCCCACGCCGCCAACCAGCCACGCGGGAATCACACCATGCCCCTTACCCCCCAGGAAGCGCTGCAACGGACCATCGAGCACCGCGAGATCTTCCACGACGAGATGGTCGACCTGATGCGCCAGATCATGCGCGGCGACGTGTCGCCGACGATGACCTCGGCCATCCTCACCGGCCTGCGGGTCAAGAAGGAAACCGTCGGCGAGATCGCCGGCGCCGCCACGGTGATGCGCGAGTTCTCGCGGCCGGTGCCGATTGCCGACACCCGCCATCTGGTCGATATCGTCGGCACCGGCGGCGACGGCTCGCACACCTTCAACATCTCCACCTGTTCGATGTTCGTGGCCGCGGCGGCCGGCGCCAAGGTCGCCAAGCACGGCAACCGCAGCGTGTCCTCCAAGTCCGGCAGCGCCGACGTGCTGGAAGCGCTGGGCGCGGCGATCGAACTGCAACCGGAACAGGTGGCGAGTTCCATCGAACAGGCCGGCATCGGCTTCATGTTCGCGCCGGTACATCATCCGGCGATGAAGGTGGTCGCCCCGGTCCGCCGCGAAATGGGCGTGCGCACGATTTTCAACATCCTCGGTCCGCTGACCAATCCGGCCGGTGCGCCCAACATCCTGATGGGCGTGTTCCATCCCGACCTGGTCGGCATCCAGGCGCGGGTGATGCAAGAACTGGGCGCCGAACGCGCGCTGGTGGTGTGGGGCCGGGACGGCATGGACGAACTGTCGCTGGGCGCGGCCACCCTGGTCGGCGAACTGCGCGACGGCGTGGTGCGCGAGTACGAAGTGCATCCGGAGGATTTCGGCATCGCCATGTCCGCCAGCCGCAACCTGCGCGTGGCCGATGCCGCCGAGTCGAAGGCGATCCTGCTGGGCGTGCTGGACAACAAGCCCGGACCGGCACGCGATATCGTCGCGCTCAATGCCGGGGCGGCGCTGTACGTGGCCGGCGTGGCCGACAGCATCGAGGACGGCATCGTCCGCGCACGTGAAGCCATCACCGACGGTCGCGCGGCCGCGCGGCTGCAATCCTTCGTCGAGACCACCCGGCGCCTGGCCGGGGAAGGGAAGTAGACATGGCAGGCAACGGTTTCGCCCAGCTCCCCAAGCCGCCGTACTACGCGGTGATCTTTTCCTCTCAACGCAACGGCCAGGATGATCCGGGCTATGGCGCGATGGCCCAGCGGATGGTCGAACTGGCCGTGCAGCAGCCAGGCTTCCTGGGCATCGAGTCGACCCGGGGGGCTGACGGCTTCGGCATCACCGTGGCGTACTGGGACAGCGAGGACGCGATCCGCGCCTGGCGGCAGCACGCCGAGCACACCGCGGCGCGGGAGCAGGGCCGGCGCGACTGGTACGATCACTTCGAACTGCGCGTGGCCAAGGTGGAACGCGCCTACGGCTGGGATCGCGGCTAGGACTTCCCGCGCCGCCGCACCACCGAAGACTGGACATTGATCGGAACCCCATGAGCGACATCCTCAACACCATCCTCGCCCGCAAGACCGGGGAAATCGCCGAGCGCAGCGCCCGCGTGCCGCTGGCCGAACTGGTCGCGCGTGCCGCCGACGTGCCCGACACGCGCGGCTTCGCCGATGCGCTCAACGCGATGATCGCGCAGGGCGACCCGGCGGTGATTGCGGAGGTGAAGAAGGCCAGTCCGTCCAAGGGCGTGATCCGGCCCGACTTCCGCCCGGCCGACATCGCGGTGAGCTACGAGTTCGGCGGCGCGGCCTGCCTGTCGGTGCTGACCGACGTGGATTTCTTCCAGGGCGCCGACGACTACCTGCGGCAGGCACGCGAGGCCTGCACGCTGCCGGTCCTGCGCAAGGACTTCACCATCGATCCTTACCAGGTATACGAAGCGCGCGTGCTGGGGGCCGACTGCATCCTGCTGATCGTCGCCGCGCTGGATGACAACCAACTGGTCGATCTGTCCGGCCTGGCGATGCAGCTGGACATGGACGTGCTGGTGGAAGTGCACGATATCGACGAGCTGGAGCGTGCCCTGCAGGTGCCGGTGCCGCTGGTAGGCATCAACAACCGCAACCTGCGCACCTTCGAAGTCTCGCTGGAGACCACGTTGGCGATGAAGGACGCGGTGCCGCGCGACCGGCTGCTGGTGACCGAGAGCGGCATCCTGGTACCGGACGATGTGGCACGGATGCGCGCGGCCGGGGTCAACGCGTTCCTGGTCGGCGAGACCTTCATGCGCGCGGACGAACCGGGCGAGGCGTTGCGTCAGCTATTCTTCGCGTCATGAGCGATCTTTCCTACCCGAAGCCGCGTCCCGAGGCGCCGCTGGTGGTGTTCGATTTCGACCATACCCTGTACGCCGGCGATTCCGGCGGCCATCTGGTGACCTGGCTGATCAGGCGCAACCCGCTGCGTGCCGCCGTGGCGATCCTCGCCTCGGTGGTGCTGGGCCCGATGGTGGCCTTCCTGCCAACCCGCCGGCATGGCATTTCCGGCTACATCTGGATCGGTACCTTTGGCCTGCATGGGCGCCGAAGCTTCGACTCATTGA
Organism: Pseudoxanthomonas beigongshangi; assembly: GCF_016820515.1. Classification (GTDB taxonomy): domain Bacteria; phylum Pseudomonadota; class Gammaproteobacteria; order Xanthomonadales; family Xanthomonadaceae; genus Pseudoxanthomonas_A; species Pseudoxanthomonas_A beigongshangi. The sequence goes on along the minus strand of NZ_JADHDV010000018.1, from coordinate 51,906 downwards.
TCGATCGCTACGTCGCCACCCATCGCGAGGAAGTGCGGCAGCGACTGCTGCCGGTGGCGCTGGAGGTATTCCGCCAGCATCGCGCGTCCGGTGACCGGGTGGTGGTGGCCACCGGCGCACCACCGGAACTGGCGCGGGCGATCCTCAGCTTCGTCGCCCACGAGGACGTGCCGGTGATCGGCACCGCGGTGGGGCCGCGCCTGGGCGCGGTGGTCGCGACCCGTCATTGCCACAACGAGGAAAAGATGCGGATGTTGCGCGAACGCGGCTATGGCGAAGTCGCCGTGGCCTATTCGGACAGCAGCGCCGATCTGCCGCTGCTCAAGGCCGCGCGCGCCCCGGTGGTGGTCAACCCGAAACCCGGCCGGATCGAAATGTTCCGGCGGGTATTGCCGGCCGGCACGCCGATCCTCAACTGGGGCTGCCGTGATCGCGGTGGCGAGCCGGTGTCCTGACGGAACGGGCGAAACTTACAGTCGCTCGGGAGCGTTCCAATCCCTGATCAGGTCCATCAGGTCGTGATGGACGAAATCCTGGTACTCGCCGGCGTCATAGAACCGCCCGTAGCAGTTCTTGCAGCTCTCGAACCAGATGTGCGGCTGCTGCGGATCGACCATGCGCACCAGATCCCAGTGGCCGATGCAGACGGGGCACTGGATGCGGTCGACGTCGTTGCATTTTTCGCCCTGCGCCGGATCTCCGGTATCGATCTCGTCCACGCGCTCCTTCAGGAGTTCATGGGTACGCATGTCGAACCACAATCCCTTGCAGTGCGTGCAGCGGTGCACGTCGGCCTCGGGCAGGTTCAGTCGCTCCATCGCGTGGTGGCACTTGGGGCATTGCATGGCGGGGCGGCTCGCGGCGGGAAACGTGGCGGATACGTTAGCGGGCGCGGCCCGGCTTGCCCAGCGCTCAGAACAGCCAGGCCGCGCCGATGTGGTACAGGCTGATGCACAGGACCAGCACGCCCACCACGGTCAGCACGACGCGCTCCGGCACATGGCGCACCAGATAGGCCGCCAGCGGTGCGGCGAGCACGCCGCCGATCAGCAGGCCCAGCACGATTTCCAGGTGCTGCAGGCCGATGGTCAGGAAGAAGGTCAGCGAAACGGCGAGGGTGATGACGAACTCGGCCGCGTTGACCGTGCCGATGGTGGTGCGCGCCTTGCCGCCGCCGGCAAGCAGGGTCGAGGTCGCCAACGGGCCCCAGCCGCCGCCGCCGCTGGCATCCAGCAGTCCGGCGAAAAAGCCCAGCACGGGCACCCGCTGGATCTGCTTTTTCGGCATGAAGCGGCCGAACGAGCGCAACAGGATCAGGATCGACAGCAACAGCAGGTACAGGTAGACGAAGGGACGGATGGCCTCGCCGGGCAGCCGGGTGAGCACGTAGGCGCCAATCACCCCGCCGAGCGCGCCGGACAGGGTCAGGCGCCAGAACAGGCGCTTGTCGATGTTGCGGAAATAGGCATGCGAGGCGCCCGAGACGCCCGTGGTGAAGACCTCGGCCGTGTGGACGCTCGCGCTCACCGCCGCCGGCGGCAGGCCCATGCCCAGCAGGATCGACGAGGAGACCAGCCCGAAGGCCATGCCCAGCGCGCCATCCACCAGTTGCGCGCCCAGGCCGATGAGGATGAACCAGTAGAACTCGCTTCCAAACGCCATCCAGCGCTTCCCGTGGGGCAGGAATGCCCGGTTTGCGCGGTCAGGATAACCGGAGGCGGGGAGGCCGGGTCCATCTGGACCCGGCGGAGCAATCAATGTGACCCGTCAGCGCGTGCCGTACAGCACCACGGTCTTGCCGCGCGCGTGCAGCGTGCCGTCGGCCTGCAGCTTCTTCAGCACGCGGCCAGCCATCTCGCGGGAGCAGCCCACCAGACGGGCCAGTTCCTGGCGCGACACGCGCAGCTGGGTACCCTGCGGATGGCTCATCGCCTCCGGCTCGCGGGCCAGATCGTGCAGGGTGCGCACGATGCGGTCGGTGACGTCCAGGAAGGCCAGCCGGCTGGCTTTCCTGCTGGTATCCAGCAACCGGCGCGAAAGCTGCGCGCCGATGGCGTAGAGCAGCTTGGGCGCATCCGCCGACAGCGAGCCCAGGAACAACTGGTGCAGGCGCTCGTAGCTGATCTCGGCCAGTTCGCACTGGGTCCGGGTCCGCAGGATGACTTCCCGCCGGTCGGACTCGATGAACAGGCCCATCTCGCCGACGAACTCGCCGCCGCCGAAATAGCCGAGCACCAACTCGCGGTCGTCATCTTCTTCCGTGATGATGCTCACGGAACCGCTGACCACATAGTAGAGTGTGCCGGCGGGATCCCCCGGGCGGAACACATCGGCCCGAGCGGGATAGCGCCGGCGATGGCTGTGGGCGAGGAAACGCTCGATCGTGGCTGCATCCGGCGTCAGTGGGCTGGCGGCGGTGCGAGCGGGGGCGGAAAGAGGCAGGCCAGGGCTCATGATGGTCGGGGCGGTGAATTCAGGAAGCTTAGTCCCAATACGCCCCGGACGGCAAACCCGGGCCATGCAAGCGCCGGGCCAAACCCGCGTCGGCCGGCCGTCGGCCCCGGACATTTCGTTGTCACGTCGTTTGCCCCATAATTCCGCCCCTTCCCCATTACCCCCAAAGAGGGACCGCTGCCGTGGTAAAACCACTGCCTCGCCTCAGGCTGCAAGGTTTCAACAACCTCACCAAGGCGCTGAGCTTCAACATCTATGACGTGTGCTACGCCGTATCCGAAGACGAGCGCCAGCGCTACATCGAATACATCGACGAAGAGTACAACGCCGATCGCCTCACCCAGATCCTGACGGATGTGGCGGAGATCATCGGTGCCAACATCCTCAACGTGGCCCGCCAGGACTACGACCCGCAGGGTGCGTCGGTGACGATCCTGATCTCCGAAGAACCGGTGATCGACAAGAAGCAGGCAGGCAAGGAGATCATCTCCGACGCGGTGGTGGCGCACATGGACAAGAGCCACATCACCGTGCACACCTATCCGGAGACCCATCCGCAGCACGGCATCGCCACGTTCCGCGCCGACATCGACGTCGCCACCTGCGGCGTGATTTCGCCGCTGAAGGCGCTGAACTACCTGATCGAGAGTCTGGAGTCCGACATTGTCATCATGGACTACCGGGTGCGTGGCTTCACCCGCGACGTGAAGGGCAAGAAGCACTACATCGATCACAAGATCAACTCGATCCAGAACTTCCTGGCGAACAACATCAAGTCGCGCTACGAGATGTTCGACGTCAACGTCTACCAGGAAAACATCTTCCACACGAAGATGCACCTGAAGGACTTCGACCTGGATCAGTACCTGTTCGAAGAGAAGGCCAAGAACCTGTCGTTCAAGGAACGGATGAAGATCGAGGCGCTGCTCAAGCGTGAGATCGAGGAACTGTTCCACGGGCGCAACCTGTCCGAGTAATCGGCGGGCCTGCGCCGGTTACATCCGGTTCGGGCGCGCGGGTTCACACTGGCGCGCAAATCAGGCGGGACGACCCGCCCGCGGCCCGCAGGCCGCGAAAGCAGGACCGACGGCGGTCCGGAGCGAGAGTTCCGGGCCGCTTTTTCGTTGGCGGCCCGGGTACAACCTGGAGGAAAGACGTATGGCGTGGGTATATCTGGTGCTGGCCGGCCTGCTGGAAGTGGTATGGGCGATGGGCCTGAAGTATTCGGAAGGTTTCAGCCGGCTGTGGCCGAGCCTGATCACGGTGGTCGCGATGGTGGCCAGCTTCTGGCTGCTGGCGACGGCGCTCAAGCAGATCCCGCTCGGTACCGGTTACGCGATCTGGGTGGGCATCGGCGCCGTGGGCACCGCCCTGCTCGGCATGCTGGTGCTGAAGGAGCCGGCCACGGTGGCGCGGCTGGTCTGCATCGGCCTGATCATCGCCGGCATCGCCGGGCTCAAGCTCACCTCGAACGGGTAAGTGGCCCCGGGCGCCATCGCCGTTTCCGGCTGGCGCATGGCGATGCGCCGTGGTCCCGGGCAAGGCCGGGACCCATTTGCCGTGACTCCGATCGGGACGGACGTGCCGGCGGATCCTGTCGCTTCAGGAAAGGGCAAGAAGCGGGGGGCGGGGCGGTGGGGCCGTAAAGATGGCTTTCCGGACCAGCTACAGGCGGTAGGCGACCGTCTTCATGAACCGCGAGGCGGCGGCCATCAGGGTGGGAATCGGCGGTGGCAACACCCGCGCGCCGGCCTGTTCGGCGTGCTCGGCGTGGCGGGCCTCGTCGGCCTTCATCACCTTGAGGATCTCGCGGCTGCGCAGATCCGCCTCCGGCAGGGTTTCCAGATGCTCGTCCAGGTGCGCTTCGACCTGGTGTTCGGTTTCCACCACGAAACCCAGGCTCCAGCCGTCGCCGCGCAGGCCCGCGAGCGCGCCCAGGGCGTAGCTGCCGCCGTACCAGAGCGGATTGAACAGGCTCGGCCGGCTGTCCAGCTCGCGCAGGCGGTCGGCGCACCAGGCCAGGTGGTCGGTCTCCTCCTGGGCGGCTTCCAGCAGGTGGGCCTTCGTCGCATCGTCGCGTGCGACGGCCGCCTGGCCGAAGTACAGGCCCTGCGCGCAGACCTCGCCGACATGGTTGATCCGCATCAGTCCGGCCGCGTGGCGGCGCTCGCCGGCGTCCAGTTCGACCTCCGGGGTGTCCCCGGCCGGGTTCGGGCGCTGCGCGGCCGGGCTGCCGAACACGGTTTCCAGGGCGCGCTGGGTCTCGATCAGGAACTGGTCCAGCGGGGTGTGCAGGCGGAGCGGACGCATGGGACGGGCAGTGGCGAGTGGGGTGGACGGATTCTCGCCCCCGACGCTTCCCCTGCCAACCCGGCGAGCGCCGCCGCCCGGATTCCGCCAGGGGGCCGACTTGCACGCCGCTCGACCGACCAGTACAATCCCGCTTCTTTCGCTCCACCCTTCACATCGCGTGGCAAAGTTCCGTCGGCGCCCGCCGGCGCAATCCGCCCGACCCACACCTAGAGTTCCGTCATGAAGACCTTCACCGCCAAGTCCGAGACCGTCCAGCGCGACTGGTATCTCGTCGACGCCACCGGCAAGACGCTCGGCCGTCTGTCCACCGAACTGGCCCGCCGCCTGCGTGGCAAGCACAAGCCCGTCTACACCCCGCACGTCGATACCGGCGATTACCTCGTCGTGATCAACGCCGAGAAGATCGCGGTGACCGGCAACAAGCTGGCGGACAAGAAGTACCACCGCTTCACCGGCTACATCGGCAACCTGAAGACGGAAACCCTGGCGCAGGCGCTGGAACGTCATCCGGAGCGAGTGATCGAGACCGCCGTGAAGGGCATGCTGCCGAAGGGCCCGCTGGGCCGCGACATGTACCGCAAGCTCAAGGTCTACGCCGGCCCGAATCATCCGCACGCCGCTCAGCAGCCGCAGGTCCTGGACATCTAATCATGGCTATCACTCAGAACTACGGCACCGGCCGTCGCAAGTCTTCCACCGCCCGCGTGTTCCTGCGCAAGGGCACCGGCAACATCACCGTCAATGGCCGTCCGCTGGACGAGTTCTTTGGCCGTGAGACCGCGCGCATGATCGTGCGCCAGCCGCTGGAACTGACCAAGAACACCGAGAATTTCGACATCGTCGCCACCGCTTCCGGCGGCGGTACCACCGGCCAGGCCGGCGCCATCCGCCTGGGCATCGCCCGCGCGCTGGTGGAGTATGACGAAACCCTGAAGACCGAGCTGCGCAAGGCCGGCTTCGTGACCCGCGACGCCCGCGAGGTCGAGCGCAAGAAGGTCGGTCTGCACAAAGCACGTCGTGCAACCCAGTTCTCGAAGCGCTAAACTACGCTCCACACGTTTTACAGCCCCGTCGCCAAGCGGTAAGGCACCTGACTCTGACTCAGGCATTCGGTGGTTCGAATCCATCCGGGGCTGCCAATTCGAAGACCGGTCACTCTGGCCTCGCCAGGGAACCGGAATCCAGCAAAAGCCCGCCTCGTGCGGGTTTTTGCTTTTGCCGAGGACCATGTGATGGTCGCGACGTTCCTGCCGCCCTTCATTCCCGCCGCGCAACTGCTGCCGCAGATGCGCCAGCGCGGCTATGCCGTGCTCGAGCCGGCCGCCGTCGGCGAACTGTGCGGCTTTCCGGTCCCCGCCCTGGACGTGTTCAAGCCGGACTGGGACCACCTGGCGGTCGATGAGTATCTGAAGGACGGCGGACGCTATCGGCGACGGCGGCATTCCTGTTTCGTCGTCGAGGGCGATGAGTTGGGCCAGGCGCCACATCGCGCGCATTGGCAGTCGCTGGACTACAACGCGCTGCACGGTGGCATGCGCCGCTGGTTCGAGCCGATGCGGCCGGAAACCGCTGGCCATCCGCTGTGGCGGCATCTGCTCATGGCGCTGGGCCGGGTCTGCTCCGAGCTGAAAGGCGCGCGTGCCTGGTATGTCGAAGCCCACCAGTTCCGCATCGACACCACCGACGGCATCGGCCGCCCCACGCCCGAGGGCGCCCATCGCGACGGCGTGGATTTCGTGGCGGTGATGCTGGTGGATCGGGTCGGCATCAAGGGCGGCGAAACCCGGGTGTTCGAGGCGGCTGGCCCGGACGGGCAGCGCTTCACACTGGAAGCGCCCTGGTCACTGATGTTCCTGGATGATGCCCGGGTGATCCACGAATCCACCCCCATCCAGCCCGTTGAAGGGCAGGCGGGTCACCGCGATACGCTGGTACTGACTTTCCGCGCGGATGGCTTCCAGGGCGACTGACAGCGTGGCGCGCGGGTAGTTACAATTGAAACCATAATCAGCAGAGGTCCGCAGAGCGATGAAACTGGGTTCTTTGAAGGAAGGCGGCCGCGACGGCACGCTGGTGGTGGTGTCCCGTGACCTGGCCCGCGCCGTGCGCGCGACCGGCATCGCCGCGACCCTGCAGCAGGCGCTGGAAGACTGGTCCAATGTCGCGCCGCGCCTCAATGCCCTGTCCGAGTCACTCAACCATGGCGACGCCGACGGGGTGTTCGATCTGGATCACAAGGCGCTGGCCGCGCCGCTGCCGCGTGCGTACGAATTCGTCGACGGCAGCGCCTACCTGCCGCATGTCGAGCGGGTGCGGCGTGCCCGCAACGCCGAAGTGCCGGAAAGCTTCTACACCGACCCGCTGATGTACCAGGCCACCAGCGCCGGCTTCCACGGCCCGCGCGATCCGGTCCGGGTGGTCAGCGAGGACTACGGCATCGATCTGGAGGCGGAAATCCTCGTGGTCACCGACGACGTGCCGATGGCCGTCACTCCCGAGCAGGCGGCAGGACACATCCAGCTGATCGGCCTGGTCAACGATGTATCGCTGCGCAACCTGATTCCGCCGGAACTGGCCAAGGGCTTCGGCTTCCTGCAGTCCAAGCCGCGTTCGGCGCTGTCGCCGGTGTTCGTCACGCCCGACGAACTCGGTGACGTGTGGCGCGGCAACAAGGTGCACCTCCCGCTGCTGACCCATATCAACGGCGAATGGTTCGGCGCGCCGGAGGCCGGCGTGGACATGCAGTTCGACTTCGCCCAACTGGTTGCCCATGCCGCCAAGACCCGCCCGCTCTCGGCCGGCACCCTGGTGGGTTCGGGCACGATCGCCAACGAGGACGTCTCCAAGGGCGCGTCCTGCTTCGCCGAGCGACGCACGGTGGAGACCCTGCGGGACGGCAAGCCGAGCACGCCGTTCATGAAGTTCGGTGACGTGGTTCGCATTGAAATGCTGAATAGTGACGGCGATTCCATTTTTGGCGCAATCGAGCAGCGCATCGAGCCCCAGTCCTTGCCTTGAGCCGGCCGGAGAGCGCAAATGGACCAGACTGTCGCGTAGGGGGGCTCATGGGCGTTCGGCAACAGGGAAGGCAAAACAAAACGGAACGGAGTTTCCGCCATGGGTGAGCAACTGAAGCTCTATTCGTACTGGCGTTCCAGCGCGGCCTACCGCGTGCGCATCGGCCTGAACCTCAAGGGCCTGGCTTACGAGACGATTCCGGTCCATCTGGTCCGCGAAGGGGGGCAGCAGCATCATCCCGATTACGTCGCCAAGAATCCGCAGCACCTGGTACCCACCTTGCTGCACGGGACCCGGGTGATCCGGCAGTCGCTGGCGATCCTCGAATACCTCGACGAGGCCTGGCCGTCCCCGCGACTGCTGCCAATGACCGCGCGCGACCGGGCGCGGGTGCGCGCGCTCGCGCAGATGGTCACCAGCGACATCCATCCGCTCAACAACCTGCGCGTGCTCCAGTACTTCGAGAACACCTGGCATGTCCCGCATTCCGAGCGCGACGACTGGATCAAGCATTGGATCCTTGAAGGGTTTTCCGCGATGGAGACGCTGCTGTCAGGGGATGCGGCGACCGGCGCCTATTGCCATGGGCAGACGCCGGGCATGGCCGATTGCTGCCTGATCCCGCAGATCTTCAATGCCCGCCGGTTCGGCGTGGACATGGAGGCGTTCCCGACGCTGGTCAGGATCGAACAGGCCTGCCTCGCGCTACCGGCCTTTGACCTGGCGCGCCCGGAAAAGCAGCCCGACGCACAGCCCTGAGGCGGCCGCGTATCGGTGTGGTGGAGCCAGAGCGTAGCGGAGCAAGCTCCGCTCTACGTCTGTCAGCCGAAGCCGTGGGTGATGCGCGGGGACGAGGTGCCCGGATTGGAATTCTCGTAGTCCGCGTAGGGATCGTGCTCGCCCTGGCTACCCTCCGAGAGGCGGAACTTCAACGCCAGGCCATCGCGCGAATCCGCGGCGCGCAGCGCCTCCTCCTGCTCGATCTCGCCGTCCTTCGCCATACGGAACAGGCACTGGTCGAAGGTCTCCATGCCTTCCTCCAGCGATTCCTCCATCGCCTGCTTGATCTCGTGGACCTGGCCGCGGCGCAGCAGGTCGCGGATCATCGGCGTGTTGATCAGCACTTCCGCGGCCGGCAGGCGGCGCCCGTCCACGCCCTTGACCAGGCGTTGCGACACCACCGCGCGCAGGTTCAGCGCCAGGTTCATCAGCACGTTCTTGTGCGCGCTCTCCGGGAAGAAATTGAGGATGCGCTCGATGGTCTGGTCGGCGTTGTTGGAGTGCAGGGTCGCCAGGCACAGGTGACCGGTTTCGGCGAAGGCGATGGCCGCCTCCATGGTGGTGGCGTCGAGGATCTCGCCGATGAGGATCACGTCCGGCGCCTCGCGCATCGCGTTCTTCAGCGCATTGTGGAAGGCATGGGTATCCAGGCCGACCTCGCGCTGGTTGACGATCGATTGCTTGTGCTTGTGCAGGTACTCGATGGGATCCTCGATGGTGAGGATGTGCCCGGTGGTGTTGCTGTTGCGGTGGTCGATCATCGACGCCAGCGTGGTCGATTTGCCCGAGCCGGTGGAACCCACGATCAGGACCAGCCCGCGCGGGGTCATGATGATGTCCTTGAGCACCGGCGGCAGGTGCAGGTCCTCGATGGACGGGATCACGCTGCGGATGGCGCGGATCACCATGCCGACCTCGCCGCGCTGCTTGAACACGTTGACGCGGAAACGCCCCGCATCCTGCAGGGCGATGGCCATGTTCAGTTCCAGCTCGCGCTCGAACACGGGCACCTGGCCCTCGTCCATCAGCGAGTAGGCAATCTTCTTGACCATGCCGGGCGGCAGGCCGGTATTGCCCAGCGGATAAAGCTTTCCCTCAATCTTGATATAGACCGGCGCCCCGGTGGTCAGGAACATGTCCGAGGCGTTTTTCTCGGTCATCAGCTTCAGGAAATAGCCGATGTCCATGTGCGAGCATCCCCATTTGTGGCGGCCCACCGTTGCAACGGGGGCGCAGGCTTCCGACAATGGCCGCGCGATCCCCTGATACGTCACGGCACCCAGATGATTCGTAGCTTCGCACAAATCCGCTTGCCCCTGTATGTGATGGTGGCCGCACTCACGGTCGCCGGCGGGTCGGCATTCCCGATCCGGGCCCAGACCGCGACCACGCCGGAACTGGAAACGGCGCGCCAGGCCGTGGAGCGCGCGGATCAGGCCGACGCCGATCAGTACGCCCCGGACCGCATGGCCATCGCGCGCCAGTTGCTCGCCCAGGCCCAGGCCGCGCAGAGCAGCCGCGACAAGAAGGTGGCCCTGGACCTGGCCATCCGTGCGGCGGCCGATGCCGACGTGGCGCGCGCGCTGAGCCTGGAGGCGGTGGCGAACGCCGACCTGCAGCAGCGACGCGCCGAAATCGCGGATCTCCAGCGCAAGCTCGGCATGGAGGGCGGCCAATGAACCGCAATCTCGGTCGCGCGGGCCTGCTGGTCCTGCTGCTGTCGCTGCCGGCCGGCGCATTGCTGGCAGGGGACAATCCCGTCGTCATCCAACTCGGCCAGCGCCTGGCGGCATTGCGCGCCAATCCCGAATACGCTGAATTGGCGGCCTTCGAACGCCTGCAGGCCCAGCAGGCCATCAGTGAACTGGCCGAAGCGCGGCGCAGTGTCCGCGAGCGGGCCCAGTACGTCGCCGAGCGGCGGGTGGAAATCGCCGAGATCGCCACCCGCACCCAGGCCGCGCAGCGCGAAGTCGGACGCCTCGATCGCACCCGCAGCGAGCTGCTGGTGGAAGCCAGCCGGCGCGAGGCCGAACGCGCCCGGCAGGAAGTCGAGCGGATGCGCATCCAGGCGCAGATCCAGGCCGAGGAAGCCGAGCGCCTGCGCCAGGCCGCCGAAGCCGAAACCCTGGCCCGCCAGGACGCCGAGCTGGCGCTGACCAGCGTGGCCGGGCAGCAGAGCGCCAAGCTCAGTGCCGCCCGGCAGAAGGAAGCGCGGCTGGCCCGCGAGGAGGCCGAACTGGTGTCCGGGACCAAGCTGCCGGCTTCGAAGTTCGAGGCGCGCGGCGAAGTCTTCACCCTGCCGGCGAGCGCGTTCGCCGGCGGCTCGGCCAAGCTGTCGGAGGCGGGCCAATCCAGCGCGTCCGCGTTGGCCGCCTACCTGCAGGCCAGTCCCAAGGCCAAGGCCCGGATCGAGGGTTTCGGCGACAAGCAGACCCCCGGCCAGCGCCGCGCCGACGCCTTGCGCGATGCCCTGGTCGCGGCGGGCGTGTCCAAGGGGCGGATCCAGGCCGCCGGCAAGGGCAATGGTTCCAGCAGCAAGGCGGCGGAGATCGTGGTCACGCAGTAGTTTTGTTTTTAAAAACAAAGACCTGCACGAAAAACGGGGCGTTCCGGACGAACAGTCTGAACGCCTCGTTTGCCGTTCTTGCCTTGTCGGATCAAGGACTTGTGAAGGGGCTTGTCGGGTCCGGGGACGAGGAGTAGGGTCATATACCCAAGCGACCCCCGTCGCTTGGCTCACCGGAGAGTCGAGCCGATGACGTTGTTCAAAGCCCCAGAGGAGAACGCCCCCGACGGCCAGGTCCGTGCGGGTGTTCCCGGTGGAGGCGCCCGCCATCCCGCTTCGACGTTCCGCTCCCAAGCCAACGCCCCGAGCCTGCCCAGGCCGGGGCGTTCGTTTTTCCGCTGAAGGAGGTACTCCCCATGTTCGAAGGTCAACCGCAGACTGAAATCGACGCACTGATCAAGGCCGACCCGGAATTCAAGCAGCTGTACCAGCGCCATCGCGAACTGGACAAGAAGGTCACCGATGCCGAGCTGGGCGTGCTGCCCATCGACGACAATCTGCTGGGACAGATGAAGCGCGAGAAGCTCGCGACCAAGGAACGGCTGATCCGCATCTACGACGCGAAGCCGCACTGACCCACGACCCGCTCCATCGTCGCGGGCGGCGGCGGCCTCCTCGTCGGCCGTCGCCGCCCGCGTCACTCGATGCGATAATCCGGGCTCCATCACGATCCGTGAGCGCGAGTCCGCAATGGCGATTCAATCTTCCGTTCTCCAGCTGATCGGCAACACGCCGATGATCAAGGCCCAGCGCCTGGACACCGGCGTCTGCGAGCTGTTCCTCAAGCTGGAAAGCGCCAACCCCGGCGGGTCCATCAAGGATCGCATCGGCCTTTCGATGATCGAGGCCGCCGAAAAGCGCGGCGATCTGAAGCCCGGCGCCACCCTGGTCGAAGGCACCGCCGGCAACACCGGCATCGGCCTGGCGCTGGTCGCCCAGCAGAAGGGCTACAAGCTGATCCTCGTCGTTCCGGACAAGATGAGCCGGGAAAAAATCTTCAATCTCAAGGCGATGGGCGCGGAAGTCGTGCTGACCCGCTCGGACGTGGCCAAGGGCCATCCGGAGTACTACCAGGACCTGGCCGCCCGTATCGCCAGCGAGACGCCGGGCGCCTACTTCATCAACCAGTTCGGCAATCCCGACAATCCGGCCGCGCACGAATTCGGCACCGGCCCGGAAATCCTGGCCCAGATGGACGGGAAGCTGGACGCGCTCGTGTTCGGCTGCGGCAGTTCCGGCACCATGACCGGCCTGTCGCGCGCGTTCGCCAAGGATGCCCCGGGCGTGGAGATGGTGCTGGCCGACCCGGTCGGTTCCATCCTGACCCAGTACATCAACGAAGGCACCCTCAGCGAGAAGTCCGGTACCTGGCTGGTGGAAGGCATCGGCGAGGATTTCCTGCCGCAGATTTCCGATTTCAGCCGGGTGAAGAAGGCCTATTCGATCAGCGATAAGGAGAGCTTCCTGACCGCGCGCGAGCTGCTGGCGAAGGAGGGCATCCTCGGCGGCTCCTCCACCGGCACCCTGCTGGCCGCGGCCCTGAAATACTGCCGCGAGCAGACCACGCCCAAGCGCGTCGTGGTGCTGGTGCCGGACACCGGCAACAAGTACCTGTCCAAGATGTACAACGACTACTGGATGCTGGACAACGGCTTCATCGAACGCCCCCAGTACGGCGACCTGCGCGACCTGATCCTGCGCCCCTACAGCCAGCGGGACACCGTGGTGGTCAGCCCCACCGACCTGCTCACCACCGCCTACCAGCGGATGAAGCTGTATGACGTGTCCCAGCTGCCGGTCATGGAAGGCGACAAACTGGTGGGCATCGTCGATGAAAGCGACGTGCTGCTGCACGTCTACGGCGACGAGGCCCGGTTCCGCGACCCTGTGTCCACCGCCATGGTCAGCAAGCTGGATCGCCTGGACGTCCGTTCCCCCATCGAGGCCCTGCTGCCGGTGTTCGACCGCGGCCAGGTCGCCATCATCACCGATGGCGACGCCTTCCTGGGCCTGATTACCCGGATCGATTTGCTGAACTACCTGAGGCGCCGGGCGCAGTAACCGCCCGGGGTCCCGGAACCGCGTGAAAAGGACGGTACGTTAAGCCGCGACTGCTAGAATTCGCGGTCGGTTTGAAAGGAACAACTATGTCGGACTCCAAGCCCAATGGCGGGGGAGAAGCCTCCTACGCCCTCGGCACGCTGGCCATCCATGGCGGACAGGCTCCCGATCCGAGCACCGGGGCGGTCATGCCCCCGATCTACGCCACCTCGACCTACGCCCAGGCCAGCCCGGGCGTGCACCAGGGCTTCGAGTACTCACGGACCCACAATCCCACCCGGTTCGCTTACGAGCGCTGCGTGGCCGCGCTTGAAGGCGGTACCCGCGGTTTCGCTTTCGCCTCCGGCATGGCCGCCACCTCCACGGTGCTGGAACTGTTGGACAGCGGCAGCCATGTGATCGCCATGGACGATATCTATGGCGGCAGCTATCGGTTGTTCGAGCGCGTGCGCAAGCGCAGCGCAGGACTGGAATTCAGTTTCGTCGACCTGACTGATCCCGCCGCGTTCGAAGCGGCGGTTCGCCCGAACACCCGGATGGTCTGGATCGAAACCCCGACCAACCCGATGCTCAAGATCGTCGACATCCAGGCGATCGCCGAGGCCGCCCGCAAGCACGGCCTGATCGTGGTCGTGGACAACACCTTCGCCTCGCCGATCCTGCAACGTCCGTTGCAACTCGGCGCGCACATCGTCATGCATTCTGCCACCAAGTATCTCAATGGCCACTCGGACATGGTCGGTGGCATCGCCGTGGTTGGAGACGACAACGCGCTCGCCGAGCAGATGGCGTTCCTGCAGAACTCCATCGGCGCGGTACAGGGACCGTTCGACAGCTTCCTGGCACTGCGTGGCCTGAAGACCCTGCATCTGCGCATGAAGGCGCATTGCGAGAATGCCATGGCGCTGGCCGAATGGCTGCAAGGCCAGGTTGCGATTGAACGGGTCATCTATCCTGGTCTCAAGGACCATCCGCATCACGGTCTTGCCTCGCGCCAAATGCAGGGCTACGGCGGAATCATTTCCATCGTGATGAAAGGCGGTTTCGAGGCCGCGCGCAGACTGTGTGAGAACAGTGGCTTGTTTACCTTGGCCGAATCGCTTGGTGGCGTCGAAAGTCTCGTCAACCATCCGGCAGTGATGACACATGCTTCGATTCCTCCAGATCGTCGGAATACGCTGGGCATCTCGGATGGACTTGTCCGGTTGAGTGTCGGGATCGAGGCCGTTGATGACCTGAGGAACAGCCTGGAGGTGGGACTTTGAGTTCGCTTGTCAGGGATGTGCTTGGCAGCCTGCGGGAGCCCGAATTCTGGGCCTATTCCACCTGGCTGGATATCGTGACCAAATATCGGCGTTCGCGATTGGGTCTCGTCTGGCTGCTGATTCCGCCCCTGATCTACGTCCTTGGAGTGGGCTATTACTTCGCCAAGCTGCAAGGCCTGTCGCCCCTCGAATTCATTCCCCATCTGGGCGTGGGCTATCTGCTGTTCCGGTTTCTGATGACGATAATCACTGAATCATCATTGGTCCTGCCCGCGAACTCCAGTTTCATACTGGATGGACACGCACGACTGACGGATTTCGTTTTCAGGGTGGTGGCCAAGGGACTCTTTTACCTCTCCGTGGCGGCGCCGGTTTTGATCGTTGCCCTTTTGGTGTCCCCGCGACTGGAACTGTGGGGCCTGGCGATTTCGCTGCCGGCTCTTGTCGTATTGATTCTGAACGCGATGTGGATGGGTATTGCCATCGCACTGTTGGGCGCGAGGTTCCCCGACATCCATGAGCTGATGACCAGCGTTTTCATTTTTGGCTTCATCCTCACCCCGATTCTCTGGAGTGCGAGCGCGGCCCCGCCTGGTACCGTGCATGGAGTCTTCATGCGAATCAACCCGCTGTATCACCTGATTGAGCTAGTCAGGGCGCCCCTGCTTGGCGAGTCGCTGGAAACGACGACCTTGTTTTATGTTGCAGGTTTGACGATCGTCGGACTGGCGATGACCGCCTATCTATATCGCCGCTACGCGCGTTTCGTTCCGCTGTGGATGTGAGGGTTCCGATGGCTTTTCTTGCTGCCCGTCATGTTTCGCTGGAACTTCCCGTCTTCCGTCAGAAGGACAGCTCCCCCGGGTCCTGGCTGTCGATGCTGGTCCGAGCCGCGTTCGAACCACCGAAAAGAGAGTTCAGGACCATACTCGATGACATCAACTTCGAGGCGAACGAAGGGGATCGCATCGGAATAGTGGGGCGCAACGGAGCGGGCAAATCGACCCTCCTGCGCATCCTGGCAGGCGCGTATCAGCCAACCCGGGGTTGGCTGGACATGACCGGAAGTCGACAGGCGTTGTTGAACATTTCGCTTGGCTTCAACAATGAAGCAACGCTCAAGGAGAACATCTATCTGCGGGGAACCGCGATGGGAATGCGTACCTCCCAGTTGATGGATCTTGTGGTGCCAGTACTTGAGTTTGCCGAGCTTGCCGAAAAGGCCAATGACCGGCTCAAGACCCTATCGTCCGGACAGCGGATGCGATTAGGTTTTGCCATCGCCACGGCGGTTCAGCACGACATCATGGTAATGGACGAATGGATCGGCGCGGGTGATGCCGCGTTCATCACGAAAGCAAAGGACCGGATGCTGGGCCGAGTGGATGGCGCGAAGGTGGTCATCCTTGCGAGCCACAACTTCCAGCTCATGAAAGAGGTTTGCAACAAGGGGCTTCTACTTGAGCGGGGGAAAATCCAATACTTTGGTGACATACGGCCCGCCCTGCGGGAGTACGAGAAGATCCTGCATGCCAAGGTAGAGGCCTCTTCCTGATTTCTGCCTATGCGATTTCTTCTTGTCGCCTACGATTTTCCACCGATTCCTTCCCCACAGTCGCTCCGATGGGCTTATCTGGCCAACGAACTGGCTGAGGCGGGACACGAAGTCCACGTGCTCGCCCCCGATGTTGAAGGATATGGCGGGGGAGGGGGATTGCCGGTGCCACATGCCGACGTGCACGTGCACCGGGTATGGCCGGGTCCATTTTCGGCCTGGCGGACGTGGCGGATGCGTCGCCGCCAGGCCCTGAATCGAAGCAGTGCCGATGGCGCATGCACCGACCCGGGGACGACGTCAGACCCGGTGACGTTACAGCCTGTCGTGCTCAACTGGAAAGGCAAGTTGAGGCGCTCCATGGAGGCGGCCCTTCGAATCGGTCCCGGACTGGCGGGATGGGCGGGGCGCTGCGGGCTGGACCTGCGGGTGGGGGGCAGCCTCGCGGACTTGCCAAGGGTCCTTGCGGAGCTTTGGATGTACCCTGACATCCGGGCCGAATGGTGGCCATGGGCCCGCTGGAAGTTGTTGCGGTTGCTCGCAAGATTCCAGCCGGATTTCGTAGTGACATCGCACGAACCCGCGAATTCCCTTCCGCTCGGCATCCTCGCCAAGCGTCGGGGGTATCGCTGGATTGCTGATCTGGGGGATCCCGTACTTTCTCCGTACACACCCATACGATGGAGAGAGCATGCCGAGTCGCTTGAGAGGATGGTATGCGAGCGCGCGGATCTGATCACCCTCACTGCCGCAGGGGCAAGGGATGTCCTTGTCCAGAGACATGGGGTTTCTCCAGAAAAATTCTTGGTAGCGACCCAGGGGTACGCCGGAGTTCAAGCGGCGCCGTCTGGATGCAAGGTGGTCGTCTTCGACAGGAACAGGCTTGAGTTGTTCTATGCTGGAAGTTTCTACAGTTTCCGCAAGCCAGATGAGCTTATCTCCGCAGTAGTGCGTGCGAATGGAACAAGATTGAGCGTGGCTAGTATCAATCCCCCTATGGAATTGTTGGAAGCTGCGCGCAAGTACCCGGACTCAATACGTTTATTGGGTTTCGTTCCGCATGCGGCGGCGATCCAGGCGCAGCGCGAGTGCGATCTGCTGGTAAATCTCGCGAATGCCGATCCAATTCAAGTTCCGGGTAAACTGTTCGAATATCTTGGGGCAGGCCGGCCAATCCTCCACATAGGAGGCTCCGAAGAGGACGAGTCCGGGAAAATCGTTATGCAAACAGGTTCCGGTTGGAGCCTTCCCAACAGGCGGGAGGCCATTTTGGATTTCCTCGGCAACTACGAGCGAGAAGAGGGAGCGGAACTGATGGCTATGCGGGACAAAATGAAAATTGACGAGTTTTCCTGGAAATCTGTCGCACACAGGCTGCTTGCCCAGTTGCAGTGCATTTACGCAGTGGCGTCGCGTGCCGAAGACCCCCAGCAATATATGCGCGGGGCATGAAAATGGATAACAAAGGAAATAACGGTATGAGCGCGAACAATGGGGAACTCGGTGTAATCTCCGTTATTGGCCTTGGATACATTGGCTTGCCGACCGCTGCAATGTTTGCTTCGGCAGGTCACTCGGTCATCGGAATCGATGTCTCACAACGGGCCGTCGACGCCGTGAATGCGGGCTCACCCCACATTGAGGAAACGGGACTGTCCGAACTGGTCCACCGCTGTGTAACCAGCGGCAGGCTGCGTGCGACAGGAGTTCCCGAAGCCGCTGACAGTTTCATCATCGCCGTGCCCACGCCGGTTGATCACGACAGCCACGTACCGGATACGTCATATGTGGAAGCCGCCGCCCGTTCCATCGGACCGGTGTTGAAGAAGGGTGACCTCATCGTTCTGGAATCCACGTCACCTGTGGGCACCACACGCCTGGTTGCACAACTGCTAGCGGAGATGCGTCCAGACCTGAGCTTTCCGCTTGATGGGCAAGCGTCACCTGATGTACATCTCGCCTATTGCCCGGAACGAATCATCCCCGGGCGGATGCTTGTCGAACTGGTCGAGAACGACAGGATCATCGGCGGGATGACCGCTGCATGCACAAAAAAGGCAACCACGCTCTACTCGAGTTTCGTCAAGGGGGACTGCCTACCTAGTGACGACAGAACCGCAGAACTCTGCAAATTGACCGAAAATTCCTTCCGCGACGTCAACATCGCATTTGCCAACGAACTGTCGATGATCTGCGGACGGCTGGGGCTGGATGTGTGGAAGGTCATTCAATTGGCCAACCATCACCCTCGGGTCAATATATTGAATCCAGGTCCCGGAGTGGGCGGACACTGCATCGCGGTCGATCCCTGGTTCATCGTTGCCGGTGCACCCGAACAATCGCGCATCATCCGTACTGCGCGTGAAGTGAATGATGCGAAGCCCGCATATGTGGTTCAGCAGGTTGTTGAGGCCATGCAGGATCGTCCTGGTGGCAGGATCGTATGCCTGGGCTTGACTTACAAGGCGGATGTCGATGATTTCAGAGAAAGTCCGGCGCTGACCATTGCAAGGGACCTGTCTGAACGCTTCCCCGGCCAGGTGATCGGCGTCGACCCCTATATCGACGCGCTCGCACACTCCGGAGAGCCGGTAGGAGATCTGATCCTCGGCAAAGTCGACGATGCTCTGACAGGTGCCGATCTCGCGGTGATGTTGGTGCCGCATACGACCTTCCGTGGGCTACGCCCAGGAAAGAACGCGATTACTATTGACCCGGTCGGTTTCTGGCGCGCCTGAGCGATGGTGGGAGGGCATATGTCGAAACAGGCCGGTCGGGGAAACCAACCATGAGCGACGGCTATTTCAAGTTTGTCCATGCCGGCAAGGAAATCGAGTTCGTTTTCTCCAGCCGGGAAGACCATATCGCCAAGTCGATCATCGACGGCAATGCTTTCTATGAGGAGGAAATGCTGTTGTCTCTGGCAGCCCTCCTGGCGCCGGGCGATCTGGTCGTGGATGCTGGTGCGAACATCGGGAACCACTCGATTTTCTTCGCCAAGTGCGTAGGTTGCCGCGTCCTCGCTTTTGAACCGATCGAGGAGACATTCAATCTCCTGCAGAAAAACATTGCCCTCAATGAGGTGCAGCACCTGGTCAGCCCAAGGAAGTCAGGCCTCGGTAGAGCCAGCGCGAAGGCCCGCGTTGCATCGTTCGATCCGACCAATATCGGTGGCACCAGCTTGGCCTTGGGCTCGGATGGCGAAATCGATGTGGTCTCGATTGATGAACTGAACCTAGAAGAGAAAGTTTCCCTCCTCAAGGTCGATGTCGAGGGAATGGACTTGGACGTCCTGCAGGGCGCGAGGAAAACCTTGCTCAAGGACCGACCTTGGGTGGTCTGCGAGGCTGCAACGGCCAGCCAGCGCATGGCCATCAGCTCGTTCATGGCGGAAATGGGTTATCTGCCGACAGCCTGCTACAACGCAACGGACACCTATCTATTCCTCCCCGCGAGAACAGAGGAAGAGAAAGGGAGACTGACGGAGCATGGCTTCGAAGAGATCATCCTGCTGCAACGAGAAATCAGGAGACTGCAAGGGGAAATTAGGAGGTCCGACAGGTATTCGGAACGGCTGAGCCGTGAAGGAAGACAATACTCTGATGGACAAAGGGCCGACGTCGTAAAGGAACTGAAAGATCTACAAATGGCGAGCGAGAACGAGCTAAGGGAAGAGCTGCGGGGCCTGACGGCCGATGCGGCGGATGCACGCAGGGAATTCATGGTGATGCTCACTGCGATGTCTGATTCATTCCAATCGCTGGTTGAGCGGCAAGGGATGGAACTGGCCAAGCGTAACGATGCATGGATGGAACGAGTTGCGATGCATTTCGAGGGCCATGCGCAAAGTCTCCAGCGTTTGAACGAACAACTGCTGGAAAGTCAGTCGCGGGCAGCGGAACTACAGACACGCCTGGATACCGAGTTACGGAGACTGGCTGACGCCAAGAATAGTGAGGTCGCGCAAGGCAAACAGTTGGAAATCGTAAAAGCGACGCTCGCTGGCCTCACTCAAAAGCTGGATGATGCGGCAAAGCAAAAGGTTGTCGGGGATCAAGTGATCGGCCGGTTGTCTTCGGCATTGGGTCGAGCAATTCACGCTCTGGAGGCTCAAGAGGTGTTGGCGAACTCACTTTCGCTGCAGCTTGGGAACAGCTTGCTGCGTGCGGCCACCTCGCCATCCAAGGCCATCAAGCTGCCTGGCACGCTACTGCGCTTGGCTCGTGAGGCAAGCGCAAGGCGCAGCGGTGCCTCTCCCCGTCAGATTGTCGATGTCGGCTACAGATCACAGATTGGGGCACTTCGATCGGAAGCACTGAGCTATTTGGAGAACTCTCCCATCTCTCCAGCACTGACGGAAATTGGAACAGGTGTTCCATCCGCAAGTATTCCATCGGATGCCAGTGTGCGCACAGCGCGGCTGCCGTCCCTGCCAAAAAATCTATCCGGAATAAGGATGGCTGCGATCATGGACGAATTCACCTATTCGTCCTATCAGCACTGCTGCAACGTGCTTCAGTTGACCCCCTCCAACTGGAGAGAAGAGCTTGAGAACCATTCGCCGGACATTCTTTTCATCGAATCCGCGTGGCGCGGGAAGAATGATGCCTGGAAGGGCAAGATAAGCCATTGCTCGGATGAGCTAAGGGACATCATTGACTGGTGTCGAATCCGGAGAATTCCTACCATATTCTGGAACAAGGAAGATCCAGTCCATTTTGAGGGCTTCATCGCGACGGCAAGCCGCTTTGATCATGTATTCACGACCGATATTGATTGTATCTCCCGGTACAAGGCCAACCTTGGCCATGATCGCGTCTATCTGTTGCCATTTGCTTGCCAGCCAGTGACGCACAATCCCGTCGAGCAGTATGAGAGGCAAGATGCGTTCTGTTTCGCCGGGGCGTATTACGCGAGGTTTCCAGAGCGCCAGAGGGATCTGGATACGTTCATTGGAGTGCTCCGGGAGGAGACCGAGATACATATCTATGACCGCAATCATGGTAAAGACGATCCTGCCTACAAATTTCCGGCCGATTATCAGCCCCTGATCAAGGGAGGGCTTGCGTTTGATCAGATTGACCGAGCGTACAAGGGATATCGTTACAACATCAACTTGAATTCCGTGAAGCAGTCGCAATCGATGTTCGCGCGCCGCGTATTCGATCTGCTCGGCTGCAATACAGCGACGATAAGCAATTTCTCCCTCGGTCTCAGACTGATGTTTGGCGACCTCGTGTTCACCACAGACAACGGCGGGCAGATGCTAGAACGCCTCAAGCCGTTGTTGGACGATGATCTGGCGTATCGACGATTCCGCTTATCCGGTTTACGCAAGATCATGATGGAACATACCTATCAGCATCGGCTTGAGTACGTTCTCTCAAAGGTTGACGAGCATCATCCCGGTGTCGATAAGCCCCTCGCCGTCATGGTCGCGAGGGTTTCCTCGCTGGCCGACGTGGAGCAGGCGCGCGCAAATTTCCTTCGACAATCGTGGCCCGAAAAACACCTTGTGCTCGTCGCTTCCGAAGGACTTCGTGCTGGCGATCTGCCGCGTTCCGCGGATGTCTCGGTACTTGGCTATGAATCCTGCGTCAAGGTGAACCCTTCGCAGAAGTGGCCAAAAGCCATGCTGGCAGGGGTGTCGCTTGATGATTCCTATGGCGATCACTACCTGACCGACATGATGCTGGCGCTCGTTTACTCTGATACGAGGGCGATCGGGAAGGGAACCTATTTCGAGGTGATGGAAGCTGGCGTGGCGCTGAACAAGGAAGGCGGGCAGTACAGTTACCTTGATGCGATAGACATCCGGTGCTCCGTGCTTGCGAGCGATTTGATCCAGGGCGATCTCAAGAATTTCGTGGATTCTATCGAGCGAGGTGCGTACCACGGACGTGCTCTTGCCGTTGATGAGTTCCACTACCTCCGTGGCGCATCGGCGAACAACCTGGATGGTGTAGTTTGCCTGCCAGAGATAGACGGTGGCATCCCTCTGGTGGAGATTCTCCGTCAGGCAGAGAGCATTCCGGCTGCTGCTTTCCAACCAGATGTCGCACTCCCGCGCATTGATGGTGAACGGCTTGCCCAGCTGTTCGGGAATCACGGAAACGGGGCTGTAACTGCTGGTTTTGACCCCGATGCAGGTATCCGGGTGGTATCGACGCTCGCGCATGACAAGCATCTCTACCTGTATATGCAGCCGCTCCCGCTTGACTGGTGGTCCCACGAGGAGCTCCGGTTCAATCTGGATGTGAGCACGAATGTCGGGATGGAGCTCGCCGTGGTCTTCCTCGGAAAGGGGGGCGAGCGTACCGGGGTGCAGATGGTGGCGGCAGGACGCAATCATACAGTGATGGTGCCGGCAGGTTCCGAGGCGGTTCGATTCGGCCTGCGTGTCAAGGGAGCGGGAGAGGGTGTGATCCGAGCTCTCTACATGGAGCACTTGCCGGCCGACATCGGCGCGATGGTGGTCAGACGAAAGACGCTGGTGCTTACCAACCACTATCCTTCATATGACAATCTGTATCGAAATGGCTTTGTTCACAGGCGAGTGGTCGGGTATCGCGACTTGGGACTGGACGTGGATGTAGTCTGTCTCTCGGAGAGGCAGGCCATGTCCCACGAGTTCGAAGGCGTGGACGTCAGGTATGCCGACAGGGAGATGTTACGTTCCCTGCTTGAATCTGGAGGGGTAGAGTCCGTCCTCGTGCACTTCCTCGATGAGGGGATGTGGTCGGTCATTAAGGACTTCGTTGACAAGATCCGGGTCATCGTCTGGATCCATGGAGCCGAGGTACAGCCTTGGCATAGACGCGAGTTCAACTACCGAACCGAGGAAGAAAAGGCCAAGGCCGTCATTGCAAGTGATGCGCGCATGCGGTTGTGGCGGGAGGTGTTTTCTGAGACAAGTCCTCTCCTTGGCTTCGTATTCGTTTCCCAATATTTCGCCAACGAGGTTATGGAGGACGTTGGAATCAAGCTGGACGTATCGCGGTACGAGATTATCCATAACTATATTGACGAGGAACTTTTCTCCTACGAGAGAAAGGACCCTGAGCAGCGATTCAAGGTTCTGAGCATCAGACCGTTCGCCTCAGCCAAATACGCGAACGATCTTTCTGTAAATGCGATTGTCGAATTGAGCAAGCACCCGGTATTTGAGCAAATGAGCTTCCACATACTAGGCGATGGCGCTCTGTTCGACGAAACACTTCAGCCTCTGTTGGAGATGCGGAACGTGCGCATCGAGCGAAGGTTCCTGAGCCAAGGGGAGATTGCAGAGCTCCACAAGCAGTACGGTATCTTCCTTGCCCCCACCCGGATGGATTCACAGGGTGTATCCCGTGATGAAGCAATGGCGTCTGGTCTGGTTCCGGTGACCAATGCGGTAACCGCTATTCCCGAGTTTGTCGACGAGACTTGCGGGATTCTCGCACCCGGAGAGGACTGGCGCGCCATGGCGCAGGGAATCCTCCAGGTAGTCCAGGATCCGACGCAGTTCGAACGGCTGTCGTCGAATGCAGCCAGGCGGGTTCGCGGCCAGAGCGGCTTCGATTCCACCATTCGGCGAGAAGTGGCACTGATTTCGTTGCACCGATAGGAATGCCCGGCTGTCCGGCCACAGAGGCCGGCGGGTATCCTTCCACCCATCATGCTTTCAGGAGATTGAAATGAAACTTCGCGTCATGTTGTTCTCGGCGGCCGCCCTGGTGCTGGTTGCGTGCGGGGAGAAGAAGTCCGAACAGGACAAGACGGCGGTACCGGCAGTTGATGCTGCGGCTACACCGGCAGTCACTGGTCCGGCGGCAGGAGTGGACTACACGCTCCTGGGCGGCTACGTGCCAACATTCGAAACACGCTTGCGTTCGAAGCGGGAAGAGCCGCTCTCTGAGGGGCGTTCCCGCCACATCGTCATCGTAGAGTATAAGGCTACCGACGATGCCATCGGAGATTTGCTGTCGGCCGATTTGAAAGCACGCGGACTAGTCGTCAAAGAGCCGGTTGAGCGCAATGGAGCGATTCGGTATGTCGCACAGAATTCCAAGATTGGGCGTATGACCGCCGACATCAATAAGGATCCGGCGCTGAAGTTGCCGCCAGAGGCACAGGGAACTATTTATTTCGTTTGGGAAGACGTGGCGAAGGAGCAGTAAGACATGCGCACCGCCGGAAAAATTGGTCAAACCGACAACTTTTATGCACTGTTGCTGGTGATCATCGGCGGCGCCTTGATTTCGTTGTATTACTTCACGGGCTTGTTTGGCTCGGACGATCTGGCATACATAAATGGCGCCGCGGGCTTTGCCCAGGCGCCTTACTACGCGTTACTCGGGGCTGCGCGATATACGATCTCGGTGCCGCTGCGTGTCATGCTGGAGCTCTCCGGGAACGAGCCTCAGAAAGCAGTTTTTGGTTTCGTTTTCGTTTTCGTAGTGCTTGCGCTGGTTGTCTATTTCCTCGCAGCAAGGGTCTATAACAAGCGCGAAGCCTTGCTGTCGTCAATCCTCGTGGTGGCAAATCCCGTCCTTTTCTTCTTTGCCGGAGCCGTTCTCCCGGACAACATGTTGTCCATCATGTTCGTCGTGGCAGTGCTGCTGTTTGCGTACTGGTACAAATGCATGCGACTAGGGGTTTCATCCGGAGGATGGAGCTTGTTTCTCGCATCATCTTTTGCGGCACTGTGTTATGTGACGAAAGAGGCTGCACTAGCGTTTTTCCTGCCGGTCGCCGCGTACGCGCTCTGGACGATTCGTGGCATGCCACTGCAGGCCGCTTTCCGTCATCTGGGTTGGGGGATTGGAGGAGTGGCCTGCGTACTGTTGGGAGACCTACTGCTCTCGTACGGGGTCTTTGGTGATCCATTGATTCGTTTTACTGTTGCAAAGAATATGAACGTGGTCCAGGAGGCAGCCAAGTTCATGTCATACCAAGGAACCATGCCGATAGAGCGACTTAACTATGCTTATGGACAATTCAGGGCATTATGGCCGGTGGCTCCCATATACTTCGCGTCAATCTTGCTGCTGATCTGGCGGCATCGATCGATCTCGCGATTTATCTGTTCGGTTGATGGCATCGTATCCTTGTCTGCGCTCTGGGTACTGTTGTTTCTGACGTTTGGTAGTATTTCCTTGCGCGAGTACGTCGGCATTCCCATCCAGATCCGCTATTACGCACCCGCGGCGGTGTTGTTTTGCATCGTGCTGGCGCGGGCCGTATCCCCCTGGCTGGGGTCGAGTGGGATTTTGCGCTCAATGGCGATGGCAGCGCTCGTTGGACTGGTCGCCCAACAGATAGTGTTTCCTGCGGAGCGAGCCGGCGACATCTATCGCGCGCGTGAGTTCCGTGCATTCCAGGCCGCCGTATCCAATGCCCGGGAACGCTTCCCGGGAGTCCCAGTGTATGTCGACGACTATTTTTCGTTCCGTGCACTTGGCTATGGACCGCAACATGGCGTGAGTCCGGCGAAAGGCAATTTGCGCCAAGGTAGCAGGGCGATCATTGTCTACAATCCTTCAGAAGCGCTAAAACATACGAATTCTTGGCCTTTACGATGCGCTTCGGTAGAGGGGGCCGGTGTCAGGGATATTACGTCGGAGGTTGGCCCACGGATGGCACGAACCAGGATGGATGGAGTGGAGGCTGAATTGGGTTTTTTCGATTGGAGCATGACGGAAACCAAACCTAGGGTATTCGTACTGATGCTTGAGCCGGATGGCACCTGCCAGTCAGACCGATGAGCAAGACCGCTGGCGCAATACTCCCCGCCCTTCAGGCGCCCAACTATCGGCCATGGGTCAGTGGCGAGCCGAGCATTTGGCGAGCGCCACAGGACTTCATAGCGGCAGGAAAGCAGTCCGTTGGCCTTCACGTCATCCAGACATCCGGATGTCCGATCCAATTGCTCATCCATGGTTGCGAGGCAGGTTTCAAAGAAGGTGAGGTACTTCCCGTATTCTTCGCGGGTGCAGTGAGCGGAAGAGCTGAAAAGACGCCTCCTTTCTTTTCGGGCCTTTCGGTGTCAAGGCAGCTGGGCAGACCATGCATCTGCATTGCTGACCCAACCGTGTCTCTGGACGAAGATCTGGGACTGGCGTGGTATGCAGGTAACCAATGGCAACGGCTGCAGGATGAGCTGACGGAAATACTTGTTCACCTGTCGGATTCCTTCGGCATGGAACTGCTGTTGATCGGAGGTAGTGGTGGTGGCTTTGCTGCGATCAATCTCGGCATGCGACTGGGAGAAAAGGCTTCCGTGTTGGTCTGGAATCCACAGACCGATTTCCTCAAGTATTCGCGCCGAAGTGTCGACACGTATCTGAAAGCGGCTTTTCCCGACCTCGTGGGCGAACGGGGCGCAGATGCCGTGACAGCGGAGTCGCTAGCAAAGGTGGGAGTCCGCGCTTCCGTCACCGCGCCAGATGCAATGCCTGGACCTAGGCGGATGCTCTATCTCCAGAACTCCAGTGACTGGCATGTGAAGGCCCATGCTGCCCCCTTCATTGCAGGACATGGACTCGCGCCCGTCGAACCCGATCTGTACTTGACCAGGAACGACCATTGGGCGGTCTTCTTTGGAAGTTGGGGGAAGGGACATGCTATTCCTTCCATTGAACTGATCAAGACATTGGTTGGGGCGATGTGTGGGCGAGATTTCATGCCTGGCAGTTTGTTCGAGTCTTCGATTTCGGAGCAGGTCATCGCGGTGCGGAAACGTGAGCTTGCGCCGTTCAACGCGGCGCGAGGGTCCATGGCGTCGCTCAACGTGGAGGTCGCATCGGCATACGGCGGTATCGTTGCTTCGGTTATGCTTCCGGATGGCGCCAGGTACCCGGGAGCAAGCTATGCGTTCTATGCCTATAGCCGCGGGGAACGCATCAGGACGCATTGGTATACACCAAGCAGGCAGGCCTACTTCAGGACCGAGAAAAGTAAACCAATTGATAAGATCGTGGCCTTCATGCGGGATGGGCTCGACCAATTGGCCTTCAGCGGAGAGTTGGCCTTCGAGTCCGAAGAGGATGATTGCAAGCGCATTTTCGTCTTCGGGAGTTGTGTCTCGAGGGACGCCTTTCTCGGTGATACGAAACCCCACGACTATCTTGCCCGCTCATCGATAGCGAGCGCGTTTGGTCGTTCCTGTGATGTTACTGTGGGAGAAGCCGACCTCAGTGGCATCACCAGCGAGTTTCAGCGGAGAATGGTCGCCGCCGACCTGCGACGCACCGCCGTCACGGTCCTAGGTACCACGGAGTATGACTATCTCTTGCTGGACCTCATTGATGAACGCTTTGATCTTGCTGAGTTCGGGGATTCTTTCGTTACGGTATCCTCAGAAATGCTCAAAGCGGGAATTCAACTTCCGCCCAGGGCGGAGTGGGTTCCGCTGGCAAATCCAACGCGAATGAGACGCTGGCGAGAGGGATTCAGGCGTCTGGCATCGGTAGTGGGCGAAGAAAGGATCATCCTAAACAGGGTCTTCTGGGCGACGCACGACGAAAGCGGCATGGAGCTTCCCAAGCAGGACGAGATTCAGGCTGCAAACATCCAGTTGGCACGGATGTATGGCTTTATCGATTCATTCGAGGGAATTAGAGCAATCGATTATCCTCCGGGGCTGCTAGTCTCGGACAGCGCACACAAATGGGGAGTGTCACCATTCCATTATGTTCCAGAGTTCTACCTGCATACCCTAAAATCACTCGCGGCGCTGGACGGAAGCCGGCTCGACGTCGCGATGTCCTGAGTGCTTTCCCCTGGTGAATCGAATGAAGAAGGTAATGGTTGTGTTTGGCACGAGACCGGAAGCCATCAAGATGGCGCCGGTGGTGGAAGCGCTGCGTGCCGCGGACGGGATCCAGACGATTGTGGTGGCCACGGCACAGCACCGGCAGATGCTGGATCAGGTGCTTGAGCTGTTTGGAATCGTGCCTGATGAAGACCTCAATGTCATGAAGCCCGGCCAGAGCCTCGCTGACCTGACCGCTAGGGTCCTGACCGGCATGGCGGGCGTTATCGAGAAGCACGCGCCGGATCTCGTACTGGTCCATGGCGATACCAGTACCACGCTGGCGACCTCGCTGGCCGCCTACTACCATCGTACGCCCCTGGCCCATGTCGAGGCCGGGCTGAGAACCGGCAACGTTTACTCGCCTTGGCCGGAAGAGGCCAATCGGCGCTTGACTGCTCCGCTTTCGACGCTGCATTTCGCGCCCACCGAACAATCTCGCCGCAATCTGTTGGACGAAGGTATCGCCAAGGATTCGATTCACGTAACCGGCAACACGGTTATCGATGCCCTGCTTGCCGTCGTGAAAAAGATCGAGGCAGACGTGGGCTTGAGCTCAGCACTGGCGCTGCGTTTTCCATTTCTCTCGTCGGACAAGCGGCTGGTACTGGTGACTGGGCACCGGCGCGAAAATTTCGGTGAGGGATTCGAACAGATATGCCACGCACTCAAGGAAATCGCGTCGCGGGGCGACGTCCAGGTCGTCTATCCCGTGCATCTGAATCCGAATGTGCAAGGCCCCGTGAATCGTATCCTGGGCGGGGCCGCCGGTGTACACCTGATCGAGCCTTTGGATTACCTGCCGTTCGTCTACTTGATGTCGCGAGCGCACGTCATCATTACGGATTCCGGCGGCATTCAGGAAGAGGCCCCGTCCCTCGGCAAGCCCGTGTTGGTTATGCGGGATACTACGGAGAGGCCCGAGGCGATCGAGGCTGGTACGGTTCTACTGGTAGGGACCGATAGTCAGCGTATCGTCCAAGAGGCCAACCGATTACTGGATGACGAGCGCGCCTATGGGGCGATGTCGCGAGCGCATAATCCTTACGGAGATGGTCTGGCTGCCTCGCGGATCGTTGAGGTAGTGAGTTCGCATGCCTGAATGTTCGCTCAGGGGCTGCGATAGGCGCTAGTCCACTCGGCGAAGGCTTCCCACGTCAGGACAGTTCTGCGCTCGTAAAGGAGCCTCCCCGGATGGGGCCTTTCTGCCGTTCTCGAAAAGCTCACGTCTTGCAAAGCGAACGGGTGGCGGACGAGCATTTTCAAGCCATAGAAAGGTAGCAATCCAAGAAAACTCTTCCACTGCGATACATAGCGGGTGCATCTGACAAGGCACCGAAGTCGCGCTGTCGGCCCGAGCGGGAGAGTGGACAGGGGACCATTCTCCGCGAGGGGGGCAAGAACCCGGAACCAGGGCCCGGACAAGCGCGCGCCATGGTAAAGAGAGAACTGCCGGAGGCGTGCCCGCCTGCCTGATACCCCAGCGATGGCTGCGAGTTGGGTAGCATCGTGGTCCTGGTGTCCGCCTTCCCAAGCAGGAACTAAAACCTCCACCGCTTCAGGCAACCCAAGGAAAAGTTTGCGTAGGGCAGGCACCACCTGCTCGAGTCGAGTATGGAGCTCCCCATCCGGGATTTCCAGTTGCTCGCCGATGAAGTGCATCGCCTCCAGCGGAATGCCAATCTTGCGGAGCACCGCGGTGCTTTCTGCCCGCCTCCTGCTGATGTCCTGGCCACCCCAACCACCATCGGTGAGCCAGCAACAATGAATGAGCCTGTGTTCGCGACACGCCGCCTCGAGCCAAGGGAACACCGCGAACTCATCGTCCGGGTGCGCCATGATCACGACCAGGGGAATATCAGAACGCATCGAAGTCCAGTTGCCCGAACAGGATCGCATCGCGGGGAGGGGCAGACACGCCGGATTGCAATGGCTTGAAGATGAGATTCAGTGGGCTGGCGCGGAACCGATCGGGGATGTTGAACCAACGCACGCCCTTCGTCTTCATTGCTTCGGGAATCAGGCCAAGCTGTAGATGGATGCGCATAGGGGGAGACGGCAGGTTCTCAGGCAGAGACTCCTCCAGTATGGGTTCCGCCCAGGCGGCGATGCCCGCCCGCCCGGTGGTCGTCCATGCTGCAATCCGTTGTCCGGCACGGACAAGTTGATAAGGCCGGGCCGGGCTGCCCAAGCGCCAGGAAAGTGCGTCCCGCCGCCACAGGCGATGAAAGAGTGCTTGCCGTTGGAGGTTGTCGGTATCGTCGACCATCGGGAGATGGCCAACGCCGACCTTCGCGTCGAGAGGAGTCAACAGGTCGAAACCGAGTTTCCGTATGAAACCGGGCGTTGAGTTTGCATTGGCCACGCCATACACGGCATCGAAGCCACGGGACGCGGCATACTGGTATGTGGCATCAGCCAGGCGTGTGAACAGGCCCTTTCCCTGGAACGCGGGTGCAGTGGCGGTATTAAGGGACAAGAGCAGTCGGGCGGGATTCCCATTGAGTACGGCATCAACAGGCACGCAGACATAATGCGCCGCCAGCACGTCACCCTCCCATGCATCGAAACCGACCACTGTTCCCGCAGGATTGTCGCGGTACAGCCACGCGAGGTAAGCGGTGTTCAGGTGGGTGGCACCGGGAAAGCATTCCGCGAAGAGCGCTTCGTACTTCACCAGCATGATCGGAGTGGCTTCTGTTGGCCTCAGTTCCACGATGTGCCTCCATTTCGCCTGGCGTCCCGCCACCTGGAGAGGCGAAGGTGTATGGGACGCTTGGGCAGATTCGATGTGTCGTATGCGAGGAAAGCCAACAAGAACTGCAGACTCGCCACGATGCAAACGGTTGCGATCATGATGGTGCCGATGGGAGTTCCAACCCCCGCTTGGGCGGAATGCCACCAATGTAGCCCGCCATAGATGACGCCAAAGCCGAGCAACAGAATGGAAGCCGTCAGCTCAAGCGAAGCAATTGGCATGTCGCGCAGGAAATAGTTGTACAGGATTCTCTTGAACGCGTTGCGAACGTGCTTGACAAGGAATTCCCCAAGGATCCTCGAGATCTTCAGGTTGCTTACCTCGTCTCCATAGCGTGCGTCCATGGGTATATCCAGAACGACGGCTCTCAGGGTGTTCAGACGGAAGAGGATGTCGGTTTCAAAAAAGTAGCGCGTGCTTATCGAATCCAGCGGTAGTCTTGCGGCGACCGAAGAATGGATCGCCGTATAGCCATTGGTGGGATCGAAAACATCCCAGTAGCCGGTGGATGCCTTTGCCATGAACGACAACCCCAGGTTCCCGAGGCGACGGATCAGTGGCATGTCCCGGATCTTGCTAAGGTCGAAAAACCTGTTTCCCTTCGTGTAGTCCGCTTCGCCTTCGAGTATTGGGAGGGCAAAACTCATGATCAATTTCGGGTCCATCTGGCCATCGCCATCCACCTTGACGATGACCGTGGCACCTTCCTCGATGGCGCGCCTGTAACCGCTCATCACCGCACCACCTACGCCGAGATTCGCGGCATTCCGGAGCACATGGACCCGGGGGTCATCGACGGATGCCATGATGAAATCGCCACTGCCATCAGGGCAGCAGTCATCCACGCAATAGATGCGATCGACTTCGGGACCGATGGCGGCAATAACCTCTCCGATGTGGCGGGTTACCCTGAAACAGGGGATCACGACCGCTATTCCCGAAGTCCACTCCGGCGTCGACGCGGATTCCGTCCTAGTCAGGGGCATCTTTCTACACTTTCCAATGGCAGATGTCGGGTCACCGTGCATCGCAGCCCGGCACAGGCATGGGCCGGGCTGCGATGGCGGGAACAAGTTATCATACGCCCTTGTTGCCAGACCGACCTGCAAGCGGTCCGGTCGCTGGACAGCCCTAGTTTTTCATCCCATCGCCCCAGGATTCAGCTGTGAGCAGACTAGATAGCGCTTTGACCCCTTCAACGCTTTTGCTGATTCTGGGGACGGTTGGCTTGTTGTCGTTCGGACAGGTGCTTTTCAAGCACGCGTCCGTCAACGTCAGCCTGCTGGACCCGCGCACATTCATGTCTCCGGTCCTGATTGGCGCCATAGCAATCTATGGTGTCGCGACCTTGGCATGGTTGGCGGTACTCGCGAGAGTTCCGCTTTCGCTTGCCTTCCCCTTCTATGGACTGGGTTTTGTGCTGGTCCCGGTGTTTGCGCGCCTGTTCCTGAATGAACCACTGCGATGGCAGGTGCTGGTAGGCGGAGCGATCATCCTCCTGGGAGTGAGCATTACCTCCTGGAGGGGGAATTAATGGGACCGGCATGTCCAAGCTGCGGGACCACGCTACAGGTCGGATTACGGTCCTGGCACCTGCAATGTGTGACCTGTTCCTACGAAGGCTCGTCCTTGTCGCCAAGGATTGTGGAACAAGCCGGTAACATTGATGAAGATGCGCGCGAGCACGGATTGTCGCCATTGCGACAGAAGAATTTCAGCTTGCTTTCGCTGCGACTCGGCGGCCTACGGAACTGGGAGGACCTAAAGGGCGACGGCGGTCCTCGCCTGCTTGACGTCGGGTGCGCGCACGGCTGGTTCTTGCAATCGAACGAACATACCTTCCGTACGTTCGGTATCGAGCCCGACCCTATCGTCGCTGCAGCGACGATGGCGCGCGGGTTGCCGGTCCGCGAAGGTTTTTTCCCGGCGGCGTTGCAGGAGGATGAGCGGTTTGATGCCATCGTGTTCAACGATGTCCTCGAACATATCCCGGACATAAACGCGACGCTTGCCGCGTGCCATCACCATTTGAATCCAGACGGCTATGTCGTGGTGAACGCGCCATCGCGCACGGGATTCCTGTACAGGCTGTCGAAGGTCATGCTTCGGCTTGGCATGGGAGGTGCGTTCGACCGCTTGTGGCAGTTGGGCCTTCCCTCGCCGCATGTGCACTATCTCGATACACCAAGTATGCAACGTCTGGCAGAGAAAAATGGATTCAAGCTGGAATCCAAAATGTCATTGCCCTCGGTGACGGCCGATGGCCTTTATGACCGCATCCACTGTTCGAACGATATCTCGGCGCTGAAAGCAGCTGTCATCACTGCCGGAATGATGCTGGCAATCCCGTTCCTCAAGATCCTGCCCTCCGACATCGAGGTCTGGTTTTTGAAAAAGCAGTGAGCACCAAGTTAAAAAAGGGCCCGTGAGGGCCCTTTTTTTCGTATTACAGCTGCGCCTGCAACTCCGGCAGCAACTTGAACAGATCCCCCACCAACCCGATGTCCGCAATCTCGAAAATCGGGGCTTCGGCGTCCTTGTTGATGGCCACGATGGTGCCGGCGTCCTTGATGCCGGTCAGGTGCTGGATGGCGCCGGAGATGCCGACGGCCACGTATAGCTCGGGGGCGATGATCTTGCCGGTCTGGCCGACCTGGAGTTCGTTCGGGACATAGCCGGCGTCGACCGCGGCGCGCGAGGCACCGACGCCCGCGCCCAGCTTGTCGGCCAGGTCGTAGATGATCTTGAAGTTCTCCGCCGAGCCGACGCCGCGGCCACCGGAGACCACGCGCTTTGCGCTCTGGAGATCGGGGCGGTCGGATTTTCCGGCAGCCAGGCCGAGGTAGCGGGTGTGCGCGGGCAGGGAGGCATCGGCGGAGACCGTCTCGACGCTGGCGCTGCCACCCTTGGCCGCTTCCGGCCAGGAGGCGGTGCGGACGGTGGCGACGACGGTCTGATCGGCCGGCGCCTCGACGGTGATGATGGCGTTGCCGGCGTAGATCGGGCGCTTGAACACGTGGCTGCCCTCGACGCTCATCACGTCCGACACCTGGGCCACGCCCAGCAGCGCGGCGACGCAGGGCATCAGATCCTTGCCGAAAGTGGTGGAAGGACCGAAGACATGGGTGTAGCCGGCGGCCAACTGCGCGATCTGCGGAGCCAGCACCTGGGCGATGGCGTTCGCGTTGGCGGGATTGGCGACCGTCAGGACGCGGGCGACCCCGGCGACCTGCGCCGCTTCGGCGGCGATGCCGGCCGGATCGGCGGCCAGCACCACGACATCGATGCTGTCGGGCTTCAGGGCCTGGGCGGCGCTGACGGTCTTGGCGGTGGCGCTGTTGAGCTTGCCGTCCAGGTGTTCGGCGATGACGAGGACTTTGGACATTGCGGAATCTCCAGAATTCTGGCGATGGCGCGCCTGCGTTTCCGCGTCGCGCCATCGCCGCGACCCTCTTCCCGGAAGAAGAGGGAACGATGGGTTACAGCAGGCCCTTGGCCTTGAGCGCGGCGACCAGTTCGGCCGCATCCTTGACCATCACGCCCTTGCTGCGCTTGGCCGGGGCAGCGTAATGGGTGGTCTTCAGGGTATCGGCCGCCTGCACGCCGAGATCGGCCAGTTGCAGGGTCTCCAGCGGCTTGCTCTTGGCCTTCATGATGTCCGGCAGCTTGATGAAGCGCGGCTCGTTGAGGCGCAGGTCGGTGGTGACCACCGCTGGCAGGTCGACTTCCAGGGTTTCCAGGCCGGCGTCCACTTCCCGGGTCACGGTGGCCTTGTCGCCGGCGATTTCCAGCTTGGATGCGAAGGTCGCCTGCGGACGGCCCCACAGGGTGGCCAGCATCTGGCCGGTCTGGTTGGCATCGTCGTCGATGGCCTGCTTGCCCAGGATGACCAGCTGTGGCTGTTCCTTCTCGATCAGCTTGAGCAGGGTGCGGGCGGCGGTCAGCGGCTGGATCGGCTGGTCGGTGACCACGTGGATGGCGCGGTTGGCGCCCATGGCCAGGCCGTTGCGCAGGTGCGCCTGGGCGTCGGCCGGCGCGATGGTGGCGACCACGACCTCGGTGGCGATGCCCTTGTCGCGCAGCCGCAGGGCTTCTTCCAGCGCGATTTCATCGAAGGGGTTGGCCGACAGCTTGACGCCGTCGGTGACCACGCCGGACCCGTCCGGCTTGACCTGGATGCGGACGTTGTAGTCCACCACGCGCTTGTAGGCGACGAGAATCTTCATCCTCTGGGAATTCCTTCAGTGCTACGGAGAGGCCCGGCCGCGGCGGCTGGCCGAGGGCAGAACGCTGATTCTAGCGGTCAGCCGATATCCGTGCGAGTCCGTACGGTGCCGTTCGCGAGCCTTCCCGCCAGGGCCTCGGCCAGCCGGCCGGCGGCCTCCGGGGCCTGGGCGAAGAACAGGGAAGGCTCGGTCAGTTCGAGTTCCAGCAGGCGCGGCACGCCGTCCATCCCGCGCAGCAGGTCCACGCGCGCATACAGGAGGGGAGCTTCCAGCTTGAGCAGCCGGGTGGCCGCGGCGAGCACCTGATCGGCCAACTGCCGTTCGTCGTCGGCCGGTTCCCGCGCCTGGATATCGCCGAAAGCATGCGGATCCAGCGGCGGTGTGTCGCCGGCCTTCAGCAATGCGGCCTTGCGGATGGCGTGGCTGAATACGCCGTCGATGTGGATGAGGGCGGTTTCCCCGTCGGCATCCACGGCCGACAGATACGGCTGGAGCATCGCGCTGCGGTTGGCGTCCAGCAGGCGTGCCAGATGGTTGCCGGCGGCGAACTCCTGGTCGCGACGGTAACGCTGGGTATCACGGGCACCCGCGCTTACGGTCGGCTTCACCACGAATTCCGCGGACGGGTGTTTTGCCAGGAACGCCTGCAGGGCCTCCATCGGTTCGGCGTCGGGTTCGACGAACTCCGTCGGCACGACGGGTACGCCGAGTGCGGCCATATCGGCCAGATAGTGCTTGTCGGTGTTCCAGCGGACCACCGGCAGCGGGTTGAACAGTGCCAGGGAATGCGCCGCGCGCTCGCACCACGCCATGAACTCGGCCAGGCGCTCGGTGTAGTCCCACGGCGAACGCAGCAAGGCGGCATCCAGGCGGCTCCAGCCCACCGACGCGTCATCCCAGGCAAGCGCGCGGACCGATAGCCCGGCGCGTTCGCAGGCGGCCAGCAGCGGTGGAAGATCTTCGTCGTGGCCGGTGGCGGAGATGGCGGTGATGAGGGCGATGGCGGTCATGGCGTGCAGTGTAGGGGCATGGTCGAGCGGGTGTTGCCATTGCCCGAAAGTACCTGTTGCGCAGGGGGGGCACGGGTAGAATGGCGGACATTTCCCGAGATGGACCCTGCCAATGGCTGAAACCGCGAACGCGGCCCCCAAGACGGGCAAGCAGAAACTCTTTCCCAGCGCCGCCGCCGCGCTGGATGGCATCGTGGCGGATGGCCAGATCCTGGCGGTCGGCGGATTCGGCCTGTGCGGCATCCCGGAAGCGCTGATCGCCGCGCTGCGGGACAGCGGCGTGAAGGGGCTGACGGCCATCTCCAACAATGCCGGCGTCGACGGTTTCGGCCTGGGGCAACTGCTGGCGACCCGCCAGATCAGCAAGATGATTTCGTCCTACGTGGGTGAGAACAAGGAGTTCGAGCGCCAGTACCTGGCCGGTGAACTGGAGCTGGAATTCAACCCGCAGGGCACGCTGGCCGAGCGTCTGCGCGCCGGCGGCGCCGGCATTCCGGCCTTCTTCACCCGTACCGGCTACGGCACCGTGGTGGCCGAGGGCAAGGAGACCCGTCAGTTCGGCGAGCACTGGTACGTGATGGAAACCGCGCTGGTGGCCGACGTGTCGCTGGTCAAGGCCTGGAAGGCCGATCGGGCCGGCAACCTGGTGTTCCGCAAGACGGCGCGCAATTTCAATCCCGCCTGCGCCATGGCCGGGAAAATCTGCGTGGCCGAGGTCGAGCAGGTCGTCGAGATCGGCGAGATTGACCCCGACCACGTCCACCTGCCGGGCATCTACGTGGATCGCATCGTCCACAACCCGAATCCCGAGAAGCGCATCGAACAGCGCACCGTGCGCCAAGGAGACAAGTGATGGCCTGGACCCGCGACGAGATGGCACAGCGCGCCGCGCGCGAACTGACCGATGGCGCCTACGTGAACCTGGGCATCGGCCTGCCGACCCTGGTAGCCAACCACATCCCCGCCGGCATCGACGTCTGGCTGCAGTCCGAGAACGGGCTGCTGGGCATCGGCCCGTTCCCGACCGAGGACGAAGTCGACGCCGACCTGATCAACGCCGGCAAGCAGACCGTCACCGCCCGGGCAGGTGCCAGCTACTTCGGCAGCCACGATTCGTTCGGCATGATCCGGGGTGGCCACATCGACCTGGCCGTGCTGGGCGCCATGCAGGTCACCGACCGGGGCGACCTGGCCAACTGGATGGTGCCCGGCAAGATGGTCAAGGGCATGGGTGGCGCCATGGACCTGGTCGCCGGGGTCAAGCGCATCGTCGTGCTGATGGAGCACGTGGCGAAGGACGGCAGCCACAAGATCCTGCCCCAGTGCGACCTTCCGCTGACCGGCGTCGGGGTGGTGAACCGGATCATCACCGACCTGGCCGTGTTCGACGTCACCCCGGAGGGGCTGGCCCTGGTTGAAACTGCGGACGGCGTCACCCTTGACGAACTCAGGGACAAGACCGGCGTACCCATCCGGACCCCCTGAAAAAGGGAGGGGCAGGGGCGGCTTAAGACAACCTGTACGATGCCGCCCCTCCCGTCGTGTGAAACCCGGCTTCACGGCCGGGAAGCCGCGAGCTGGGTTATATTTCCCGATTCAGGGGCAACACCAGCCAGATTGAGGGTTCGCATGAAGTTTCGCCTCGGCGCATGCGCCGCCGTAGTTTTGTTGGCCGCCTGCAGCGGCCAGAAGTCCGACAGCCAGATGGCTGCGCTGCATGGCTCCGCAGGAGGCGATTCGCTCAAGTCACAGGCCCGGGCGGGGATGACCCCATCCGGCCGCGACGTCCATCATTCGATTGCCAACGCACCCGACCGCGGGACGCTGATGGCCTATCAGAACCAGGGGAAGCCGGTGAAGCGCGAAGGCGCCTTTACCTATTACCCGGTGAGCATGAGCGAGGAACACGCGCTCAAGGGTGTGGTGACCGGCCACATGACCGTGCCCCTGCCGAATGGAGGCGAGGTCAAGCTCAAGTACGAGCGGCATGAAGAAGGTATCGATGGCAATTGGACCTGGGTGGGTCGCGTTGAAGGCGGAGATCCCATGCAGGAAGCCATCATCACCTTTGGTGAAGAGGCTGTTTTTGCATCCATTCCGCAAAGCGACGGCAAACCGCCGATCGCCATCCGTACGCAAGGTAGCGGCCTGTATGCGGTCGAAATGGATCCCACCAAGGTCCGCTCGCCAAACATCGGCCATGACGATATGGCCATTCCGCAGGCCAGTGGCCTCATGGACACAGTGGTGAATCAAGCACTGGCGGCCAATGCGCAGGTTGCGCAAAAGGCGGTCGCCATGGCTGCGGCCCCAGGTAGTTCCAACACCATTGACGTCGCGGTGGGCTACACCGCCGGATTCCGCAACCAGGCGGCCCTGAAGCAACAGTCGGTGACGACCGCGCTGACCTTCCTGTTCCAGGTCGCCAATCAGGGACTGAGCAACAGCAAGGTCGATGGCTATCTGCGACTGGTGAATGCGCAGGAAGTGTCCTACACCGATAGCAATGCGAACCAGACGGCCCTGTACGAACTCACGGGTAGTGATGGCGTCAACAACGTTACGACTCCTACGACGCTGACCCCCCTGCGTACGGCACGTGACCAGTACGGCGCCGACGTCGCGCTGCTGGTGCGTGGATTCCAGCAGCCCGAGCATCAGGGATGCGGCATTGCCTGGTTGATCGGTGCAAAGGGCACGACGGTGACCCCGGCCCAGCACGCGGGCTGGGGATATGGCGTTGTCAGTTTCGGCGATGATCTGGGCACCGATGGCAATAGTTACTACTGCGCCCCCGAGAGCCTGGTGCACGAGGTGGGCCATCTGCTGGGTTCGGCGCATGACCAGGCCAACTCCAACAATACGGCTGGTCGATATCCGTATTCCTACGGTTACAAGAATACCGCCAGCAATTTCTACACGATCATGGCCTATGGGGATTCCGGGCAGACACCGTATCGCCTGTTCTCCAATCCGAACATCACGACTTGCGGAACCCCGACGGCAGCCTGCGGTGTCGCCAATGCGGCCGACAACGCCCGTAGCCTGAATCAGACGATTCCGGTGGTGGCGCGTTTCCGTGAAACCAAGGTTCCCTTCTCGGGGCGTGCAAAGCACGACATCGATGGCGATGGACGGTCCGACCTGCTCTGGCGGTACATCGCTGGTAGTAGCGGAGCCTTCAAGTATTCGATCATGAATGGTGCAACCAAGAGCAGGGAGAAGTCCTTCACCTGGAATCCAGCCTATCAGCTGGTGACGGCTGGGGATTTCAATGGTGATGGCCTTCTGGATCTAGTGTGGATATTGCCTTCGACCCGAGGGAGCTGGATGTGGCTTGGCCGTGCAGATGGCTCTTTCTCCAGTAGTTCCATGGGAACGTATCCGGCTGGTTGGTCGATCGCCGGATCCGGGGACATCAACAATGATGGGCGTGACGACCTGTTGTGGCGCTATCAGCAGGGGAACGTGGCTTACTTCAAGTACTCGCTGATGAACGGGGCAACCCGGGTCAGCGAGAAGAACTTCACCTGGAGTTCCGCCTACAGACTGGCAGCAACGGGTGATTTCAATGCGGATGGCTATCTGGATATCGTCTGGGAAGAAACCGCGGCACGGCGTGCCTATCTGTGGCTTGGTAGTTCTGCGGGCACCTTTGCAGGACATGCGCTTGGTTCGTATGCAGCGGGCTGGTCGATTGCCGGAGCCGGCGACATCGATGGCGATGGCAAATCTGACTTGCTGTGGCGCTACATCCAGGGTGGAACAGGTTATTTCAAGTACACGCTCATGAATGGTGCTGTGAAAGGCAGCGAGCGTAATTTCACTTGGAACCCGATCTATCAGCTGGTGACGTCGGGCGACTACAACGGCGATGGGCGGCTGGACCTGGTGTGGTTCGACTCGGCGAGCCGAGGGGCATGGATGTGGCAGGGCGCCTCGAATGGTTCGTTCACGAGTACCGCTTTGGGCAAGTCGCCGGCCGGCTGGTCGATCCTCGACCCAGGTAAATAGGAACATCGCGGATAGAAACGAAAATGGCCTCCTTTATGGAGGCCATTTTCATTCATGCATTTGTCGCCGTGTTTTTGCCGTTCGCCGGTACGTGAAATCAGTCCAATGGAGGCAGGTGAGTAACTTCAGAGATTCTGGTAGTTCGGCCCCGAACCACCCTCCGGGGTCACCCAGGTGATGATCTCGTAGGGGTCCTTGATGTCGCAGGTCTTGCAGTGCACGCAATTGGCGGCGTTGATCTGCAGGCGCTTGCCGCTGCTTCCATCCGGCAGGGTGTCGTCGACGATCTCGTAGACGCCGGCGGGGCAGAAGCGGGTACAGGGATTGTCGTATTCCTCGGCGCAGCGGGTGACGCAGATCGAGGTGTCGGCGACCTTCAGGTGGACCGGCTGGTCCTCGTCGTGCTCGGTGGCGGCGTAGTAGACGCCTTGCAGGCGGTCACGCGGGGCGAGCGTGCGCTCGACGTAGTCGCGGCGCGGTTCCTCGTGCTGGCCGATCTTGTCCAGCGACGACCAGTCCGGCTTGACCTTGAGCGTCCACGGCGAGAGTCCGCCGGTCGCGGTTTCCCAGGCGGCGTTGAGCAGGCCGAACCACATGCCTTTCTTGAAGCCGGGCTTGATGTTGCGGACCTGCTTCAGTTCCTTCATCGCCTCGGAGGCGCGCAGGCGGGCGTCGAAGCCGGCTGGTTCCAGGCTGTTGCCGGCCAGGTGTTCGGCGGCCAGCATGCCGCTGCGGATGGCCTGGTGGGTGCCCTTGATCTTGGGCACGTTGAGCAGGCCGGCGGTGTCGCCGATCAGCAGCGCGCCGGGCATTTCCACCTTGGGCAGCGATTGCCAGCCGCCGGTGACGATGGCGCGTGCGCCGGCGGACAGGATGCTGCCGCCTTCCAGCAGCGGTTTGATCATCGGGTGGTTCTTCCACTGCTGGAAGGCCTCCCACGGCTTGTACTCGGGATCGGCGTAGTCCAGTCCGCTGACGTAGCCCAGCGCGATCTGGTTGTTGTCCAGGTGGTAGAGAAAACTGCCGCCATAGATCCTGCCGTCCGCCGGCCAGCCCATGGTGTGCACGATCTTGCCGGGACTGACGCGCCCTTCCGGCACCTGCCACAGCTCCTTGATGCCGATCGAATAGCCCTGCGGGTCGCTGTCCTTGTCCAGGCCGAAGCGCTTGACCAGCCGCTTGGTCAGGTGACCACGGGCGCCTTCGGCCAGCACCGTGACCTTGGCGCGGATGTCGATGCCCTGGGTATAGCCGGGCTTGTGCGAACCATCCTTGGCCACGCCCATGTCGCCGATGCGCACGCCAACCACCTTGCCGCTTTCGTCGTGCAGGGTCTCGGCGGCGGCGAAGCCGGGATAGATTTCCACGCCCAGCGCCTCGGCCTGCGGCGCCAGCCAGGCGCACATCGCGCCGAGGCTGACGATGAAATTGCCATGGTTGCGCATGCCGGGCGGGACGATGGGCGCCTTGCGGCCGCCGGCCTTGCTGAGGAACCAGAACTCATCGTCCTTCGCGGGCACGCAGACCGGTGGCGGATTGTCGCGCCAGCCGGGCAGCAGGGCATCGAGCGGCGCCGGTTCGATCACCGCGCCGGACAGGATCTGCGCGCCGACCGTGCTGGCCTTCTCGATCACGCAGACCGAGATTTCCGGGTTGAGCTGCTTCAGGCGGATGGCGAAGGCCAGGCCCGCGGGACCGGCACCGACGGTGACGACGTCGTACTCCATGACATCGCGTTCGGCTTCGGACATGGCTGGGCTTCCTCGTGGCGTTAGGCTGCGGCTATTTTCGGGGTTTGCGCGGGGTGGGGCAAATCCGCGAGCATGGCGTGCGATGACCATACCCCTGCCGCTGCTGCCGGATGGAATGATTGACCTGCCGGGGGCGCATTTGCGCCTGTGGCCACAGTGGCTGGAACCGGAGGAGGCCGACGTCCTGTTCGCCAGCGTGATGGCGGGGGTGCCGTGGGAAGTGCATCGCATCCGCCTGTTCGGGCGGGAAGTGGATTCGCCGCGGCTAAGCTGCTGGATGGGGGAACCGGAAGCGCGCTATCGCTACTCGGGCGCGCTGTTCGAACCGCACGCCTGGCATCC
This sequence comes from Pseudoxanthomonas beigongshangi, assembly GCF_016820515.1. Lineage (GTDB taxonomy): Bacteria > Pseudomonadota > Gammaproteobacteria > Xanthomonadales > Xanthomonadaceae > Pseudoxanthomonas_A > Pseudoxanthomonas_A beigongshangi. Next base: position 9,999 of record NZ_JADHDV010000018.1, on the reverse strand, counting down.
GGACGTGAAGCGGCTGGCGTCACGCCTGCGGGATACGCTGGGTACGCCGTTCAACAGCGTACTGCTCAATCGCTACCGCAACGGGCGCGATGCGATGGGATGGCACAGCGATGACGAACCGGAACTGGGCGAGGCGCCGGCAATCGCCTCGATCAGCCTGGGCGCCACCCGCCGCTTCGCGCTGAAGCACCGTGAACGGGCGGAAAGCCGACTGGCCCTGGATCTGCCGCATGGCAGCCTGTTGCTGATGGCTGGCGACACCCAGCGCCATTACCGCCATGCGCTCCCGCGCACGGCGCGGCCGGTGGGCGAGCGGATCAACCTGACCTTCCGCCTCATCCATCCGGCGCCGGGCCGCGGGTAGCGGCCGGCATGCGCGGACAGGACGGCAAAGCGCTCAGGGGCGACTGGCGTCGGCCTGTCCGCTGACCAGCACCCAGCCGGCAATCTCGCCAGTCAGGGTGGACAGCGCCTGTTCGAACGCGGTCGCCACCTGTGCGACGTCGGTCGAACCGGCTGGCCGGACCTGCTGGAAGGTGCGCGAGGCGACCACGCGCTGGCTGCGGTTCTGCACCAGCTTGGCGTTGACCTCGATGGTCGCGGCCGGCACCGATTGGCCGGCGTAGTCGGCCTCGAAGCGGCGCACGTCCATCACCAGCCGGTAGTCGCCCAGGATGCCGGCGTCGGCACTGGAAACGGCGGGAATCCGGCCGGAATCCTCCAGCGTGCGCTGCACCGCGTCCTGCAGCAGTTCGGTCGCCGGTTGCGACCACGACGCGCCCTTGTAGACCTGCAGTTCACCCGGCGCCGGCCGTACCGAGATGCGCGGGCTGTCGACCACGCGCGCGGCGGTGGGTTTGGCGATGACCAGCGACCAGGCGACGGTCGGCCAGTTCGGGTTGGCCGTGACCCGGACTTCCGGTGCGTAGATGGTGGTGGGTTCACGCGGGCCGCTGCCCAGGATCGAGGAGCAGCCGGCCAGCAGGACCAGCGACAGGGAGACGGGAATGCGCAGCGCCTTCATTTGGGTTCGAACTCCTTGGGTGCGTCGCGGCCGAGCAGGTAGCGGGTGGGGTTGCCTTCCAGCCGATCACTGACCCGGCGCAGGTCGCGGACCAGGCCGCGCAACTCGGTCAGGGTCGGACCCAGCTGGCCCAGGCCATCGTTGGCGAAGCTGTTGATGGCGGCGCGGTTCTCGCCCAGGATGGCGTCGGCGTTGCCGGCGGCCGAATCCAGCTTGGCGAGGGTGGCGTCGAGCTTGTTCAGCAGGGGCGGCAGCTGCCGCACCAGATTCTGATCGATGCGCTCGATGGCGCCGTTGGTGGTGGTCAGGGTCGCATCCAGCTTCTTCGCCGCGTCGCGCGCGCTGACGATCAGCGCCTGCAGTCCCTCGTCGCGGTTGGCCAGCGAACCGCTGATGTTCTCCAGGTTCTGCAAGGTCGCGGCGATGCTGGCGACGTTCTTGTCGCTCAGCACTTCATCCAGGCGTTCGACGATCCGGTTGGCGGTGTCGGTGATGTTCTGCAGCGCGGACGGCGCGGTCTGGATGACCGGGGCCTCGCGCTTGTCCACCGAGGTCAGCGCCGGCGCCTGCGGGGTGCCGCCGCTGAGCTGGATGATGGTGGGGCCGGTCAGGCTGGTGATGGCCAGCTTGGCGCGGGTGTCGGTCTTGATCGGGGTGGAGGACTCCACCCGGATGCTCGCCACCACCTGGCGCGGGTCATTGGGGGCCAGCGACAGCTTGGTGATGGAGCCCACGGCGATGCCGTTGTACTGCACCGGGCTGCCGACCGACAGGCCGGTGACCGCTTCGCGGAACACGATCTGGTATTGCTGCCAGGTGCGTTCGGAGGAGTATTTCGCCGCCCACAGGCCGAACAGCAGCAGCGCCGCCGCCGTCACCAGGGTAAAGGCGCCGATGAGGACGTAGTTGGCACGGGTTTCCATGTTTCAGGCTTCCTCTTGTTCGGGCTCGCCGCGGGCGGCCCTGGCCCGGGGGCCATGGAAATACTCCTGGACCCAGGGGTGATCGAAACGCTCCACCTCCGCCAGCGGCGCGGTGATCACGACCTTGCGGTCGGCCAGTACCGCGACCCGGTCGCAGATAGCGTACAGGGTGTCCAGGTCATGGGTGATGAGGAACACCGTCAGGCCCAGCGCTTCCTGTAGCGTCTTGATGAGGCGGTCGAACGCGGCGGCGCCGATCGGGTCCAGGCCCGCGGTGGGCTCGTCCAGGAACAGCAGCGGCGGGTCCAGCGCCAGCGCGCGTGCCAGGCCGGCGCGCTTGCGCATGCCGCCGGACAGCTGCGCGGGCAGCTTGTTGAGCGCGTCGGCCGGCAGGCCGGCGAGTTTTATCTTCAGCAGTGCCAGTTCATAGCGCCAGCTGTCGGGCAACTCGCCGTGGTGCTCCTTCAGGGGCACCTGCACGTTCTCGCCGACGGTCAGCGAGGAGAACAGGGCGCCATCCTGGAACAGCACGCCGGTGTTGCGCTCGATGTGCAGGCGCGCCTGCGGGTCTTCTGACAGCGCATCGGTGTCGAGCACGCGGATGCTGCCGGCCTGCGGCGCGCGCAGGCCGAGGATGGCCCGCATCAGCACCGATTTTCCGGTGCCCGAGCCACCGACCACGCCGAGGATTTCACCGCGCCGCACGTCCAGGTCCAGGCCATCGTGCACGACCTGCTCGCCGAACCGGTTGACCAGTCCGCGGACCTGGATGATCGCGTCGTCGCTCGTATCGGCCATCGCGTCACCAGCCCATGTGCATGAACCACAACGCGGCCAGCGCGTCGAGGATGATGACCAGCGAGATCGTCTGCACCACGCTGGAGGTGGTGCGCTCGCCGACCGATTGCGCGGTGCCGGTGACCTGCAGGCCCTGCAGGCAGCCAATCAGGCCGATCACCAGCGCGAACACGGGCGCCTTGGACAGGCCGACCAGGAAATGCCGCACCTCCATGGTGTCGTGCATGCGCGCCAGGTACATCTGCGGGGGAATGTCCAGGTCGAACGCACCCACCGTCACGCCGCCGGCCAGGCCGGCCATCATCGAAATGAAGGTCAGCAGCGGCAGCATCACCAACAGGGCGACCAGCCGCGGAATCACCAGCAGATCCACCGGATCCAGGCCCAGGGTCCGGATCGCGTCGATCTCCTCGCGGCTCTTCATCGCGCCGATCTGGGCGGTGAAGGCCGATGCGGTGCGGCCGGCCAGGACGATTGCCGTCATCAGGACCGCGAACTCGCGCAGGAAGGCGATGCTGACCAGTTCGACCACGAAGATCTCGGCGCCGAAGTCCCGCAGCACCGTCGAGCCGAGGAACGCGATGACCGCGCCCACCATGTACGACAGCAGGATGACCAGCGGTACCGCGTCCAGGCCGACCTGCTCCATGTGCGAGACGGTGGCGATGGCGCGGAAGCGGCGCGGTTCCTTGACCATCCGTGCCAGCTTGACCAGGTTCTCGCCGGTGAAGCTGAGCAGGGCAACGATTTCGTGCCCGTTCTCGCTGACCCGTTCGCCCAGGCGCGACAACGCGGCCAGGAAGCCATAGTCGCGCTTGCGCGGCGGCCGATCGTCGGCGACATCCTCGATGGTCGAGACCAGCGCCTGATGATCCTCGCGGAACAGCAGCGCCTCCGGCGCCAGCTTGCGCCGGCTGGCGAAGCGCAGCAGTTGCAGCACGCCGGCCGAATCGATGCGGGCGATGCCCGTGGCGTCCAGCTCGGTCACCCCTTCGGGGACTTCGCGCAGGCGCTCGGCCACCTTCAGGGCGGTCGCGAGCGTCCAATCGCCTTCCAGCCGCACCCGCGAGGGTTCGGAGGGGTCGGATTGGAACTGCGGGCGTGCGTCGGTTCGGGTCATGGCGTCGCTCGGCCCAGCAGCATACAGGCTATGCCGCTGAACGTAAGCAGGACGCCGACCGCGCCGCGCCTGCCCAGCGGTTCGCGCAGCCAGACCGCCGCGAGGATCACCAGGAATACCGATGCGGACTCGTTGAGGATGGCCGCCACCGAGGCCGAGGTGTATTTGTAGCCGCCCAGCCACAGCACCATCGACAGCCCCTGGCCGATCACCGCGGCGAGGATCAGCCGGTGCCACGGTACCTTGCCGGGATCGAACGCGCGATGGCGGCGCAGCCCGGGCAGGGCGGCGATCAGCAGCAGGCCGGCGACCGCGCCGGCCAAGCGCAGCACGGTGACCCAGAGCAACGGCTGTTCCTCGAGGATGCGCTTGACCATCACGATCGCGATCGCCATCAGCGCAATCGCGCTCATGCCAATCAGCACGCCACGCAACGTGTGGGCGGGATGTGTCCGCCATTCCCGCGGCGGGCGGGTGACCAGCAGCACGCCCAGGCCGACCAGGCCGAAGCCCAGCCATTGGCGCGCGCCCAGGCGCTCGTCCAGCCACAGGAAACCCATCAGCAGCACCAGCGGACTGTAGAGGTTGCCGATGATGCCCATGCGGCCGGCGCCCAGTTCGTTGAGCGCGCGGAAGTACAGGGTGTCGGCGACGGCGATGCCGAGCACGCCGCTGGCCAGAACCAGCGCGACATCGCGCATCGGCATCTGCGGCCATTGGCCGGCGTGCAGGAACAGGACCACCGGCGCCAGCAGCGCCAGTATCAGTCCGTTCTTCATCAGGTTGAGCGCCAGCGGCGGCAGGGTCGCGCCCAGCTGGCGCGCCAGGATCACGCCCACCGCCCAGGCGGCCGCGCTGCCGAGCGCCAGCGCCTCGCCGATACCAATACTCAACGTCCACCTTTATGCTGCGCCGACCGCGATCAGTTTACGCAATACCCTCGCGGCCCACCCCCGGCGAAGCCGGCTCCAACCTTTGTGACATGTCAGAGAATTCGGCTTCCGCCACCTACGCCCAGCGCATCGCCTTCGTCTGCGAGATCGCCAGCCGCCTGCACAGCTACGGCACCACCGCCCAGCGCCTGGAAGCGGCGGTGGCCGCGCTCTCGCAGCGGCTTGGACTGGATTGCGAGCCGTGGTCGAATCCGACCGGGCTGATCCTGAGTTTCAATGATCCGGCGCGTCCGCTGGGCGCCAGCGACACGACCCGGGTGATCCGGCTGGCGCCGGGTGAAAACGACCTGCACAAATTGAGCGAGGCCGACCGGATCGCCGAGGACGTGGTCGCCGGGCGCATGAGCGTGGCCGAGGGGCATACCGCGCTGCGCTCGCTGGACCGCAGGCCGAGCGCCCGCTGGCGGGCGATGCAGGTGCTGGCTTCCGGGCTGGCCTCCGGCGCGGTCGCCGGGCTGTGGCGGCTGCCGTGGCTGGATATCGCCACCGCCGGCCTGATCGGCCTGCTGATTGGCCTGCTGGGCCATGTGATCGCGCGACGGCCGCAGATGAAGGAAGCCAGCGATGCGTTGTCGGCGCTGCTGGCCGGCTTCGTGGCGATCCTGATCGCCAACTTCATCGCGCCGCTGAATCTCAACACGGTCATCATCGCTTCGCTGATCGTGCTGCTGCCCGGCATGGCGCTGACCAACTCGGTGAACGAGCTGACCAGCCAGCACCTGGTGTCCGGCGTGGCCCGCTTCGCGGGTGCGATGGCGACGATTCTGAAACTTACCGTCGGCAGCCTGATCGCGGTCACGCTGGCGGAACTGGTGGGCCTGTATCCGGAAGTGCGCGCGTCGCGGCCGCAGCCGGAATGGGTGGAATGGTCGTCGATGGTGCTGGCCGCGTATGCGTTCGCGGTGCTGTTCAAGGCGCATCGGCGCGATTACCCGTGGGTGATGGCGGCGGCTTTCGCCGGTTACGGCATCTCGCGCTTCGCCGGCGAGGCATGGGGGGCGCCGGTGGGCATCTTCCTGTCGGCACTGGTGCTGACCGCCGCGGGCAATGCCTTCGCGCGCTGGGCCAACCGGCCCGGCGCGTTGATCCGGGTACCGGGCATCCTCATGCTGGTCCCGGGCAGCGCGAGCCTGCGCGGACTGATGACGCTGGTCCAGCAGCAGGACGTCGGTGTCGGCCAGTCCGCACTGTTGGGCGTGACCAATATCGTGATGGCGCTGATCGCGGGACTGCTGTTCGGCAATCTGGTGGTATCGGCGCGAAAGAATCTCTGAATCCTGATGCTGGCCGGATTCCGTCAGGACCGGGCATCGGCGCGAAAATCCACCTCCAAAAACAAGAAACGCCACGGGCCGAAGTCCGTGGCGTTCTTTTTTACTTTGCGATGAAGCGGATTACTTCTTCTTGTTGATCAGGAAGTCTTCCAGCTTCTTGCCCTTGGCGGTGTGCGCGGCCAGCCAGCGCGGCTGCTTGCCGCGGCCGGTCCAGGTTTCCTTGGGATTGGCGGGATTGCGGTACTTGGGCGCCACCTTGCCGAGCTTGCGGCCGGCGCGCGGAGCGGATTTGGCGGCGGCCTTGCGGCCACGTGCCGCGGGAGCCTTGCCTGCCGTGCCGAACAGTTCCTCGATGGTATAGCCCTCGGCCTTGGCGAACTTGGTGATTCTGCTGCGAATGGCAGCGATGGGAGTGCGCTTGGCCAGTTTCGTCTGCTGCTGGCGGGCCTTCTCGATCAGGGTGCCCAGTTCTTTGGCCGACAGGCCACGCAAATCAATCGACATCTAGTTCTCCGGATGTATGGAAAGGGAATATCACCTGTCCATGGCGGGAGTTGCATCTTAGCCATGCGGCTTTGCAGAAACAAATCGGGGCGAATAATGTCAGTGAATCGACATATATCCGCCCCGAATGTCATCCGGATTATCGTTCAGCCCGCGAGGCGGCGAATCAATTCCGACTTGTCGAGGTTTTCCGCTTCGCTGGCCTTGCGGAAGCGATATTCGTAGGTTCCGGCGGCGAGACCGCGTTCGGACACGACCACGCGATGCGGAATGCCGATCAGTTCGATGTCGGCGAACATCGCGCCCGGACGCAGGCCGCGATCATCCAGGACGGCATCGACGCCGTCGCCGATCAGTTCCGCCAGCAATTCGTTCGCCGCCTGGGTGACCGCCGGATCGTTCTTGGGATTGATCACGCAGACCGCCACCGACCAGGGCGCCATCGGCGCGGGCCAGATGATGCCGTTGGCGTCGTGGTTCTGTTCGATCGCCGCGGCGACGATGCGGGTGACGCCGATGCCATAGCAGCCCATCGCCGGAATGGCGGCCTTGCCGTTTTCGTCCAGCACGGTGAACTGCATCGCCTCGCTGTACTTGCGGCCCAGCTGGAACACGTGGCCGACCTCGATGCCGCGCGCCAGGCGGATCTGGCCGCCATCGGCGGCGGCTTCGCCCGCGACCACGTTGCGGATGTCGGCGACGGTTTCGGGTTCGGCCAGATCGCGACCCCAGTTGACGCCGGCGAGGTGGAAGCCGGCCTCGTTGGCGCCGACCACGAAATCGGCCATCGCCGCGACGTCGCGATCGGCGATCACGCGGATGGCCATGCGCGGGTTGATCGGGCCGAGGAAACCGGGTTCGCTGCCCAGGTGGGCCAGGATTTCCGCCTCGCTGGCCAGCCGGTACCCGGCCATGCCGGCCACCTTCGCCAGTTTGATCTCGTTGACCGCGTGATCGCCGCGCACCAGCGCCAACACGAAGCCGCCTTCGGTCATCAGCGCGACCGACTTGACGGTTCGCTGCAACGCGACGCCCATCAGCGCGGCCACTTCCTCGCAGGTCTTCTGGGTGGGCGTATCGATCTTCCGCAGCGCTTCCGCGGCGGCCGGACGCGGCCCGGGCGCCGCGGCCTGCGCGGCTTCCACGTTGGCGGCATAGTCCGAACCGGTGGAGAAGGCGAGCGCGTCCTCGCCGGATTCGGCCAGCACATGGAACTCCTGCGAGGCGTCGCCGCCAATCGCGCCGCTGTCGGCCTGCACCGCGCGGAAATCCAGGCCCAGGCGGGTGAAGATGCGGGTGTACGCCGCATGCATGTTGCGATACTCGCGCACCAGATCCTCGTCGGTCAGGTGGAAGGAGTACGCGTCCTTCATGATGAATTCGCGCGCGCGCATCACCCCGAAGCGCGGACGGATTTCATCGCGGAACTTGGTCTGGATCTGATAGAAGTTCACCGGCAACTGCTTGTAGCTGTTCAGCTCCTGCCGGGCGAACTCGGTGACCGCCTCTTCCGCGGTGGGGCTGTAGCAGAACTCCTGCTCCTTGCGATCCTTGAGCTTGAGCAACTGATCGCCGAACTTGTCCCAGCGTCCGCTCTCGTCCCACAGCTCTCGCGGCTGGATGGTCGGCATGACCATTTCGATGGCGCCGGCGCGATTCATTTCCTCGCGCACGACGGTTTCCACCTTGCGCAGCACGCGCAGGCCCAGCGGCGACCAGGTGTACAGGCCGGCGGCCAGCTTGCGGATCATGCCGGCGCGCAGCATCAACTGGTGGCTGACCAGTTCGGCGTCGGCCGGGGTTTCCTTGGCGGTGCGGAGATGGAATTGCGACAGGCGCATCGAGATTCGGTTTTTCGGGGGAATGAACGGCCTATTCTGCCAGCCTTGCGCAGTCCGCGCCCGCGCGGCGGGGCCCGCAGTGAAGCCGGACCGGCGCGGGATGCACCGATGCCCGCGTCCGGCGCTGGAGAGCGGGTGCGCCGATTACTTGGCCGGGGGCGCGCAGTAAGCCTTTTCGGCCGCCTGCGCCAGTGCCAGCTGGTTGGCCCGCTGGGTGTCGTCCATCGCCTGGCCCGGCTTGCCGTCCTCGCCAGCCTGCGCGACCGGACCGCTGCTGCCGAGGATTTCCAGATTCTTGCGGGCGGTGGTGCATTGCGGGTGTTCGACGGATTTGCCGGCGGCGGCATCGGCCTGCGGAACCGGCTCGCCCCGCGGCGCGATGCGGCGGTCCTGGTATTGCCGGTCCGTCGGTGGCTTGTCCGAATAATGGGTCACGCCCTTGGCGTCCTTCCATTGGTAAACGGGACCGGCGAGGGCCGGCAGGCTGGCCACGACCAGCGTCGCCAACGCCAGCAGCGGAAGGGCGGTGGACGGTCGGGGCGGTGCGCGCACGGTCGGCTCCAGGCGGAAACGGCAGGAACCGGATTGCAGCATTCCCCCGCCGGGCTGGCAAGCCGGCGGCGGCTGGGCTTGGGCTAAACTGGGACGCATGGACGAAATCAAGCCGCCGCCGCGTTCCCGCGGCATCTACCTGCTGCCGAACCTGTTCACCACCGCCGGCCTGTTCGCGGGTTTCTACGCGATCATCGCCGCCGCCGACGGCCAGTTCGTCAACGCCGCCATCGCGGTGTTCGTGGCGGGGCTGATGGACGGCATCGACGGCCGCGTCGCCCGCCTCACCGGCACCAGCAGCGCGTTCGGCGTGCAATACGACTCGCTGGCCGATCTGGTCAGCTTCGGCCTGGCGCCGGCGCTGGTGATGTATCACTGGTCGCTTTCGGCGCTGAAGCTGGACAACGCCGCGATGGGCCGCGTGGGCTGGGCGGTGGCATTCCTCTACGCGGCCTGCGCGGCGTTGCGGCTGGCGCGGTTCAACACCCAGGTCGGCACGGTCGACAAGCGCTGGTTCGTCGGCCTGGCCAGTCCGGCGGCAGCCGGGCTGATGATGTCCTTCGTGTGGGCGTTCGCCGATGGCAGCCTGGGCTGGAACGGCGATGAACTGCGCTACGTGGCGCTGGCGGTGACCATCCTGGCGGCATTGTTGATGGTCAGCCGGATCCGGTTCTGGAGCTTCAAGGGCAGCGGTGAAGGCGGCGCGCGCGCGGATCGGGTGCCGTTCGTGGGCCTGTTCCTGGTCGCGGTAGTGATCGCGATCCTGTTCATCGATCTGCCGCGTGTCCTGTTCGCGGTGGGCGTTTGCTATGCACTGTCCGGCCCTGGCTACTGGCTGTGGCAGCGGATGCGCCGTGGCGAGGCGCGGGCATGAGCCTGTCCGCGCAGACGCCATGGTCGGCAGAGCAGCAGGGCTGGCTGGCGGCGCTGGGCTATACGGTCTGGGTGACCGGCGCGCCGCCGCCCGCCGAGCTGGAGCCGGCGGAGGCCGGCCTGGGCGCCGCCGCGCC
>NZ_JADHDV010000017.1 GCF_016820515.1 Pseudoxanthomonas beigongshangi | reverse complement strand
GGGGGCGGCCAGCGCGGCCCGGAACGCGGACCCGAACGCACCCGTGTCCCCGGGCAGCCGCCGGGGCGCCCACCAGCGCCAGGGCGCGCTCGTCCGCAGGACCAGTGCCTCGTGCGGTGCCGCCTCCAACGCGCCGGCCAGGGCCGACGCCTGGCGGACGTTGCCCGCATGGCCGTCAGTGAGGGTCCAGAGGCGGTCGGAAAGCAGGGTGGGGCGGTCTGTTTGTTCCACCTGTCAAAACAATCCGTTCCGGAGCAGCCGGATGATCGCCAAAGTCGGGACACTCTACACTGGCCGGGTTGTGATTCGCGCGGTCGGGCGAATCCGACGTGCCCGATCCCGCCTCCTTTCGGATGAACCTTTTCCCCGGGTCTTCCGCCGGCCGTCGGTCATGTCGCCCGCCTCGACCCCGCCTTGACGAAGCCTGACGTATTCGACTGACCACCACCCCCGGAGATTCCACCATGCGCAAGACCCTGTTGATTGCCGCCCTGTTCGCGTTCGCCGGTTCCGCGTTCGCCGCCCCGGTCACCTACAAGATCGACCCCAACCACACCGACGTGATCGCGCAGTGGAGCCACTTCGGCTTCTCCAACCCGAGCGCGCACTTCGGCAAGGCCGACGGCACCATCGTCTATGACGCCGAGAACGTGTCCGCGTCGAAGGTCGAGGTGACCCTGCCGCTGTCCGGCCTGAACAGCTTCGTCGCCGATTTCGACGAGCACCTGCGCAGCGCCGATTTCTTCGACGCCGCCAAGTTCCCGGCCGCCACCTTCAAGAGCACCAAGGTGGAAGCCGCCGGCGAAGGCAAGCTCAAGGTCACCGGCAACCTGACCATCAAGGACATCACCAAGCCGGTGGTGCTGGACGTGACCCTGAACAAGGCCGGCGAGCACGCCATGGCCAAGCGCGCGGCGATCGGCTTCGACGCCACCACCACCGTCAGCCGCACCGAATTCGGCGTGGGCAAGTACGCGCCGGCGGTCAGCGATGAAGTGAAGCTGCGCATCACCACCGAAGCGATGGTGCCGAAGGAGTAAGTCTCCCCGGGGCCGGTGCCCCTCCCTCCCCCGACCGGCCCACCCGCGCCGTCCGGTTTCCGCCGGGCGGCGTTTCTTTTTTTCGCCGGCCTTGTCCGCGGCGCGCGCACGGGCCCGGTTTCCCCACCGGTGGTAAACTTCCCCGGTTCCCCCGAATCGCATCGCCGCCATGAGCCAGACCGCCACCGCGCCCGCCAACGCCGAGAAGCGCTACACCGTGCATCGCGCCGACCTGCCGTTGAGCTGCCCGCTGCCGTCGATGGCGCTGTGGAACTCGCATCCACGCGTGTACCTGCCGATCGAGGATGCGCCGGGCGGCGAAGTCCAGTGCCCGTACTGCGGTTCCCACTTCGTCCTCGCCGACTGATTCCGGCCGGGCCGCGATGCCCCGCCTGACCGTGGTGCAACTGCTGCCGGCGCTGGAGTCCGGCGGCGTGGAGCGATCGACCCTGGAGATCGCCGAGGCGCTGGTCCGGGCCGGCCATCGTGCCATCGTCGTCTCCGCCGGCGGCCGGTTGGTACCCGCGCTGGAAAAGTCCGGCGCCGAACACATCACCCTCGACATCGGCCGCAAGTCGTTGCTGACCCTGCGGCACGTCCGCACCCTGCGCGATCTGTTCCTGCGCGAGCGCCCGGATCTGGTGCACGCCCGTTCGCGCCTTCCGGCGTGGCTGGGATGGAAGGCGCTGGGCGCTGTGCCCACCGCGAGGCGCCCGCGCTTCGTCACCACCGTGCACGGCCTCAACTCGCCGGGTCGCTACAGCGCGATCATGACCCGTGGCGAACGGGTGATCTGCGTATCGGAAACCGTGCGCGACTACGTGCTGGCGCACTACCCGCGCACCGATCCCGGCAAGCTGCGGGTTATCCCGCGCGGCATCGATCCGACACGCTTCCCACATCGGGCATGGCCTGATCGGGCGATGCGCGCCGAGTTCGCCAGCGAATACCCGGGCCTGGCCGGCGACGGCCCGCTGCTGTTGCTGCCCGGCCGCGGGACGCGGCTGAAGGGGCATGGCGATGCGGTCTCGCTGCTTGCCCGGCTGCGCGCGCAGGGACTGGACGCGCGATTGTGGATGCCCGGCGCGCGCGAAGCCGGTCGCGAGCAGTACATCGGCGAACTGGAACGGCAGGCCGGGCAGGGCGGCTTCGGCGACGCGCTCGTGATCACGCCACCGACCGCACGCATCGCCGATGCCTATGCGGCGTCGGATCTGGTGCTGCAACTGTCGCGCAAGCCCGAGGCATTCGGTCGCACCGTCATCGAAGCGCTGTCGGTGGGACGTCCGGTGGCGGGCTGGGACCATGGCGGCGTCGGCGAACTGCTGGCGGAACTGCAACCGCAGGGCGCGGTGCCGCCATTCGACGAAGCAGCGCTGCTGCGGACGGCACAATCCCTGCTGGCGTCGCATCCGTCGCCTTCAGCGGCTACGATGCCGGCCTACACCCTGCGTGCGATGCAGGACGCCACGCTCGCCACCTATCTTGAACTCGCCCATGACCGCCAGCTCGCCGATCACTGAGAACGCGCAGCACGCGCCCCACGGCTGGCGCTGGGCGCCGGCGTGGGTGCTGACGTTCGTCGCGCTGTGGCCGATGCCCGGGTTCGCCGAGGGCGTGATGGTGCTCGGCGCATTGGCGGCCATCGTCCGCTTGCTGCTGGCACGCTTCCGCGGCAGTGCCAGCCTGCTCAGCAACCCGGCCTGGGCGCTGACCAGCGTGATGTTCCTGGCCTACTGGCTGCCCGAATTGATTTCGGCCGTCGAGGCGGTCGACTCCGCGCGCGCGCTGCGCGAGGCGGTGGTGGATCTGCGCTACCTGCCTTTCCTGTGGCTGGTCGCCGCCGCAGTGGCCAACGAACGCGGCCGACGGACCACGTTCGGCGGCCTCGCCGTCATCGTGGCGGTATGGACCTGCGATGCGCTGCTGCAGGCGGTGTCGGGCACCAGCCCCTTGTTCTGGAGCCTGGATCAGCTCAAGCAGCTGACCAGTGGTCATTCCATGTGCACGGCCGAGGACGTGGCGGTGCTGGATCGCCTCAGCGGCTTCCTGGGCCCCTGCAACCTCAAGCTGGGCGTGGTGCTGGCCAGCCTGTCCCCGTTCGTGCTGTTCGGCGCGGGCCGGAAGCTGGGAACCTTCGGATGGGTCGCCGCGGCCGCGGCGGTGGGCGTGGTGATCATCCTGGCCGGCGCGCGCGCCGCCTGGATCACCTATGCGCTGGTGCTGGTGTTCTCCGGCCTGCCGCTGCTGGGCTGGAAACGCCTGTTGGCGGTATTCGCCTTCGGCGCGCTGGCGCTGGTCGCACTCGGCGTGTCCTCGCCGCAGCTGCGCGAACGCCTGGACCGCACCAGCCAGGCCCTGGCCGCCGACGAGGACGGCGTCGACATGGCGCTGTCCGGACGTACCCAGATATGGGGCGCGGCCTGGTGCATGGTCAAGGAACAACCGATCAACGGCGTCGGCGTGAGGGGATTCCGCAAGGCGTTCCCCGACTGCGATCCGTTGCACGGTGGCCGCCCGGCGTGGGGCCACGGTCCCGCGCTGCATGCCCACCAACTGGTGCTGGAAGTGCTGAGCGAAACCGGCGGCATCGGCTTGCTGCTCTGGCTGGCCGGCGCCGCGCTGGCCTGGCGCGCCTGGCGCTATGCCACCCCGCAGGCCAAGGAACGCGCGCGCCCGGCGATGCTGGCGCTGGCGGTGACGGTGTTCCCGTTCAATACCCACCTGGCGTTCTATTCGACATTCTGGGGCGGGCTGACCCTGATGCTGGCCGCGCTCTACACCGGTAGCCTGCTGGCCCGCGAGGCCGCGCCGGAATCCGGGCCGGCGGCGTGATCCGGTTGGCGGGTCCCGCGGCCTGAGCGAGGCGTGTCTGATCCGGACTGCGCGGACTACAGGCGGACTACGGGTCGTACCGCTTGCTGCGGCCTTCGGGCTGGCGCTTGAAGCGGCGGTGGATCCACAGGTACTGCGCGGGCGCTTCCCGCACCATCGCTTCGATCTGCGCGTTGACGCGCGCGCTGTCGGCCACCGCGTCCTGCGACGGGAAATCCTCCAGCGGCGGCGCCACCCGCAGGATGTAGCGGCCGCCTTCGCGGCGATGGAAGAACGGCACCACCGCGCATCCGGTCAGGCGCGCGAGCTGGTGGGTGGCCGTAATGGTGGCGGCCGGCACGCCGAAAAACGGTGCGAACACCGTGTCCTTGCCGCGCATGTCCTGGTCGGGCGCGTACCAGAGGAAACCACCCTGCTTGAGATGACGGACCGCGCCGCGGATCTCGTCGTTGGTGAACATGTGGGTGGCATAGCGCAGGCGGCCGCGCTTGACCGCCCATTCGAACACCGGATTGCGGTGGCGCCGGTACATGCCGGCCAGTTCGATGTGGTCGCAGATGAGCCGGCCGCACATCTCCAGTGTCATGAAATGCCCGGACACCATCAGCACGCCGCGTCCCTGCGCACGCAGCGCCTGCAGGTGTTCCAGTCCTTCGACGACCACGTCGCGCCGCATCGGCGTGATCGAGCCCCACCAGGCGCGCGCGAACTCGAACAGGCCGACGCCCAACGCCTGGAAGCTGTCCTTCAGCAATGCCTGCCGCTCCGCCTCGTCCATGCCCGGGAAGCACAGCGCGAGGTTGACCTCCGCCGCGCGCCGGCGCGAAGGCGCCAGGTATGGCGCCAACCAGCCGATGCACGCACCCAGCGCGCGCTGCACCGGCCAGGGCAACTGCGCCCCGGCGACCATGACACCCAGGCCAAGCCACTTCAGCCACAGGCGTGGGGAAAACGGGGGGCGGGCGGGCATCTGCGGGGCGGCCATGGCTTAATTCTAGCGTCTTACCTATCCTTTCCCGATGCGGAAGGACTTCACCGAGCGTTTGTTGCGTGGCCTGTACTCGGGCGCGCTGTACCTGTTGACGCCCGTCACCGTGTACCACCTGATCTGGCGCGGTTTCCGCTTCGCCGAGTACTTCCAGCGCTGGAACGAGCGCTTCGGCAGTTATGAGCGCAAGCCGGAGCCGGCGGACATCTGGCTGCATGCGGTGTCGGTGGGCGAAGTCAACGCCGCCGCGCCGGTGGTGGAAGCCTTGCGCCGCGCGCGTCCGGACCTGCGCTGGGTGGTCACCACCATCACCCCGACCGGCTCGGAGCGGGTCGCCGCCCTATGGGGCGACAGTGTCGAACACGTCTACGCGCCCTACGACCTGCCCGGCGCCGTCGGGCGCTTCCTGGACCATTACCGCCCGGCGATCGGCCTGGTGATGGAAACCGAGCTCTGGCCCAACCTGCTGTTCGGTTGCCAGGACCGCCACATACCGACCTATATCCTCAACGGTCGCCTGTCGGCGCGTTCACTGCGTGGCTACAGCGTATTGCGGCCGTTGATCGCGCGGACCCTGCGCACCCTGCGCCGGGTCGCCGCGCAATCCGATGCGGATGCGCGCCGGTTCGTGGTGCTCGGCGCGGATCCGGAACAGGTGCGCGATATCGGCAACCTCAAGTTCGACGTGCGTGTTCCCGATGGACTGGACGGGTTCGTGGCAGGCTTCCGCGAGAGCGTCGGCCCGCGTCCGGTCTGGATCGCGGCCAGTACCCACGAGGACGAGGAATCGGCGGTGCTGGCGATCCACCGCCATCTGCGCGCGCGCTGGCCGGATCTGCTGCTGCTGTGGGCGCCGCGCCATCCCGAGCGCTTCCCGCGCGTGCAGGAAGCGGCCGAAGCCGCGCACCTGCGCACGGCCTCCCGTCGCGGGAAGCGCTGGCCGGCCGCGGATACCGACGTGTTCGTCATCGATACGCTGGGGGAACTGGCTTCGTTCTACGCCTGCGCGGATGTGGCTTTCGTCGGCGGCAGCCTGCAGCCGATCGGCGGCCACAACCTGCTGGAACCGGCCGCGGTGGGCACCCCCGCGGTGACCGGTCCGCACCTGCACAATTTCGTCGAGATCGCCAAGCGGCTGAGGGAGGCCGATGCGCTGATCGTCGGCCAGGACGCGCAGGCGGTGGCGGCCGGCGTGCAGCGCCTGCTCGAGGACCCGATCGAACGCCAGCGCATGGCCGACAACGGACGCGCGCTGGTCGAACACGGACGTGGCGCACTGGCGCGCACGCTGGCGATGATCCAGCCGGATCTGCCGCCCTCGGTGGACTGACGCGCAGGTGAGTACGCCCGTCATTCCTCCACAGGCGCTGGCCGGCGTGCGCGTGCTGGATCTGTCGCGGGTGCTCGCAGGGCCCTGGTGCACGCAGACGCTCGCGGATCTGGGCGCGGACGTGATCAAGATCGAGCGCCCCGGCAGCGGTGACGATACCCGTGGCTGGGGCCCGCCATTCCTGCGCGATCACGATGGCCACGAGACCGGCGAGTCGTCGTATTACCTGTGCGCCAACCGCAACAAGCGATCGCTGGCGGTGGATATCGCGACCGCCGACGGGCAGGCGTTGATCCGCCGGCTGGCACGGGGCTGCGACGTGGTGGTGGAGAACTTCAAGGTCGGCGAAATGGCGCGCTATGGACTGGACGCCGCCCGCCTGCGCACCGACGATCCGCGCCTGATCTATTGCTCGATCACCGGCTACGGACAGACCGGGCCGTATGCGCGCCGCCCCGGTTACGACTTCGCCGTGCAAGGGCTGGGCGGCCTGATGAGCGTGACCGGCGAACGCGACGGTCTGCCCGGCGCGGGACCACAGAAAGTGGGCGTCGCCGTCGCCGATCTGTTCACCGGCATGTACGCCACCGTCGCCATCCTGGCCGCGCTGCGGCATCGCGACGCGACCGGAGAAGGGCAGGTCATCGACATGGCGTTGCTCGATGCGCAGGTGGCGATGCTGGCCAATCTCGGCAGCCAGTACCTGGTGGGCGGCGTCGTGCCGCAAAGAATGGGCAACGGCCATCCGAGCATCGTGCCGTACCAGGCGTTCGAGGCCGCCGACGGCCACGTCATTCTCGCGGTGGGCAACGACGCGCAGTTCGCGCGTTTCTGCGCCATCGCCGGACATCCGGAATGGGCCGGCGATCCGCGTTTCGCCCGCAACGCCGATCGCGTGCGCAACCGCGACGTGCTGGTTCCATTGATCGCGGACGCGATGCGCATGCGCGGCCGCGCGGATTGGCTGGCCGTGCTCGAAGCCGGTGGCATTCCTTGCAGCCCGGTCAACGACATCGACGAAGTGTTCGCGGACCCGCAGGTGCGTGCCCGCGGCCTGCGGGTGAGCGTGGATCACCCCGCACGGGACGCGTTGCCGATGGTGGCCAGCCCGCTGCGATTGTCGGCCACGCCGGTGCGCTATCGAAGCGCGCCGCCGATGCTGGGCCAGCACAGCGAAGAAGTCCTGCGCGAGTCGGGATTCTCTCCACGGGAAATCGACGAGCTGCGCGCTCGCGGCCTCATCTCCTGAGGCCGCCCGCGGCCGCGCGGCAGGAATCTGGATTGAACTTACAAAAAAACGGCGGGCCGAAGCCCGCCGTTTTCACTTGTCGATGGTGCGGTCCGATCAGTTGGCGCTGGTGGCCGCCGGCGCCAGACGTGCCTCGGCGTTGACCGTCAGCAGGCGGTTCACGTCTTCGACATCGGCGCGCTCCAACGTGCCGGCGGCCTGCTCCAGCAACAGCCGGTTCTGCAGGTACTGGTACTTGGAGCGGGCATACTCGACCTGCGCCTGGAACAGTGTGCGCTGGTTCTGCAGCACGTCCAGCACGGTGCGGGTACCGACTTCCAGGCCGACTTCGGAAGCGTCGTAGGCGCTCTGCGCCGACACCACCGCCAGGCGGCGGGCCTCGACTTCGCTCACGCCCGCGACCAGCGCCTGATAGACATTGCTGGTGTTGCGGACCAGGGCGCGCTTGGTCTGCTCGACGGTATCGTCGGCGATGTCGCGCTGGGCCAGGGCCTGGCGCACGCGCGACTGGGTGGCGCCACCGGCGAACAGCGGCACGTTCAGGGTGATGCCCCACCGGTGGCCTTCGGAATCGCTCGAAATGCCCGGGCTGCCGGGGCCGTGCACCGAATCCCAATTGGCGCCGTTGCTGTAGCTGCCCTGGAAGCTGAGGGTCGGGTAGTGGCCGGCGCGCGCACTGGACACGCCGAAGTCGGCGGCCTGCTTCTGGAACTCGGCGGCTTTCAGCGCCGGATTCTGTTCGACCGCGCGATCCACCCAGCCCTGCGCCGACTGCTCGGCCGGCAGTTCGGGACGGAAATCGTCCGGCAGGCCCTGCAGGTTGCTGATCGGCTGGCCGGTCAGTTCGGTCAGGGCGCGGTAGGTGTCGTCCAGGGTGTTGCGGCTCAGGATGGTGCTGGCGCGGGCGCTGTCGTACTGCGCGCGGGCTTCATGCACGTCGGTGATCGGCGCCAGGCCGACTTCGAGGCGCTTCTGGGTGTAGTCGAACTGCTTCTTGGCGGCGGCTTCGTTGGTCTGTGCCGCGGCCAGCGACTCGATCGCGATCAGCACGTCGAAGTAGGCCGCCGACGTGCGGGTGATCAGCTCCTGGTTCGACGAGTTGAGGTTGTAGTCGGCCGCGGTGCTGTTGGCGCGCTCGGCACGCAGGTTGGAGATGCGGCTCCAGTCGAAGATCGACTGGCTCAGCGTCGCACCGTAGGTGCGGCCCTTGGTGTCGCCGACCGCGACGACGTTGCCGAATTCATCCTGCTGGAAATTGCCGGGTCGGCTGCTGTGCGAACGCTCATAGCCTACCGAGCCATCGAGCTGCGGAAGCAGCGCGGCGCGTGCCTGCACCTTGCCTTCCTTGGTGCTCAGCGTGTTGGACTCGGCGATCGACAGCTGGGTATCGCCGGTCCGCGCCAGATCGAAGGTCTGGAGCAGGTCGGTGGCGCTGGCGCCGACGGGCAGGGCAAGGGCGAGCGCGAGTACGAGGGGGCGACGGCTCATGCGGTTTCCTTATTGATCCTTTAGAAGACGAACTTCGGCGCCGGGGCGGCGCCGACAAGGTAGGCGAGATCAGTCTCGAACAACGATTCGATGCGGCCGCCGTTGACATCGGCGTGGTGCAGGACCGCTTCCATCACCGGCGACTGTCCGCGCACGACGAACAGGCGGCCACCGGGGCGCAGCCATTCCAGGAAACGCGCCGGGATGCTGTCCACCGCCGCGGTCACGCAGATCGCATCGAAGCGGCGCTCGGTCGTGTAGTGCAGCGCATCCGCGGTTTCGATGCGTACGTTGTTGCCCAGGCCGGTGCGATCCAGGCGCTCGCGCGCGGCGGCGGCCAGTTCGGGCTGGATTTCCAGGCTCACCACGTCGCGCGCCAGCGCGCCCAGGCAGGCCGCCATGTAGCCGCTGCCGGTGCCGATCTCCAGCACTTCCTCATCGGACTGGATGTTGAGCGCCTGCAGGGTACGGCCCTCGAGCACCGGCTTCATCATCTTCTGGCCATGGCCCAGCGGGATCTCCAGATCCGCGTAGGCCAGCGCGCGGTGAATCTCCGGGACGAACGCCTCGCGCGGCAGCGTGGCCAGCACGTCCAGCACGCGGACTTCCAGCACGTCCCAGGGACGTACCTGCTGTTCGACCATGTTTTCGCGGGCGAGGGAGTAATCGATCGTCATGGGGGAAATCATCCGGCGCGTGGGACTGGGTCGAGCATTTTACCGGGACGGCCCCGGTCGCGCTCGGGAAGGATCGCGGCTGGCCCCCGCAGGGCGCAGTGCCGGAAGTCACCGCGACCTCCGTCGGGCATCCTCGGCGGCATGAGCCTAGCGCTTTCCGTAGGCCCGCAGGAACAGGTCCACGCCGGCATCCAGGTGGCTGTCCACGTCACCCCGGCCGGGCCGCTCGCACAAGCCGCACATCATGCGTCCATGGAGATCGCCCTTGATCAGGCTGAAGAACTGCTCGGCGGCCCGGGGCACGTCGGGGATATCCAGCTCGCCGGCATCCACGCGCGCCTGCAGCAGGGCGGCGAAGGCGTCGTGGGTGCGCTGCGGCCCGGCCTGCCAGAACACCTGCTTCAGGTTGTCGTCGATGTTGCCGGGCACCAGCATCATCCGGTGGGTGCTGATGGCCTCGTCGCTGCTGATCAGGGCGAAAAACGCCTGGGCGATGACCCGCAACTGGTCGCGCAGCGGTCCCTTGAGTTCGATCTGGAACAGATCGTCGGGCAGCATTTCCTCGCATTTGGCCCGCACGGCCTCGGTGAACAAGGCTTCCTTGTCACCGAAATGGCTGTATACGGTCAGCTTGGAGACGCCGGCCTCGGCGGCGATCTGATCCATCGAGGTTCCTCCGAAGCCCTCGCGGGCGAACAGCCGCTTGGCGGCGTCGAGGATGGCGGCACGCTTGCCGAGATCCTTCGGACGCCCGGGCCCGGTGGCGGGCTTGGCGGCAGGACGGCGGCTGGCGGGGGGAACGGGGCTGGCCATTCGGCAATACTAGACTACTCGGTTCGATATTTATACTATACCGGCAAGTCCATTAATTACTGAATGACAACGGAGTCGCGATGCACAGGCACGGCTTGCGCGGGATCGGAATGGGTCTGTTCCTCGGATTGGCGCTGTCGGCCTGCGGAGGAAGCGATGAAGCCGCGGAAACCCCGCGGCCGGCCATGGTGGTGCATCCCGCCGGCGGGGTCGAGGCCGCGCTGACGGCTTACGCGGGCGAGGTGCGGGCCCGCGAGGAAAGTCCGCTGTCGTTCCGGGTCGGCGGCAACCTGACCCGTCGAAACGTCGATGCCGGCGCGCGGGTGCGGCGCGGAGAAATCCTGGCGCTGCTGGATCCGGGTGATTTCAGCCTGCAGGAGCAGGCCGCGCGCGCCGAACTGGCCGCGGCCGAGGCCGAACTGGCCCGCACCCGGGGCGATCGGGACCGTTATGCCAAGCTGGTCGAGCAGTCGGTAGTCAGCCGCTCGGCCTACGATGCGCAGGTCGCGGCCTGGAAGGCCGCCGAAGGCCGCGCCCGCGCCGCCCGCGCGCAGATGGAAGTGATGCGCAACCAGGCGGGCTATTCGCAACTGCGCGCGCCGCGCGACGGGGTGATCGCCAGCCGCCAGGCCGAAGCGGGCCAGGTGGTGGCCGCCGGCCAGACCATCTACACGCTGGCCGCCGATGGCGGGCGCGAGGTCGCGATCGGCCTGCCGGAAAACCGCATCCGCGAGTTCAGCGTCGATCAGCCGGTACTGGTGGAACTATGGAATGCGCCGGGTGAGCGGTTGCCGGGCACCATCCGCGAAATCGCACCCGCGGCCGATTCGCAGACCCGCACCTACGCCGCGCGGGTCAGCCTGGTCGGCGAAGCGGTCAACGCGGTCGAGCTGGGCCAGAGCGCGCGCGTCTACGTACAGGAACATGGCGCCAAGGCGGCATTGAAGCTGCCGCTGTCGGCGGTGCAGCGTGGTGCCAAGGGCGGCACCGCGGTCTGGGTGGTGGATCCGAAGACCGCCAAGGTGTCGCTGCGACCGGTTCGGCTCGGCGCCTATGGTGATACCGAAGTACCCGTGCTGTCCGGCGTCGCCGCGACCGACTGGGTCGTGGCCGGCGGTGGCCATCTGCTGCGCGAAGGCGTGGCGGTGACGCCCGTGGATCGCGACAACCGTCCCGTGCTGGCGGCACCCGCCAAGGAAGCGCGCTGATGAAAGCGACGATCAGCATGGCGCGCGCGCCCGCGCGGCCGCTTCGCGTCGCATCCATTGAAGGGAGTCGCTGACCATGCGCCGCTTCAATGTCTCCGAGTGGGCCCTGACCAACCGCTCGCTGGTGCTGTTCGCGATGATCGTGCTGGCGCTTATCGGTACCTGGTCGTACCGGCACCTGGGCCAATCCGAGGATCCACCGTTCACTTTCAAGGCGATGGTCGTGCGCACGGTATGGCCCGGCGCGACCGCAGACGAAGTGTCCAAGCAGGTCACCGAGCGCATCGAGAAGGCGCTGATGACCACCGGGAAGTACGAGTTCATCCGTTCCTATTCGCGGGCTGGCGAGTCGCAGGTCATCTTCATGGCCCGGGATTCGCTCAACTCCAGGGACATTCCCGAACTCTGGTACCAGATCCGCAAGAAGGTCGGCGACGTCCGCTATACCCTGCCCGAAGGCGTGGTGGGGCCGTTCTTCAATGACGAGTTCGGCGACACCTTTGGCAACATCTATGCGTTGACCGGGCCGGGTTTCGACTATGCGGTGATGAAGGACTACGCCGACCGCATCCAGCTGGAACTGCAGCGCGTATCCGACGTGGGCAAGGTGGAACTGGTCGGACTGCAGGACGAGAAGGTCTGGATTGAACTGTCCAACACCAAGCTGGCGACGCTGGGCATCCCGTTGACGGCGGTGCAGCAGGCGCTGGACGAGCAGAACGCGATGACCCCGGCCGGCTTCTTCGAGACGCCGAGCGATCGCGTGCAACTGCGCGTCAGCGGCGAATTCAGTTCGGTCGAGGAGATCCGCGAGTTCCCGATCCACGCCGGCGGCCGCACGGTGCGCCTGGGCGACATCGCCGAAGTGCGTCGCGGCTTCGCGGATCCATCCGCGCCGAAGATGCGCTTCATGGGCGAGGACGCCATCGGCATCGCGGTCGCGATGAAGGACGGCGGCGACATCCTCAAGCTGGGCGATACCCTGGAACACGAATTCCAGCGCCTGCAGAAGACCCTTCCGGTCGGCATGCAGCTGCGCAAGGTATCCGACCAGCCGCATGCGGTGGAGGAATCGGTCGGCGAGTTCGTGCGGGTACTGACCGAGGCGGTGATCATCGTGCTGGTGGTGAGCTTCTTCTCGCTGGGTCTGCGTACCGGCCTGGTGGTGGCGGTCTCGATCCCGCTGGTGCTGGCGATGACCTTCGCGGTGATGCATTACTTCGGCATCGGCCTGCACAAGATCTCGCTGGGCGCGCTGGTGCTGGCGCTGGGCCTGCTGGTGGACGACGCGATCATCGCGGTGGAGATGATGGCCATCAAGATGGAGCAGGGTTACGACCGGCTGAAGGCGGCGAGCTTTGCCTACGAGTCGACCGCCTTCCCGATGCTGACCGGCACCCTGGTCACGGCCGCCGGCTTTCTGCCGATTGCGACCGCCGCGTCGAGCACCGGCGAATACACGCGCTCGTTGTTCCAGGTGGTGACGATCGCGCTGGTGGTGTCGTGGATCGCGGCGGTGCTGTTCATTCCCTATCTCGGCGACAAGATGCTGCCGGATCTGGACCAGCCGCGCCCGCCCAAACCGGGTTCGCTGGCCGCGCGCTGGCATGGCCTGCGCGCGCGCCTGGCCGATCGCCATCCCGCACTGGCCGGCTGGCTGGAACCCGCGCCGCATGACGCCCACGATCACGACCCCTACCAGCGGCCGTTCTACCAGAAGTTCCGCAAGCTGCTGGATGCCTGCCTGCGCCATCGCTGGCTGGTGATTGGCGTGACCGTGCTGGCATTCGTACTGTCGATCGTGATGTTCCGTTTCATTCCGCAACAGTTCTTCCCCGATTCGGTGCGTCCGGAACTGATGGTGGATCTGGAGCTGGCCGAAGGCAGCTCGCTCAAGTCCACCGATGCGCAGGCACGCCAACTGGAGAAGCTGCTGGCCAAGCGCGAAGGCATCCAGAACTACGTGGCCTACATCGGCACCGGCTCGCCGCGTTTCTACCTGCCGCTGGACCAGCAATTGCCACAGGCCAATTTCTCGCAGTTCGTGGTGCTGGCCGATGACATCGAGACGCGCGAATCGACACGCAAATGGCTGATTGAGGAAGTCGCGCCGAAATTCCCGCAACTGCAGTTCCGGGTGACCCGGCTGGAGAATGGACCGCCGGTGGGCTATCCGATCCAGTTCCGCGTGTCGGGCGAACACATTGATCGCGTGCAGGCGCTGGCACGCCAGGTGGCCGAGAAGGTGCGCGCGAACCCCAATGTCGCCAACGTCAATCTCGACTGGGATGAACCCAGCAAGATCGTGCGCCTGGTGATCGACCAGGATCGCGCCCGCGCGCTCGGCGTGAGCACCGCGCAGGTATCGCACTTCCTGACCAGTTCACTGTCGGGCCTGCACGTGAGCACCTATCGCGAGGGCAACGAGTTGGTCGAGATCCTGCTGCGTGGTCCGGAGCAGGAACGCGCGCGCATGGATCTGGTCGGCAGCCTGGCGGTGCCGACCAGCAATGGCGGAAGCGTGCCGCTGTCGCAGATCGCCAACCTGGAGTACGCCTTTGAGGACGGCATCATCTGGCACCGCAACCGCCTGCCGACGGTGACCGTGCGTGCGGATCTCAATACCGATGATCTGACCCCGCCGACCGTGGTGGGGCAGATCCAGCCGACCCTGGAGGACATCCGCAAGGCGCTGCCGGAAGGCTACCTGCTGGAGACGGGCGGCACCGTCGAGGATTCGGCGCGCGGGCAGAATTCCATCAACGCGGGCATGCCGCTGTTCCTGCTGGTGGTGGCGACCCTGCTGATGTTGCAGCTGCGCAGCTTCCCGCGGATGGCGCTGGTGGCGATGACCGCGCCGCTGGGGCTGATCGGCGTGACCCTGGCGCTGCTGATCTTCCGGGTGCCGTTCGGTTTCGTCGCCATGCTCGGCACCATCGCCCTGGCGGGCATGATCATGCGCAATTCGGTGATCCTGGTGGATCAGATCCAGCAGGACATCGACGCGGGCCATGACCGCTGGCATGCGATCATCGATGCCACCGTGCGCCGGTTCCGGCCCATCGTGCTGACCGCGCTGGCGGCGGTGCTGGCGATGATCCCGCTTTCGCGCAGCGCGTTCTTCGGGCCGATGGCGGTGGCGATCATGGGCGGCCTGACCGTGGCGACCCTGTTGACCCTGCTGTTCCTGCCGGCGCTGTACGCGGCCTGGTTCAAGGTCAAGCCCGAGGAAGGCAACGCGGCCTGACGCAGGGTGGGCTTCGGCCCGCCCTAGCGAAGATACCGCGGTACCTTGGCGCGCAGCAGCGCGATCAACTCCGGGTCCATGTAGTCGTACTCGTCAGGGATATCGAGGCAGACGATTCGCTGCCGGCCCAGGTGGGCACGGAAGCGCGACGACAGCTTGTCGCGGTGCGCGCGTTCCATGACGAATACCAGATCCGCCCACGTCAACAACTCCGGCGTGAGCGGATTTTCAGCATCGTTGTTCAGGCCGGCCGACGCGGTCTCCACGCCGGGCCAGTCCGCAAAGACCTGCTCGGCCGTCGGACTGCGCAGACGGTTCTGGCTGCAGATGAAAAGCACCTTGCGCATGCCTGCCGGACTCAGGCACCGAGTGCGTGGTCGGCCGCGGCACGGGCATGCAGCGCGGTGGTATCGAAGAGCGGGACGGGCGAGTCGTCCGTGCCCACCAGCAGCGATATCTCCGTGCATCCCAGGATCACCGCTTCCGCACCGCGTGCAACCAGACGGCCAATGATGTCCCGATAGAGGTGCCGCGAGCGGTCGTCGACGATGCCCCGGCAAAGCTCCTCGTAGATGATGCGGTGGACCTCGAGGCGGTCTTCGCTCCCGGGGACAAGCACTTCCAGGCCATGCCGCCGCTGCAGGCGCTCGCGATAGAACTCCTCTTCCATGGTGAAGCGCGTGCCCAGCAGGCCGACCCGCCGGACTCCCGCCGCGGCGACGGCGCTCGCGGTCGGATCGGCGATGTGAAGCAATGGCAGCGCGATCGCGGCTTCCACCGCGGGCGCGACCTTGTGCATCGTGTTGGTGCAGATCACCAGGAAATCGGCACCGGCCGATTGCAGGCGCCGCGCACCGTCTGCCAGCAGCGTCCCCGCGCGCTCCCACTCGCCGCCGCGTTGCAATTGTTCGATCTCGTGGAAATCAACGCTGTAGAGCAGGAGGCGCGCCGAATGCAGCCCGCCCAGGCGTTCCTGCACGCGCTGGTTGATCAGGCGGTAATAGGGCACGGTGGATTCCCAGCTCATGCCACCCAGCATTCCGATGGTCTTCATTCCGGCATTGTAGGGGCAAGGACACGCGGGTGATGCGTGTGGGAGACAGGTGGGAACGGATGCCAATCAGGCGTCCGATGGAGAACCTTCGTCGCGAACCAGGGCTTCGCCGGCCGGTTTCGGATCGGACTGTAGAACCAGTTGTGCCAGCAACGCCACCCACACGGGAATCACGAACCAGCCCCGCCAGACATCTTCGAGCCCGCTCTTCGGGAATCCATGCTTCGCCACGAAGTAGAACACGCCGAAAAACAGCAGGACGAAGATCGGAACCAGGCGCGGTTGCATGAGGCCCATGAGCCCGGACTCGTTGGCGTCGGCCGTTTCCGGGGGCGAGTTGAGCAGGAAGACCAGGGCCAGCGGAAGGAAGCCTTCCAGCACCGGCCATCCCGCCAGCGAGCCGACGCCCCAAAGCGTGATCAGCGAGGCGGAGACCACCAGTTTCAATCGATGCTTCGTGCCGGGCGTCATGTCCGCGTCCTCTGCATGCCGAAGCGGACTATGGCCGGATCAGGTCTCAACCACAAGCAGTTGGGGACGGCTGGCAAGACAGGCAAAAAAAAGGCGGGCCGAAGCCCGCCTGTCAGAGAGAGCAGACTCAGTCCCTGAGTTCGGCGACGTAGCAGTGCTCGTTCAACTGTTCGACCACCGCCTGGGCGGCGGCCTGGGTGGAGACACCGCGACCACCCGCGGCCAGATCATTGGTGAACACCTGCGCGTTCAGGGCGCCGTCGACCGCGCGCTCGATGCAATCGGCCTCTTCGTCCAGGCCCAGCGAGTGGCGCAGCAGCATCGCGCAGCTCAGGATGGTGGCGTACGGGTTGGCGATGCCCTTGCCGGCGATGTCCGGCGCGGAACCGTGGATGGGCTCGTACAGGCCGACCCGGCCGTCGCCCAGCGAGGCCGACGGCAACAGACCCAGCGATCCGGCCAGCATCGAGGCTTCGTCGGTCAGGATGTCGCCGAACATGTTCTCGGTGACGATCACGTCGTACTCGCGCGGCCGCGACAGCAGATGCATGGCCATGGCATCGACCAGCACGTGCTCCAGTTTCACGTCGGCGAATTCCTCGCGGCCGATGCGCGCGGTAACGTCGCGCCACAGGCGCGAGGTCTCCAGCACGTTGGCCTTGTCCACCGACACCAGGTAGCCGCGACGCTGGCGCGCCAGGCGGAACGCGCTGCGCACCACCCGCTCGATCTCGGTGACGCTGTAGCTGCACAGATCGCTGGCGCCGCGTTCGTCGCGGGTCTTGTCGCCGAAGTAGATGCCGCCGGTCAGTTCGCGCACCACCATGATATCCACGCCGGTCAGCAGGTGCGGCTTGATCGGCGAGGCGTTCAGCGCGGCCGGGTGCGGGCGGACCGGTCGCAGGTTGGCGAACAGGCCCAGTCCACGGCGCAGCGCCAGCAGGCCCTGCTCGGGACGGATCTTCGCGTTCGGGTCGGACCATTTCGGTCCGCCCACCGCGCCCAGCAGCACCGCGTCGGCCTGCTGGCAGGCGCGCAGCGTGGCGGCCGGCAGCGGATCGCCATGACGATCGATGGCGATGCCGCCGATGTCGTGTTCGGTGAAGGTGAAGTCGTGGCCGTGGCGACGGGCCACGGTACGCAGGACGGAGACGGCGGCGGCGGTGACTTCCGGACCGATGCCGTCGCCGGGCAGGACGGCGATTTCAGCGCGCATGGCGGGTTTCCTCGTAGTGTTCGATATCGGCCTGGCGGGCCAGCAGATAGCCCATTTCGTCGACGCCCTCGAGCAGGCAGGTCTGGGCGAAGGCATCCAGCGGGAAGGGGTAGACGCGGCCGTCGGGCGTGCGCAGCTCGCGCGCGGCCACGTCGATGACCAGTTCGTCATCGGGGCGTTCCATCAGCGCCTGCACGTCGTCCTCGGCCAGCACCACCGGCAACAGGCCGTTCTTCAGGCTGTTGTTGCGGAAGATGTCGGCGATCTCGCTGCTGACGATCGCGCGCAGGCCCAGGTCGGTCAGCGCCCACGGCGCGTGTTCGCGCGAGGAGCCGCAGCCGAAGTTCCGGCCGGCCAGCAGTACGGCACGGCCGGCGTTTTCCGGCTGGTTGAACGGGAATTCCGGATTGGGCGTGCCGTCGGCCTGCCAGCGCCAGTCGTTGAACGCATTGCGGCCCAGACCGGCGCGTTCGGTGGTGGACAGGAACCGGGCCGGGATGATCTGGTCGGTGTCGATGTTGGTCTGGCGCAGCACGACGCTCTGCGAACGCAGTTCACGGAAACCGCTCATCACGCCACCTCCTTGCGCGCACCGAACAGTTCGCGGGGATCGCTGACCCTTCCGTTCACCGCCGCCCACGCCGCCGTCAGCGGCGAGGCCAGCAGGGTGCGCGAGCCGGGGCCCTGGCGTCCCTCGAAATTGCGGTTGCTGGTGCTGACGGCCAATTGGCCGGGGGCGACCAGATCACCGTTCATGGCGATGCACATCGAGCAGCCCGGTTCGCGCCATTCCGCACCGGCGGCACGCACGATGGCGTCGATGCCCTCGGCCTCGGCCTGGCGCTTGACCTGCTCCGAGCCCGGCACCACCAGCATGCGCACGCGCGCATCGATCTGGCGGCCGCGCAGTACGGAAGCGACCTCGCGCATGTCGCTCAGGCGGCCATTGGTGCAGGAGCCGACGAACACCACGTCCACCGCGGTGCCGGCCAGCGCGTGGCCCGCCTCCAGCGCCATGTAGTCCAGTGCCTTGCGCGCGGCGGCGTCGTTGGCGGCGGGAATCGGGACATCCACGCCGATGGCGGTGCCCGGATGGGTGCCCCAGGTCAGGGTCGGGCGAATGTCCGCGGCGTCGATGCGCACTTCCACGTCGTGGCGGGCACCCTCATCGCTGCGCAGCGCCGACCACTCGCGCCTGGCCTGCTCGAAGTCGGCGCCCTTGGGCGCGCGCGGCGCCTGCGCCAGCCAGGCGAAGGTGGTCTCGTCCGGGGCGACCATGCCGGCGCGCGCGCCGGCTTCGATCGACATGTTGCACAGGGTCATGCGCTGCTCCATGTCCATCGCGCGGATGGTGGAACCGCGATACTCGATAACGTGGCCGGTGCCGCCGTTGACGCCGATCACGCCGATGATGTGCAGGATGACGTCCTTGGCGCCGACGCCCGGCGCCAGTTCGCCCTCCACCGTGATCGCCATGGACTTCGGCTTGCGCTGCAGCAGGCACTGGGTGGCCAGCACGTGGCCGACCTCGCTGGTGCCGATGCCGAACGCCAGCGCGCCGAACGCGCCGTGGGTGGAGGTGTGGCTGTCACCGCAGACGATGGTCATGCCGGGCTGGGTGAAGCCCAGTTCGGGCGCGATGACGTGGACGATGCCGCGCTGGTCGGAACCCATGTCGAACAGTTCGATGCCGTGTTCGGCGCAGTTGCGCGCCAGGGTCTGGACCTGCGATTCGGCGGCGGCCGTGTAGTAGGGCAGCCTGCCGTCCGCGCCGGCGGGCAGGGTGGGCGTGGAGTGATCCATCGTCGCCTTGGTGCGGTCCGGGCGGCGCGGCTTCAGGCCGCGCGACTTCAGTTCGGTGAACGCCTGCGGCGAGGTCACTTCATGAATCAGGTGCAGGTCGATGTACAGGACCGCGGGTGCGGCGTCGCTTTCGGGACTGACGACGTGCGCGTCCCAGAGTTTGTCGAACAGGGTACGGGGTGGTTGGGTGGTCATGGTCGGGGAGTCGGGAGAATTCATGTCGCGATCGGCCTCACGCGGCCGCTACTTCCTGGCTGGCAACGCGGCGATGGCGCAGCAGGCGGTTGGCCACGTCCAGCCATGCCAGCGCCGATGCCTCGATGATGTCCTTGCTGGTGCCGGTGCCTTCGTATTCCTCGCCTTCGCAGCGCACCGACAGGCTGGCCTCGCCGCGCGCGTCGGCGCCGATGCCGACGCTGTGAACCTGGTAGCTCTCCAGTTGCAGTTGCACGCCGGTGGCGGCTGACAGCGCGCCGAACAATGCGTCCACCGGACCATTGCCCTGCGCCGTTTCGGCGACCCGGTTGCCGTCCGGATCCGACAGTTCGACCAGGGCGTTGGCGCGGCTGCCGACGTCGCTGATGGTCATCGAGGACAGGCGGTAACCGTCGCTGACGGACGCATCCTGCATCAGCGCCTGCAGGTCGGCGTCGCCAACCACGCGCTGCTTCTCGCACAACGCCTTGAACTGCTCGAACACCAGCTTCAGCTCGTCCTCGTCCAGCCAGTAGCCCAGTGCGCGCAGGCGCTGTTCGACCGCTGCGCGGCCGCTGTGGCGGCCCAGCACCATCTGCGAAGAGGGCCAGCCCACGTCCTGCGGCTGCATGATTTCGTAGGTGCCGCGATGGCGCAGCATGCCGTGCTGGTGGATGCCGGATTCGTGGGCGAAGGCGTTGGCGCCGACGATCGCCTTGTTGCGCTGGACCGGCATGCCGACCAGCCGCGACAGCAGCTGCGAGGTCGGCACGATGCGGCGGGTGTCCACCCCGGTGTCCAGGTTGTAGAACGCGTTGCGGACCTTCAGCGCCATCACGATTTCCTCGATGGCGCAGTTGCCGGCGCGCTCGCCGATGCCGTTGATGGAACCCTCCACCTGGCGCGCGCCGCCCTCGATGGCGGCCAGCGAGTTGGCCACGGCCAGGCCCAGGTCGTTGTGGCAGTGGGTGCTGAACACCACCTTGTCCGCGCCCGGCACCTGCGCGATCACGCGCTGGAACATGCCGCGGATTTCCTCCGGCGTGGTGAAGCCGACGGTATCGGGCAGGTTGATGGTGCGGGCGCCGGCGGCGATCGCGGCGGCGACCACCTCGTGCAGGAAATCCTCCTCGGTGCGGGTGGCGTCCTCGGCGGAGAACTCGACGTCGTCGATATGCGCGCGCGCCATGCCGACGTGCTTGTGGACCGACTCCAGCACCTGCTCGCGGCTCATCCGCAGCTTGTGCTCGCGATGCAGTGGACTGGTCGACAGGAACAAGTGCAGGCGTGGCCGGGCGGCGGCGGTGACCGTGCGCAGCGAGGTCTCGATGTCACCCGCCAGGCAGCGCGATAGCACCGCCAGGGTGGTCCCGCGCAATTCACGCGCGATCAGCGCGTGCGCCTCGCGGTCCGACTGCGAGCTGGCGGGGAAGCCGGTCTCGATGATGTCCACGCCCAGGTCGGCCAGCCCGCGCGCCATCACCAGCTTCTGCTGCGGGGTCATGCTGCAGCCGGGCGACTGCTCGCCGTCGCGCAGGGTGGTATCGAAGATGCGGACGTGGTCGGACGGCTTGGATTCGGAAATGTTCGTGTTCACCAGCTGGATTCCTCTGCGACGGCGGCAGTGCGGCGCGGACGGGATGCGGGCGGCACTGCGGTGGAACGGGGGATGGTTGGATTGCGCGGCGTCGTGCCGGCAAGCGAAGGCTCGCCTTCGCGGTTGCGCCGGCGCGGTTTGCGCGGCGGGCGCGGACGGACTTCGGAGAGCAGTCGGGCCAGGACGGTGGCATCGATGTTCCCGCCGGACACCACCGCGCACTTGCGCTTGCCGGCCACGCGCCGGCCGGCGGCCAGCGCCAGCGCGCCGGCGCCTTCGGCGATGACATGTTCCTCCAGCGCCAGCCGGACCAGCGTCTCGCGCAGTTCGGCCTCGCGCACGATGACCACGTCGTCCAGCAGGTTGGCGCACAGGCGGCGGGTGATGAAGCCGGGAATCTTGACCCGCACGCCGTCGGCCAGCGAAGCGGCGGGATCGCGCGCGGCGGTGTCGCCGCGGATGGCGCGGGCCATCGAATCCACGCCTTCCACCTGCGCCCCGATCACGCGCACGCCCTGCGATTTCAGCGCCAGCGCGACACCGGACGCCAGGCCGCCGCCGCCGATCGGCACGATGACCACGTCCGGCGCGTGTGGGGCGATTTCGATTCCTACCGTGCCCTGGCCGGCGATCACGTCCGGGTCGTCGAACGCGGACAGGAAGCGGTAGCCGTTCTGTTCGGCGAGGTCACGGGCGAAGGCGAAGGCTTCGTCGTAGCTGGCGCCATGCTGGCGCACGGTCGCGCCCCAGTGGGCGACACCGGCGATCTTGGTTTCCGGCGCGCCGTGCGGCATCACCGTGATGGCCTGCACGCCCAGCCGGTAGGCGGCCCAGGCCACGCCCTGGGCGTGGTTGCCCGCCGAAGCGCAGATGACCGGGCGGCTGTCGCCGCGTTCGCGCGCGGCCAGCAGCGCGTTCAATGCGCCGCGCACCTTGTAGGAACCGGTGCGCTGCAGGTTCTCCAGTTTCAGCATCACGCCGAAGCGTTCGGCATGGTGCAACGGCGTCGGCGGCAGATAGCGGCGCAGGCGCGCCTGCGCGGCCAGCACGTCGGCCACGCTGACCCGGACGTCGCCGACGTCCGGGTCTTCGCTGCTGGCGGCGCGGCCGGCATCAGGCATCGCGGCACGCGAACGGCTGATGTTGAAGAAGACGCCTCCGGACGTGGGTGCCGACGGCGTGGACGGACAACGTGTTCATCACGCGGCCTCCCCGGAATCGACGGCGGTGATCTCGACCGATTCGCAGTCGTAGATCTTCTGCATCTGCAGGCGCAGGGTTTCGGGCGGGCGCTGGCCGTCGACCACCAGCTGCACGCGCCAGCGCCCGTCGGAGGGCGCGGGTTCGCCGCTGATGGCGCGCGGCGCGAAGCCGCGCCGCTCGGCCATGCCGATCACGCGCGTCAGCGCGCCCTCGGCGGGTTTCAGCACCAGGTCAAGCCGGTATCGCATGGGAGGAGGGCTCCGGGCTCTGCTTGGCGGGATTGCCGTCCAGCATCGAGCTGTTGGCATGGTTGGGCGGCACCAGCGGCCATACGTTGGCCTTGATGTCGATGGCGACGTGCAGCAGCGCGGGACCGGGCTGGGCCAGCAGTTCGGCCAGCGCGTCATCGACCTGGTTGCGCAATTCGATGCGGCGGGCGGGAATGCCGAACACCTGCGCCAGCGCGGCGAAGTCCGGGTTGTCGGACAGATCGATTTCGCTGTAGCGCTCGGCGAAGAAAAGTTCCTGCCATTGCCGGACCATGCCCAGCGCGCTGTTGTCCAGCAGCACGATCTTCACCGGCAGTCTGCAGCGGGCGATGGTGGCCAGCTCCTGCACGTTCATCATGAAGCTGCCGTCGCCGCTGACCAGCACCACCGTGCGATCCGGGCAGGCGAACTGCGCGCCCATCGCCGCCGGCAGGCCGAAACCCATCGTGCCCAGCGCCCCGCTGGTCAGGTGGTTGCGGGGATGCCCGAACTTGCAGTGCTGGGCCACCCACATCTGGTGCTGGCCAACATCGCAGGCGACGATCGTGTCGGCGGGCGCCACTTCGGTCAGCCGCTTCAGCAGGCCCGGCGCATAGATGTCGCTGCCTGGCGCGTCGTAGCGGAAGCCGTGCCGTTCGCGGTTGCCGGCGCAGCGCTTGCGCCATTCCTCGCAGGTGCTGCGCGCCGCGCTCAGGGTCCGCAGGCCGGCGGCGACGTCGCCCGGAATCGCGATGTCGGCGCCGCGCAGCTTGGAGATCTCGTAGGCGTCGGCATCCAGGTGCACGACCCGCGCGAACGGCGCGAACTCGGCCAGCTTGCCGGTGGCGCGATCGTCGAAGCGCGCGCCGACGACCACCAGCAGATCCGCTTCCTGCACCGCCATGTTGGCGGCGCGGGTCCCGTGCATGCCCAACATGCCCAGGAACTGCGGGTGGTTGCCGGGCAGCGCGCCCAATGCGCGCAGGGTCAGCACGGTCGGGATGCGGGTGGCCTCGACGAACTGGCGGAACGCATCCACGGCGTCCGCCAGGGCGATGCCGCCGCCGCCGTAGATCACCGGCTTCTCGGCGCCGGCGATCGCCGCCAGCGCCTCGGCCAGCCGCGCGTCCTCCGGTGCCGGCACCGGATCGATCGCGGCCGGCACGTGGTCCGGCAGATGCGAGGCATCGGCCATCTGCACGTCCTTGGGCAGATCGATCAGCACCGGTCCCGGACGGCCTTCGCGCGCGATGCGGAACGCTTCGCGCACCATCTCCGGCAGATCCTCGACGCGCCGCGCCAGGAAGCTGTGCTTGACGATCGGCATGGTCAGGCCGAACACGTCCAGTTCCTGGAACGCGTCCGTACCCATCAGCGGCGTGGCGACCTGTCCGGTCAGGCAGACCATCGGCACCGAATCCAGCATCGCGTCGGCGATGCCGGTGACCAGGTTGGACGCACCGGGGCCTGACGTGGCCACGCATACGCCGACCTTGCCGCTGGCGCGGGCGTAGCCGTTGGCGGCCAGCGCCGCACCCTGCTCATGGCGCACCAGGATGTGCTTCAGCGACGAATCCACCAGCGCGTCGTAGAACGGCATGATGGTGCCGCCCGGATAGCCGAACAGCGTATCCACGCCTTCGGCTTCCAGGGCCTGGGTCAACCAGCGGGCGCCATTGCGGGAAGCAGCGGCAGCATCGGCGTTCATGCGGCGGCGGCCTGTTCTGTATCGGGTTGGGAGGCGTTGGCCTGCAGCCACACCATCTTGGCGCGCAGTTGCTTGCCGACGACTTCGATCGGATGTTCCAGGTCGGCCTGCTTGTACTTCTTGTAGTTCGGCAGGCCGGCTTCGTACTCGGCGATCCAGTTCTTGGTGAAGGTGCCGTCCTGGATGTCCTTCAGGACTTCCTTCATGCGTGCCTTGGTGCCGGCGTCGATCACGCGCGGGCCGCTGACGTAGTCGCCGTACTGGGCGGTCTCGGACACGAATTCCAGCATGCGGGTGATGCCGCCCTCGTAGAACAGGTCGACGATCAGCTTCAGCTCGTGCAGGACTTCGTAATAGGCGATTTCCGGCTGGTAACCGGCTTCCACCAGGGTCTCGAAGCCGGCCTGCACAAGCGAGGAAGCACCGCCGCACAGGACCGCCTGCTCGCCGAACAGATCGGTTTCGGTCTCTTCCTTGAAGCTGGTCTTGATGATGTTGGCGCGGGCGCCGCCCAGGCCGGCGGCATAGGCCAGCGCCAGCGCCTCGGCCTGGCCGCTCTTGTCCTGGTAGACCGCATAGATGCAGGGCACGCCGCGGCCGATTTCGTACTCGCGGCGGACCAGCGCGCCCGGGCCCTTGGGCGCGACCAGCACCACGTCCAGATCCTCGCGCGGGCTGATCAGGCCGTAGTGGACGTTGAGGCCGTGGGCGAACAGCAGGCAGGCGCCTTGCTTCATGTTCGGCGCCAGCACGTCGTTGTAGAGCTGTTTCTGGACCATGTCCGGGGTCAGCACGGCGACCAGGTCGGCATCCTTCACGGCTTCGGCCGGCGACTTGACCAGGAAACCGTCGGCCTGGGCCTTGGCCTCGGTGGGACCGCCCGGGCGCAGGCCCACGGTGACGTCGAAACCGGATTCGCGCAGGTTCAGCGCGTGCGCGCGGCCCTGGCTGCCGTAGCCGACGACGGCGATCTTGGGTTGCGGGGCGGAGGAGGCGGCGGTGGTCATTTGCGGAATTCCTGAGTTGGGAAGGGCGGGTGGGTCGGAAAAAATCGGCGGCAATAAAAAACCCCGCACTTCTCAGTGCGGGGTTTTGCGAATCTGGCGTTGTTTTCTGCTTACACGCCCGTTCGTCCCGCACCTGTTGGCGAGGTAATAAGGACGACGACGAGAATGGAGGCCGCGCTGGGCGCGGTCCGCAGGTCGTGGGTCAGGGGCGTGTGGCGATGCAACATGAGGCCAAGGGAAACATGCCCGTTCGAGCCTTGTCAAGCGCGCCGGGGAAATTTTCGGTAATGTCCCGATGAGAGGCCGGTTTGCGTGGCGATGGTTGCAACTGCAACCATGAAAAGCCCGCAGAATCGCCGCCTTCCGCGCAATACGACTCCCCCGCAGACCATGCCTGAATACCGATCCAAGACCTCCACCCATGGGCGCAACATGGCCGGTGCCCGTGCGCTCTGGCGCGCCACCGGCATGAAGGACGGCGACTTCCAGAAGCCGATCATCGCCATCGCCAACTCCTTCACCCAGTTCGTGCCGGGACACGTCCACCTGAAGGATCTCGGCCAACTGGTCGCCCGCGAGATCGAACGCGTCGGCGGTGTCGCCAAGGAATTCGACACCATCGCGGTCGACGACGGCATCGCGATGGGCCATGACGGCATGCTGTATTCGCTGCCCAGCCGCGAAGTCATCGCCGACTCGGTGGAGTACATGGTCAACGCGCACTGCGCCGACGCGCTGGTGTGCATTTCCAACTGCGACAAGATCACTCCGGGCATGCTGATGGCCGCGCTGCGGCTGAACATCCCGACCGTGTTCGTTTCCGGTGGTCCGATGGAGGCGGGCAAGACGCGGCTGGCCGATCACAAGCTGGATCTGATCGACGCGATGGTGATGGCGGCGGATCCGAACGCCAGCGATGAAGCGGTGGCGGCGGTCGAGCGCAGCGCGTGCCCGACCTGCGGTTCCTGCTCGGGCATGTTCACCGCCAACTCGATGAACTGCCTGACCGAGGCATTGGGCCTGTCGTTGCCGGGCAACGGCACGGTGGTCGCCACCCATGCCGACCGCGAGCAGTTGTTCCTGCGCGCCGGCCGCCTGGCCGTCGAGCTGTGCCATCGCTGGTACGGCGCGGAGGATCCGACCGCATTGCCGCGCGGCATCGCCACCTTCGAGGCCTTCGAGAACGCGATGACCCTGGACATCGCGATGGGCGGTTCGACCAACACCATCCTGCACCTGCTGGCGGCCGCGCAGGAGGGCGAGGTGGCGTTCGACATGCGCGACATCGACCGGCTGTCGCGACGCGTGCCGCAGTTGTGCAAGGTCGCGCCCAACACCCAGAAGTACCACATCGAGGATGTGCACCGCGCCGGCGGCATCATGGCGATCCTGGGGGAACTGGCGCGCGGCGGGCTGCTGCACACGCAGGTGGCGACCGTGCACGCGAAGACGCTGGGCGACGCGATCGCGCAATGGGACGTGGGCGTGGTGGAGGACGAGAAGGTCCACACCTTCTACAAGGCCGGGCCGGCGGGCATTCCGACCCAGGTCGCCTTCAGCCAGGACACCCGCTGGCCGTCGCTGGATACCGATCGCGCCGAGGGTTGCATCCGCGATGTCGAGCACGCCTTCTCGCGGGAAGGCGGCCTGGCGGTGCTGTACGGCAACATCGCCCGCGATGGCTGCGTGGTGAAAACCGCCGGTGTCGACGAATCCATCCACGTGTTCGAAGGCAACGCACGCGTCTACGAAAGCCAGGACGCGGCGGTGAAGGGCATCCTGGGCGACGAGGTGAAGGCCGGCGACGTGGTCGTAATCCGCTACGAGGGACCGAAGGGCGGGCCGGGCATGCAGGAAATGCTGTATCCGACCAGCTATCTGAAATCCAAGGGCCTGGGCAAGCAGTGCGCGCTGCTGACCGATGGGCGCTTCTCGGGCGGCACCTCCGGATTGTCGATTGGCCATGCCTCGCCGGAAGCGGCGGCGGGCGGCGCGATCGGCCTGGTCCGCGACGGCGATCGCATCCGCATCGACATTCCCGCCCGCGGCATCAACCTGCTGGTGGACGAGGCGGAACTGGCCGCGCGCCGCGCCGAACAGGATGCGCGCGGATGGAAACCCGCGCAGCCGCGCGCGCGCCGGGTGACCACCGCGCTCAAGGCATACGCGCTCCTCGCCACCAGCGCCGACAAGGGCGCGGTGCGCGACAAGGCATTGCTGGACAACGCATGAGGCTGCGCCGGTTGCGTTTGGGCGCGTTTCTCGCGGGCGGTATCGCGCTCGTGTCACTGGTTGCGCCCGCCCTGGCAGCGGATCCCGAGCCACTGGTGGTGGCCACCTACGCCTATCCGCAGCGGGATCGGGCGGCGGCGATCCGGCCGCTGGCCGACTATCTCGGCCGCCGGCTGCAGCGCCCCGTCGAAGTGCGCGTGCTGCCGTCGCCCAGCGCGTTGATCGCGGGCATGGCGGCGGGAGAAGTCGATGTCGCGGTGCCCAACCTGCACGGTTACCTGCAGGCGCTGCGATTGCCGCCGGGCAGCGTGGCCACGTTGCCGGTGCCGGACGTGCCCGCCGCGCAGGCGCAGCGCTACCGCGCGGTGATCGTCGCGAAACGGCCGTTGTCAGGCATCGCGCTCGCCGCCGGGGCGGCCACGCTGAGGCTGGCGCTGGTCGGCCGCGATTCGGCGTCGGGCGGATTCGTGCCGCGTGGCGGACTGGCGGAAATGGGCATCGCGAATCCTGAAGCCGCATTCGCGCGGGTCGACTACGCCGGTTCGCATGCCGCGTCGCTGGCCTGGCTGAAGGACGGCCGCGCCGACGTGGCCGCACTGGCGGCCGATGTCTACGACGCGGAACCGCAGCCGGACCTGCATGAACTCTGGCGCTCGCCGGTCATTCCGCCCGGGCCGCTGCTGTGCCGGCCGGCAGCCGATCGGGATTGCGCCGCGATCGGCGGTGAACTGCTGGTTGCCGACCAGCAGGATCCCGCGGTGATGGCGGGACTGCGCGCCGGCTGGCCGGAGTTCGGCGACGCGGTGCGGCTGGTGCCCGCCGACGAGGCGATGCTGGCGGAAATGGCCGGCCGGATCGACTGACGGCGAGGCCGTCAGCGTTCCTCCGACTGCGCGGCGTCCTCGCGCGCGATCCAGTCCATGATCAGCCGGCGCGCGCGCTGCTCGCGCCGGCGCCCGAGCCGATATTCCTGGTTCAGCGCGCGGTACAGGCCCAGCATCACCAGCAACAGCAGCAGCGCGAATGGCAGCGCGGTGATGGTGATGACGCCTTGCAGGGCATCCAGGCCGCCTGCCAGCAGCAGGGTCGCCGCGACCAGCGCCACGCCCACGCCCCAGACCAGGCGTCGGCGCAGCGGCGGATCGCCGGCTGTGTCGGTGGACATGCTCGCCAGTACCAATACCGCCGAATCGGCCGAGGTCACGAAGAAGATCATCAACAGCAGCACCGCGATGCCGGCCAGCAGCGTCGACAGCGGCAGATGATCGAACAGGGTGAACAGCACGGTCTCATAGCCGCGCGCCAGCGGCGCGCCCATGTCCACGCCGCCGAGAATCTGCATCCACAACGCCGTTCCGCCGAACACCGAGAACCACACGAAGCCCAGCAGGCTGGGGATGACTACCACGCCGAACACGAACTCGCGGATGGTCCGGCCGCACGAGATGCGGGCGATGAACGATCCGACGAACGGTGCCCACGCGATCCACCAGGCCCAATAGAAGATCGTCCAGTCGGCTACCCACGTGCTGCCGGAGAACGGCGACATCCGCAGGCTCATGTTGACCAACTGGTTGAGATAGGTGCCCAGCGTGGTGGTGAAGGTGTCGAAGATGAAACCGGTGGGACCCAGCACCAGCACCATCGCCAGCAACAGCGCGGCCAATCCGAGATTGAAGTTCGACAACCATTTGATGCCGCGATCCACGCCGCTGATGGTGGAAGCCATGTACAGCACGAACGCCACGCCGATGATCGCCAGCTCGGTGCCGATGGAATCGGGAATGCCGGTGACCCGCGCCACGCCGGCGGCGATCTGGATGGTGCCGAATCCCAGCGTGGTGGCCACGCCGACCGCGGTGGCCACCACCGCGGCGATGTTCACCGCGTGGCCGATCCAGCCGCGATGATGATGCCCGATGACCGGTTGCAGCAGATCGCTGATCAGGCCGCGCCCGCCACGATTGAACTGGAACCAGGCCATCGCCAGTCCGATCAGCGCGTAGATCGCCCAGGGATGCAGGCCCCAGTGGAAGAACACGTAGCGCATCGATGCGCGCGCGGCATCCAGGCTGCCCGGCACCAGCCCTTCCGGCGGCTTGAAGTAGTGCGACACCGGCTCGGCGGCGCCCCAGAACACCAGGCCGATACCCATGCCGGTGGCGAACAGCATCGCCAGCCAGCTGGCATTGGAGAATTCCGGCTCGGCATCCTCGCCACCGATGCGCAGGTTGGCGAAGCGCCCCACCGCCAGATACAGCAGGAAGACCAGCGCGGCGAACACGATCAGCAGGTACAGCCAACCGGCGCTGGAAATGATCCCGGCCAGCTGCTGCTGGATCCAGGCGTTGAAAGGACCGGGCGCAAGACCGGCGGCGGCGACCAGGAGGGCCACCAGCAGGATGGAGATACGGAAAACCACGCAGGCCTCCTTGTCTGAACGGGAGGGGCCGGGCAGGGCGCGAATCGTCGGGCGGAAAAATGCGGACGGGCGGTACCCCGGCGGGCACGCATCATAGCAAGCTCCGCCTGAAGCGCTCCCGCGCCGCCGATATGGTGTAATAGCGCCCGAAGCGGGGGTATCGCCGGCCCGGTGGGCGGCGGTTGAGACAGACCCTTCGAACCTGATCCGGTTAAGACCGGCGTAGGGAAGCTTCGCAGGACGCGACCGATCGCCAGCGATCAGCCCGCGTTCCATGCGCCGCCGCTTCGTCCCGCTTTCCAACCAGGACGATGCCGATGAACGCCGTGCCCTCCCGCTTGCTGCAGGATACCCAGCAGCTCTCCGAATCCGTCACCCGTCCGATTCCCGGTTCGCGCAAGGTCTTCGTGACCGGTTCGCGCCCGGATCTGCGCGTGCCGATGCGCGAAATCGCGCTGACCCGCACGCCGACCCTGTTCGGTGGCGAGGAGAACGCGCCGGTCACGGTCTACGACACTTCCGGCCCGTACACCGATCCGGATGCGCGCATCGATCTGGCGGCGGGCCTGCCGGCATTGCGCGCGCGCTGGATCGAGGAGCGCGGTGATACCGAGGCGCTGTCCGCGCTGAGCTCGGAATTCGGCCGTTCGCGCGAGACCAATCCGAAACTGGATGCGGTCCGTTTCCCCGGACGCATGCTGCCGCGCCGCGCCAAGGCAGGCGCCAACGTCAGCCAGATGCACTATGCGCGCAAGGGCATCGTGACGCCGGAGATGGAGTACGTCGCCATCCGCGAGAACCAGAGGCTGGAGGCGGTGCGCGAAGCGCTGCTGCTGGCACAGCATCCGGGCGAGAGCTTCGGCGCGAGCATCCAGAAGATCATCACGCCGGAATTCGTGCGCGACGAGATCGCCCGCGGCCGCGCGATCCTGCCGAACAACATCAACCACCCGGAGAGCGAGCCGATGATCATCGGCCGCAATTTCCTGACCAAGATCAACGCCAACATCGGCAACAGCGCGGTCTCCTCCGGCATCGCCGAGGAAGTGGAGAAGCTGGTCTGGTCGATCCGCTGGGGCGGCGACACGGTGATGGATCTGTCCACCGGCAAGCACATCCACGAGACCCGCGAGTGGATCATCCGCAATTCACCGGTGCCGATCGGCACCGTGCCGATCTACCAGGCGCTGGAGAAGGTCGACGGCCGCGCCGAGGAACTGACCTGGGAGATCTTCCGCGACACCCTGATCGAACAGGCCGAGCAGGGCGTGGACTACTTCACCATCCATGCCGGCGTGCTGCTGCGCTACGTGCCGCTGACCGCCAAGCGGGTCACCGGCATCGTCTCGCGCGGTGGTTCGATCCTGGCCAAGTGGTGCCTGGCGCACCACAAGGAGAATTTCCTCTACACCCACTTCGAGGAAATCTGCGAGATCATGAAGGCCTACGACGTGGCCTTCAGCCTGGGCGACGGCCTGCGCCCGGGTTGCATCGCCGACGCCAACGACGCCGCCCAGTTCGGCGAGCTGGAAACGCTGGGCGAGCTGACCAAGATCGCCTGGAAGCATGACGTCCAGACCATGATCGAAGGCCCCGGCCACGTGCCGATGCAGCTGATCAAGGAGAACATGGACAAGCAGCTGCGCGAGTGCGGCGAGGCGCCGTTCTACACGCTCGGACCGCTGACCACCGACATCGCGCCGGGCTACGACCACATCACCAGCGCCATCGGCGCGGCGATGATCGGCTGGTACGGTACCGCGATGCTCTGCTACGTGACGCCCAAGGAGCATCTGGGCCTGCCCAACCGCCAGGACGTGCGCGACGGCATCATGGCCTACAAGATCGCCGCGCATGCCGCGGATCTGGCCAAGGGCCATCCGGGCGCGCAGGTGCGCGACAACGCGCTGAGCAAGGCGCGCTTCGAGTTCCGCTGGGAGGATCAGTTCCACCTCGGCCTGGATCCGGAGAAGGCCAAGGAATTCCACGACGAGACCCTGCCCAAGGACGCGCACAAGCTGGCCCACTTCTGTTCGATGTGCGGCCCGCACTTCTGCTCGATGAAGATCACCCAGGACGTGCGCGACTACGCGGCCGAGCATGGCGTGGATGAACAGCAGGCGATCGAGGCCGGCATGGCCGAGAAATCGGCCGAGTTCCTCGCCCAGGGCGCGAAGGTCTATCACCAGGGCTGAACCATGCGGCGGGCGGATGCGTCCGTTCGCCGCCTTTCCGGGCCGGCGGGGCTTGTGCCGCCGCCGCGCCCGCGCGACGCTTGGCGTCCCGGACAGGAGAATGCCGAACATGCGCAATGCCATCCCATTCCTCACCCGCGGCCTGCTGCTGGCCGGGGTCCTGCTGCTGGCGGCCTGCGCCACCGGCCCGCGCATCAGCAGCGAGGCCGACCCGTCGGCCGATTTCGCGCGCTACCGGAGCTTCGCGTTCTACTCGCCGCTGGCGGTGGAGAGCGAAGGCTACGCCACCATCACCAGCGCCCGGCTCAAGGCCGCCGCCCGCGCGCAGATGGAATCGCGGGGTTACGCCTACGACGAGAAGTCGCCGGACCTGTGGTTGAACATCAACGCCTACATGCAGGAAAAGACCGACGTGGTCAGCATGCCGGACGTGGACTACAACTATTACTACAGCTACCGCGCCCGCCGGTATGTCGCCGTTCCCTACTGGTATGACCGCACCAACGTCTACCAGTACACCGAGGGCACGCTGAACTTCGATCTGGTCGACGCCAAGCGCAACCAGCTGGTATGGGAGGGCATCGCGGTCGGCCGCGTCGCCAACGCCAAGCCGGCCGAACGCGCCGCGCGCCTGGACCAGGCGGTTGCCGACATCTTTGCGCGTTATCCCTACCGGGCCGGCAGCGGTACCCCGGTCGTTCCCGCGGCGCCGCGCAAATGAGCGGCGCGGCGAGTGCGGCCCGGGCGGGCATCGGCTTCGGCACGGCGTTGGCGATCACCATTTCCTGGAGCGCCAACAAGTCGCTGCTGTGGGCCATCATCCACGGCCTGCTGTCGTGGATCTACGTGATCTATTACGCGCTGGTCTACCACTTCAAGGGTTGAGATGGGCATGACCTGGCTCCGCTGGCTGGTTACCGCGCGCCGGCACCCGTCGGCGTGGTTGCTGCTGGTGCAGCTCGGCGGGGTGCTGCTGTACCCGGTGATGGAAAGCACCGCCGGCGGCCGCGCGCTGTTCGGGGCTTTCGGGATCCTGGTGCTCGCGCTGG
The DNA here is from genome assembly GCF_016820515.1 of Pseudoxanthomonas beigongshangi. Taxonomy (GTDB): domain Bacteria; phylum Pseudomonadota; class Gammaproteobacteria; order Xanthomonadales; family Xanthomonadaceae; genus Pseudoxanthomonas_A; species Pseudoxanthomonas_A beigongshangi. The sequence goes on along the minus strand of NZ_JADHDV010000017.1, from coordinate 53,604 downwards.
CGCTATGGGTGGTCAACCGCAGCCCGCTGCGGCTGTGGTTCGCGCTGGCGCTGGGCGTGCCGTCGGTGGTGCTGTCGCTGCTGGCCGCGATCACCGACAACAACGTGCTGTACACCCTCGCGCACCTGCTGGAGAGCGCGCTGTACTTCTATACGGCCGGCAGCCTGATGGCCTACATGCTGCAGGACCACGAGGTCTCCAGCGACGAACTGTTCGCCGCCGGCGCGACCTTCACCCTGCTGGCGTGGGCGTTCGCGTTCGCCTTCTCGGTCTGCCAGCAGTGGTATCCGGGCAGCTTCATCGCGGCGGTGAATCCGGAGCAGCCGCGCACCTGGATGGAACTGCTGTTCCTCAGTTTCAGCCTGCTCTCGGGCGTGGGCCTGAGCGACATCGTGCCGGTGCAGGCGCAGGCGCGCGCGCTGGTGATGCTGGAGCAGTTCGCGGGGGTCATGTACATCGCCCTGGTGGTGTCGCGGCTGATCGGCCTGACCACGCTGAAGATGGGGATACGCAAGAGCGGTTGAACAGGCGTCGGAACCGCCGCCTCATGCGAACAACCATGCAAACAAAAAGCCCGCCGATGGCGGGCTTTCTGCTGTGCGATGCGGGGCCGGCTTACTTCTTCAGTTCGGCGTAGCGCTGCATCGCGTCGACCAGCACCTGCTTGGCGTCGGCGGCGTTGCCCCAGCCGTCCAGCTTCACCCACTTGCCCTTCTCCAGATCCTTGTAATGCTCGAAGAAGTGGCCGATGCGCTCCAGCCAGTGCGGGCTGACCTGGTCGATGTCGGTGATGTGCTTGTAGCCGGAGAACACCTTCTCCACCGGCACGGCGAGCAGCTTCTCGTCGCTGCCGGCCTCGTCGCTCATGCGCAGCACGCCGACCGGGCGGCAGCGGATGACCGAGCCGGGGATCAGCGGCAGCGGCAGCACCACCAGCACGTCGGCCGGATCACCGTCGCCGCACTGGGTGTTGGGCACGTAGCCGTAGTTGCAGGGATAGCGCATCGGGGTGGAGAGGATGCGATCGACGAAGATCGCCCCGCTTTCCTTGTCCACTTCGTACTTCACCGGTTCCGAATCCTTCGGGATTTCGATGATGACGTTGATTTCTTCCGGCGGGTTCTTGCCGGTGGAAACGTGGTCCAGACCCATGATGCGTGTGCTCCAGAGCGTGCGGAATGACAGGGCCGGCAATTCTACGCGCTTGCCTGTTGCGGCGCAGCAGGGGCGGGCCGGAGGACTTTCCGGGAGGGGGCCGGAATCCCGGCGTGGCCGGGCTGCCGGGCCAGCCGTCGCCGGTTCGCCATGGGGGTTGCGGCTCAGCTTGCCGGCCCTAGAATCCGCCCCGTATGCGCGGCCCCTCCGTCCTGCTGGTCTGTCTGCTGGCCTTCCTGGCCGGCTCCGGCGTGCCCGACGCCCAGGCGCGGACGGTCTACCGCTGCGTGCGCGACGGCACCGTCAGCCTGGCCACCGCGCCGGAGCCGGGCTCGCGCTGCCAGGCCAGGGAAATCGACGACAATGCCGTGCAAACCCCGAACCTGTGGGGACGGATGGGCATCTTCAGCGGCACCCTGTACGAACGCGAGCAGGACGGCCAGCTGGTGTACAGCACCCGCAACCTGCCCGGGTCGCGGGTCTACCTGAAGTTCACCGTGGCCACCCCGCCGGGCGAGCCGGCCCATCCGGGCCTGGGCAAGGTCGGCAAGCCGCGCCTGAACATGTATCCCGTGGATTTCCGCACGGCGGCGAAGAAGACCGGCGTGGACGATGCCTGGCTGCGCGCGATTGCCCATGCGGAAAGCGATTTCGACGCCAAGGCGGTGTCCTCCAAGGGTGCCAAGGGCGTGATGCAACTGATGCCGGAGGTGGCGACCGAGTACGGGGTGACCGATCCGTTCTCCTCCACCCAGTCCATCGATGCCGGCGCGCGCCATCTCAGGCAATTGATGCGGCGCTACAAGGGTGACCTGACCCTGGTGGCGGCGGCCTACAACGCCGGCATCGGCACCGTCGCCCGGTACGGCGGGGTGCCGCCCTATGCGGAAACCCAGGAATACGTGGCCAAGGTCACCGCCCTGTACGACCTGTACCTGCGCGCGCTCGGCCGCAAGAGCGCCCCCGAACGCCCGGCGCAGTGACCGGCCGATGATGCGCATCCGCGCGTCGTTCCGGCCCGCGCGGCATTTCTTCACTTCCACATCCCCCGCGCGGGCCTATGGTCTTCACAGGCTGGAAGACAGCCGCCCACGGGAGAACGCCATGAAACGACGTGTTTTCAGCGCTCCGGACCTGGGCACCGCGGAACAGGCCATGGGTGCCGCGCTCCGACTCGGCATCCGTCCCGGCCACGCCGCGGTCCTGGCCCAGTCCGACATCGAGATGACCCAGGTCCCCGATGCCGAGAAGGAAGCCTCGCCGACCGATTTCATCCCCGCCGCCTGGCGCGGAATCGTCGGCGGTGGCGTCATCGGCCTGGTCGGTGGCCTGATCGGCATGTGGCTGCCGCAGGCCGGATTCCATGCGCTTGGGGTGATCATCACCACGCTGGTGGGCGCGACGGTCGGTGGCTGGTCCGCCGCGCTGGCCGGATCCACCGTGCCCAGCGAGGTCCGCCGCGACTACGAGCGCGAAATCGAAGCTGGCCGCCTGCTGGTGGTCATCGATGGCGAGGACGATGCGTTGCTGGACCGCGCCAGCCAGGCGATTGCCGCCACCGACGGCATGCAGCCGCTGCGGCAGGTGCCGCACGGACTGCTGCGCTGAGTTTCCCCCGCAACTGATGACAACCGTCACTGGTCCCGGCGCCCTGCCGGGACCTAAGGTGGGCGCCAACCAATCCCTGGACGCCCGCCATGCCTGCCGCCGCCCTGCCAGCCCTGACTCCCTATCTCGTCACCGCGGGAATCGGCTGGATCATGTATCGCCGCATCCGCCGCAGCTTCGGCCGCCAGCCCTGGCAGCCCAAGCGCACCGTGTTCCGCCTGGTCCTGATGGTGCTGCTGCTGGGCATGCTGCTGTTCGGCGCCGCGTTCCTGCCGGGCGTGGCGGCGGGTGTGGCCACCGGGCTGGCGGGTGGCTCGCTGCTGGGCGGATTCGCGCTGCGGCACACGCGGGTCGAATGGCACGAAGGGCTGCCGACCTACGTGCCGAACCCCTGGTTCGGCGGCATCCTGACCCTGCTGCTGGTCGGCCGCCTGGCGTGGCGCTGGTCGCAGGGCGCGTTCGCCGACGGTGCGGCGGCCTCCGCGCAACAGGCCAGTCCACTGACGATGGGATTCGCGGCGGCGCTGGTCGGCTATTTCCTGCTGCTCAACGCCGGCCTGTGGTGGCGCATGCGACGCCTGCACGCCACGGTTGGCTAACCGGATATCGGCCGAGAATCAGCGGGCAATCGCTTCGGACTCGATGATCCGCGTGCCGGGCGTCGCCGCATGGGCAGCCTCCAGCAGCGCGGCGGCCACCGCGGTGGCCGGCACCACCCGGTAGCGTGCGGGCACCAGCGGTGCGAGCGTGGTCAGCAGGCGCAGCGCGAGGTGTTCGCCGGCGCGCCGGCGCGGGCGTTCGCCGCCCAGCAGGGAAGGGCGGATGAAGGTGAGCGAATCGAAGCCGCAGGCGGACAGGGCCTGTTCCAGTTCTCCCTTCGTGCGCGAGTAGAAGATCCGCGAATCCGCGCGAGCGCCGGCGGCCGAGGTGACCGCCAGCGTGCGTGCGCCATGCTGGTGCAGCAGGCGGGCGAGCGCGAGCGGATAGTCGAAGTCGACCCGGCGAAAGGCATCGCGCGAGCCGGCGTCGCGCAGGGTGGTGCCCAGGGCGCAGATCATGGCGTCGGCGCGCCAATGGTCGGCCGTCGGATCCAGGCGCTCGAAATCGATGATCGGGTTCGACAATCGCGGATGCGGGGCCAAGGGCCGACGGGTCGGTGCGATGACCCTGCCGATGTGGGTATCGGCCAACGCGAGTGCCAGCACCGCCTGGCCCACCAGCCCCGTGCTCCCCGCCACCAACAGACGTTCCATCCCGTTCCTCCCGTGGCCGTTTTCCGCCGTGGCACGAGCCGACATCCCGCCACGCCTCCGGCCACGGTCCGGCGCGCGCATCACGTATCCTATGCCATCGCCGTCGAACGCCGCCGGCACCTGCACGATCCGCGTTGCCGGATCCCTCGCGTGACGGGAGCACGCAAGAACGCATGAACCTGCCCCTGCACTTCGGATTCCTCGGCGCGCTGGAAGCCTGCTTGATCGCTTTCGCCATCGGCCTGCTGGTCTACGCCGGCTGGCAGGCGATCTGCCGGGCACTGGGCTGGTCGATCGGGCATGCGATCGGATGGTCGTGCGTGATTGCGGTAATCATCGGCGCCGGCATCGATATCTGGAACCTGTTCTACCTGGGCATGGTGAAGCTGGAGTCGCCGCTGTACGCGCGCATTGCGCTGAAAGCCATCCACGATCCGGACGCGCTGGGCACCCGCGTGGTCCTGGAGATCATCGGCGCATTGACCGGCGTGGTGATGGGTTGGCAATGGTTCAGCCGAGCCTGGCGTGAAGGGTCCGTTCGCCGGGAAGAAAAAAACACGCGGATTGAACACTGATCTGACGTGTGCATCACGCTGCGATACGCCTTGCACATAGCCATCACGTATCGCTAACGAACGATGTAATCGAAAAAAAATCGTGGGTGGTTAAGCCTGCGTGCACATTCATTTCGCGCCGCAGGATTGATTCAGAAGCACAACGGCATCGTCGGCATCGTGCGCTACAGGACGCACTTCCTAATTCCATAACGGAGCAAACGACGATGACCAAGAACAACACCCGCAAGCCGCTGATTGCCCTGATCGCCCTGGGTGCCGCCGTCGCCATGCCGATGGCGTTCGCGCAGGATACGCAGGCCCAGCAGCAGCCGCAGCAGACCCAGCAGGCCGAGCCGACGCAGCAGGCGCAGCCGACCACGGATCAGGCGGCGGGCGGTGCGGAGCAGTCCGCCCAGCAGTCGACCCAGTCGGGCAGCCAGCAGGGTTGGGCCGATATCGACAAGGACGGTGACGGCAACATCACCAAGGAAGAGGCCGCCGCCAATGCCGGCCTGTCCCAGGTGTTCGACAAGGCCGATGGTGATGCCGATGGCAAGCTGACTGCCGACGAGTACAAGGCGTTCGTCGAAAAGAACTACAGCGAGCCGCAGAAGTAAGTCGCGCAACGCGGTCGTCATGACCGCAGGGTGACGGCGCAGCGCACCGTCATCGCGCCCGCGGAGGGCGGCACCGCCGCCCTCCGTCTCCAGGCGAGCCGTTGTTCCCCGTGTCCGGATGCACGCATCGGCGGGTGTACGAACGCAGCAACAGGAGGAGCGCATGAAATCATCATCTCCCCGGTTCCATCTTCCGCTGGCCCTGCTGGTCGCCGCATTGGCGGCATCCGCGCCGGGCATGGCGCAGGACCGCGACGCCCAGGAGCAACGCCAGGAGACGCCTCCGCGGCAGGCCGACACACCGCCGGCCAATGACGCGGCCACGCCCGCGCCCCGGCCGTTCGAAGAGCTTGACGCCAATGGCGATGGCAGCATCGCCAAGGACGAAGCCGCGGTCGATCCCGCATTGACCCAGGCTTTTGGAACCCTCGACCAGGACGCCGACGGCAAACTCGCACCCGCCGAGTACGCCGCCTACAAGCCGGCCGGCAACGGCCGCTGATCTTTTCACCCGCCGCGGCACGATCCGCGATCGGCGCGGCCAGAGGAGGACATGAATGAATTCCTTTTTCCACAGCAACACGCAGGACCGCCCGCGTCCCACCTGGTGGTTGGTGGCGATGCTCGGTGGCGCGCTTGCGTTGACGGCATGCAGCAAGACGCAGGACGAAACGACGATGCCGCCGTCCGACACCGCACCGCCGGCGGAAACCACGCCGCCACCGTCGGAACCGGCGACCACGCCGCCACCCGCCGATCCGAGCGCACCGCCGACCACGGATCCGAATGCACCGCCGACGACCACGCCGCCGCCGGCAGACGGCACCACGCCGCCGGCCAGCGATCAGACGCCGCCGCCTCCGGGTGATTCCGGCAGCGGCAGCAGCACGCCGCCGGCAAAGTAACGGCGCGCGGCGCGCTTCCCGTTCCAGTGGTACCGGAACGGAAGTTCGCGCGACACGGTTCACGACCAAGGAAGAGGGCGGCCTTCGGGCCGCCCTCGGCATGTCCGGCGGCTGCTATGCTGCGCGCCCCCACGATCAGGAGGCCGCACGCATGGGCATACGCTGGGTCGGTTTCGACGGCGACGACACCCTCTGGAAGAGCGAGGACTATTACAGGCAGGCCGAGCAGGATTTCGAGGCGATCCTGGCCGGTTACATCGATCTGGCCGATCGCCGCATGCAGCAGCACCTGCTGGATACCGAGCGACGCAACCTCAAGGTGTTCGGCTATGGGGTGAAGGGCATGACCCTGTCGATGCTGGAAACCGCGATCCAGCTGACCGACGAGCGCATCAGCGCGCGTGATCTGCATCGCGTCCTGGAGATTGGCCGCGCCACCCTGCAGCATCCGGTCGATCTGTTGCCGGGAATCCGCGAGGCGGTCGAAGCGATCGCGCGCGATCACGAAATCGTCCTGATCACCAAGGGCGACCTGTTCCACCAGGAAGCCAAGATCGCGCAATCCGGACTGGCCGATCTGTTCCACCGCATCGAAGTGGTGTCGGAAAAGGATGTGTCCACCTACACGCGCGTGCTGCAGGAACTGGAAGTGGCGCCCGCGCAGTTCGCGATGATCGGCAATTCGCTGCGCTCGGACATCGAGCCGGTGATCCAGCTCGGCGGCTGGGGCATCCACATGCCTTACCACGTCACCTGGGCGCTGGAAGCCGAGCATGGCCTGGGCGCGGAGGTGCCGAACCTGGTGACGGTGGCCGCCGCAGTCGAACTGCCGGCCGCGCTGGCGGGGATCGAGGCCCGTACCGGCTGAGGGCGTCCCGGCGTTCTCCCGGGAATCGGGGCCGGAAAAGGAGCCTGGTTGAACGGAAGGTATCCGCCTCCAGCGGGAGCCGGGGAAGGCCCGCCGGGTTAAATCCGGGTTCACGCGTCAGGCGACATCTTTCACACACAGGTCCGCGGGACAGGACCTTTCACCTATGGGCCCGGCGAGACGGGCCACCGGAGGATGTCATGGCAAGCTTCTCACTCACGCGTCTGCTGGCTCCCACTGTCCTGGCCGCCGGTCTCGGACTGGCGGCGCTGGCGCCTTCGCCGGCCCGCGCGGACGACGATCTGGTCCGGGTCATCGTGGACGTGGCCGATGTCATCTACCACGGCGGACAGCCCTACTACCGCCACGGGTACGGGGATCGTTACGGCTACGGCAATCGCGTGATCGTGGTGCGCGATCGCTACCACCGTCCGACCTACTACCGCTACGTGCCGCGGCAGTATTACCGCACGCCGCCGCGCGGCAACGCCTACGGCTACTACCGCAACAACCCGCATTACGTGCGTTACGTCGATCGCGACCGCTATGATCGCTACGACCGTTACGATCGCCGTGACCGGTATGACCGGCGTGATCGGGATCGCTGGGACGACGACGATCGCCGCTGGCGCCGCCACGATGGACGTGGCCGCCATCACGACGACGATTGATCCGATACCCATCGCATGACCAGCGGGCGGCCGGTGCACACCGGCCGCCTGCAATGACACCGGCGCTGCGGCACAATGCGCGCATGCCTGCGCCCCGTTTCCTCCGCACCACCCTTTTCCCCGGCCTGATCGCGCTCGTCGTGGCGGCGGGCGCCGCGCAGGGCACCACGCCCGCGCCAGCCAGGACCGAAGCGGCTGAATGGCCCGGGAGCGGGGACGCGTCGGTGGATCGCCACCTCAAGGACATCAACGACTACGCGGCGCGCTATCCGGCGGCCTTCGCCGATGAGATGGCGCGTTACTACAGCGTGCCGCGCGCCTATGTGGAAGCGATGATGAAACAGCCGGACTGGTCCGCCGGCGACATCTACATGGCCTGCGCGGTGGCGCAGGTGGCCGGCCAGCCGTGCCGCGCGGTGGTGCGCGAATGGTCGCGCGATCACGCCGGCGGTTGGCGCGCGGTGGCCGAACGCCTGGACGTGCGCCCCGGTACCGCCGGCTACCGCCGCCTGCGCAAGGGCCTGGACGACACTTATCGACGTTGGGAGCGTCCCGAGCCCTGAGCAGAGCGGCGGCGATCGGGCGACCTTGTCTCCGTTTCAATGCGATGCGCGCGCCAGCGCCTGCGGCACCGTACACTCCGGGACCGTTACATGCATGGACAGGGAGGCGGAGTGGGGAAGGTTGTCTGTTTTGGCGAACTGCTGCTGCGGCTGGGCGCGCCCGGTCGCGGGACCCTGCTGCAAACGCCTTCGCTGGAGGTGCATGTCGGTGGCGCCGAGGCGAACGTCGCGGTGTCGCTGGCCCGCTTTGGCCACGCCGCGCACATGGTCGGCGCGGTGGCCGACAATGCGCTGGGCCAGGCCGCGACCGGAGAATTGCGCCGGCATGGGGTCGATATCTCGGCGGTGCAGCGGCTGCCTGGACGGATGGGCCTCTATTTCCTCACTACGGGCGCGATCCACCGGCCCTCGCAGGTGCTCTACGACCGTGCCGGTTCGGCCTTCGCGCAGGCCGGCGGTGGTTGCCATGACTGGCCCGCGCTGCTGGCCGGCGCCGATTGGCTGCATGTGTCCGGGGTGACGCCGGCGCTGGGCGCGGACGCGGCGCGGGGCACGCTGGAAGCGATGCGCGCCGCGCGCGCGGCGGGCGTCCGGGTGTCCTTCGACGGCAACTATCGCCCGCAGCTGTGGCAGACATGGGATGGCGATGCGCCGGCGCTGCTGCATGGCCTGATGGCCGAGGCCGACGTGATGTTCGCCAGCCATCGCGACATCGAAGTCGTGCTGGGACGCTCGTTCGATGGCGCCACCGCGCAGGAACGCTTCGCCGTCGGCGCGCAGGCCGCGTTCGCGGCGTTTCCGCGATTGCAGCGGATGGCCGCGACCGTGCGCGTGCAGCGCAGCGTGGATCACCATGCCCTGTCCGCGGTCGCGCTGCGGCGCGACGGGCGCCTGCTGGGAACGCCGGAGTACGAGATTCCGGGCATCGTCGACCGCATCGGTACCGGCGATGCGTTCGCCGCCGGCGTGCTGCATGGCGATCTGACCGGCCGGGACGACGCCGACGCGTTGCGTTTCGGCCTGGCGGCGGGATGCCTCAAGCATTCGCTGCCGGGCGACTTCAGCACCCTGGATGTCGCCGAGGTCGATGCCTTCCTGACGCAGGCGGGGTTCGACGTGCGCCGTTGACCGCGCGGCGACGGGTTGCATCGCAGCAAACCGGGCCCATCCGGGCGCGCGGCCAGGGGCGCGCTTGTCGTCGCGGGTGTTTCGCGGCGCGCACGCCTGCCGCGACACGGGGCCGGGATCACCGCCACGGCAAGGCGTGACGCGGCGGCGGTGGCATATCGCAAGCAAATGTTGGGTCTGAAGATGCCGGGCGCGACTTTTCTTTGTGTCCGCATCGTTGAAACTGCCCCGCCATGAAGAGTGCGGTCCATGCGTAGCAAGTTGTTCGTGCCCGGCAGTCGCCCGGAACTGTTCGCCAAGGCGATGGCGAGCGGTGCCGACGCGATCTCCTTCGACCTGGAGGACGCCGTGCCTCCCGGGCGCAAGGCGGAGGCGCGCGCGAACCTGGCGCAGTTCCTGGCGGGCGCGGACCTGCCGGCCGGCAAGGTGATCATCGTGCGTACCAACGCGCCGTCTTCGCCGGAGTTCGAGGCGGACCTGGCCGCGCTCGCGGGCCGCCGGGTGGATCTGCTGAACCTGCCCAAGATCGAGCAGGCCCGGGACGTCACCACGGCGGTGGTGGCGATGGCCTCGCTGCTGGCGACCGAGCAGGCGCCGGAATTGCTGATCAACATCGAGACGCCGCTGGGCCTGCGCAACGCCGCCGACATCGCCCGCGCGCATCCGCGCGTGGCCGGACTGCAACTGGGCCTGGGTGACCTGTTCGAGCACCTGGGCATCGATCGCCGCGATCCGGCCAACCTGCACGCGGCGATGTACGCCCTGCGCATGGCCGCCGCCGAAGCCGGCGTGTTCGCCTATGACAGCGCCTATCCGGACCTCGCCGACGAAGCGGGATTCCGGACCGAGGCGGGCATCGCCCGCCGGCTGGGCTATCTGGGCAAGAGCTGCATCCATCCCCGCCAGATCGACCTGGCCAATGCCGTGTTCCAGCCTTCCGGCGAAGAGATCGCGCGGGCGCGGCGGATCGTCGCGGCCGCCGCCGAGGCGGCGCGGCAAGGACGTGGCGCCTTCCTGCTGGAAGGACGCATGATCGATCCTCCCTACCTGCACCGTGCGCAAGCCATCGTCGCGGCGGCGGAGGCATGAAGATCGCGGGGGAGCGCAGGGGATTGCCATCCACGCGGCGCGTTCCGGATGCGCCGGATGCCGCGACCACACCGAATTTCGAAAGCATGGAAACACGATGAGCCGAACCGCCTTCCTGCCCGTATCCAAGGAGGCGACCGGCTTCCTGCGCGCCGCGCTATGCCTGTTGCTGCTGCTGTGCGCGGCCGTTCCCGGCGTGCACGCCGAGAGCCTGACCTCGGTCGAACGCGATGCGCTGCCGGCGCTGCCTGCCGGCGCGCACGTGGAGATGCTGAGATCGATCGAGGACCGTCCGCTTGCGCTGGGCAGCGATGGCGCGTGGGTCCTGTCGGCCGATGGCCGCCAGTGGCAGGCGCTGTCATGGCCTGGCGGCGCCGCGCCACGCGTGCTGGACGCCGGCGGTGATGGCCGTCGCCTGTTCGCGCTGATGTCCGTCGGAACCGGACCGGCGCGGATCGAGGAACTTCGGCTCAGCGGAAACAGCCTCGCCCGCCAGTCGATGCCCGCGCTCCCGCTGGCGCTGAGCGGCGCACGCTTCGCCATCCTGGGCGAAAACCTGTACGTGATGGGCCTGGGCGACGGCACGCCTCGCCTGTGGCGTACCGTATTGAACGGGCCTGCCGCGTGGGTCGACGGCCCGGCGTGGCCGGAAGGCGCCTCGGGCGGCGAGTTGCTGGCGCAGACCAACGCGCTCTACCTGATCGGCACCGGCACGACCTCGCAACCGTTGTGGCGCTGGACGGCCGATCACGGGTGGGAAACCAAGCCGGCGGTGCCGGGCACGCGCCTGCCGGGTTCGGCGCGCGCGATGGGACAGGCGCATCTGCTGATGCTGGTGCGCGACAATCGCGGCACGCACCTGATGACCTATCACACCATCACCAGCGCCTGGGCCACGCTGCCGGCGACGGTTGGCGACGACGTGCTGCTGGCCACCGGCTGGCGCAACGGCCTGGTCTGGATGACCGGCGATGGCAAGGGCGGGCAGGTCATCGAATCCGCGCAGCTGGCGTCCGGAAAACACCTGCTGAAGTGGATGGACTGGCTGGTGATCATCATCTACCTCGCGTCGATGATCGGCATTGGCATGTACTTCTACCTGAAGGAAAAGCGCAATTCGACCTCGGACTTCTTCGTCGGCGGGCGCAGCATTCCGTTCTGGGCGGCAGGCGTGAGCCTGTATGCCACCAACACCAGTTCGATCAGTTTCATCGCCATTCCGGCCAAGGCGTTCGAGACCAACTGGCAGTACATGACCAACAACCTGATCGCCGTGCTCGGGCTGATGTTCGTGGCGGTGTGGATCGTGCCGCTGCTGCGCCGGCTGGACCTGATGTCGGTGTTCTCGTACCTGGAAACCCGCTTCCACCCTGCCATCCGCATGCTCGCCAGCGCGCTGTGCATCGCTATGCAGGTCGGCGCGCGGATGAGCGTGATCCTGTTCCTGCCCGCGCTGGCGATCGCCACCATCACCGGCATCAGCGTGGTGTGGAGCGTGATCCTGATGGGCGTGTTCACCATCATCTATACCGCGATGGGCGGCATGAAGGCGGTGATCTGGACCGACTTCGTCCAGGTATTCGTGAAGATGGGGGGCGCGATGTTCGCCATCGGCTTCATCATCTGGCACTTGAAGGGCGGTGCGCCGGAGTTCTTCGCCACCGCGATGGCCGAGCAGAAGATGCATACGCTCGACTTCAGCTTCGACCTGACCAAGGCCACGGTGTGGGGCTTCATCTTCCTGGTGATCTTCGACGTCGTGCTGACCTTCCCCAAGGACCAGGTGTTGATGCAGCGCACTCTGTCCACCAAGTCGGACAAGGAGGCCGGGCGTTCGATCTGGGCGTTCGCCGCGATCATGATTCCCGGTGGTTTCATCTTCTACGGTATCGGCACGGCGCTGTTCGTCTACTACAAGAACAACCCCGAGCGCCTGAATCCGCTGCTGCCGATCGATGCCACCTTCCCGCTGTTCATCGCCGCCGAACTGCCGCCGGGCGTGACCGGGCTGATCATTGCCGGCATCTTCGCCGCCGCGATGGCCACGCTGTCGAGCATCATGAACAGCGTTGCCACCCTGATCTCGGTCGACTTCTACGAGAAGCTGTCGAAGAAGGCCGACCAGAAGAAGAGCGTGCTGTTCGCCGAGATCACCACGGTGATGGTCGGCCTGGTCGGCATCGGCCTGGCGCTGCTGCTGTCGCGCTACGACATCCATTCGCTGTTCGACATCTCGATCGAGTTGGCCGGCTTGCTGGGCGGTGGTTTCGCCGGCGCGTACACGCTGGGCATGTTCACCCGCCGGGCCAATTCACCAGGCGTTGCGATCGGTATTGGCTCGAGCATCGTGCTGACCTTCCTGGCCTGGTCGATGGACCTGGTCCATCCGTACTTCTACCTGGCCATCTCGATCCTGCTGTGCATCGTCATCGGCTACCTGGCCAGTCTGCTGTTCCCGGCGCCGCAACGCTCGCTCAAGGGCCTGACCATCTACCGCGATGCGGAGTAACCGCGCTTTCCGCCCCTGCCGTTGGTCCTGTCGCGCGCGCGGCGGGGCTCCTGTAGCCTGAGCGCACGCCAGGGGGAGACACGTGGATACCCAGTTCCTGAACACCTTCGTCACCGTGGTCGACCGCGGCTCGATGGCGGCGGCCGCGCGTGAACTGAACATCACGCCGGCGGCGGTGGCGCAGCAGATCCGCACCCTGGAACGCGAACTCGGTGCATCGCTGATCGCGCGGGTGGGGCGGACCGTGAGCGTCACCGAGGAGGGCTCGCGGATCATCCAGCGGGCCCGCGATCTGCTGCGCGACGTGGCCGACATGCGCAGCGTCGCCAACGACAGCGCGGTATCCGGCGAACTACGCCTGGGGGCCTGCCCGACCGCGCTGGCCGGCATGCTGCCGGATATCCTGGCGCGGATGGTGGAAACGTTTCCGCAGATCAACGTGTTCATCAAGCCGGGCTACTCGGCGGATCTGTACCGCGCGGTGGAGTCGGGCGAGCTGGACGCGGCCATCGTGCTGCAGGCGCCGTTCTCGCTGCCCAAGACCTGCCAGTGGCAACTGCTGCGCGAGGAACCGCTGGTGGTGCTGGCGCCGGCGGCGATGGCTGGCCGCGACCCGCACGAACTGCTCGCCACCCAGCCGCTGATCCGCTACGACCGCAACCAGTGGGGCGGCCGCCAGGCCGACGAGTACCTGCGCAGCGCCGGCATCGTTCCGCACGAGCGTTTCGAACTCAACGCCCTCAACGCCATCGCGGTGATGGTGGACCGCGGCCTGGGCGTTTCGCTGGTGCCCAACTGGGCGCGGCCCTGGCCGGAGGGGCTGGACCTGGTCCGGATTCCGCTGCCCAACGAATGCGTGCCGCGCCGCATCGGCATGGTCTGGTCGCGCTCGACCGTGCGCATCCGCCTGGTCACCGTCCTGCTGCAGGAAAGCCAGGCGGTTTCGCAGCTGTCCTGAACACGCGCGATGCTGCACTGCATCGATACCGTCGACCGGGATCACCCAACAAAAACTAGGCTCTGAACATAGGCGCGAAGGATTCTTTCCGTGACGGCGTGCACCTAGGCTCTGTCGACATTGTCGAGGCTGTCGCCGGCGTCTGGGAGGAACGTCTGGCAGCGCGGGCGCCATTTTCTCCGCCGCCCGCGGATGCGCAACAACAACAAGAACGCTATCGGGGAGCCCTGCGGCCTGCGCCGCGGTTCTCGCAGCCCACCATCTCAGAGAAGAACACCATGAAGCACGTGCCCGCCGCATTCGGCGTATTCCTGCTGGCCGCCGCCGTCAGCGCCAGCGTCAAGGCCCAACAGAACACCCCGCCGCCGCCGGACGAGGCGTCGAAGGCCGGGGAAGTGGAAGCCACCAATCTCGACCAGGTGATCGTGACCGGCGTGCGCACGCCGAAGGCGGTGGACAAGATTCCGGGCGCGATCACCCTGGTGTCCAAGCAGGAAGTCGAGCGCACGCTCGGCCTGACCGAGGACGCCACCGCTGTCCTGGCGCGGCAGGTGCCCGGCTATTCGGAATCCTCGCAGGCGATGAGCAATACAGGCGAGACGCTGCGCGGACGTATCGCGCTGCGCCTGTTCGATGGTATCCCGCAGACCTCGCCCCTGCGCGAGGGCAACCGCTCCGGTACCTTCACCGACATGGGGCTGGTGGGCCGCATCGAGGTCATCAATGGTCCCTCGGCTTCCGAGGGCATCGGCGCGCAGGGCGGCATCATCAACTACCTGTCCAAGACGCCCACCAAGGACGGCAGTGAAACCACCGTCACCTCCCGCTACAGCACGCAGAACGGCAGCGACAGCGGAGGCTGGAAGCTGGGCGTGAACTATGCCTACAAGGCGGATGATTTCGACCTGCTGACCGCCGCCTCCTTCATCGACCGCGGCATCTCCTACGATGGCCGTGGCCGTCGCATCGGCATGAACGCCAGCGGCTCAATCTCGGATTCAAAATCGGACAACCTGTTCATCAAGTGGGGCATGAACTTCGGCGAGGCCGGAGAGCAGCGCATCCAGGGAACCTTCAGTCGCTTCAACGTGCAGGGCAACAACAACTATCACTGGGTTCCCGGCGATCGCGAGCAGGGAATCACAGATACCGCCGAGCGTGGCCGGATTCCTGGCTCGAAATCGGAATTCAACGATTTCACCCAGTTCGCTTTCTCCTATACCCACGGTGATTTCTTCGCCGGCACGCTGAAGGTCGACCTGTACAAGGCGGACCAGGCCATGCGCTATCCGGCCGAAAATGGAGACGACAGGCAGGATCCGGACATCGCACCGATGGGCACGCTGTGGGACCAATCCGAAATCCACTCCAACAAGCAGGGCCTGCGCACGGCCTGGACGCGTCCGCAGCTGTTCGGCGTGGACGGATTGGAAATGCGCGCCGGCCTGGATCTGGTCGAGGACGAAACCGAGCAGAGTCTGGCGCTGACCAACCGGGTCTGGGTGCCGCCGATGACCTACAAGAGCACCGCGCCCTACCTGCAGCTGTCCTACGACATCGGGCCGGTGACCCTGAGCGGCGGCGTGCGCCGCGAGGACGGAGAACTGTCGGTGGATGACTACACCACCACCTGGTTCCGCGATCGCCGCTCTGTGCAAGGCGGAAAGCTGTCCTACGAGGAGACGCTGGTCAACTTCGGCGCGATTTGGCGCCTGCCTGCCGGCTTCTCCGTGTTCGCATCCTACGGCGAGGGCTTCGGCCTGCCGAATGTGGGTATTCCGCTGCGCAACATCCAATGTTCCAACGATTCGCCGGAAGGCACCCAGCCCGATGGCTGCCCGAACGATCCGCAGGCCACCGTGGCCGGCATCCTCGACCTGCAGCCGATCATCGCCGACAACCGCGAGGTTGGCCTGAACTGGCAGGGCCAGCGCGGCAGCTTTGGCCTGTCGCATTACAAGTCGGAGTCGGACTTCGGCGTATCGCTGGCGGTGGATCCGATCAGCCGCGACTTCGTGATGGTGCGCGCGCCGGTGGAGATCAAGGGCTACGAATTCAACGGTGAGTACAACTTCAGCGATAAGTGGAAGGCAACCGCGCTGTATTCCCGCATCCGCGGCAAGACCACGTTCGTGACCAACGGGCCGCTGGATAAGGAAATGGGCATCAACGACATCAGCCCCGACAAGATCGGTGCGTCGCTGACCTGGAACTTCCTGCCGCGGGGCAACGTGATCCTGGGTGCGACCCAATGGCTGGATCGCGACATCAACGAGGGACGTGCGGGCGAAGAACACACCAAGGGCTACACGCTCTACGATCTGACCGTCAACTACGAGACCGAGAAGTACGGCAAGTTCACCCTGGGCGTGGAAAATCTGACCGACAAGTTCTACATCCTGAGCTGGTCGCAGATCGACTTCTACCGCAACTATTTCGCCGGCCGCGGCCGCGTGATCTCGCTGACCCACACCATCAACTTTTGAAACGGACGACTCCCCCACGTCGGATGTTTCAGGCAACGCACGGGCGGCGGGTGTGGCCGCTGCTGATGGCCGCGCTGATGGCCGTGCACACGGCGCGGGCGCAAGACCCGGTGGTGGACCTTCCGTCCGCGGCATCCGCCGCGGCGGAAGGTTTCTCTCCAGTCCGCCTGCAGCGGCTGGATGATTCCCTCGAACGGGCGACCGGACCGGAGGGCTACCTCGGTGCGGTGGCCCTGATCGTGCGCGACGGCAAGGTCATCACGGTGCAGGCGCACGGCAGCCATGATCTCGCGCGCAGCCGGCCGATGACGGAGGATGCCATCTTCCGCATCTATTCGATGACCAAGCCGATCACCTCGGTGGCGGTGCTCCAGCTGATGGAGCAGGGCAAGCTGGGCCTGGACGATCCGGTGAGCCGCTACCTGCCGGCGTTCAAGCACATGCAACGCTTCGCCGGCGGCACGGCGGACAAGCCGGTGCTGGTGCCGGCGCAACGTCCCATCACCCTGCGTCAGCTGCTGACCCATACCGCGGGTTTCGCCACCGGCGGCGAGGGCTTCGAGGAAGCCACCCGCCTGCTGGAACGCGCCGACCTGCACGATTCACCGGATCTGGCGACCTTTGCCTCGCGACTGGCGGCGGTGCCGCTGGCGACCGAACCCGGAACCCGCTTCAAGTACGACGGCACCGGCATCGAGGTGCTGGCGCGCGTGGTCGAGGTGGTGAGTGGAGAGTCCTTCGAAGCGTATGTGCGCGGACATATCCTTGCGCCGCTGCGCATGCGCGACACCGGATTCAGCGTGCCGGAAGCCGCGCGCGGGCGCGTGGTCGATCTGACCCGCATGGGCGCCGACGGTCGGCTTGGGCTGGACGACAGCCGCAGCGCACGGCAACCGGGGGTGTCCCTCAATGCCTATCCCAGCGGCGCGGGTGGACTCTACTCCACGATTTCCGACTATGCGCGGTTCTGCCAGATGCTGCTGGCTGGCGGCGCGCTGGATGATCAGCGCATCCTCGGCCGCAAGACCGTGGACCTGATGATGATGAACCACCTCCAGGGACAGCTCGATCCGCCGGTTACCGAATTCAGCCGCGCCGAAGGCTTCGGCCTGGGGGGCTCGGTGATCCTGGACGTAGCCGGGCGCGGGCGATTGGGTTCGGTCGGCGCGTTCGGCTGGTCCGGCGCGGCCTCGACCTATTTCACGATTGACCGGCAGGAACGCCTGATCGCGATCCTGTTGCTGCAGCACCTGCCCGACGGCCAGGCGCACGATCTTCCCCGTCTCGCCACGCCTTTCTACAACCTGGTCTACCAGGCACTGGAACCATGACCGCAACACCCAGGCACATCCTCGTCGCCGGCTCGGCGAATCTCGATTTCGTCGTCCGCGCCGCGCACGTGCCGGCCCCGGGCGAAACGGTACTGGGGCGCGACTTCGCCACCTTCCCGGGCGGCAAGGGCGCCAACCAGGCGGTGGCGGCGGCGCGCGCCGGCGGCGCGCCCACCCGCATGCTGCTGGGACTGGGCGAGGATGCGTTCGCCGCGACCCTCGAGGATTCATTGCGCGGCGCCGGCGTGGAACCGGTGATCGTGCGATCCCGAAAACTGCCCACGGGCACCGCCTTCATCTGCCTGTCCGACGACGCGGAGAACGCGATCACGGTCGCACCCGGCGCCAACAACGCGCTGCGGGCCAGCGATCTGCCGCCGTTGGCCGCGGTGTCGCACCTGCTGCTGCAACTGGAGACCCCGATAGAAACGGTCACGGCCTATGCCGCGACCGCGCGCCACGCGGGAGTCACGGTGGTGCTCAACGCCGCACCCGCGCGGTCGCTGCCCGATGCGCTGCTGCGCGCGGTCGACGTGCTGATCGTCAACGAAGGCGAACTCGAAGCGCTGGCGGGATCCGCCGGCGGCATCGCCGATCGCCTTGCCCGCCTGGCCGTGCCCTGCGTGGTGGTCACCCTGGGTGCGCGCGGCTGCATCGCGCGCAGCGCCGAGGGCCTGTTCCTGCAACCGGCGTTCCGGGTGGACGCCGTCGATACCACCGCCGCCGGCGACACCTTCTGCGGTGCGCTGGCCGCGCGGCTGGCGCGGGGCGACGTCCTGGCCGATGCATTACGCTACGCCTGCGCGGCGTCGGCGCTGGCCTGCACGCGCCTGGGCGCGCAGGCCTCGGTGCCCGCGCGCGAGGCGGTCGAAGCCTTCCTGCGCGACGCGCCGGCCACCACCGCGCAGGCGCGCGAGGCATTGGCCGCGCAGTTCGGCCTGACCTGAATCCCCCTCCCTGAAAGAACCACGCCATGACCGCCGCACCGGATCCGTTCCCTCCCGCCCACGACGACGACGCGCCGCGCCACGTGCCGAAGACCGAATACAAGTTCTCGCACGTCACCACCCAGCGCTATCTGCCGACGCCGGGCAAGGCGCCGGGTTGGCCATTCGCCGAGATCGGCCACTGGAAGATCGACGTCAACGCCACGTCGGCCGACTGGATCGCCGAACTGCGCGACTGGCGCCGCGAACATCTGACCCGCATCGGCTACGACGACGCCAACTACCGACGCCCCGAGCTGCAATGGGCGCAGCGCAACTTCGTGCATGCGCAGATGATGGTGGAGGATCGCTATTTCTACGATCCGGCAGCCGGCCGCTACACCGTGGATCGCTACCTGGATGATCTGGAGCAGCGCTTCGGCGGGCTGGACAGCGTGCTGCTCTGGTACGTCTATCCGAATATCGGCATCGACGATCGCAACCAGTTCGACATGGCCGCGGATCTCCCAGGTGGCCTGGCCGGCCTGAAAAGCGCGGTCGATGATTTCCATCGACGTGGCGTCAAGGTGTTCCTGCCGACCATGCCCTGGGACAACGGCACCCGCGCGCAGGGCGAGGCGGACTGGCAGGCCATCGCGCGGCTGGTGAAGGAAGTCGGCGCCGACGGCATCAACGGCGACACCTACAACGGCGTGCCGCGCGCGTTCTTCGATGCCTGCGATGCGCTCGGCCAGCCGGTGGTGGTGCAGCCGGAATCCACGATCAGCGCCGAGGAACACCTGATCTGGAACGTACAGAGCTGGGGCAAGAAGGCACCGAACGAGGTCATTCCGCCGGTCGCCAAGTTCAAGTGGCTGGAACCGCGCCACATGATCAACTACGAGAACCGCTGGGGCCGCGACCGCAACCACGATCTGCAGTACATCTTCTTCAATGGCATTGGTTACAACGCCTGGGAGAACATCTGGGGCCTGTGGAACCAGTTCACCCCGCGCGACGCCGAATCGCTGCGCCGCGTCGCCACCCTCGAGCGCCGCTTCGCACCGCTGATGGTCAGCCGTGACTGGACGCCCTACTACCCGACCTTGCAGGCGGGCGTGTTCGCCAGCCGTTTCCCGGGCGAGGGCCAGGTGCTGTGGACGCTGGTCAACCGCAACGAGTACGACGTGGAAGGCGAACAACTGGCGCTGCCGCACCAGCCGGGCCGCCAGTACTTCGATGCCTGGCACGGGGTGGAACTGCAACCGCTGATCACGGGTGACCAGGCGGTGCTGGAGATGAACCTGGAAGGCCGCGGGTTCGGCGCGGTGCTGGCCTTGGACGAAGGCGTTGAGATCGAAGGCTTGCCTGCGTTCCTGTCGCTGATGGCGGATCTGGCGCGGGTGCCGCTGCGCACGCTGTCCAACCGCTGGCACGCCATTCCGCAGCGGATCACGCCGATCGCGCCCACTGACGTGCGCGCGCAGGCACCGGAAGGCATGGTGACCGTGCCGGCCGGCGAGTTCGTGTTCGTGGTCGGCGGCGTGGAGATCGAGGGCCAGACCTGGGAAGGGCTGGACGTGCAGTATCCGTGGGAGGGCAGTGCGCGCCGGCATCACCGGAGGCGGATGGCGATGAAGGCGTTCCACATCGATCGCCATCCGGTCACCAACGCCCAGTTCAAGCGGTTCCTGGAGGCCAGTGGCTACGCGCCGCGCGACGTGCACAACTTCCTGCGCGACTGGCAGGACGGTGCACCGCGCCCGGGTTGGGAAGACAAGCCGGTCACCTGGGTCTCGCTGGAGGACGCGCGCGCCTATGCCGAATGGGCGGGCAAGCGCCTGCCGCGTGAATGGGAATGGCAATACGCCGCGCAGGGCACCGACGGGCGGTTGTATCCGTGGGGCAACGAATGGCGCGCCGATGCGGTGCCGCCGGTGAACCGCGGGCGCCGCCTGCTTCCGCCGGCTGATGTCGGCGCGTATCCACAGGGTGCGAGCCCGTTCGGTGTGGAGGATCTGGTTGGCAACGTGTGGCAGTGGACCGACGAGTACGCCGACGAACACACCCGCGCGGCGATCCTGCGCGGCGGCAGCGCCTATCAGCCGCAGACTTCGCACTGGTATTTCCCGCAGGCGTACCGGCTGGATCAGCATGGCAAGTACCTGCTGATGGCACCGAGCAAGGATCGGTCCGGCATGCTCGGTTTCCGTTGCGTGGTGGACGCGGAGTAGGGCATGGCGGTGAATGCACAGGCCCCGCGGGGCGATCGCTTCGTTCCCGCGCCCGCGGGCGCGGTGGTGCTGGGCGGCGTGCTGGGCGAGGCCATCGAGGCCAGCCGGCGAGGCCGCCTGGGCCATTTCATCACCGGCCCGGACAGCCCGGCGATCGCGATCTTCCATCCCGAGCACACTCGCGAGAATCTGGAAGGCGACTGGTACGGCGAACACGCGGGCAAATGGTTGTACGCCGCCGCCCGCGCGGTGGCGCGCAGCGGCGATGTCGACCTGCGCGACAACCTGCGCGCGGTGGCCGACTACCTGCTGTCCCGCCAGGCCGACGACGGCTACCTGGGCAACTACGCGCCCGAGCGCCGCTTCATGCGTCCGCAGCCGCCCAAGCCGGTCAGCTGGGATGGCGCGCCGGCCTGGCGGACCTGGGACATCTGGACCCACAGCTATCTGATCCTCGGCCTGATCGAAACCTGGCGCGCGCTGGGCGACGAGCGCTACCTGGCCGCCGCGCAACGCATCGGCGATCTGTGCTGGCGCACGCTGGGCGAAGGCGGCATCGACATCACCTCGCTCGGCAACCACTTCGGCATGTCGGCCACGGTGCTTATGGATCCGGCGGTGGAACTGCATCTGGCGACCGGCGACCTGCGCTACCTGGAACTGGCCGAGCGCATCGCCGAACAGGCCGACGCCGAGCCGCGGCTGGGGCTGATCCGGCGCGCGCTGGAAGGTGCCGACGCGTCGGAAATCGCCACCGGCAAGGCCTACCAGCTGGCCTGGAACCTGGTCGGTCTGGCCAAGCTGCACCGGGCGACCGGCAAGGCGCGCTATCGCGACGCGGTCGATCACCTGTGGCGCAACATCCGCGATCACCACCTGACCCTCGGTGGCGGTCCCTGGGGCGGGGTGGCGCATCGCTCGCGCGAAGTGTTCAATCCCGCCGGCGTGTTCAGCCCGCAGGCCTATGTGGAAACCTGTTCGGTGCTGGCATGGCTGCAGCTCAATCGCGAGCTGCTGCGGATCACCGGGCATGCGCGCCATGCCGAGGAAATCGAGCGCATCGCCTACAACGATCTGCTCGGCGCCGCCGCGCCCAACGGCGAGGACTGGTGCTACTACTCGTTCCCGAATGGCCCGCGCGTCCACACCACCTATTGGCGCTGCTGCAAGTCCAGCGGCGCGATGGCGTGGGAGGAACTGCCACCGCTGGCCTACGGCGTGGCCGAGGACGGCGCGTTGCAGGTCAATCTCTACGCGCCCGGACAGGTGCGGCTGGCTTTGCCAAAGGGTGAAGTGGGGATCGTCCAGTCGGGCGGTTACCCGTTCGCGGACGACGTGACCCTGACACTGCAACCGGCGCAGGCGATGCGCTTCGCCCTGCGCCTGCGCGTGCCCGCCTGGACCGAAGGCGCCCGCGTGACAGTGAACGGCGAGGTGCTGGATGCCGGAATCGCGCCGGGAGAGTGGCTGGATATCAGCCGTGACTGGCAGCCGGGCGACGTCGTGGCGCTGCGCCTGCCGATGACGCCGACGCTTCATCTCCGTCGCAGCCGCAACGTGCAGGAATCGCGCGCGCCGGACGGTTCACCGGTGCGCCAGCAGGTGCTGCGCTACGACTACGTCGGCCTGACCCGGGGACCGCTGGTGTACGCGACGGGGCTGATTGACGGATTCAAGCACGAGGAAGCGGTGCGCCTGCCGGACGCGCCGCCGGCGCGATGGCTGCGTGAACTCGCCGCCGCCGATGGCGGTCCGGGCATGGACGTGGAGATGCAACTGGATGGCCGCGCGCCGCTGCGCTTCGCGCCGTACTACCGCGCCGGCGGCCGCGAGGATGGCGCGTGGCGGCTGGGCTGGCTGTCGCTGGCGCCGGATCCCGTCGCCTGGGCGGATCCGCCGGATGCCGGCCGGGCCATGGAGTAGCGGAGTGCGCGTGCCGGGCAAGCAAGAATTTGTCGCCGCTGAAAATATGCGGTCCCGCTGTTTCGTCCCCGGAGCATGCGGGAGACTGGCCGCGGCACGGCTAGCGGCACCCGATGGAAACTTCACGCATGGATAACCCGTCTCCCTTCGGCCTGGTGCGGCGCGAGGGCCCCGCAGGACCGCTCAGCGGCGTCAAGGTGCTGGATCTGAGCGCCTACATCGCCGGGCCGTACGGCTGCACGCTGCTGGCCGACCAGGGCGCGCAGGTGATCAAGATCGAGCCGCCGGATGGCGACAACCTGCGCAAGTATCCCTCCACGCTGGCGGCCGAGAGCCGCGCGTTCATGGGCGTGAACCGCAGCAAGATCGGCATCGTCCTGGACCTCAAGTCGGCCGAGGGCCTGGCCGCGCTGTTGCGGCTGGTGCGGGAGGCCGACGTGCTGGTGCACAACTTCCGGCCCGCCGTGCCGAAACGGCTGGGTATCGATTTCGATCGCCTGACCCTGATCAATCCGCGCCTGATCTACTGCGCCGTCACCGGCTATGGCGAGCATGGTCCGATGAAGGACAAGGCCGGTTACGACCAGGTCCTGCAGACCATGACCGGCATGTGCGCTTTGCAGGGCAAGCGCGGCGGCGCGCCGGAGATCATCTACGGTTCGGTGGTGGACTATTACGCAGCGGCGCTGTTGGCGGGCGGGGTGTCCTCCGCGCTGTACGAGCGCGAGCGCAGCGGGCGCGGCCAGTTCGTCGGGGTGTCGCTGTTGCGCAGCGCGCTGACCATGCAATCGGCAAGGATGATCTGGGCCGAGGGCGAATCGCTCGACATCGGCCGCGACATGCGCTCCGGTGGCGTCACCGGCATCCATCCTGCACGCGAGGGCCACATCTACATCTCCGCCAATACGCCCAGGTTCTGGAAGGCCTTGTGCGGAAAGACCGGCCTGGACGCGCTGGCGGCGGACGAACGCTACGACAGCGTGCGCAAGCGCGCCGAACACGCCAATGAAATCGTGCCGCTGCTGCATGACGCGCTCGCCACCCGCACCGCGCTGGAATGGGAAGCCCTGTTCGGCGACGAGGTGCCGTGCGCGGCCGCGCGCCGGGTCGAGGACATGTTCGATCATCCGCAGGTTCTGGCCGAGGACATCGTCGCCAACATCGAACATCCGGCGGTGGGCCGCTATCGCGGCGTGACCCGGCCGATCGCATTCGGCCGCACGCCCGGCCCGGCGCCGTTCGCCGCACCGGTGTTCAACCAGCACACCGGCGACGTGCTGGATCGCTGCACGGACGATGGCACCGTGAAGGACTGAACCCCCGAACCGGTCCACGCACCGGTTCTCACGGGTTTTTACGATGAATTTACGCGGCCGACCGGGCCGCGAATGGAGGCTTTACGCCTGCCGGCGGGAAGATTTCCACAGTCGCGGAGCCGTTTCCGCGTGGACATCCCGCAATGCGCATTCCTTCCCTCCGCACGCCGGCACTGGCGTGCGTATTCCTGCTGGCGCTGGCCGAACCCGCCGCCGCCGTTACCCTGAGCGGCAATGCCGCGCTCACCACCGACTACATCTGGCGCGGCACCAGCCAGACCCAGGGCGACCCGGCGGTCCAGGCCGGCTTCAAGGCGGCGGCCGCCAATGGCCTCTACGGATCGGTGTGGGGTTCCAATGTGGAATTCGCCACTGGAACGAATGCTTCCAGCGAATTCGATTTCGTCGTTGGCTGGACCGGCAACCTCACGGATGACTGGGCGCTGGACGTCAATCTCACGCATTACCGCTATCCGGGCACGACCGTGGACCTCAACTGGTCCGAACTCAACGGCACCGTGACCTGGAAGCAGAACTACTGGGCGCAGGTCGGCTGGTCCAACGACGCCCTGGCGACGGACCGGAACGGCACCTACGCGCAGTTGGGCGCGCGCGCTCCGCTGGGAGAACGGTGGCGGCTGGAAGGCGCGGTCGGCCGTTACTGGCTGGATGACGCCTATGGCGACAGTTACGCGCACGCGCAACTGGGCGCGGTGTGGGCGTTCAAGACGCCGTTCGAACTGCGCGTGACCGCGCACGCCACCGACGATTCCGCCAAGCGCCTGTTTCCGGATTTGGCCGGCTCGCGTGTCGAGGCGGCCCTGCAAGCGTCTTTTTGAGGAGAACTCCCATGCCTGGTTGGCTGGCCTTGTTGTGTGGCATCGCGGTGATCGTGGCGGCAGGCTACCTGCTGTACGTGATCTTGCGTCCCGAAGAATTCTGATGCGGGTGAACGACAATGACTGAAGCATTTCTCGTCTTCGCGCTGGCCATCGCGCTGGGCTGGCCGCTGGGCCGTTACCTGGCGGCGGTGATGCGCGGCGCGCCGATGCGCGGCGACCGGCTGTTCGGCTGGATCGAAAAGCCGATCTACGCGCTGCTGGGCACGCGCCCGGAGCGGGGCATGAACTGGCGCGGCTATGCCGGCGCGTTCCTGCTCAGCAACCTGATCGTCGGCCTGATTGCCTGGGTCATCTTCATGACCCAGGCCTGGCTGCCGTTCAATCCCGACGACATCCCGAACATGCGCTGGGACACCGCGCTGCACACGATGGTGTCGTTCCTGACCAATACCAACCAGCAGCACTACTCCGGTCAGGCACAGCTGTCCTACCTGTCGCAGATGACCGGCATCGTCGGCCTGCAGGTGGTGACGCCGATGATGGGCCTGGCGATGGTGGTGGCGACGCTGCGCGCGTTGTTCGGCGGCCGTGGCGGGGTGGATTCCACCCAGGAAGGCGGTGTCGGGCAACCGAGCGAACGCGTGGACGTGGGCAACTACTGGGCCGATGTGGTGCGTTCGACGGTCCGCTTCATGCTGCCGCTTTGCCTGGCGTGGACGCTACTGCTGACCAGCCAGGGCGTGCCGTCCACGCTCGCCGCCGGTCCGGTGGCGACGCCGGTGGACAGCAGTGCCGGCATGGGCGAACAGAAAATCCCGTTGGGCCCGGTCGCGGCGATGGTCGCGGCCAAGCAACTGGGTTCCAACGGCGGTGGCTGGTACGGCCCGAACAGCTCGGTGCCGCTGGAGAACCCGACCCCGCTGTCCAACCTGCTGGAGACCCTGGCCATCCTGCTGATCCCGGTGTCAGTGGTGTTCATGGTCGGCACGTTCACCGGCCGGCGGAAGTTCACCGCGCTGGTATTCGGCAGCATGATGCTGATGTCGGTGATATCCACCGGCGCGGCGATCTGGTCCGAGGCGCATTCGGCGACGGCTGCCGATCCCGCGCTGATGGAAGGCAAGGAAGTGCGTATCGGCGCCGACGCGTCCGCGTTGTGGGCGGCGGTGACCACCCAGGTCAACAACGGTTCGGTCAACGCCATGCACGACTCGCTGGCGCCGATGACCGGGCTGGTCGCGCTGGTCAACATGCTGGTCAACGCGATCTGGGGCGGTGTGGGCTGCGGCCTGCAGCAGTTCATCGTGTACCTGCTGCTGAGCGTGTTCCTGGCCGGCCTGATGACCGGGCGCACGCCGGAACTGTTCGGCCGCAAGATCGAGGCCGGTGAAGTGCGCCTGCTGGCGTTGCTGATCCTGTTGCAGCCGCTGGTGGTGCTGGGACTGACCGCGATCACGCTGGCCGTCCCGTCGATCACCGGCAATTCCAATCCCGGCTTCCACGCCATCAGCCAGGTCTTCTACGAGTACACCTCGGCCTTCGCCAACAACGGCTCGGGTTTCGAAGGGCTGGGCGACGCCACCTACTGGTGGAACCTGAGCTGCGTGGTGGCGCTGGCACTGGGACGCTTCCCCGCGCTGATCATCCCGCTGCTGGTGGCCGCGCGCATGGCCGGCAAGCGCCACGCCGCCGAATCGGCCGGCACCCTGCACATCGAAACGCCTACCTTCGCGCTGACCCTGGTGGCCGTGGTCGTGATCCTCACCGTGCTGCAGTTCATGCCCGCACTGGTGCTGGGACCGATCGCGGATCACCTGTCACTGGTCGCGCACTGAGAGCACTCCCATGACGACGATTTCTTACCAGGAAAAAACCCGCCGGGATCATCCGGCGCTGATGGACGGCGCGGCGTTCCGCGCGGCCCTGCGCGACGCCTTCCTCAAACTGGCGCCGCGGCACCTGATCCGCAGCCCGGTGATGGCGGTGGTGATGGGCGGCACCCTGCTGTCGGCGGTGATCACGCTGGCCGGGGTGGCATCGGCCGGATTTGGCTGGGCCGTGACCGCGATCCTGTTCGTGACGGTGCTGTTCGGCAACTTCGCCGAAGCGGTGGCCGAAGCGCGCGGCCGCGGCCAGGCCGCATCGCTGCGGCGCGCACGCAAGGATCTGGTCGCGCGCCGGGTGGAGACCGCGCTGGGCGGCGCCGAAACCCGCATTCCGGCGGCCGAGCTGCGTCCGGGCGATTACGTGATCGTCTCGGCGGGCGAGCAGATTCCCGCCGACGGCGAGATCATCCGTGGTGTGGCGACCATCAACGAGTCGGCGGTGACCGGTGAATCGGCGCCGGTGCTGCGCGAGGCCGGCACCGATCGCTCCGGCGTGATCGGCGGCACCAAGGTGCTTTCCGACGAGATCGTGGTGAAGATCACCGCCGAGCCGGGGCACAGCTTCCTCGACCGGATGATCGCGCTGGTGGAAGGCGCCAATCGCCAGAAGACCCCCAACGAGATCGCGCTGACCCTGCTGCTGGCGGCGATGACTCTGACCTTCCTTATCGTAGTGGCGACCCTGCCGGCGATCGGTGCCTTCGTCGGCGTGAAGGTGGATCCGCTGCTGCTGATCGCGCTGCTGGTGTGCCTGATTCCGACCACCATCGGTGGCCTGCTGCCGGCCGTCGGCATCGCCGGCATGAACCGCGCGTTGTCGGCCAACGTGCTGGCCAAGTCCGGCAAGGCGGTGGAAGTGGCCGGCGACGTGGACGTGTTGCTGCTGGACAAGACCGGCACCATCACCCACGGCGATCGCCAGGCCACCGCGTTCCATCCGCTGGCCGGCATCGACAAGGCGCAGCTGCGTGACGCCGCGCTGCTGGCCTCGCTGGCCGATCCGACCCCGGAAGGCAAATCGATCGTGCGGCTGTCGCGTGAGCAGGGCTGCATCCTGGACGAGCCCGAGCGGGCGACCTACCTGCAGTTCACCGCCCAGACCCGGATGTCCGGCGTGGACGTGGAAGACCGGGTGATCCGCAAGGGCGCCGGCGATGCCATCGGCCGGCACGTGCAGGCACACGGCGGCAACGTGCCCAACGAACTGGCCGCGCGCATCGAGCAGGTCGCCCGCGGCGGCGCCACTCCGCTGGTGGTGTCCGAGGGCCGGCACGTGCTGGGCGTGGTCGAGCTGTCCGACGTGGTCAAGCACGGCATCAAGGAGAAATTCGCCCGCCTGCGCGCGATGGGCATCCAGACCGTGATGATCACCGGCGACAATCCGCTGACGGCTGCGGCCATCGCCGCCGAGGCCGGCGTCGACGATTACATCGCCGAGGCCAGGCCGGAGGACAAGCTCGCCCGCATCCGCCGCGAGCAGGCCGCTGGCAAGCTGGTGGCGATGGTCGGCGACGGCACCAACGATGCGCCGGCGCTGGCGCAGGCCGATGTGGGCCTGGCGATGAACTCGGGCACCCAGGCGGCCAAGGAAGCCGGCAACATGGTCGACCTGGATTCGGATCCGGCCAAGCTGCTGGCGGTGGTCGAAGTCGGCAAGCAGCAGTTGATCACGCGCGGCGCGCTGACCACTTTCTCGCTCGCCAACGACGTGTCCAAGTACTTCGCGATCCTGCCGGCGCTGTTCGCCGCCGCGCTGCCGCAGATGGGCGCGCTCAACGTGATGCACCTGTCCAGTCCCGCCAACGCCGTGCTGGCCGCGCTGATCTTCAACGCGATCATCATCCCGGCGCTGATTCCGCTGGCGTTGCGCGGCGTGCGTTTCCGCCCGGCCACCGCTACCGTGCTGCTGCGGCGGAACATGCTGATCTATGGCGTGGGCGGCGTGCTGCTGCCGTTCGTGGGCATCAAACTGATCGACATGGCGCTGTCCCTCGTGACTGGCGCCTGAGGAAAACCACATGCAATCTCCCGTGAGCTACAAGATCGTCGCGTCGCCGCATATCACCCGCGCCGGCCTGCTACGTCCCTCCCTTGGCCTGGCGCTGGTGTCGCTGCTGGGTTTCGGCCTGCTGTATTCGCTGGCCGGCACCGGGCTGGGGCGCGGCCTGTTCCCCGCGCAGGCGACCGGATCGATCATCGACGCGCAGGGCCACGTCGCCGGTTCGGTGCTGGTAGCGCAACCCTTCACCGACCCGCGCTACTTCCAGCCGCGTCCGTCGGCGGCCGGCTACGATCCGATGGCGGCCGCCGGCAGCAACCAGTCGCGCGGCAATCCGGATCTGCGCAAGCGCATCGACGAAGCCCGCACGGCGGTGGCCGCGCGCGACGGCATCGCGCCGGTCGATGTGCCGCCCGATCTGATCACCCAGTCCGGTGGCGGCCTGGATCCGCACGTCAGTCCGCGTGGCGCGGAGGTGCAGATCGCCCGCGTCGCCCGCGCCCGCGGCCTGCCGCCGGCCACGGTGGCGGAACTGACCAAGCGCCATACCGAGGCCCCGCAGTTCGGCCTGCTCGGCGAGCCCCGGGTGAATGTCCTGCGCCTGAATCTGGCGCTGGACGCACTGCCAGCCACCACGCAGCAGGCACAATAGCCGCATGACCGACGCCCGCAGCCGCCAAGCCGATGCCCTGATCGACGGCCTGCACCGCGAGGCGGGCGGCCGCCTGACCATCTTCCTGGGCGCCGCGCCCGGCGTCGGCAAGACCTACACGATGCTTTCGCGCGCGCGGGAAATGCGCAAGCAGGGCACCGACGTCGTGATCGGCATCGTCGAGACCCACGGCCGCAGCGAGACCGCCGCGCTCACCGAGGGCCTGGAGGTGGTGCCGCGCAGGCGGGTCAGCTACCAGGGGCGCTGGCTGGACGAGATGGATCTCGACGCGCTGCTGGCGCGCCGGCCCAAGGTCGCGCTGGTCGACGAGCTGGCGCACCGCAACGCGCCCGGCAGCCGCCACGAGCGCCGCTGGCAGGACGTGATGGAACTGCTGGAAGCGGGCATCGACGTCTACACGACGATCAACATCCAGCACCTGGAAAGCCTCAATGACGTGGTCCACCGCATCACCGGCGTGCGGGTCAGCGAGACCGTGCCGGACGCGGTGTTCGATCGCCTGCGCGACATCGTGCTGGTCGACCTGCCGCCGCGCGAGCTGATCGAACGCCTGCACCAGGGCAAGGTCTACCTGCCGGACCAGGCCGCGCAGGCGTTGCAGGCGTTCTTCTCGCCATCCAACCTGATCGCGCTGCGCGAACTGGCGATGCAGACGGTCGCCGACCGGGTCGACAACGATCTGCGCGATACCCGGACCGCGCGCGGCCTGCCCGGCATGGCGCTGCGCCGCCGGGTGCTGGTGGCGATCGACGGCATGGGCCAGTCGGAGTACCTGGTGCGGGTCGCCCGGCGCCTGGCCGAACGCCGCGACGCGCCGTGGACGGTGGTGACCGTGCAGGCGCGCGAGGCCGGCGAGGCCACCCAGCTGGAACTGGATCGCGCGTTCGCGCTGGCGCGCCGACTCGGCGCGCAGACCGATGTGGTGCACGGCAACAGCATCGCCGACGCACTGCTGGATCACGCCGCCCAGATCGGCGCCTCCACGCTGGTGCTGGGACGCACCCGCGAGCGGCCGGTGGCGCGGATGTTCAACCGCACCCTGACCCAGCAATTGCTGCAACGGGCCGCGCACTACGAACTGGTCATCATCAACACGCCGGAAGCGCGGGCACGCTCGCGTCGCCGCTGGAACCGCGCCGACATGCCGGTGTTGCGCAACGATCTGCTGTTCGCGGTAATCGCGGCGGTGCTGGCGGTCGGCGTGTCCTGGCTGGTCGAACGCTGGACCGGCATCGACGATCTGTCGATGGTGTTCATCGTCGCGGTGGTGCTGGTGGCCACCCGCACCCGGATGGCGGCGGCGGTGGTCGCGGCGCTGCTGAGCTTCCTGGCCTACAACTTCTTCTTCATCGACCCGCGCTTCACCTTCAACATCGGCGCCTCGCAGGGCGTGACCACGGTGTTCCTATTCCTGCTGGCGGCGCTGGTCGCCGGCCGGCTGGCCTCGCGCCTGCGCATGCAGGTGCTGGCGCTGCGCGCGGCCAATGCCCATGCCACCGCCCTGCAGATGCTCGGACGGCAGCTCACCAGTGCGGCGGATCTGGGCCAGGTGCTGGCCGCCGGCCGCGACGCGCTGGGTACGGCGATGGACGCCGAAATCTGGCTGCGCTGGGATGGACAGGTGGCGGCATCGAACGGGGTGGTGCTGGAAGGCAAGGATCTGGCCGCCGCCGACTGGGCCCAGCAGCATGCGCAGGCCACCGGTCGCTTCACCGATACCCTGGCCGGATCCGCATGGTGGTTCCTGCCGCTGCGCGACGCGCGCGGGGTGATGGGGGTGGCCGGCGTGCGTTTCCCGCGCGAACTGCCCCGGCTGGGTTTCGAGCAGCGGCGGATGGCGGAGGCGATGGCCGACGACATCGCCCAGGCCGCGCTGCGCACGCGGCTGGTCGCGGATCTGGAGGGCGCGCGCATCACCGGCGAGACCGAGCGCTTGCGCTCGGCCCTGCTGTCCTCGGTCTCGCACGATCTGCGCTCGCCGCTGGCCTCGATGATCGGTTCGGCCAGCAGCCTGGCGAATTACGCCGACGCGATGGACGCCGAGGATCGCAAGGCGCTGCTGGACACCATCCAGCGCGAGGGCGAGCGGCTGGATCGCTACATCCAGAACCTGCTCGACATGACCCGGCTGGGCCATACCGGGCTGACCCTCAACCGCGACTGGATCAACGTCGACGAACTGATCGGCTCGGCGGTCGGGCGGCTGCAGCGCTACCAGCCGGAAGTGCGGCTGCAGACCCGGATCGCCACCGACCTGCCGCCGATCTGGGTGCATCCGGCGCTGGTCGAGCAGGCGGTGTTCAATGTGCTGGAGAACGCCGCCAAGTTCTCCCCGCGCGGCGAGCCGGTCGAGGTCGAGGCGCGCCTGGTCGACGAACAGTTGCGCATCGACGTGCGCGATCGCGGGCCGGGCATCCCGGAACAGGAGCGCAGCCGCATCTTCGACATGTTCTACAGCGTGGAGCGCGGCGATCGCGGCCGCCAGGGCACCGGCCTGGGCCTGACCATCTGCCAGGGCATGATCGGCGCCCACGGCGGCAGCGTGGAGGCGCTGCCCGGGCCGGATGGCCGCGGCACCACGATCAGGATTACGCTTCCCCTCCTGCATCCCTGAGTTCCGCCGGTCCCGCCTTGAATCCCGCCGACACCGTCCCGGTTTCGTCCGCGCCCCCGGTCCGCATCCTGGTGGTCGACGACGAGCCGCAGATCCGCAAGTTCCTCGACATCAGCCTGCGTGCGCAGGGGTATCGGGTACTGCTGGCCGAGGACGGCGCTTCCGGCCTGGCCGCGCTCGCTTCGCCCGGCGCGGATCTGGTGATCCTGGACATCGGCCTGCCGGATCGCGACGGCCACGAGGTGTTGCGCGAAATCCGCGGATTCTCGCAGGTGCCGGTGATCATGCTGACCGTGCGCGCGGGTGAGCAGGAGAAGGTGGCCGCGCTCGACGCGGGCGCCAACGACTACGTGACCAAGCCGTTCGGCGTGCAGGAACTGATGGCGCGCATCCGCGGCCTGCTGCGTGCCCACGCGGGCGCGACGGTGGAGGCGCCGGTGGTGTTCGATGATGGCCGCCTGCATGTTGATCTGGCCCGGCGCGAGGTGTCCCTGGACGGCGAGCCGCTGGCGTTGAGCCGCAAGGAATTCGCCCTGCTGTCCCTGCTGTTGCGCCATGCCGGCCGGGTGGTCACCCAGCCGCAATTGCTGCGCGAACTGTGGGGCCCCACCCACCAGCAGGACACCCACTACCTGCGCATCCTGGTCGGCAAGCTGCGCCAGAAGATCGGCGACGACGCTTCCGCGCCGCGCTACATCGCCACCGAGCCGGGCGTGGGCCTGCGTTTCATCGACGGTGGCCACTGACGCGGCCACCGCGCGAAGGCAACCGGGACGCAGGCGTCAGGGACGACGCTCCAGCCGCAGCAACCGTCCCTCCGGCTCATCCGTCAACAGATACAGCGTGCCGTCCGGCGCCTGTTTCACGTTGCGCAGTCGGGTTCCGCTGAGCAGCACTTCCTCGCCGAGCACGCGATCGCCCTCCAGGTCCAGCCGCAGCAGGCTGCCGGTGGACAGTCCGGCGAGGATCATGTCGCCGCGCCATTCCGGAAACTGCGAGCCGCTGTAGATGACCAGGCCGGTGGGCGCGACGGTGCGATCGGTCCAGGTCCATGCCGGCGCGGTGTAGATCGCCCCGGGCAGCGTCTGCGGCCGGTAGCCGGTGGTGCGATAGCGGCCCGAGGTGTGCACCGGCCAGCCGTAGTTGGCGCGCGGACGCAGCACGTTGACCTCGTCGCCGCGATGGGTGCCATGTTCGGACATCCAGATGCGTCCGTCCGCCGCCTGCCCCAGTCCCTGCGCGGCGCGGATGCCGAGCGCATAGAGACCGGGCACCGCATTCGCGCCAAAATCCGGATTGCCAGGCACGGGCTCGCCGTCCAGGGTGAACCGATAGATCTTGCCGCGCCTGTCCGTGGGATCCTGCGCCACCGGCAACGGCGGATTGTCGCCTTCGCGGAAATGACGCTCGCCGACGGTCAGGTACAGATGGCGCTGGCGATCGATCAGCAAGCCGCCGCCGTAGTGGAAGCGCTCGGCCGAACGCGGGGTGGCGGCGAACAGCGGACGCAGCTCGGCCAGGCGATCATCGATCAGGCGCGCGGTGGCCAGGCGGGTGGTGAGGCCGTCCGCGTCCTGTGACGCGTAGGTGAAGTACAGGCGGCGATTGCTGGCGAAATCCGGGTGCAGCACCACGTCGAACAGTCCGCTGTTGTCGCCGCGACCCTCGAAGGCGTCGACCAGATCGTCGGGCATGCCGGCGACCGGATGCTTCGCGCCGTCCGGTCCGATGCGGACCAACCCGCCTTCCTTTTCGCTTACCAGAAAGTCCCCATCGGGCAGGAATGCCATCGACCAGGGACGCCGGAGGCCAGTGGCGACCGGGATTGTTTCGATTGCTTCCGCGGGGGCTGTCGCCATGCCCGCGGCCAGTACCAGTTCGAACAGCATCGACGATTCCTTTGTTATCGTGCCCCGCCGCCCATGCCGATCGCGCGTGGGCCTTGAAGGAGGGTTTCCCGTGTCGTCGAACAGGCTAGCCGTTGCCGGGATGCGCGACCGCGCGTTTGCGCCGGAACGTTCCCGACGCGCGCCGAACCGAGCCGCGCCGGGCGACCTATCCTGTCCATCGGGTTGCACCATGTATGCCATGACGCCGGATCCCGCTTCTTCCCGCCCTCCCGCTCCGCCGCTCGATCCGTCGCCGGCATGGTCGGGAAATGCCCTGTTCTGGTGGCTGCATGCGGGTGGCTGGGGCGGCGTTTTCCTGGTCAACTACTTTTCCGCGCTCGCCAACGGCAAACCGGCCGAATACTGGACCGTGCTGCTGGCGGTGGCGACGACCGGATTCCTGGGCACGCTGGGCCTGCGCTACCTGCTGCGCGCATGCGCCGACCGGCCGCCGGCGCGGTTGGCGCTGCTGATGATCGTGCCGGTGTTGTTGATCGCGGCGGCGATGGCGATGGCCTTCAAACTCGTCACGGATCTGGGGTGGTGCGGTCACTGCCTGCCCTTCACCCGGTTCGGCTACGTCACCTACGTGATCAGCCAGCTCTACGTGCTGGTGGGCTGGACCAGCCTCTATCTGGTCATGACCACGTGGCGGAAACTGCGCATGCAGACCGAAGCGGCGCTGGCGGCGACGGCGACGGCGCACCAGGCGCAGCTGAAGATGCTGCGTTACCAGCTGAACCCGCACTTCCTGTTCAACACCCTCAACGCCATCTCCACCCTGGTGCTGGACCGCGACAACGCCACCGCCAACCGGATGGTGCAGGGGTTGAGCGCATTCCTGCGCCACTCGCTCGACAACGATCCCATGCAGCGGGTGACCCTGAAGCAGGAACTGGACGCGATCGGCCTGTACCTGGATATCGAGAAGACCCGCTTCGCCGAGCGCCTGCGGTTGGAGATCGAGATAGAACCGGCCTGCTGGTCGGCATTGCTGCCAAGCCTGCTGCTGCAACCGCTGGTGGAGAACGCGATCAAGTACGCGGTGGCCAAGCGGGTGGAAGGCGGCACGATCGGCCTGCACGCCTCGCGCGAGGGGGAGCGCCTGAGATTGTCGGTGGTCGACGACGGTCCGGGATGGCCGGCGCTCGATCACGGGGGCGTGCCCCCGGACAACGCGCCGCGCGGCAACCGGGTGGGCCTGGCCAATACCCGCGATCGGCTTCGCGTGCTGTACGGCGCGCAACAGAGTTTCGATGTCCGCAATCGCGAGGAGGGTGGGTTCATGGTGACGATGACCCTGCCGTTCGAAACCGGCGGCGCGCCACGGGAGTGACCATGCCACGAGCTGCGAGTGAACGGATGATCCGGACCCTGATCGCCGACGACGAGCCGCTGGCGCGGCGCGGACTGGAACTGCGCCTGGCCGGCGAACGCGACATCCAGATCGTCGGCCAGGTCGGCGATGGCGCCGCGGCGGTGCGCGCGGTGTCGGAGCACGCGCCGGATCTGCTGTTCCTCGACGTGCAGATGCCCGGCCTGGACGGCTTCGCGGCCCTGCGCGCGATCCCGGCGCAGCAGATGCCGCTGGTGGTGTTCGTCACGGCTTATGACCACTACGCGCTCAATGCCTTCGAGGCCAGCGCGGTGGACTACCTGCTCAAGCCGGTGGACGACAGCCGCCTGCACCAGGCCCTGTTCCGCGTGCGCGAGGTGCTGGATCGGCGTGATGCCAGCGATCATCGCGCGCGGCTGCTGGGTCTGCTCGGCGCGCTCAGCGGCCGGCCCGCGTTGACCCTGGACGAGGCGCTGGATGCCGGCGGCGCGCAGGCGTTCCGCGATGCGGACACGCCGCTGGCGATCCGCGATGGCGCGCGCACCTTGCGGCTGCCGAGGACCAGCATCCGCTGGGTCGATGCGGCGGGCGATTACCTGTGCATCCATACGGATCGCGACACCCACGTGCTGCGTGCAACGCTCGGACAACTGGAGAAACGGCTGGATCCGACCCGGTTTCCACGCATCCATCGCTCGACCCTGGTCAACGCCGGACGGGTCAGCTCGCTGCGTCCGCACCTCAACGGCGAGTATTTCCTGACCCTGGACTGCGGGCAGGAACTCAAGCTCTCGCGCAGCTACCGCGACCGGCTCGCCCTGTTCAAGTAACACGTGCCCGAGGCGCGTGCTCGGAGGCATTGCGCCGAAGCGTGCGGAATCCGCGGTGGGCGCCATTGTCCGCGGACGCCCCGCCCGTCAGTCTGCACGGACATTCCCAAGGAGACGTGCAATGAACCAGCCGCGGTTTCGAAGCCTGCTCGCGGGTGCCCTCTTTGCCTTGACCGCGGGCGCGCACGCGCTGCCGGCCGATGCACCCGCTGCCCATTCGGCGGCGCAACAGGATCCCGCCGCGCAGGCGGGCATGCGCCAGGCGATCAATCACTACTTCCGCGGCCAGGCCACCGGTGAGGCGTCCCACATGCGCCAGGCGTTCCTGCCGAGCGCGCGGATCGAGAGCGTGCGCGACGGCAAGGTCACCTCGCTGACGCTGGACGAGTTCTGCGCGTTCTTCAAGGGCAAGGCCGCGGCAGACGAGGCATCGCGCGTGCGCACCATCGATTTCATGGATGCCTCGGGGAGCGCCGGTACCGCCCGCATCACCCTGGACCATGGCGCGGTCGTGATCACCGACTATTTCCTGCTGCTGAAGGTCGGCGACGAGTGGAAGATCGCCAACAAGATCTCCTATTTCGGCCGCAAGGCCGAAGGCCAGGCCGGATGATGCGCATGAAATCCGCGCTGCTCTTCGCTTCGCTCCTGTGCCTGTCCATTGCCAGTCTCCCCGCCCCCGCGGCGGACGGGCCAATGGCCCGCGAGGCCGAGGCGGCGATCCGCGCGACCGACGCCCGATGGTCCGAGGATCTCTACGCCGGCCGCCTGGACCGGGTGATGGAGAACTACGACGAAAACGCGGCGTTCCTGACCCATGGCAGTCCACTGATTCGCGGCAAGGCGGCGATCCGCGCGTGGTTCCGGGAACGCCTGGATACGCCGGGATACTCGGCCAGGTTCCGGCCCACGGAGATCACCATTGCGGCATCCGGCGACATGGCCTACGAACTGGGCGAGTTCGAGGCGACCGTCCTGTCCGGGGGACGGACGATGCGGGTCAAGGGCAAGCACCTGGTCACCTGGCGATGGAACGGCGCGCGTTGGGTGGTCACCGCCGAGTCGATCAACACCGATGGGCCGGCGGTCGCCGGGTAGGCCGCACGCCCTCGCGGGAAATCGGCGGCACTGCGGTCTGAACCGGCGCGGACGGCGCTGGACAGGGACGTGGGAGGAGTTCGGGCCGCCGCCACGACATGGGCGATAATGGCCCGGCAGGCGCCTGGCGGCCGCGGACCCGCGTCCCGGACCGTCCATCAGGCGGCCTGGATGTCCGCAGACCCCACTGGAAACAAGCCGAGCATGCCGTTGGAAACCGCCGTCCCGACAGGGGCAAAGCCCCGTAGTCCCGATATCAGGGAAGGCGTGACCCTGTCCGTCGCCCCGATGATGGACTGGACCGATTCGCATTGCCGCGTGTTCCATCGGCTGCTGTCGCCGCATGCGCGGCTGTACACCGAGATGGTGCATGCGCAGGCGGTAATCCACGGCGATCGCGATCGCCTGCTCGGATTCGATGCGGTGGAACATCCGGTCGCGCTGCAACTGGGCGGCAGTGAGCCCGACCTGCTGGCACGGGCCGCGCGCATCGGCGAGGAATGGGGCTACGACGAGGTCAACCTCAACGTCGGCTGTCCTTCCGATCGCGTGCAGGCCGGCCGCTTCGGCGCCTGCCTGATGAAGGAACCGGCGCTGGTGGCCGACAGCGTGGCGGCGATGATCGCCGCGGTCGCGATTCCGGTGACGGTGAAGTGCCGGTTGGGCGTGGATGAACTGGAGGACTACGATCGCTTCCGGGCGTTCGTCGATACCGTCGCGGACGCGGGCTGCACGACGTTCTTCGTGCATGCGCGCAAGGCCTGGCTGCAGGGCCTGTCGCCGAAGGAGAACCGCGAGATCCCGCCGCTGCGCTACGACTGGGCCTACCAGCTCAAGCGCGAGCGCCCCGATCTGACCGTGGCGGTCAATGGCGGCATCGGCACCGTCGTCGACGTGCAAACGCACCTGCGGCACAGCGACGGGGTAATGCTGGGCCGCGCCGCGTATCACGAGCCGTATCTGTTGCATGAACTGGAAGGCTCGCTGTGGGGGGCGCCATTGCGCAGCCGCGCCGAGCTGCTGCGCGCACTGCGTCCTTACGTGGAAAGCCGGCTGGCGGCGGGCGTCGCGCTCAAGCACGTGACCCGCCATGTCCTGGGCCTGTTCCATGGCCAGCCCGGCGGGCGCTTGTTCCGCCAGATCCTGAGCGAGGGTGCGCATCGGCCGGGGGCCGACTGGTCGCTGCTGGAGCGCGCGCTCGCGGCGACGGAATCGCGCCTGCAGCCGGCCGCCTGAGGGCGACCCGCGATGCTCACCCGCGATATTCCGGAGTTCCTGCGTCTGGCCCGCGCCAGCGCCGCCGACTTCGGGCCCGCCACCGCGCGCGCCGCCTTCCTGGTCAGTCCGGAGGGTTTCGTCCGTGCCGACGAGTCGGCGCGCGACAACCGCTACATGGCCGATGCCGGCGGCTTCAATGCGTCGGCCGCGCTGGACGAACACCGCGCGCTGCATCGCGCGCTGTCCGCCGAGTTGCCGGTGATCGCCTTTCCGGGCAATCCGCGGACGCCGGACGCGGTGTTCCCCAACAACGTGTTCGCGACCGCGCCCGGGCGCCTGATCGTCGGCCGCATGCGCCACGAGGTCAGGCGGCGCGAGGCGGAGCGAGGCGATATCCGCGACTTCTTTCGCGACACCCTCGGTTACCGGGAAATCGACCTGTCCATCCAGCCCCATCCCTGCGAGCTGACCGGGGCGCTGGTCATCGATCGCGCACGCGGGCTGGGTTTCTGCGGCCTTTCCGACCGCTGCGACGAAGCCGGCGCGGCGCTGATGCACGAAGCGTTCGGCCTGCGCGCGACCCTGATGTTCGACCTGGCCCCGGGCGAATACCACACCAATGTCGTGCTGGCCTTACTGGCCGGGCGTGCCGTCCTGTTCGCTGCGCCGGGCTTTGCCGACCCGCGCGTGCCGGCTGCCCTGGGCGAACTCTACGGGCCACTGGCCATCGCCCTGTCGCCGGATGAACAGGCCGCGTTCGCCGCCAACGCAATCGCGCTGCGCCCGGACAGCGTCTGGATGAGCGAACGGGCGGCCCGGGCGCTTTCCGCCGATACCCGCCGACGCCTGGAAGCGCAGGCCGGGTTCGTCGTGCGCGACGTCCCGCTGGCCGCCGTCGAGGCCGGCGGGGGCTCGCTAAGATGTTGTGTCGGCGAGATTTTCTGACCGTTCCGTAAGCTGAACGGTGGCGCCAGGCTTGTGGATAAGTTCAGACCGGATTCACTGCCCGGAGCCAAGACTTTGCGTCCATTGGTCTAGAAGTGGTTTCGGGTTCCGTTCAGTTTGGGAAGCCGAGATCCGTTACGATTCCGTTATGCATCGCACACTTTCTTCCATCGCGTTCGTGGCACTGCTGGCGCTGGCCGGCATGGTGGTCGTGGCCGACGCCCGGGCGCAGGCACAAGGCCAGGGACAGGGGCGGGGACATGACGATCGTGGCGAGCGTTCGGGGCAGCGCGAACAGGGATTTCCCCGTTCCAACGATGCCCGCGACAACAACCACAATTCGCTGTCCGATTCCGTGCGCCGCGCCCAGCGCGAGCCCGGCATCCGCGTGCTGAGCGCCGAACGCGTGCCGTTCGATGGCCGGGACATCAATCGCATGAAAGTGATCGATGAGCGTGGCCGCGTGCGTTACATGGACGATGCCGGCGGCAGTCGCCGCCGCACGCCGTCGCGTGGGGGAGAAGGCGAACAGGCGCCCGCGTCTGCACGTAGTGATAACCCACCTCAACCGTAGTCTTACGTAGAATCACTCGTAAGCTCGTGGCGGCCCAGGTGCCGCCCGCATTCCAAGGAGAGTCCATGCGTATCTTGCTGGTCGAAGACGAAGCCCCCCTGCGCGAAACCCTGGCCGCCCGTCTGAAGCGCGAAGGCTTTGCCGTCGACGCCGCCCAGGACGGCGAAGAAGGCCTGTACATGGGCCGCGAAGTCCCGTTCGACGTGGGCATCATCGACCTCGGCCTGCCCAAGATGTCGGGCATGGAATTGATCAAGGCCCTGCGCGACGAGGGCAAGAAATTCCCCATCCTGATCCTGACCGCGCGTTCCAGCTGGCAGGACAAGGTCGAGGGCCTGAAGCAGGGCGCCGACGACTACCTGGTCAAGCCGTTCCATGTCGAGGAACTGCTGGCGCGCGTCAACGCGTTGCTGCGCCGTGCCGCCGGCTGGAGCAAGCCGACCCTGGAGTGCGGTCCGGTCGCGCTGGATCTGGCCGCGCAGACGGTCAGCGTCAATGGCAGCAACGTCGACCTGACCAGCTACGAGTACAAGGTGCTGGAGTACCTGATGATGCATGCCGGCGAACTGGTCTCCAAGGCCGACCTGACCGAGCACATCTACCAGCAGGATTTCGATCGTGACTCCAACGTGCTGGAAGTCTTTATCGGCCGCCTGCGCAAGAAGCTGGATCCGGAAGGCGAACTGAAGCCGATCGAGACCGTGCGCGGACGCGGCTACCGCTTCGCCATCCCGCGCACCAACGAGGCTTGATGGCGTCCCCGGCGGGCGCCGAACCCTCGGCCAGGCCGCGGCGCGCGCCGTTCGACGGCTGGCGCCCGCGATCACTGCGTGCCCGCCAACTGCTGGCCGCCAGTCTCGGACTGGTGGCCTTTCTCGCTTTGGCGGGCTACGCGCTGGATCGCGCGTTCATTGCCACCGCCGAGGACAACCTGCGCCAGCGCCTGAAAGCCTATGCGCTCAAGTACACCGACGAAATCGACTTTACCCGCGGCGGTGCGCTGATCCCGCCGTTCGACACGCCCGATCCGCGTTTCGAGATGCCCGACAGCGGCCTGTATGCGGAAGTGATCCTGCCCAATGACCGCTGGGGCTCCAACTCCACCCTCGGGCCGGTGCTGCCGGCGTCGCCGATGCTCGGCCCGCTGGAGGAAGCCTTCGACGGTCCGGTCACGTTCCGTCGCGCCGACGGCAGCGAGAGCCAGGTCTACCGCTATGGCGTGGGCTTCGTCTGGGCCGAGCGCGGCCCGGATGCGGAGTTTCCCTACAGCATCTACATCCTCGAGGACGCGCAGGCGCTCAACGCGCAGATGCGCGTGTTCCGCGGCGCGCTGTGGGTGTACCTGGGCAGCGCCGGCTTCATCCTGCTGCTGCTGCAGATGGCGGTGCTGCGCTGGAGCCTGCGTCCGCTGCGGCGCGTGATCACCGAGTTGACCCGCGTGCAGGGTGGACAGATCGACCGCATGAGCGAACGCCATCCGCGCGAACTGGAACCGCTCACCGACAGCATCAACGCCTTCATCGAGAGCGAACGCGAGAACCTGGAGCGCCAGCGCAATACCCTGGCCGATCTCGCGCACAGCCTGAAGACGCCGCTGGCGGTG
Organism: Pseudoxanthomonas beigongshangi; assembly: GCF_016820515.1. GTDB lineage: Bacteria > Pseudomonadota > Gammaproteobacteria > Xanthomonadales > Xanthomonadaceae > Pseudoxanthomonas_A > Pseudoxanthomonas_A beigongshangi. The sequence continues at coordinate 12,000 of NZ_JADHDV010000017.1, read as the reverse complement.
CTGCGCACCCAGCTCGACAGCGGCAGCGGCGAGGCTTCGCTGCGGGAGGAACTGGACAACCAGCTCAAGCGCATGAATGGACTGGTGTCCTACCAGCTGGCGCGCGCGGCCTCCAGCGGCCACAAACTGTTCTCCGCGCCGGTGCCGATCGAACCGCATGCGGAAGAGATCGTCAGCGGCCTGGAGAAGGTCTATGCCGGCAAGCGCGTGCTGTGCGAATTCGAAATCGATCCGCAGGCGAGGTTCTACGGCGAGACCGGCGATTTGCAGGAACTGATGGGCAACCTGCTGGAGAACGCGTTCAAGTGGGCGCGTTCGCGCGTGTTGCTGACCGTGCGCCCGCTGCCCGCGGCACCGCAGCGGCGCGCCGGCCTTTACCTGTCGGTGGAGGATGACGGCCCCGGCATCACCGAGGAGAACATCCCGGTCGTCCTCCAGCGTGGCGTGCGCGGCGACGAGCGCGTGCATGGCCATGGCATCGGCCTGTCGATCGTGCAGGACCTGATCCGCGACTACCGCGGCGAGCTGCAGGTGGGACGTTCGGAGGAACTGGGCGGCGCGCAGTTCGTGGTCACCCTGCCGCAGGGACTCTGATCCGCCGCGCGGTGCGCGGCGACCCGCCGGTCACCATTCCGGCGGCGGACCATAGAACCGGCGCAGGTGTGCGGCCACGTCGGGCATGGCCTGGCGCAGCAGGCGTGGTGCGGAGAAGTGGTATTCGGTGGCCACCGCGAAGAATTCGTCCGGCCCTTCGGTCGCATAGGCGTCGATCCGGGTCTCGCGGCCGGTATCCACCTCCTGGCACAACTGATCGTAGGCACGCTGGAAATCCTGCGCCCAGCGGCGGCGCCAGTCGCCGGGCAGTGGAGGCGTCCCGTCCATCTCGCCGTCGAGCGCATCCAGCTTGTGTGCCATTTCGTGCACGGCCACGCAGAAACCGGCGTCGGGTTCGGCCAGGTCCGCCTGCACGTCCGCCCACGACAGGATCAGCGGGCCGGCATCCCAGGATTCGCCGGCCAGATCGTCTTCCCATTCGTGTTGCACGCCCGCCGCGTCGGTGTGGCTGCGGTGCACGCGGAAGGCTTCGGGATAGACGATGAGCTGCGACCAGCCGCGCCAGCCGCGATGGCCGAATTCAAGCAGCGGCAGGCAGCACAACGCGGCCAGCTGGGTGCACTGCTGGATATCGAGCGACAACTCACCCAGTGGAGTGATGGTTTTTTCGTGCAGGAAGCGCGCGGTCAGTGCGCGCAGGCGCCAGCGGCGCACGTCGTCGAGGCGCGCGATCCACGGCGTATCGAGGCAGATGCGTTGCCAGATCTCGTCATCGATGGGAGCAGGCGGACGGAACCGCCGGAGCAGTCGCAACACTGGTCAGCGAAACATGCCCGGCAGGAAGCTGTGCCATTTCGGTGCGCGCGGGCGCGGCAGCACCGGGCTTGGATCGCTTTCATCCTCGCCGCCGCCGCCGCGACTGCCCACCACCGGCAGCGTGCCGCCGGACGATGACGTGGTCGCGGGCGCATACTTGTCGCGCACCGACGCGCGCGCGGCGCGCGTGGCGGCTTCGCTGGGCGGGGATGCTTCGCTGGCCTTGTCGGCGATTTCCTGGCAAGCCGATGCGCTGACGGTCGACAACACGCGGCCGTTCTGCGCCATCGCCGGCGCACAGATGCAGGTCAGCAGGACGATGAAGCTGGCGCGAAGCATCGGAGGACTCCTGTCGGATGGCGGCCGAGGCGGCGGCCATCCTGCTGAATATAGCCGGAAACCGGGATGATGGTCTGAATAGGCCGGGGCGCGGCGAAGTCGCCCGGGAGCGGCCGGAGCGGGCCCGGCCCGCGCCGGCATAATGACGCCATGTCATGCCCGCCCGCCGCCGCCCCTGAAGCCTCCCTTCCGCCCGCCGACAACGGCCGGGAGCCGGGGCGGTGAGTGCCGAACGCGAGCTGCTGAGACGGCTGCAGGCCGGTCCCGTGTCCGGTGACGCGCTGGCCCGGGACGCGGGTCTGACCCGTGCCGCCATGTGGAAACGCATCGAGGCGCTGCGGGAGGCGGGGGTGCGCATCGACGCCAGGGCAGGCCGGGGCTATGCCCTGGCCGGGCCGCTGGACCTGCTGGATGCCGGAACAATCGGCCAGGCGCTGGACCCCGGCTGCCGGGATGGCCTGGCGGCGCTGGAAGTCGCCTGGTCGCTGGATTCGACCAACAGCGAACTGCTGCGCCGGGATACCCCCTCGCAGGGCGTGAGCGCATTGCTGGCCGAACAGCAGACCGGCGGGCGCGGACGGCGCGGGCGCCGATGGGCGTCGCCGGTCGCGGCCAACCTGTACCTGTCACTGGCACGCCATTTCTCCGGCGGGCTGGCGCGGTTGGGCGGACTCAGCCTGGTCACCGGCGTCGCGGTGGCGGAGGCGCTGCGCGCGCTGGGCTTCGCCGGCACCGGACTCAAATGGCCCAACGATCTGGTGGTGGACGGCCGCAAGCTGGGCGGCGTGCTGGTCGAAGGCGGCGGCGAACACGGCGGCCCGGTCCGGGCAATCATCGGCATCGGCATCAACGTGCGCATGCCGGCGACGTTCGCGGCCGGCATCGACCAGCCCTGGATCGATCTGGCCGCGCTGGGCGGCACCGCGCCGGATCGCAACGCGCTGGCGGCGGCGCTGCTGTCGCATCTGCTGCCCGCGCTGGACCGGTTCGATCGCGATGGCCTGGCCCCGTTCCTGCCGCGCTTCGCGTCGCTGGACGTGCTGGCCGGGCGGGAAGTGGCGATACATGGAGCGCGGCAGACACGCCACGGTGTCGCCGGCGGGCTGGCCGAGGACGGCGCATTGCGCGTCCTGATCGATGGTGCCTGGGAGAACGTGCATGCCGGGGAAATCAGTGTGAGGGCGCAATGACGCAATGGTTGTTCGATCTGGGGAACTCGCGGCTCAAGTGCACGCAACTGGATGGCGAGGGACGTCCCGGCGAGGTGATCGCGTTCGGCCATGACGAGCGTGGGTTCGCCGAAGCGCTGCGGCGGCACTTGCCGGCCGCGGCGGATTCGGCCTGCCTGGCGAGCGTGGCGTCGCCCGTGCTGACCCTGGCCGTCATCGATGTACTGACCGAAAGATTCCAGCGCATTTCACTTGCCCGCACGCAGGCCGCGTTCGCGGGCGTGCGCGTCGCCTATGCACGGCCGGAAAAGCTGGGCGTGGATCGGTTCCTGGCGATGGTCGCGGCGCATGCCCGCGGCGCGCGCGCGTGGATGATCGCCGGCATCGGCACCGCCATCACCATCGATCTCCTGGACGCACGCGGCCTGCACCGGGGCGGGCGCATCGCGCCTTCGCCCGCGCTGATGCGCGCCGCGCTGCACCAGGCCGCCGCGCAGTTGCCGGCGCAGGGTGGCATCTATCGCGAGTTCGCCGACGATACCGAGGACGCGCTGGCGTCCGGTTGCGACGGCGCCGCGTTGGGCCTGATCGAACGCAGCCTGCGGCTGGCCGCCCGCGAACTCGGCGAGACGCCGGCGCTGCTGCTGCACGGTGGTGGCGCCGAGGCATTGCGCGCCTGCCTGCCTGAAGCGGAGTTCGCCCCGTCGCTGGTACTGGAGGGCCTGGCGCAATGGGCGAAGGCCGGCCGCCCCGCCGATGCGGCGGCGTGACCGTCATGGATAGAATCCCCGCATGCTGATTCGCGCCCTGATCGTCCTGCTGGCCGTCCTCAACCTGGGCGTGGCCGCCTGGTGGCTCACCCGCTCCGAACCCGCCGCGTCGCCATTGCCGGAAGTGCCGGCGGGAGTGACCAGGCTGGAACTGGTGGAATCCGCGGTGCTGCCATCGGCTGCGCCGCAGGCGGCCGTCACCGCCGCCACGCCGCCGTCTTCGCCCGCAGCGCCGGCCAGCGTGCCGGCCGCGCCGCCAACCGCCGCGCGGGCCTGTTTCCGTGCCGGTCCGTTCGCCGAGCGGGCCGCCGCCGATCTCGCGCGTGGCCGGATTGACCCGACGGTCGGCCGCGCGATTCCACGGGAAACGCCGGGGAAGGGCGCCAGCGGCTACCGGGTCTCGCTGCCGCCAATGGCCAGCCGCGAGGAAGCGGTGGCGATGGCGCAGCGCATCGGGGCGGCGGGCTTCGACGATTTCCTGGTGATCAACCAGGGAGAGGAAACCAACGGAATCGCATTGGGTCGCTACCGCAGCCGGGAAGGCGCCGAGCGGCGCCAGGCACAACTCGCAGCGGCTGGTTTTCCCGCACGCGTCCATGCGATAGGCGAGGAGGGCCCGTCGCGCTGGTGGCTGGACGTCGCCGCCCCGGCCGGAACCACCGCCATGGCGCTGCGCCCGCTGGCCGGCGTTCCGGTGCAGCCGCAGGACTGCCCTGCCGCACTGCGGTAGAATCCCGGGACCGGCGCAACGCCGGCCCTCCGTGCCGCTTTAGCTCAGCTGGTAGAGCAACCGCCTTGTAAGCGGTAGGTCATCCGTTCGATTCGGATAAGCGGCACCATCTCGCTCTTGCGAGCGTCGATCATCAAGCGGTCCATCGCCGCCGCGCTGCTGCAGCGCCACAGCCCGGTCATGCAAATCGGACTAGACTTCCGGATCTTTCCAGAACACCGAGTGTTGCCGATGGCCCGTACGTTTCCCCCCGTTTCCCTGATAGGCGTGCCCACCGACATTGGCGCGGGGCACCGCGGCGCGCGGATGGGACCGGATGCCCTGCGCATCGCCGGTCTCGGCGAGGCGCTGGCCGGGCGCGGGGTGGACGTGATCGACACCGGCAACGTGCAGGGACCGGCGAATCCCTGGATCGATCCGGTGCGCGGCTATCGCCACCTGGACGAAGTGGTGGCCTGGAACCATGCGCTGATGGAAGCGACCGCCGCCGAGCTGGGCAAGGGTCGCCTGCCCATCATGATGGGGGGCGATCATTGCCTGGCAATCGGATCGATCACCGCCATTGCCCGCCATTGCCGCCAGCAGGGCAAGCGCCTGCGCGTGCTCTGGCTCGATGCGCATTCGGATTTCAACACCAGCGAAGTCACGCCTTCCGGCAACATCCACGGCATGCCGGTCGCGTGCCTGTGCGGCATCGGCCCGGATGCGCTGACCCGGCTGGGCGGCGACAGCCCGGCGATCACGCCGGCGATGGTGCGGCAGATCGGCATCCGCTCGGTGGATCCGGAAGAAAAGAAGCTGATCAAGGATCACGCGGTCGATGTCTACGACATGCGCTACATCGACGAGGTGGGCATGAAGCGGACCATGGAAGCGGCGCTGGAAGGCGTCGATGCCGATACCCACCTGCATGTCAGTTTCGACGTGGATTTCCTGGACCCCAGCATCGCGCCGGGCGTCGGCACCACCGTACCGGGGGGGCCGAACTACCGCGAGGCGCAACTGGTGATGGAGATGATTGCCGATACCGGCCGGATGGGCTCCCTGGACATCGTCGAACTCAATCCGGTGCTGGACCGCCGCAACCGGACCGCCAAGCTGACCGTCGATCTGGTGGAAAGCCTGTTCGGAAAATCCACCTTGATGCGCGACTGAACCGGAGCCGGCCGCAGGCTTATTCATGCCTGAATGCCGCCCGCCGCTTTCACGTGCCGTGAACGGCCGGCTGTCCATGGTGGAACCACGCTGCAAGGGTCGCCTGCCGCACCGATGCAGCATCGTTCCACCAGGCATTTCACCAAGGAGGCGAGCATGAAACGTTGGATGGCTTTGCTGATGCTGGCGATGTTTTCCACCGCGGTCCTTTCCGGCTGCAACACCATGGCCGGCGCGGGCAAGGACGTGCAGAAGGTCGGCGAGAAGGTCGAAGACAAGGCGCAGGATTGCAAGGACGGCAAGTGCTGACGTCGTAACCCCTTGGCGCAGCGACGAGGCGCGCCTTCCGGAAGGGCCGGCCATGCCGGCCCTTTCGTTTTCCGGAGCCTTGGTCAGCCCCGATGCAGCATGCTTTAATCAGACTCGCCGCCGCAGGGGAAGGCTGGCGCGGGAAGGTCGGCCGCCACTCCCCGGGAGCCAACATCAACCAGGAGCTTTCCCATGAAGCGCTACGTCGCCCTGTTGTTCATCGCCATGTTCTCGATCGCCGCGCTGTCCGGCTGCAACACCGTCAAGGGGTTCGGCAAGGACGTGCAGAAAGTGGGCGAGAAGGTCGAGGACGCCTCCGGCAAGTAAGCGCCGGTCCGCGTGCGCCGGCAGCCACTTGCTGGCGCGGGCGGGAAGGGAAGGGCCGGCATCCGCCGGCCTTTTTCCGTTGTGGAACCGACGTCGGGAAATCGGGTCTCCGGAGTTTTCGCGGCACGTTTGGCGGTAGGAAATCCGGCCGAAATAATGTGGCGTTGACGCCGCCTTGATCGTGCGGGAATGGCCGGGTTGCGATGCTGGTCGCGCGGTGTTCCCCGCCGCGAGACCAAGAGGAAATCCCATGAACCAGGACATCATCGCCGGTAACTGGAAACAGCTGAAGGGCCGCATCCAGGCCAAATGGGGCGATCTGACCGACGACGACTTCCAGGTTGCCGAAGGCAATGCCGAATACCTGGAAGGACGCCTGCAGGAACGCTACGGCTGGGGCCGCGAGCGGGCCCACGATGAAGTGAAGGCATTCGAGCGCAGCCTGCGCTCGGACATGAAGCACTGATTCGGCCGGACAACCGGTACGACGACGGGCCGCGCGAGCGGCCCGTTTCTTAGTGGCGTCCGATGGTTCCGGCGTTCAGCGCCAGCGCGGCGGATCGGCGACGAAACCATTGGGGAACGCCTGCGGCGCGCGTTCGCGATAGGACGGACGGTAGGGCGGCGGCAGGATGCCCAGGGCCACCAGCCGGCGCGGTTCGTCGTATCGGATCTGGCTGACCTGGTCGGGCGTGCGCCGGGCGCGCACGAAGTCGGTGGAACCCACCGGCGCCCATTCGCGTTCGCCGTGCCCGGTGCCGATGCGCTGGCGGCTGGCCATCGCGTCGCCGGCGGACTCGGCCGCGGTCGGTGCGGCGGCCTTCGCGTCGGCGCTTTCCGATTGCGCGCGGGAACCGGCATAAGGCGGGTAGGGCGCCGGCGTCGGGTGGACCGGATAGCGCGGCGAGTAGTAGGGCCGTGCTTCGCGGAACGCCGCGACACCGATCACCCCGACATTGCGCGGACGTCCGGTCCGCGTGGCATAGCTGTCGCCATGATCGGTGAACACGAACTGGGCGACATCCTCCAGCGACTTCCGCCAGCCGGCGATCTCGGCGGTCTCCCAGGGATCCAGCACGTAGCCGGCCTGCGAGGGCGCGGCGGTTTCGCCGGTGACCGCGTTGACGCCGTCCACCGACAGCACCACCAGCACGCGCTCGCCGGTGGTATTGGTCAGGCGTACGGCGTAGCGGTGGCCGGGCTGGCCGGCCACCCAACTATCGCCGCGATGCGGATAGCTGGGCAGCCATTGGCCGGTGTCGCGGTCGATGACCGCCACGTCCACCAGCGGCCCGGCCTCGGCGCGGGAGCAGGCGGCCAGCGGGAACAGCGAGGCAAGCAGGAGCAGGCAGGCGCGGAACATGGCGGTTCTCCGGAAGGGACGTGCGTGTCAACGCGTCGCCGTCGCGGATGGGGTTTGCGCCGGCAGCGGTTAAACTGGCCGTGTTCAGACTTCAGAAAGACGCAATGACCACCCGAGTCCTGACCGGCATCACCACCTCCGGCACCCCCCACCTGGGCAACTACGTCGGCGCGGTCCGCCCCGCCGTGGCGGCCAGCCGCAACCCGGGCGTGGAGAGCTTTTATTTCCTCGCCGACCTGCACAGCCTGATCAAGGCGCAGGATCCGGCGCGCACCCAGCGTTCGACCTTGGAAATCGCCGCCACCTGGTTGGCGGCGGGGCTGGATCCGGACAAGGTGTGGTTCTACCGGCAGAGCGACATTCCCGAGATCACCGAGCTGACCTGGTTCCTGACCTGCGTGGCGGGCAAGGGCATCCTCAACCGCGCGCATGCCTACAAGGCGGCGGTGGACAAGAACCGCGCCGACGGCGAGGACGATGACGCAGGCGTCTCCGCCGGACTGTTCATGTACCCGGTGCTGATGGCCGCCGACATCCTGATTTTCAACGCCAACCAGGTACCGGTGGGGCGCGATCAGATCCAGCACATCGAGATGGCGCGCGATTTCGGCCAGCGTTTCAATCACGTCTACGGCAAGGAGTATTTCGCGCTGCCGGAAGTGCTCATCGACGACAACGTCGCCACGCTGCCCGGCCTGGACGGGCGCAAGATGAGCAAGAGCTACAACAACACCATTCCGCTGTTCGTGCCGCGTGAGGAGCTGAAGAAGCTGGTGTTCTCGATCCTCACAGATTCGCGTGGACCTGGCGAGGCCAAGGACACCGAGGGTTCGGCGCTGTTCCAGTTGTACCAGGCCTTCGCCGGCGCGGAGGAAACCGCCGCCTTCGCCCAGGCCTTCGCCGACGGTATCGGCTGGGGCGACGCCAAGCAGAAACTGTTCGAGCGCATCGACGCGGAAATCGGCCCGCTGCGTGACAAGTACCTGGCGCTGATGGCACGGCCCGAGGAGATCGAAGCGATCCTGCGCGACGGCGCGCAGCGCCTGCGCACGAAGTACGCCATCCCGTTGCTGGCGGAATTGCGCCACGCGGTTGGCCTGCGCAACCTGGCCGAGCAGTCGGCGGTGCCCGTGAAGGCGGCCGCGGCCAAGGCCGCATTGCCGCAGTTCAAGCAGTATCGCGACAAGGACGCGCGGTTCTATTTCAAGTTCACCGACGCCGATGGCCAGTTGCTGATCCAGAGCAATGGCTTCGACGCGCCCAAGGATGCCGGCCAGATCATCGCCGTGCTGAAGCAGGCCGAGCGCGCGGATCAACTGGAAACCACCGAGATCGTGCTGCAGGTTGCCGCCGCGGAGGTGCTGGCGGCATTGAAGCAGTTGCGCGACGCCGAGGCCTGAGATGCCGTTCCTGGCGATGGTGCTGTTCCTGCCGTGGTTCGCGCTGCTGGGCACGCTGTTCTGGCTGTTTCCCCGGCAACCGCGCAGCGGCCGGCGCAAGGTATTCGACACGGCCAGCCTGGCGGTGGCGTTCGTGCTCAGCATGCTGGGCATGTACTGGGGCTACGCGCTGGGCCTGGCCGACATCGGCACCGGCGCGATCTGGAAACAGGTGCTGGCGACCCTGGTCGGCTACGGCGGTTTCCTGTTCGTGCTGACCGTGGCGGTGCTGCTGCGGTCGTGGTGGCTGGAGCGCGGCTGAGCGCGCCAGGTGGAAGCGTCCTTCCGGCTGATTGCGGGAGCGACGTGAATCGCGAAAAGAAGTGCTTCCGATTCGCGACTCACGTCGCTCCCACAGTGAGGCATGTGATGTGCTTCTGCGACCAAAGATGCATCGTGGCGGCGCCGGGACGCCGGTAGAATCGGTTCCATCCTAGCGTTACCCCACAAGCGTATGGACACCATTGGCATCCACACCATCGATACCGCGTTCCAGCGGGATCATTTCGATGCCGCCTACCTGATTGTCGAACAGGGACGTGGCGCATTCATCGATACCGGCACCAACCACGCGGTCCCGCGTTTGCTGGAGACGGCACGAAAGACGGGCCTGGCGGCGGAGGACATCGATTGGGTGCTGGTCACCCACGCGCATCTGGATCACGCCGGCGGCGCGGGCGAGTTGATGGCGCACCTGCCGCATGCGCGCCTGGTCGCGCATCCGCGAGCCGCCCCCCACCTGATCGATCCGGCCAAACTGATTGCCGGCGCCACCGCCGTCTACGGAGAAGCGGAGATGGCGCGCAGCTACGGTTCCATCCGGCCGGTGCCGGAGGAACGCGTGGTCGTCGCCGAGGACGGCCATGCGCTGGAACTGGCCGGACGCCGCCTGCAGTGCATCGACACGCCCGGGCATGCGCGCCACCATTACTGCGTGTGGGACGAACGCAGCCGCAGTTGGTTCACCGGCGACACCTTCGGTCTGTCGTATCGCGAGATGGACGGTCCGCACGGACCGTTCATCCTGCCGACCTCCTCACCGGTGCAATTCGAACCCGAGGCGCTGAAGACCTCGATCGCGCGATTGCTCGCGTACCGGCCGCGGGCGATGTACCTCACCCACTATGGCCGGGTTGAGGAACCGGACCGGCTGGCGGCGGAGCTGTTCGAACAGATCGATGCGATGTGCGTGTTGGCCCGGCAATGCGACGGCAAGCCGGACAGGCACCGCGCCATGGTCGCCGGATTGACCGCGCTGTACCAGGAACGCGCCCGCGCGCTGCGGTGCCCGCTGGACGATGCCGGCGTGACGCAGGTGCTGGAGATGGATATCGAACTCAACGCGCAGGGCCTGGCCTGCTGGCTGGATCGGGATCGCCGCTGATCAATCCCAGCGGTTCACGCCCTCGCGTTCGCCTTCACCCATCGGCACGATGCAGAAGCGCTGCCCGGTCGGGGCTTCCATCACCCACCAGCGGTCGTGGACGAAGCGGATCCGGCGCGCGCCGAGTTGTTCCAGGCGCGTGGCCTCGGCTTCCAGATCGTCGGCTTCGATATCCAGATGCACGCGGGAAGGGTGATCGACCTTCTGCACCTCCACGTGCAGTCCGCCGGCGGCGTCCTTCAGCCGGTCGTACAGGCCAACGCCGCCATCATCGGCGCTGACCACCGGCAGGCCGAGGGCGCGGCTCCAGAACGAGGAGGCGGCGCCCAGGTCGTCGGTCTGGCAATCAATGATGAATCCGGCGAGGCGGCTGTGGTGGGCCATGTCGATGCTCCGGAAAGGATGGTTTGAACGTCCGCTGGCGGGAGGCGTCAATCCCAATGGTTCGGCTCGACGCCGCGCTCGGGATGGCGCATGCGCACCACGCAGAAACGTTGCCCGGTCGGCGCTTCCATCAGCCACCAGCGTTTGACGAAACCGATGCGCTTGGCACCCAGTTTCTCCAGTCGGTCGGCTTCGGCATCCACGTCGTCGGCCTCGATGTCCAGGTGCACGCGCGAGGCGTGCGCCACCTGTTGCACTTCGACGTGCAGGCCGCCCGGCGCGCCTTCCAGCTCGGCGTAATGGGCTTCGCCATCCTGGTAGGTCTCGCCGCGCGGCAAGCCCAGCGCCTGGCTCCAGAACTGCGCGGCGGTTTCGTGATCGTGGGTCTGGCAATCGATGATGAAACCAGCCAGCCGACTGCGATGGGCCATGTTCCGTTCTCCGCGACGTGGGAGGAAACGCGACCCGCCGCCGTGTCCGGCGGCGGGTGGGGACCGGCTTACGCCGGCAATGCCAGATCGTCGATCAGCGCCTTGAGGAAGCGCGCGGCTTCGCCGCCGGTGCAGGCGCGGTGATCGAAGGTGACCGACAGCGGGATGATCTTGTGCGACTCGAAGCCGCCCATCACCGGCGTGACCTGGTGGCGGGCGCGGCCGGCGGCGACGATCGCCACGCACGGCGGCACTACCACCGGCGTGGCGTAGCGGCCGGCGAACATGCCGAAATTGGACAGCGAGATCGTGTAGCCGCTCAGCTCGGAAGCCGGGATGCTGCGATCCTCGACCTGCGCGCGCAGGCGGTTGATGCCTTCGCGCACGCCGCGCGCATCGAGGATGTCGGCATTGCGCAGGGCCGGCACGAACAGGCCGTCGTCGGTGTCCACCGCGATGCCCACGTCCACCTGCGGATGCAGGGTGCGGGTGAGCTTGTCGCCATCGAACCAGGCGTTCATCGCCGGCACCGCCTTGCAGGCGCGGACAATGGCGCGGATCAGGCGCACGGTGACGTCGTTGCCCGGCGTCCAGGCATGCACGTCGGCGTCGTCGCTGAGCGTGGTCGGTACGACCTTGGCGTGCGCGTCGGCCATCACCCGCGCCATGTTGCGGCGCACGCCCTTGAGCTGTTCCGGCTGGCCGGTGACCGCCACGCCCGGAGGCTGGGTGCGCATCGGCTTGCCGGAGGCGGACAGCGTGGTGCGCTGCGCGACGGCGGGAGCCGGCGCCGCGGTGGCTTCGGCCACGGCGGCGCGAACCGGTGCGG
>NZ_JADHDV010000016.1 GCF_016820515.1 Pseudoxanthomonas beigongshangi | reverse complement strand
GTGTCTACAGAACTCTGGCCGGTCCAACCATGACCGCTTGCAGGGCAATACTCGCGGTTCTATTCCATATCCCCATGACCGTCCTCTTGGCGAATGAGACGGCATCTCAGGCGACCGTCCTTGGCGACTTACTGATTGCATGCTCGCTCGTTGCTTGTCAATGGAACGGCAACAATTTGGGAAAACTCCCATGGCTCGCTCGCACCGCCAATAGCAAACCTGTGCTGGCCGTGTATCCGTCTTACATAAGGTCAAATTTTGAGGTGGCCGCCGGAAAAGGGTAATAAAGGTAATACGGCGAAAAAGCAGCACTATTTCTCTTTCATATCAGATAGTTAAGAGTCAATCTCAAAGGTAATAAAAGGGTAACGGCGGGGTAATCTTGTTACCTTTTTAGAAGGTAATATCAGGCAGAAATGGAACCCTTTTAAATCAATGACTTGGCTCGATGTTACCTCCCGTGTTACCTCGGATTACCTCCCGAGGTAACATCGACAACCACTGCCTAATCAATGGGTTAGACCGGATTTCAGGGCACCAATTACCTATTACCTCGTTCCGATGGGCATCCAAATTTTTCACCCTGCCCGCCGAGGTCGCTGGAAGGCCGCGGAACGGCACTGAGGGCGCCTCGCCTTCGCAGGGTTCCGCAGGCTCAGGAGCGCCCCTCTCAGCGCTCCTGAGCCCGCTACGGCGGCCCGAATCGCGGTCTGCAGGCGTGCGGAAAACCCAGGGGGTTTAGACCGCAGGCGTGGCGGGGCGACGACTGCGCGCGCCAGGGTAAAAGAGCCCTGCGGGCCCGCATCCGCTAGGATTGCCAGACCAAAGGGGGTGATATGGCGTTCGTGAGACCTGCGTTCAGTCGCAGTCAGGTGGGTAAGGCTGGGGAATACCTAATCGGACCATCAAGTCCCGAAGAGGCACTGTGGGCGTTAGAAGTGATCCACAACTGGCGAGCAGCCCATGCCTATCCGCTGAACACTTTCCAAGCAACGCTGCGGGACAAGCTGAACCGCTTAGGCATCAAGGCAGTTGTTGGGCAAAGGCTCAAGCGCCTTCCCTCAATCTCAGCCAAGTTGCGCCGCAATGAGAACATGCGTCTGCAGCGCATGCAGGACATCGCAGGGATAAGGGCGATAGCGGCGAGCATGTCGGATGTAAATCGTCTCCGAGTGAACTATGAGAAACACAGCAGGTTTGCTCATGAACTGCGTGGAACAGACGACTATGTTGCATACCCAAAAGCGGATGGCTATCGGAGCGTCCATCTAAAGTACCGCTATCAGAGCGAACGCGCCGACGCATTCAATGGGCTTGGTGTCGAGGTTCAGATCCGAACGAGACTGCAACACGCGTGGGCGACGTCCGTTGAAACGGTCGATACGTTCATGGGCCAACACATCAAGATTGGAAAGCCAAATCCCGCCTGGGCTGAGTTTTTCCTACTGGTCAGCGCGGCTTTCGCGCGCGAGGAAAGGGAACCACTTCCTGATGCCCTTAGAGGCTTGGCTTGGGAGAATTTACTGCATAGGCTGTTCGAACTAGAGCACGATCTGCAAGTTCGGGCCCGCCTGCGTGGATTCACTGTGGCCGCCAGCCATATCACCACTCCGGAACGCCGACTAGCCGCCTATCACGTCGTAGTGCTGAACATGGCAACGCGCCATCTGACTGTCCAGTCGTTCTCCGGCAGGGAACAAGCTCGCGCCCACGAACTTTACAGCTACGAGGAGTCACGCACGGCAGCTGGCGAGCCCATCGATGCAGTGTTGGTGCCAGGCGGCACCGTTCAACAGCTTCGAAAGGCATATCCCAACTACTTTCTCGACACTAAAGTGTTTGTGCGGAAGCTGGATGACCTGTACCGCCTCATTCAAGGGCAAAGGGCAGTTAAGAAGCTACGAAGCCACCTCGGGATAGATTGAGCAGGCGACGTCCCTGTTAGCGCATTTGTTCGCCATCACATCGTACCCCGACCCAGTTCCAGCGGTCGGAATCGTATGACTTCATCACCGATCCATTCATTTGCCTTTTCCATTCGCGTTTGCATGGGTTCAAGCTCGATAGCGTCCCACACCTTCGCAGCCTTTTCGATATCACCGAACCCGCCCGCATTCTGCGGAACGATGCCCATCAGCGGCGGCGGCACGCGCAGCGCGGCCAGCATATCGTCTCGCGTGATGTTCTTGATCCCGCTGAACTCATCCTTGGCCGCCACTTCGCTGACCGGGATAAGCTGAAGCCCATCTTTCTTGCCATCGGGCGAGTGCAGGAACAGGTTGCGGAAGTTGCCGGGGCCGCGCGACTTCCTCAGCGCCTCGCGGATGGCGTCCACGTCGTCGTCGTTGACCTTGGGATCGGTCAGATACAGGATGAATCCAGCGTGCGATCCGTTGTTGTAATACTTGCGCCGGAACAGTGTTGCCGATTCATTGAGCAGCGCAGACTGTACGGCCGACAGCCATTCCGGCACACCATAGATTTCCTGATCCACATCGGCCTCTCGCAACTGGAACACGGAACCACGGCGGAATTCGTGTTCCTCCCGATGCCCCGTCACCTGGTAAAACGCGCCCGGTTCCGCGCCGCGCCGCACGTACTTCGCCAAGGGCGCCTGCAGCAAGACCGGAGACCCCAGTACCGAATTTCGGCGTTCCAGATAGCCGTTGCCGAAATGCAGCCAGTCGGTGGCCAACTGCTCGAACGACTCCCGCGACAGCAGCCGATGCGGGATGAACGTCTTCACCAGCATGTTGCGCTTGAATAGCAACCCGGATTTCAAATAGGGATTCGCTCGCGTGGTCTTGGACAGACCGTCCAGCGACACAGGCGGCTCGTACCATCGCCCGTTGTTGGCGCACTCGATGTAATCGAGGATGCCCCGCGTATTGCCAGCACAACCCTTGCCAGGGCGTAAAACAGGTCGAGGAAGTCGGCGACGGGAAAATGCCTTCGCTGGAGGCGTTCGCCAAGATGCAAAACTTCCTGCAGGTGCGCGGCCGCCGTAAGGCGCACACCCGGGGTTGCGTGCCGCCCTATCTGCACGCGGTATCGGCGCTGGCCTACAACCTGCGCGCGCGTGGCATCGAGGTGAACACCCTTACCGATGCCCACTACACCGAGGCGGGCATCATCACCAACCGGCGCAAGGGTTCGCGCGACAACGTCACCCTATGGAATGAAGAGATGCGCGCAGCCTGGAATTGGCTGGTCGCCTACCGCGCCGAACGGATGGAAAAGTTCGACAGGCCCATTCCGATCCGCGCAGAACAGCGGCGGCTGCTGGTGACCGAATCGGGAACGCCGCTCAGCAAGTCGGCCCTGGACTCCGCGTGGCAACGCGCCATGATCATGGCGATCCGCGATGGCGAGCTGGACGCCAGCGATCGATACAGCCTTCATGGGTTAAAGCACCGTGGCATCACTGACACCCAGGGCAACATCGGCGACGCGCAGGATGGTGCGGGCCACAAGTCACCGAGGACGACGATCCGGTACCACCACGTGCTTCCCGTTGTAGCACCGCCGAAGCCGGCGAAATCCTGACCAGCCCATGCCTTGGTCGACCACAAAGAACCGGCCATGCATCGGCGGGTTTTTTATGCCTGCAGGTGCGCGTGGAACATCGCGCCGGGCGTCCATTTTTCCGGTCATTTTTCCGGAAGGGCGTTTTTCCGCGCCGCGTCACGACGTAAGTGATTGATGCGATTGGTGGGCCGTGAAGGATTCGAACCTTCGACCAAAAGATTAAAAGTCTTCTGCTCTACCGACTGAGCTAACGGCCCATGCACCCGGCGTTGCGCCGGGGTGCGAATTCTAACCCAGCTTGGGGGCGGCTGAAAAATCCGGGGTTCAGGCGTATCGGGTCGGGTCGGCCACGCCGGCATCGGCAAAACCCGCTGCGCGCAGGCGGCAGGCGTCGCAGTGGCCGCAGGCGCGGCCCTGTTCGTCGGCCTGGTAGCACGAGACCGTCTCCGAGAAGTCCACGCCCAGGCGCAGGCCCTCGCGCACGATGTCGTCCTTGCCCATCCTCATCAGCGGCGCGTGCACGCGCAGGCCCGCGCCTTCCACGCCGGCCTTGGTGGCCAGGTTGGCGAGTTTCTCGAAGGCCTCGATGAATTCCGGCCGGCAATCGGGATAGCCGGAGTAATCGACCGCGTTGACGCCACAGAAGATGTCCGCCGCGCCCAGCACCTCGGCCCAGCCCAGCGCCACCGACAGCATGATGGTGTTGCGGGCCGGCACGTAGGTCACCGGAATCCCGCCACCGCCGGCTTCAGGCACGTCGATGTCGTCGGTGAGCGCGGATCCGCCGATGCTGCGCAGGTCGACATGCACGGTCTTGTGCGCGACCGCGCCCAGCGAACGCGCGACCCGGTCCGCGGCTTCCAGCTCCGAGGTGTGGCGCTGGCCATAGCGCACGCTCAGCGCATGCACGGCATAGCCCTGCTCGCGGGCGATGGCGACGACGACGGCGGAATCCATGCCACCTGAGAGAAGAACGACGGCTTTTTTAATCGGGAATCGGGAATCGGGAATCGGGAATCGGGAATCGGGAATCGGGAATCGGGAATCGGGAATCGGGAATCGGGAATCGGGAATCGGGAATCGGGAATCGGGAATCGGGAATCGGGAATCGGGAATCGGGAATCGGGAATCGGGAATCGGGAATCGGGAATCGGGAATCGGGAATCGGGAATCGGGAATCGGGAATCGGGAATCGGGAATCGGGAATCGGGAATCGGGAATCGGGAATCGGGAATCGGGAATCGGGAATCGGGAATCGGGAATCGGGAATCGGGAATCGGGAATCGGGAATCGGGAATCGGGAATCGGGAATCGGGAATCGGGAATCGGGAATCGGGAATCGGGAATCGGGAATCGGGAATCGGGAATCGGGAATCGGGAATCGGGAATCGGGAATCGGGAATCGGGAATCGGGAATCGGGAATCGGGAATCGGGAATCGGGAATCGGGAATCGGGAATCGGGAATCGGGAATCGGGAATCGGGAATCGGGAATCGGGAATCGGGAATCGGGAATCGGGAATCGGGAATCGGGAATCGGGAATCGGGAATCGGGAATCGGGAATCGGGAATCGGGAATCGGGAATCGGGAATCGGGAATCGGGAATCGGGAATCGGGAATCGGGAATCGGGAATCGGGAATCGGGAATCGGGAATCGGGAATCGGGAATCGGGAATCGGGAATCGGGAATCGGGAATCGGGAATCGGGAATCGGGAATCGGGAATCGGGAATCGGGAATCGGGAATCGGGAATCGGGAATCGGGAAAAGCATCCGGCTTTCGCCCATTTTTGCAACGCTTCTCGACAGCCGAATGGCTGGTCAAAGGGCTACGGGGGATTTTCGCGCGACGCACCAGGCCGCGCACGTACGCCCATCGCTACCGGCCCGGCTCGTCGTTCCAGAGCAGCTTGTGCAATTGCATCTGGAAACGTACCGGCAGCCGATCCTCGACGATCCAGTCGGCCAGCTGGCGCGGCTCCAGTTCGGACTTGGAAGGCGAAAACAGCACGTCACAGCGCTCGGCGAGCCGGTGCTCGGCCACCATCCCGCGCGCCCAGTCGTAGTCGGTGCGTCCGCACAGGACGAACTTCACCTGATCGCGCGGGGTCAGCAGCGGCAGGTTCTCCAGCCGGTTGCGGGCCATTTCACGCGAGCCGGGGGTCTTCAGGTCGACCACCCGCGAAACCCGCGAATCGACCTCCGCAATGTCGAGCGCGCCGGAAGTCTCAAGCGAGACGTCGTAGCCCGCGTCGCAGAGCCGGCGCAGCAGGATCAGGCAGCGCTTCTGGGACAGCGGTTCGCCGCCGGTCACACAGACATGGCGGACACCGTGGCGGGCGACTTCGGCCAGGATCGCATCGATGTCCCACCACTGGCCGCCATAGAACGCGTACTCGGTATCGCAGTACTGGCAACGCAGCGGGCAGCCGGTCAGGCGCACGAACACCGTGGGCCAGCCGGCGGTGTTGGCCTCGCCCTGCAGGGACAGGAAGATTTCCGTCAGCTTCAGGCGTTCCTGGGCAACGGGCTCGGACGTGGGGACGGCGTTCATGACGGCACATTATCGCCTGTCGGCGCGGCGGCCGTCGGGCTGTGGGGGTGGATTGCGTTCAGCGACGGCCGCGGCCAGGGGCGCGTACCGTTCCGACCGCGGACCGCGGCCGGCCTTTCCCTGGCACGGACTCAGCGCAGTCGGCCGAGCTGGATGGCCTTCAGTCGATCGTCGGCGGTACGGGCGACATCGCTGCCGGGATAGCGGCTGACCACGTCGGCCAGGGTGCGCTCGGCGGCGTCGACCTTGCCCAGGCCGTATTCGCACAGGCCCAGCTTGAGCAGCGAACCCGGCGCCTTGTCGTGGGTGGGATAGCGCTCCATCAGCGCGCGGAACTGCTCCGCGGCCAACGCGTAATTCTGGGTGACGTAGTAGCTCTCGCCCAGCCAGTACAGCGCGTTGGGCGCGTAGACCCCGCTGGGATACGCCTGCAGGAAGGCCGTGAACAGCTGGGCGGAGCCGACATAGTCGCCGGACTTCAGCTTGTCGAACGCCTGGTTGTAGGCGGTACGTTCATCCCCGGCCTGGGCCAGGGATCCGGGATCGCCATGCACGGAGGGCGCCGGTTCGACATTGGCGGCCACCGGCGGGGTCGTGGGCGGGGTGCCGCCGCTACTGCTGGTCGCGGGCACCGCCACGGGCGGCGCGGCACCGCCTTCCATGCGGTTCAGCCGGCCATCCAGATCCAGGTACTGATCACGATTGCGCTGCTGGAACTCCTGCAGATCGTGCTGGAGCTTCTCGATCTGCGCACGCAGTTCGCGGATTTCGCCTTCCTGCTGACTCAGGCGGTTCAACAATTCCATGTTGGCCTGGGAATTGTTGGCCTTGGCCTCCAGCGCCGCGACGCGGTCCGCCAGACTCTGGCGTTGCGCCCAGGCGGGAGCGGCGGCCACCAGGGCCGCCGCCGTGACCAGCAGGAAACGCTTGCCGATCGACATCGCGCTCATCGCTTACTTGGCGGTGTAGACGATCTCGACGCGACGGTTCTGCGCCCAGCACGACTCGTTGGATTCGGTGCAGATCGGACGCTCTTCACCGTAGCTCACCACGCTCAGCTGGCTGCTGGAGCCGCCGTTGGCCTGCAGCGCGGACGACACGGCGTTGCCGCGGCGCTCGCCCAGACCCTGGTTGTAGGCGCGGCTGCCGCGCTCGTCGGCATGGCCTTCCAGGGTGATGCGCGAGGACGGACGGTCACGCAGGTACTTGGCGTGGCAGCCCATGATGGCCTGGAATTCCGGCTTCAACGAATCCTGGTCCAGATCGAAGTACACCACGCGCTGGCGCAGGCAGGCGTCGGTGTCCAGGTCGTTCGGGCCGTAGACGCCGGAAGTGGTGGGCTCGGTCGGGGTGGTCGGGACGGTGGTGGTGGTGTCGGTCGGCTGGGTTTCCTTCACAGCCTTCTTGCAACCGGCCAGCACGGCCACGGACATCAGGGACAGCATCAAAACGCGGGCAGTATTGTTCATCGTCATTCCTTCGGCTTCTCGCAGGGATGGGGGTAAAACCGTAGACGTTATCTTAACGCTTTGCGCGGTACGGCGACCATGCCGGCTCGCGCACATCGCCATCGGCCAGTACCAGGCGCTGGCGGACCCGGCCGTCGGCGGAGACCGCATACAGTACGCCTCTTCCACCTTCGCGGGCGGCATACAGGACCATGCTGGCGTTGGGCGCGAAGCTGGGGGACTCGTCCAGCGAGCCCGGCGACAGGGTGGACCAGCGCGGCGAGCCCAGGCTGCGATCCATCAGGGCGATGCGGTAGGTGTTGCCGCTGCCCTGCGCCACGGCGATCTTCTTGCCGTCGTAGGAAATCTTCGCCGAGGCGTTGTAGCTGCCTTCGAACGTTACCCGGCTCGCGGAACCGCCGCTGGCCGGCACCTGGTAGATCTGCGGACGGCCGCCGCGATCGGAGGTGAAGTAGATGCTGCCGCCATCCGGGCTCCAGACCGGCTCGGTGTCGATGCTGGACTGGTTGGTCAGCTGGCGCAGCTGCCGGCTGGCGATGTCCATCACGTAGATTTCCGGATTGCCGCTGCGCGACAGGGTCAGCGCCAGCCGGTTGCCATCCGGCGAGAACGACGGCGAACCATTGATGCCGCGGAAGCCCGAGACCTTCTGGCGTGCGCCGGTGGTGATGTCCTGGACGAAGACGGCCGAGTTGCCGCCCTCGTAGCTCACATAGGCCAGTCGACGGCCATCGGGAGCCCACGACGGCGACAGCAGCGGCTCGGAGGAGCGCACCACGGTCTGCGGGTTGAAACCGTCGGAGTCGGCGATCATCAGCGCATATCGCGCGCCCTTGCCGGCGCCGCTGGCGGTGACGTAGGCGATGCGGGTCCAGAACGCACCCGGGATGCCGAGGATCTTCTCGTAGATGGCGTCGGCCATCTGGTGGGCGACATCGCGCATGGCGTTGGCGCGCGCGGTCATCGCCAATCCCAGCAGGCGCTCCTGCTTGGCCACGTCGAACAGTTCGTACTCGACCCGGTAGCCGCCGTCACCGGCGTCGACCACGCGGCCCACCACCAGATAGTCCTGCTTGAGCGCGCGCCAGGTCGGATACTGGACCTCGCTGCCACGGGTCGGGCGTTCGACGATGCTGGCCTCCGGCAGGGTGCGGAAGGAGCCGGAACGCTCCAGGTCCGCACGCACCACGCCGGCCACGTCGGTCTGCGGGGCGCCCGCCGAGCCCTGGTACGGCATCGGCACGATGGTGATGGGCAGCGCCGAGGCATTGCCGCCGATGATGTCGATGTCCAGCCCACGCTCCTGGGCGGCAGCGGCGAACGACAGCAGCAGGAGGGTCAGGGCGGAAAGCCAGCGCGGCAGTTTTTTCATGGCAGGTCGGGGGTTCTCGGTCTGTCTGAACGGAAAGGGATACCAGCTTGCGCGTGAACGTTTTCGCAATCGTGAACGGCGCCTGTTCAGGAACGCGATTCTCTCAGCGATCCTGCGCTTCGAACGTGAAATTCAGGGTGCGCTGGAAAACATTCTCGAATCCACGGTACGGCAGGGGCTGGGCGCGCAGCACCGCGGCCTCCACCGAGCGCCGGCCGGCCTCGTCGTAGGGGCAGCTCGGGTCGACCTTGGCGTCGATGACTTCGCCGCCGGGCAACTGGCGGATGGTGATGCGGCACCGCTGGCCGACCGGCACGCTGTCCGGGCGGATCCACTGGTTGAGCACCGCCCGCTGGATGGCGGCGGCGTACTGCGCGGTCAGATCGTCGCTGGTGCCGCCCTGCCCCGGCTGGCCGCCGCTGCGGCTGGCGGCGGGAGTCGCCGCGCTGGCCGTGGTGCTGGCGCGCTGGGCCTGCACGTTCTGCAACTGGCGCAGCTTCTGCTCCGCCATCTGCGCCTCGCGGGCGGCCTGCTCGCGGCGGCGGCGCAGGTCGGCCAGCTTCTTGTCGCGCTCGGCCTCTTCCTGCTGCTTGGCCAGCCGCTGCTTGCGCTCGGCCTCCTGCTGGCGCTCGCGCTCGGTCAGGTCGATCTGTTCCTGGCGACGCTTCTCTTCCTGCTCCTTCAGCGCCTTTTCCTGGGAAATGGCCAGGCGACTGGCGGCGTCCTGGTCCTCGGTGTCCGGGACGGGGATGCGTTCCTGCGCCTGCTGCTGCGGCGCCACCGGCGAGTCCTGCGGGCGCGGCTCGGGCAGCGGCTGAGGCGGCGGCACCGTCTCCTCCTCGGCGGTTTCCTCGATCGGGGTCGGCATCGGCTCCGGCTTGGGCGCGTTTTCCATCGCCTGCTGGGCCGAGCGGATATCGGCGCTGGAGATCTCCAGCGAAGCCTCGATCACCGGCGAACCGGCGGCGGCGTCGAAGTCGTGCGAGGGCGACCACAGGTAGGCGGCGAGGAACAGCAGCGCGATCAGCGCATGCACGCCGATCGCGAGTGCGACCGGAACGGCAAGATCGTCTTCTTCGGGACGATGCCGGGGGGGGAGCGCGTCAGCGTGCATTGCCACCGGGCTGGCTCATCAGGCCGACCTTCTTCACCCCGGCCTGCTGCAACATCACCATCGTGTCCATGACCTTCTGGTAATCAGAATGGCCCGGCGCGGCGACGAACACCGGCGCATCGGGATTCTGGCTGACGAAGGCCTTGAGCTTGGCGGCCAGGGTCACGCCGTCCAGGCGCTCCGGCTTGCCGCTTTCCAGGGTCAGCGTATAGGCGCCGTCGGCGTTGACGCTGACGATGATCGGATCCTTCTTGCTCTCGACCGAACGGGCGTTCGACCTGGGCAGGTCCACGTCCACGCTGAGGGTCAGCAGTGGCGCGGTCACCATGAAGATGATCAGCAGCACCAGCATCACGTCGATGTACGGCACGACGTTGATTTCGGACTTGAGCTTGCGGCGCTTGCGCACGCGGGAGATGGCGGCGGTCATGGCGGACTCCGCTTATTCGTCGCCCGAGGACTGGCGCTGCAGGATCGAGCTGAACTCCTCGGCGAAGGTTTCATAACGCACCGAGATGCGCTCGACCCGGGTGGTGAAGCGGTTGTAGGCCCACACCGCCGGAATCGCCACGAACAGGCCGATGGCGGTGGCGAACAGCGCTTCGGAAATGCCCGGCGCGACCGAGGCGATGCCCGCCTGCTCGCCGCTGTTGAGCATGTCGTGCATGGTGACCATGATGCCGAACACGGTGCCGACCAGACCCACGTACGGCGCGGTGGAGCCGATGTTGGCCAGCAGCTCCAGGTTGCGTTCCAGCTGATCGACCTCGCGCGCGTAGGTCGCGCGCATGGCGCGCTGGGCGCCTTCCAACTGGGCGCGCGGGTCCAGCTTGCGCTTGTCGCGCAGGCGGGCGAATTCGCGGAAGCCGGCTTCGAAGATCGCCTCCAGTCCGCTGACCACCCGGTTGCGGTCGGCCGCGCTGGCGTACAGCTTGCTCAGTTCGGCGCCGGACCAGAACCGGCTCTCGAAGTCATCGGCGTCGCGGTTGGCGGCCTTGAATACCCGCGCCTTGCGGAAAATGATGATCCAGCTGATCAGGGAGCCCAGCAGCAGCAGCACGACGATCAGCTTGACCGGCAGGCTGGCCTTGAGCATCAGCTCCAGGTAGTTGATGCCGCTGTGGGTGGCGGCGGCGGTCGCCTGGACGGCGGCGGCGGCGGTGTCCTCGGGCAGGGCTTCGACCACGGCGGCCAGGAGCGGTGCGATCATCCGGTATTCCTCGATGTTTCGGATTGGTCAGTTCGGCGTTTCGAACAACTTGAATTCTTCATACAACGCTTCGGGCAGCGGTTTGGGTCTGAATCCCGCGGCGGAAAGCGCCGCGACCTTCACCTCTGCCGTCAGCAGGACGTCCTCGCCGCGCAGGATGCGCTGGGCGAAGACGACACTGGCGCGCTTGCACTGGCGTAACACGAGTTCCACCTGCAGCAGGTCGTCCAGGCGCGCCGGTTTCAGGAAATCCAGCGTCATCGCGCGGACCGCGAAGACCAGGTCGTGGTCCCCGCGCAGCCACTCCTGGCTGTGGCCGCGCGCGCGCAGCCATTCCGTCCGCGCACGTTCCAGGAACGCCACGTACTGCGCGTGATAGACCACGCCGCCAGCGTCGGTATCTTCCCAATAGACGCGTGTCGGCCAACTGAATAGCCGGGGAACGGGGTCATTGGTCTGCGATTGGGCGCTCAAAGGCAGGCTTCTCCGGACAAAACGGGGTACCGGGCCATCGGCTCAGAACAGTTCGTCATTGCCGCCGCCGCCCAGTTCCAGTTCCCGGCGGGGTTTCAGGCCCAGGTGCCGGTAGGCCTTGGAGGTGGCCATGCGGCCACGCGCGGTGCGGATCAGGAAACCCTGCTGGATCAGGTAGGGCTCGATGACGTCCTCCAGCGTGCCGCGTTCCTCGGACAGGGCCGCCGCCAGCGATTCCACGCCCACCGGGCCACCGTCGAAGCTGTCGATGATGGTCCGCAGCATGCGCCGATCCAGTTCGTCGAAGCCCTCCGGGTCCACTTTCAGCATCTGCATGGCCGCATCGGCGACAGCATGGTCGATGTGGCCGGTGGCACGCACCTGAGCGTAGTCGCGGACCCGTCGCAGCAGTCGGTTGGCGATACGCGGCGTGCCGCGTGAACGCCGCGCGATTTCGGCGGCCCCCTGTGGCTCGCAGTCGATGCCGAGGATACGGGCCGAACGGCGCACGATGCTGGTCAGCTCCTCGGCACTGTAGAACTCCAGCCGCTGGACGATGCCGAAGCGGTCGCGCAGCGGCGCGGTCAGCAGGCCGGCGCGGGTGGTCGCGCCGACCAGGGTGAACGGCGGCAGGTCCAGCTTGATCGAACGGGCGGCCGGCCCCTCGCCGATCATGATGTCGATCTGGAAATCCTCCATGGCCGGGTACAGCACTTCCTCGACCACCGGCGACAGGCGATGGATCTCGTCCACGAACAGCACGTCGTGCGGCTGCAGGTTGGTCAACAGCGCGGCCAGATCACCGGCCTTCTCGATCACCGGGCCGGAAGTGACCCGCATGTTGACGCCCAGCTCGTTGGCGATGACGTGGCTCAGGGTAGTCTTGCCCAGCCCCGGCGGCCCGAAGATGAGCACGTGATCCAGCGCCTCACCGCGTCCCTTGGCCGCCTGGATGTAGATGTCCAGTTGCTCGCGCACCGGTTTCTGGCCGAGATACTCGTCCAGCCGCTTGGGCCGGATGCTGGCCTCGATGGCTTCGTCTTCGCGGGTGGCGCCGGAGGCGATGATGCGGTCTTCGGTCATGCCGCCATTATGGGGCAAACCGCCATGGAAAAAGGGCCGGCGCCCGCGCGGGTCCGGCCCTTCAGGTCATGCGCTCCGCGATGCCGCGCTCAGATCTCGACCTGCGCGCCCAGCTCGACCAGCCGGTTGCCCGGAATGCGGAAGAATCCGGTCGCCGGCGCCGCGTTGCGGTGCATGACCGCGAACAGCTTGTCGCGCCAGACCGGCATGCCGCGATGGGCGGTGGCGACGATGCTCTCGCGGCTGGCGAAATAGGTCGTCTCCATCGGATCGAAGTAGATGCCGCCACGGTCGCAGGAGCGCATCAGCGCCTGCGGCACGTCCGGGGTCTCCATGAAACCGAACTTGACGATGACCCGGTAGAACTCGTCGCCGATGGAGTCGATCTTCAGGCGCTTTTCCATCGGCGCGAACGGCACCGGCAGGGTTTCCACGGTCAGGAACACGTTGCGCTCGTGCAGCACCTTGTTGTGCTTGAGGTTGTGCAGCAGCGCGTGCGGAACCATGCCGGTCTGGGCGGTCAGGAACACCGCCGTGCCCGGCACCCGCACCGGCGGCGCCAGCATCAGGCCGGGCAGGAAGGTATCCAGCTGGATGCCTTCCTTGCGGATCTCGGCGCTGAGCAGCTCGCGGCCGCGGCGCCAGGTGCGCAGCAGGGTGAACACGACGATGCCCAGCACCACCGGGAACCAGGCGCCCTGGAAGAACTTGGCGCCATTGGCGAACACGAAGCCGACGTCGACCACGAAGAACACCACGCACAGCGCGATGACCACGCCGCTGCCCTTCGGCCACAGCGCCCGCGCCACCAGCGCCAGCAGCAGGGTGTCGATCAGCATGGTCGCGGATACCGAGATGCCGTAGGCCGCGGCCAGGCGGGTCGAATCCTGGAACATCAGCACCACGGTCAGCACCGCGACCATCAGGATCCAGTTGATCCCGGGGATGTAGATCTGGCCGATGGTGTCGTGCGAGGTGTGCTTGATCTGCATGCGCGGGATGTAGCCCAGCTGCATCGCCTGGCGTGCCACCGAGAACGCGCCGGTGATGACCGCCTGCGAGGCGATCACCGCCGCCAGCGTGGCCATCACGATCATCGGGTACAGCGCCCAGCGCGGGACCGCTTCATAGAACGGATTCACTACCGCCGCCGGATGCTCCAGCACGAACGCGCCCTGCCCCAGATAGTTCAGGAACAGGCACGGCAGCACCAGGATGTACCAGGCGTAGCGGATCGGCTTGATGCCGAAATGGCCCATGTCGGCATACAGCGCCTCGCCGCCGGTGACGGCCAGCACCACCACGCCGAGGATGAGGACCGATTGCCAGCCGTGGTCGATGAAGAAACGGGCACCCCACAGCGGGTTGAGCGCCTTGAGCACTTCCGGCGCATCGATGATGTTGCCGATGCCGATCGCGGCCAGCGACAGGAACCAGATCACCATGATCGGCCCGAACACCCGGCCCACCTTCTGCGTGCCGAACCGCTGGACCAGGAACACCGCCAGCAGGATCACGATGGTGATCGGCACGATGAAGCGATCCAGCGCCGGCGCGGCGACCTCCAGGCCCTCGACCGCGCCCAGCACGGAGATGGCGGGGGTAATCACGCCGTCGCCGAAGAACAGCGAGGCGCCGAAGATGCCGAGGATGCCGACCACGTAGGCGGTGCGCGATCCCTTCTTGAGGGTGCGCTGGGTCAGCGCCATCAGCGCCATGATGCCGCCCTCGCCCTCGTTGTCGGCGCGCATGATGATGGAGACGTACTTCACCGTCACCACGATCATCATCGCCCAGAACACCAGCGACAGGATGCCCAGCACCGTGTCGTGGTTGGCCTGCAGGTGGAAGTGTTCGGAGAACGCTTCCTTCAGCGTGTACAGCGGGCTGGTGCCGATGTCGCCGAACACCACGCCGGCCGCGGCGATGACCAGGCCGGGCAGGCCCTGCGGCGTGCCGTGCGAATGGCCGTGGCCGTGGCCGCCGGAGGACGAAGCGGCCGAATGGGAGGAAGCGGATGCGGACATGGCGGGGTAAAGGCTAGCGCGCGGTAAGTGAGGAAAGGCTCTAAACAGTTCAGCGCAGGGCCGACTGCAGGGCCTTGCGGATGATCGTCGCCGCATCGTCGCCGCTGCCGGTGGCATCGCGGGCCATGCGGGCGGCCTCGGCCGGCTTGTAGCCCAATTGCTGCAGGGCGATGGTGGCTTCGGATTGCGGATCCACCGGCAGGCTGGCGCTGGTCCCTCCACCGCCGCCGCCCAGATCCGCGGCGCGATCGCGCAGTTCCACCACCATGCGCTCGGCGGTCTTCTTGCCGATGCCGGGGATGCGGGTCAGCGCGGTCACGTCGCTGGACTGGACCAATCGCGCGAACTCGTCGACGCTGACGCCGGACAGCACCGCCAGCGCGATCTTGGCGCCGATGCCGCTGACTTTCTGCACGTCGCGGAACAGGCGCCGCTCGCCCTCGCGCAGGAAGCCGTACAGCGACACGCTGTCTTCCTTCTGCGCGTAGTGGGTGAACAGGGTGACCTCGCGGCCGACGTCGGGCAGATCGTAGAAGGTGCTCATCGGCGCCTCCAGCTCATACCCCACCCCGCCCACGTCGATGATCAGCCACGGGGGCTGCTTGTGCGAAAGAATGCCGCGCAGTCGTCCGATCATTTGGCCCTCCGGGCACGGGATTGGAGATTCGGGATTGGGGATTGGCGAAGCACGGCCTCCCGCCGCGCCACGCCGTTGCGAATCCCCAATCCCCAATCCCGAATCCCGGACATCACTTGCGGCTCCATGCCTGGCGGGCATTGACGCCCAGGCGGTTGGCGGTGGCGCGCACGTGCGCGTGGGTGATCGCCACGGCCAGGGCGTCGGCGGCGTCGGCCTGCAGCTTGCCGTGCAGGCCCAGCATGATGCCGACCATGTGCTGGATCTGGTGCTTCTCGGCGCTGCCCTTGCCGACCACGGCCAGTTTCACTTCCTTGGCCGCGTATTCGTGCACCGGCAGATCGCGCAGCACCACCGCGCAGATCGCCGCGCCGCGCGCCTGGCCCAGTTTCAGCGCCGAATCCGGATTGCGCGCCATGAACACCTTCTCGATCGCCACCTCGTCCGGCCGCCAGGTCTCGATGATCTCGGCCAGCCCGGTCAGCAGGCACTTGAGCCGCTGCGGAAAATCCTCCGCGCCCAGCAACACCAGCGGCGCATGGTGCACATGCGTCGTCCGCCCCGCGCCATCCACGTCGATGATGCCGACGCCCGTGCGCTGCGAACCCGGATCGATGCCTAGGATGCGGGTCATTGGGGCCGGGATTGGGGATTCGGGATTCGGGATGGAATGCATGGCGCACGGCACGGGGCCGGTTTCGGGGACGTCATCATCCCCAATCCCGAATCCCCAATCCCGTCCTTACGCATACGCATCCGCGCCGAGTTCGGCGTTGGAATAGACGTTCTGCACGTCATCCAGGTCTTCGAGCATGTCCAGCAGCTTCACCACCTGCTTGGCGGTGTCGCCCTGCACGGCGATGTCGTTGTCGGCGCGGAAGGTGACTTCGGCCTGGTCGGCCGACAGGCCCGTGGCGTCCATGGCGCCCTTCACGGCCTGGAAGGCGTCGGGCGCGGTGATGACGTCGATGGAGCCGTCGTCGGGATACACCACCACGTCGTCCGCGCCGGCCTCGATGGCGGCCTCGGTGATTTTTTCCTCGTCGGCGCCCGGCGCATAACTCAGAACACCCAGTCGCTTGAACATGAACGCGACCGAGCCTTCGGTGCCCATGTTGCCGCCGCACTTGCTGAAGGCGTGGCGGACGTCGGCCACGGTGCGCACGCGGTTGTCGGTCAGGCAGTCGACGATCACCGCCACCCCGCCCGGCGCGTAGCCTTCGTAGCGCACTTCCTCGTAGACCACGCCTTCCAGCTCGCCGGTGGCTTTCTTGATGGCGCGCTCGATCACGTCCTTGGACATGTTGGCCACCAGGCCCTTGTCCACCGCCACCCGCAGGCGCGGATTGTTGTTGGGATCGCCCCCGCCCGCCCTCGCGGCCACGCCGATCTCGCGGATGATCTTGGTGAAGATCTTGCCGCGCTTGGCGTCGCTGGCATTCTTGCGGGCTTCGATCGAGGGTCCTCTACCCATGGGTCTTCCGGAACAAGGCTGCTGACGGGGCGGCGATTCTACTCCATCGCGCCGGCGCGGCCGTTATCGGCTCGTGTTCCGGCCGCCGCTCCGGGCAGTGTTCCGGCTCCGGTTCCACGCGTTTCCGGATGGGCGAAACGTCCGTGGCGCAGGAAATTCGCGGCCTGGCGCGCGGCATCGGCGGAGAACACCAGGCCGGTGTGGCTGGCGGCGACGATGCAGTGGTCGGCCAGGCCCGCCAGGCGGGTTTCCTCCACCGACACGGTGCCGTCGGATTCCCCTTCGAACCGGGCCAGCAGGCGGCCGAAACCACGCGCGACGTTGCCGGCCACCACGCCCACCTGCGCCGGGCCCTGCCAGGCCGCGCAGCCGGACAGCAGCAACGGTCCACTGCGGCCGAGCGCATGCACGCTCCAGGGATGGCTGGCGAGATTCCGCGCGGTCAGGCTGCCGCGCAGCGGCGAGCCCAGGCAGACCACCCGCGGCACCGGCAGATCCAGCGCCTGGCGCAGGGTTTCCAGGGCGATCACGCCGCCCAGGCTGTGGCCAACCAGGCCAATGGGGCCGCCAGTGGACCGCAAATGGTCGATCAGGCGCGGAATCGCGGCTTCGGGACCGCCGAACACGCTGTCATAGCCGAACACCTCGGCATCGAATCCTTCCGCGCGCAGCCGCCACGCCAGCGGCGCCACCCACGAGCGCGCATTCCAGATGCCATGAAGAATGAGGACGCGGGGGAGAGCGGACGCGGATTTGACCATGCCCGCAGTCTCTACGATTCCCGCTCCGCCCGCCAACCGGGCGCGTGGAGGGATGCTCCGCAGGCGCAGCCCCCAACCCGATCTCGCGGGGGAAGGCTGGCCGCGCGGATCAGGGCCGCGTGTGCGCGGTCCGTCGCAGGATGAACTCGTGGTCGCGCACGCGGCCGACCGGAAACTCGTAGTCGCCCACCCTTTCGAAACCATAGCGGGCATAGAAGCGCTGGGCGCCGAAGTTCTGCGACCACACGCCGATCCACAGCGTGCGCGGGCCGTCACGTTCCAGCCACGCCAGCGCGGTGTCGCACAGGCGCGCGCCCCAGCCGCCGTTCTGGTGCGTCTTCAGCACGTACAGGCGCTTGAGTTCGCCGTCACCGGCGGCGACGTCCGGATGCGGCAGGCCACACGGGCCGGCCGCGGCGTGGCCGACCGCCACGCCGTCGGCTTCCAGCAGCCACACCGCGTAGTCGGGGTGGCTCAGGATGATCCGCTGCTTGTCCACCGCGTAGGCGTCCGCGAGGAACGCCTGCAGGTCCTCCGGCGGATACAGGTGGCCGAAGGTCTCGACGAAGGTGCGCGCCGCCAGCGCCGACAGGGTTCCGGCGTCATCCGGGGTGGCGCGGCGGATCTCCACGCTCACTCTTCCTCGTCGTCCTCGTCCGACTCGTCTTCCTCTTCGGCGTCCTCGTCGTCCTCGCCTTCTTCCTCGTCCTCGTACTCGTAGTCGTCCTCGCCGAAGTCCTCGCCATCCCAACGGCCCTCGCCGTCCGGCACGAAGGTCAGCGCCATCGCCGCCGGCGAGGTACCGATGCGCACCACCCAGCCGCCGAACACGCGGGCGCGTTCGGTCACCAGCCCCGGCTCCGTGCCCTCGTTGCCCAGCTTTTCCCACTGCAATGCGAATGCAAACTCGGTCATGCCAATACTCCGGAAGAAAGAAAATCCCCTGGCGGGGAATCAGGCGGCGATTGCCGCCAGACGAATGGAAGAACGATTCGCGGAACCCGGCCCCGCGGATGCGGGGCCAGGCGACGGATTACTGTGCCTTCGGCGCGACCGGCCGCACCTGGATGTGCAGTTCCGCCAATTGCTCGTCGGGAATCGGCGAGGGTGCGCCGGTCATCAGGCACTGCGCGGTGGTGGTCTTGGGGAACGGGATCACGTCGCGGATCGATTCGGTGCCCGCCATCAGCGCGGCGATGCGGTCGATGCCGAAGGCGATGCCGCCGTGCGGCGGCGCACCGAATTTCAGCGCGTCCAGCAGGAAGCCGAACTTGGCCTCCGCCTCTTCCGCGCCGATGCCCAGCAGCTCGAACACCGCGCTTTGCATGTCGGGGCGATGGATGCGGATCGAACCGCCGCCGATCTCGTTGCCGTTGAGCACCATGTCGTAGCCACGCGACACCGCGGTCTTCGCGTTGGCGCGCAGGTCGGCGATGTCGTCCACCGCCGGCGCGGTGAAGGGATGATGCAGGGCCACGTAGCGTTGCGCTTCCTCGTCCCACTCGAACATCGGGAAATCGGTGACCCACAGCGGACGCCAGCCTTCGGCGACGCGACCGAATTCCTTGCCGGCCTTCAGGCGCAGCGCACCCATGAAGTCGGAAACCTTGTTGTAGCCGCCCGCGCCGAAGAACACGATGTCGCCGTTGCCGGCGCCAACGTGCGCGACCAACGCCGAGAACGCTTCCTCGCCGAAGAATTTCTGGATCGGCGAGCTGACTTCGCCGTTGTCGGCGATCTTGATGTAGGCCAGGCCCTTGGCGCCGTATTTGGCGGCATGCGCGGCATACTCGTCGATCTGCTTGCGCGACAGGCTGGCGCCGCCCGGGACGCGCAGCGCGGCGACGCGGCCGTCCGGATCCGCGGCGGCGGCCGAGAACACGGCGAATTCGCTGTCCTTGACCAGTTCGGCGACATCGACCAGTTCCAGGTCGATGCGCAGGTCGGGCTTGTCCGAACCGTAGCGGCGCATCGCCTCGGCCCAGGTCATGCGCGGGAAGGGCTCGGCCAGATCGACGGACATCACTTCCTTGAAGATGTCGCGGATCATGCCTTCCACGGTGTCCTGCACGTCGCGCTCGCGCACGAAGGCGAACTCCATGTCCAGCTGGGTGAATTCCAGCTGGCGATCGGCGCGCAGCGCCTCGTCGCGGAAACAGCGCGCGATCTGGTAATAGCGATCGAAGCCGGCGACCATCAGGATCTGCTTGAACAGCTGCGGCGACTGCGGCAGCGCGTAGAACTCGCCCGGATGCAGGCGCGCCGGCACCAGGAAGTCGCGCGCGCCTTCCGGCGTGGCCTTGGTCAGGATCGGCGTCTCGATGTCCTGGAAGCCACGGGCGTCCAGCCAGCGGCGCAGCGCCTGCACCAGGCGGATGCGGGTGCGCTGCATGCGCTGCATCTCCGGACGGCGCAGGTCCAGGTAGCGATACTTCAGGCGGATGTCCTCGCCGGCGTTCTCGTGCGCGTGGAACGGCAGCGGCTGCGCCTTGTTGAGCACGCTGATGCGGGTGGCGACGATTTCCACCTTGCCGGTGGGAATCTTCTCGTTGACGCTGTGGCGCGCGCGCACCACGCCTTCGACCTGCAACACGTCCTCATAGCCCAGGTCCGCGGCCACCGCGAACACGTCCGCGGCATTCCGATCGCCAGCCGCCGGCTCCACCGTCACCTGCACGATGCCTTCGTGGTCGCGCAGGTCGATGAAGCACACGCCGCCGAGGTTGCGGGCAACGTCGGTCCAGCCGCACAGGGTGACGGTCTGGCCGATCATGGCCTCGTTGATGAGGCCGCAGTAATGGGTACGCATGGGGGCTCCGCGAGTTGCATCCGGCGAGGGCCGGAAAGCCGCATAGTCTAACCCGGCCCGGGTCGCCCGCCCCCCGCCGCGCGGGCCTAGCCTACCCGGCCCGCAACGGGATTAAGCTTGCCGCTCCCGACGGGAGACCACCATGAACAAGGCTGTGATGAAGTCGCTGTGCGCACTCTTCCTGGCCTTGCTGGCCAGCCATGCCCCGGCCCAGGTCCAGACCCGGGCCTACGCGCCGGAAAACCTGCGGACCCTGACCGTGGCGGAGCAGACCCGGGTGATCAGCCTGGAGTACAGCGAACAGTCGCGCGGGCGCCGCATTCCCGACGACCAGTTGCGCTTCTACCTCGACCAGGTGCGCCTGTCCGGTTGGCCTTTCAGCCGGATCAAGCAGGACATCGCCACCTCGCTGGGGGGCGGAAACGACGGCTGGAATCCCGGTCCGGCGCCCGGCCGCACCGTCCGCTGCGAAAGCGTCGACCAGCGTGAACGCAGTTGCCAGACCGGCTTCGCCAATCGCGTCCGGCTGTCCCGCCAGCTGTCCAGCGGGGCCTGCGTCGAGGGCCGGTCCTGGCAGCAGCAGCCCGGGGTGATCCGGGTCCGCAACGGCTGCCGGGGGGAGTTCGTGGAAACCTCGCAGGGGTGGGGCAACGGCGGCGGCAACAGCGGCTACACCGTGACCTGCGCCAGCGAGGACGCGCGCTACCGCACCTGCGCCTGGAACGACCGCCGCGGCCGCCCGGTGGTGGTGCAGAACCTGTCCAAGGCCCAATGCCGGGAAGGGAACAACTGGGGCCACCAGCGCAATCTCATCTGGGTCAACCACGGCTGCCGCGCCCGTTTCGGCGTGGCCGGTGGCGGCTGGGGTGGCGGCAATCCGGGCTACAGCGTCCAGTGCGCCAGCCGTCCGGGCGATCCGCGGCTCAACCGCTGCCGTTGGGACGCCCGCCAGGGCCGGCCGCGCGTGCAGCAGGAATTCTCGCAGGGCATCTGCGTGGAGACCCGCGGCTGGGGGTATGACGCCAACCGCCAGGAAATCTGGGTCCGCGGCGGCTGCAACGCGCGCTTCAGCGCGCGCTAGCCCCGCGGGTCCGATCCGGGGACGGGCCGCACGGGCCGCACGGGCCGTCCCCGCGCAGGCTCAACCCGCGGACGGCGTCGACGCCGGCTTGGATTCGGTCTTGGCCGGGGCCGCCGTGTCGCCGGAGGACGAAGCGGCGGAAGACGAAGCGGCGGAGGTGCTGCCGCCTTCGGCCAGATTGCGCTTCTTGTCGCCATCCTTCTTGAAATCGGTCTCGTACCAGCCGCCGCCGGCCAGGCGGAAGGCGGGCGCGGTCAGCTGGCGCTTGACCGCCGGCCGGCCACAGGACGGGCAGGCATCGGGATCCGGGTCGGACAGTTTCTGCAGTCGGTCGAAGGCGTGGCCGCATTCGGCGCACTCGAAGGCATAAATCGGCATGGCGGAAACGCAATGATGAGGAAACGCAGGCCCCTATTCTGGGGCCTGGCGGCCCGGATTCAACGGTGGCCTGCCCGCCGCGGCCTCATCCGATGAACCGCGCCGCGGCCACCCCGACCTGCCGCAGCACGCCATCACGCGCGTCCGCATCGACCTTCGCCCCCTGCAGATAGGCGGTCAGCAGCCACGGCGCGCGGCCCCGGTCCGGCCACACGATGGCGATGTCGTTGGTGGTGTCCTCGCCGTTGCTGCCGGTCTTGTCGCCGACCTTCCAGCCGGCCGGCAGGCCGGCGCGCAGGCGGCGGTCGCCGGTGCGGTTGTCGATCAGCCAGTCCGCCAGCCGGCGGCGGGATTCCGCCCCAAGCCCCTCGCCCAGCACCAGCCGGCGCAGGCTGCCGGCCATCGCCGCCGGCGAGGTCGTGTCGCGCGGGTCGTCCGGGCTGAACCGGTTGACCTCCGGCTCGTCGCGGTCGTTGCGGGTGACGGCATCGCCGCTGGCGCGCAGGAACGCGGTCACCCCGGCGGGACCGCCCACCAACGGCAACAGCAGGTTGGCCGCCGGGTTGTCGCTCCAGATCATCGTCGCCTGGCAGAGTTCGCCCACGCTGAGCTGGCCGCCCACGTGTTTTTCCGTCACCGGCGCATGCGGGATCATGTCCTCGCGTCGGATCGACACGCGCCGGTCGAGCGCCAGTTCGCCGCGCTCGACCCGCCGCAGCACCGCCGCGACCAACGGGAACTTGAAGGTGCTGCACATCGGGAAGCGCTCATCCACGCGCCGTCCCCACTGCCGCCCGCTGGCGGTATCGAACAGGCAGACCCCGAGCCGTCCGCCACTGCCGCGCTCCAGTCCGTCCAGCGCATCCTCAAAGCCTGCCTCCGGTGAACCGGTGGTGTCCTCCCCGGCCAGCACGCGAACGACGGGCAGCGAAACCAGCGCGGCGGCGGACATCTGCAAAAACTGGCGACGGGCGAGCATGCGGGGGGCTCCATGTGAGGAAAGCTGATTGTTCCCGCGTTGACCGGACGCCACCAGCGAGGTTATTCAATGCCATCCATTAGCCAGGCTCATGACAGGTCATGCTCAGGCCCCAACTGCCGCTCAACGCCCTGCGCGCCTTCGAGGCCGCCGCGCGCCACCAGAACCTGACCCGCGCCGCCGACGAACTGTGCGTCAGCCAGGCCGCGCTGAGCCACCAGATCAAGGCGCTGGAGGAACGTCTGGGGACAGTGCTCTTCCAGCGCCTGCCGCGTGGCGTGGCGCTCACCGACGAAGGCGCGGCCTTGCTGCCGGTGCTCAGCGAGGCCTTCGATCGCATCGGCCTGAGCCTGGATCGGCTGGCCGGCGGCGAAGCGCGCGAAGTGCTGAACCTGGGCGTGGTCGGCACCTTCGCCACCGGCTGGCTGCTGCCGCGCCTGCCCGCGTTCGCCGCCGCGCATCCGGACATCGAGCTGCGCATCTCCACCCACAACAACCGCGTCGATCTGCCCGGCGAGGGCCTGGACGCGGCGATCCGTTTCGGCGACGGCGACTGGCCGGGCGAGGTCTGCACGCCGCTGTGGTCCACGCCGTTCGCACCGGTCTGCGCGCCCGTGCTGGCGCAGGCGCTGCGGCAGCCGCGCGATCTCGCCCATGTGACGCTGCTACGCTCGTTCCGCGCCGACGAATGGCCGCGCTGGCTCGCCGCCGCCGGCCTCTCCGGCCTGCAGGCGCGCGGACCGCAGTTCGATTCCTCGCTGACCCTGGCCAGCGCGGCGACGCGCGGCGCCGGGGTGGCGCTGCTGCCGCTGGCGATGTTCGAACAGGAGCTCGCCTCCGGGCGTCTGCTGCAACCGTTCGCGCAGACGCTGGAACTCGGGCGCTACTGGCTCACCCGCCTGCGCTCGCGCCCGGAATCCGTCGCCGCCGCGCGGTTGCGCCAATGGCTGGAAGACGAGGGCGGCGAACGCTAGGCCGGGCGCGTTCCGGAATCCGGCGCCGGCACGGTGTCCGCCGCGGCGGCCACGGCACCCGCCGGCTGCTCCGGCGACGATGCGGGGGCGTCGCCCGCCATGCTTGCCGCGTCCGCTTCGGGCGCGGCCATCGGATCCACGTCGAACGGCGTGCGGAACACCAGCGACGGCAGCAGCGTGGTCAGCGCCGCGTACAGCAGCAGTGCGCCGAACAACGCATCGGGAATGTGGAAACGCTCGCGCAGGATGCCCGCCAGCACCAGGGTGAAGATCAGCGTCGGCGCCAGCGCCAGCGACACCCGCAGGCTGCTGCGCATGTCCTCGCCGAACATCAGCCGGCGCTGCACCCAGATCACGCCGATGCGCAGCGGCAGCACCGCCAGCGTGAGCAGCAGGCCCAGGCCCAGCGCTTCCCAGCTGAGCGCGCCCGCCGGCACCTTGGTGCCGGCATTGAAAAAGTAGAACGGCACGAAGAACGTCGCGAACAGGCGCACCGCGTGCAGGTTCTCGTCGGAAGCCAGGCGCGGCATCTTCTGCCGCAGCAGGCGCGCGATCAGGCCGGCGACGAACGCCCCGACCAGGTAGTACACGCCCAGCTTGTAGGTGGTGAAGGCGGCGATCAGTCCCACCATCACCAGCAACGAGAATTCCGAGCCCGGCGCATGCGGCGCCACCCAGCGCCCCAGCGCGATGAACAGCAGCGGCAGTCCGACCAGCAGCGCGATCAGGATGCCGGAGGAGATCGCCATCTTCATCGGCTGATCCGCCTGCAGCACCAGGAACAGCGCCGCCAGCGCCAGCAGTTCGCCGGCGATGGCCTTGTTGGTGACCCAGAAGCGCTCCTGCTCGTCCAGCCCCAGCCGCCCCAGGGTGTCGATGATGAAACCGGTTGACGGCGTCAGCAGCGCCAGCGCCAGCAGGCCGGCCGCCTGCCAAGACAGGCCGGCATAACGCCAGGCCAGCCAACCGACGCCGCACAGGGTCGCGCTGCGGATCAGCAGGTGCGTGAGCAACGGCCAGAAACCGCGGCGCAGCGCCTGCAGTTCGACTTCCAGGCCGGCGAACAGGAACAGCGAGGAAATGCCCAGCGTCGCCAGCAGCGCGATCACCCCGTCATGCGAGCGCTCGCCCAGCCACAGCATCGCCGCGATGCCCAGCACCAGGCAGGTCAGCGGCGCCGGCAGCTTGAAGCGCTGCAATGCGCGCGGCACCACCAGCAGGCCGAAGATCAAGGCCAGATAGATCAGTTCCTGGTTCATTCGCCCTCCGGGATCCCGCCCGTCGCGGTCAACCTGCCTCGTACAGTGCGGACCAGGCCTGCTCGGCCTGTTCCAGTTCCTGCTGCAGGCGGGTTCGCTGCTGCCCCAGATCCGCCGCGCGCGCGGCGTCAGCATAACTGCGAGGGTCGGCCAGTTCCGCGTCGACCGCCGCGAGTTGTTCCTCGAGCTCGGTCATCCGCGCCTCGGCCTGCGCCAGCTTGTGCGGATTGGGCGGCTTGCGCGCCGGCGCCGGCTTGGGTGGCGGCGTGGGCGCGGCTTCCGCCATGCGGATCTTGGTGCCCTGCGCGGCCGGACGCGTGCGCAGCCAGGCGGCGTATTCGTCCAGGTCGCCGGCGAACGGTTCCACCTTGCCGTCGGCCACCCGCCAGAAGGTGTCGCAGACCAGGCCAATCAGATGGCGATCGTGCGAGACCATGACGATGGCGCCGTCGAAGTCGCTGAGCGCCTCGGCCAGCGCCTCGCGCATTTCCAGGTCCAGGTGGTTGGTCGGTTCGTCGAGCAGCAGCACGTTCGGCTGCTGCCACGCGATCAGCGCCAGCGCCAGGCGCGCGCGCTCGCCGCCGGAGAAACCGTCCACCGATTCGAACGCGCGATCACCGGGAAAATTCCACTTGCCGAGGAAGTCGCGGAACGACTGGGTCGAGGCATCCGGCGAAAGTTCGCGGAAATGATCGATCGGCGACTGGCCCTCATGCAGCGATTCCACCGTGTGCTGGGCGAAGTAGCCGATGCGCAGATCCGGATGCGCGCTGCGCTCGCCGTTGACCAGCGGCAGTTCGCCGACCAGCGTCTTGACCAGGGTCGATTTGCCGGCGCCGTTGGGACCCAGCAGGCCGATGCGATCGCCGGCCTCCAGGCCGAAGCCGACCTCGTGCAGGATGATCGTCGCTCCCTCCCCCGCCCGCGGGGGAGGGTTGGGGTCGCTCTCCGGAGCCTTGCCCCCATCCGCCCTTCGGGCACCTTCCCCCGCTTGCGGGGGAAGGGCATAGCCGGCTTCGCCGTGGTTGATGCGGATCAGCGAGTGCGGCAGGCGGTTGGGCTGGGCGAACTCGATGCGGAACTCGCGCTCCATCCGCACCGCCTCGGTGCCGGCCAGCTTGGCCAGCCGCTTCATCCGGCTCTGCGCCTGGCGCGCCTTGCTCGCCTTGGCCTTGAAGCGATCAATGAAGGATTGCAGATGCGCGCGTTCGGCCTGTTCCTTCTCGAACGCGATCTGCTGCTGGCGCAATTGCTCGGCGCGCTGGCGCTCGAAGTCGGTGTAGCCGCCGGTGTACAGCTTCGCCCCGCCGCCGTGCAGATGCAGGGTGTGGGTGGCGACGTTGTCGAGGAATTCGCGATCGTGCGAGATCAGCAGCAGCGTGCCGGGATATTTCAGCAGCCACTGCTCCAGCCACAGCACCGCGTCCAGATCCAGGTGGTTGGTCGGTTCGTCGAGCAACAGCAGGTCGCTGGGCATCATCAGCGCGCGCGCCAGGTTCAGTCGCACCCGCCAGCCGCCGGAAAACGCGGACACCGCGCGCTGGTGGGTCTCGGCCGGGAAGCCGAGGCCGTGCAGCAGCTTGCCGGCGCGGGCGGTGGCGTCGTAGCCGCCGACTTCCTCCAGCCGGATGTGCGCGGCGGCGACCGCTTCCCAGTCTTCGGCGGTCAGCGCGTCGGCCTCGGCCTTCAGCGCGGCCGCCACCTCGGTGTCGCCGCCCAGCACGAAGTCGATGGCCGGATCCGGCAGCGACGGGGTTTCCTGGGCGACGCTGGCGATGCGCACCTTGCCCGGCAGGTCGACATCGCCCTTGTCCGCTTCCAGTTCGCCGCGGATGGCGGCGAACAGGCTGGATTTGCCGGTGCCGTTGCGGCCGACCACGCCCACCCGGTAACCCGCGTGCAGGGCCAGATCGACATTGGACAGGAGCAGGCGCTCGCCGCGCCGGAGAGCGAAATTACGCAGGGAAATCACGATGAAAAGTCCATTCCTGGAAACCGGCTCCGGCATCCGCACGACGCCACGCCGGTCTCACATTTGTTAATAAATCGTTGACATGCACGTGCGCCGGCGGCTATCACGACCTACGAATCGCACCAACCGGCATAAGCACATAAGCAGAAGTTCTGCGACGCGATTCTACTCGTTAACGAATAATTGACGTTATGTTGTGGTGCAGCATACCTCCGGGAATGCCGCCTCTGCCACGCCAACGACCGCCGCATCGCGGCCGTCGCATCCCGTTCCGAGCATTGGAGTACCCATGATCCGCACGCTTTCTCCGCTGTCCGCCGCCATCGTCCTGGCCCTCGCCTCCACCCCCGTCTTCGCCCAGGACGAACAGAAACCGCAGACCCTGGACACCCTCATTGTCACCGGTACCCGGGTCGCCGACCGCACCGCGGCCGAATCGCAGTCGCCGATCGACATCCTCACCCCGGAAGCGCTGCAGGCCACCGGCACCACCGAACTGGCGACCGCGCTGGCACGCGCCCTGCCCTCGCTGAACTTCCCGCGCCCGGCCATCACCGACGGCACCAGCGGCGTGCGCCCGGCGCAGCTGCGCGGCCTGTCGCCGGACCAGGTGCTGATCCTGGTCAACGGCAAGCGCCGCCACCTGTCCGCGCTGGTCAACGTCAACGGCACCATCGGCCGCGGTTCCTCGGCGGTGGATCTCAACGCCATCCCGGTGTCCTCGATCGCCCGCGTCGAAGTGCTGCGCGACGGCGCCTCGGCGCAGTACGGCTCCGACGCCATCGCCGGCGTGGTCAACATCGTGCTCAAGGGCGCGGAGAAAGGCGGCAGCCTGGTGCTTGACGCCGGCCAGTACTCGGCCGGCGACGGCCGCCAGTACCAGTTGGCCGGCGATGCCGGCGCCGGTTTCGGCGACGGACGCGGCTTCGTGCACGTGGCCGGCCAGGTGACCCGCCAGGACGAAACCGATCGCGCGGGCCCCTACGGTGGCACCTCGCCCAACACCGGCAACAATCCCGACATCGGCGAGGTCGCCTACGTCTACGGTGATCCGGAAGTCGAAGCCGAAGCGGTATCGGCCAATGCCGGCTTCGAGTTCAGCGACAACCTCAGCGCCTACGCGACGACCATCCTGAGCAACCGCGACATCACCTCGTTCGCGTTCTACCGCTCACCCGGCCACAACCCGCTGGTGCCACAGGTCTATCCGAACGGCTACGTGCCCGAGATCAACCAGGTGTCCAAGGATCGCTCGCTGGTCGCCGGCCTCAAGGGCGGCACCGACAGCGGCTGGACCTGGGACGTCAGCTACAACTACGGCTACAACAAGCTGTTCTTCTACACCCGGAACAGCATCAACTACAGCCTGGGCGCGAACAGCCCGCGCCGTTTCTACGACGGCGCGCTGGAGTACACCCAGAACCTGTTCAACGCCGACTTCACCAAGACCCTGGACTGGGGCCTGGCCTATCCGGCCACGTTGTCCTTCGGCGCCGAGTATCGCCGCGAGAAGTGGAACCAGTCGCCCGGCAACCCGAATTCCTACACCGGCGGCGGCGCGCAGGGCTTCGGCGGCTTCACGCCCGCCAACGCGGTGCAGGAGGACCGCCACAGCTACGCCGCCTACGTCGGCCTGGAAGCGGATTTCACCGACAAGTTCTCCGCCGGTATCGCCGCGCGCTACGAGGACTATTCGGACTTCGGCAGCGAGACGTCCGGCAAGCTGTCGGCCCGCTACGCGTTCACCGACAAGGTCGCGTTGCGCGCCACCGTCGCCAGCGGCTTCCGCGCGCCGGCGCTGGCCCAGCAGTATTACCAGGTGGTGACCTCGCAGTACAACGCGAGCGTGGATCGCTTCTTCGAATCCGGCACGTTCCCGGCCACCAGCGCAGTCGCGCAGGCACTGGGCGCGGAGGCGTTGAAGGCGGAAACCTCGCTGTCCTACAGCCTCGGCCTGGTGCTGCAGCCGGTGGATCGCCTGTACATCACCATCGACGCCTACCAGATCGACATCGACGATCGCATCGTGCTCTCGTCCAACCTGCTGCTGGCCAACAACGCCGCCGCGCAGGCGCTGCTGGCGAGCCTGGGCATCAACGGAGTGACCAGCGCGCGCTACTTCAACAACGCCATCGACACCCGCACCCGCGGTGTCGACGTGGTCGGCACCTATTCGATCCCGCTGGCCGCCAGCACGCTGAACCTCACCGCCGGCTACAACCGCAACAAGACCGAGATCACCCGCATCGCGCCGAACCCGCCGGAACTGACCGCGCTGGGTGCCAATCTCTGGCGCGTGGGCCGCGACGAACAGGGTCGCATCGAGGAAGGCTATCCACGCGACAAGTTCAGCCTCAACGCGGTCTGGAACCTGGCGGCATGGGACTTCGCCCTGGGCACCACCCGCTACGGCGAGTTCACCACCCGGGTCAGCGAAACCGGCAATCCGGCCAACGATCAGAAATACGGCGCCATCTGGACCGTCGACGCCTCGGCCAGCTACCGGCTCGACGGCTGGACCTTCACCCTGGGCGCGGACAACCTGCTGGACGAGTACCCGGATCGCACCATCTTCCCGAACTCCAACAGCGGCCAGTTCCCCTACAGCAGCCAGTCGCCGGCCGGCTTCAACGGCGCCTACGTGTATGGACGCATCGGCTACAAGTGGTGAGTGCGCGGCAGCGGACTCTCTCCTAGCCCCCTTGACCAGCCATGCGGCTGTTGAAAGCGAAAAAGGGGGCGGGCACCGGAGGCGACGGGGGATTTGCTCTTGCTGCTGAAAAGCAAATCCCCCTCGGTCCCCCTTTTTAAAGGGGGAGGCAAAGCGGGTTTGCGAGCGTCGGAGTACCTCGANTCACCCTGGGCGCGGACAACCTGCTGGACGAGTACCCGGATCGCACCATCTTCCCGAACTCCAACAGCGGCCAGTTCCCCTACAGCAGCCAGTCGCCGGCCGGCTTCAACGGCGCCTACGTGTATGGACGCATCGGCTACAAGTGGTGAGTGCGCGGCAGCGGACTCTCTCCTAGCCCCCTTGACCAGCCATGCGGCTGTTGAAAGCGAAAAAGGGGGCGGGCGCCGGAGGCGACGGGGGATTTGCTCTTGCTGCTGAAAAGCAAATCCCCCTCAGTCCCCCTTTTAAAAAAAGGGGGAGGCAAAGCGGGTTTGCGAGC
Source organism: Pseudoxanthomonas beigongshangi (assembly GCF_016820515.1). GTDB lineage: Bacteria > Pseudomonadota > Gammaproteobacteria > Xanthomonadales > Xanthomonadaceae > Pseudoxanthomonas_A > Pseudoxanthomonas_A beigongshangi. Next base: position 64,460 of record NZ_JADHDV010000016.1, on the reverse strand, counting down.
ATCGGAGTACCTCGATAGCCCCCTTTGGAAAAGGGGGCAGGCGCCGGAGGCGACGGGGGATTTGCTCTTGGCGCGAAGAAGCAAATCCCCCTCGGTCCCCCTTTTAAAAAAGGGGGAGGCGAAGCGGGTTTCCGAGCGTCGGAGTATCTCGATAGCCCCTTTGGAAAAAGGGGGTGGGCGCCGGAGGCGACGGGGGATTTGCCTTCCGCCGCCGTCCGTCGGCGCCGGCTCGCCCGGTCCACGCACGGTGTAGGATGAACACGCCGCTCAGTTTTCCGTTTGCCGCAGCGGCGCCGCATCGGCGAAACTCGACCTCCTTTCCCCTGGAAAACGCGAGCCTCGATGCACCATGACACCGACCTGATCAACATCGTCGCCATTGGCCTTGCCCTCGCCTTCGTCCTGGGCGCGGTGGCCAATCGCTTGCGGCTGTCTCCGTTGGTCGGGTATCTGGTGGCGGGCATCTGCGTGGGGCCCTTCAGCCCCGGCTTCGTTGGCGATCAGGAGCTGGCCAAGCAGCTCGCCGAGATCGGCGTGATGCTGCTGATGTTCGGCGTCGGCCTGCACTTCTCGCTCAAGGACCTCATGGAGGTCAAGTGGATCGCCATCCCCGGCGCGCTGGTGCAGATCAGCGCGGCCACGCTGCTCGGCTGGGGCCTGGCGGCGCTGATGGGCTGGCCCACGCTGTACGGGATCATCTTCGGCTTCTCGCTGTCCACCGCCAGTACCGTGGTGCTGCTGCGGGCGATGGAGGAACGCCGCCTGCTGGACACCTCGCGCGGACGCATCGCGGTGGGCTGGCTGATCGTGGAGGACCTGGCCTGCGTGCTGGCGCTGGTGATGATGCCGGTGATTGGCGGACTGGCCGGCCAGCAGGGCGAGACCGGCGGACTCAGCGCCGGCGCCATCATCGCCAGCCTGGGCTGGACCCTGCTCAAGCTCGCGCTGTTCGTCACCGTGATGCTGGTGGTTGGACGGCGGGTGATTCCCTGGATCCTCGAACGCACCGCCAGCACCGGCTCGCGCGAACTGTTCACCCTGTCGGTGCTGGCCATCGCGCTGGGCGTGGCGTTCGGCTCGGCGACCCTGTTCGGCGTGTCCTACGCGCTGGGCGCGTTCTTCGCCGGCATGCTGCTCAACGAGTCCGAACTCAGCCACAAGGCCGCCAACGACTCGCTGCCGCTGCGCGATGCCTTCGCGGTGCTGTTCTTCGTCTCGGTCGGCATGCTGTTCGATCCGAACATCCTGGTCGAGCATCCGTTCGAAGTGCTGGGTACGGCCTTCATCATCCTGTTCGGCAAGTCGGCCGCCGCCTACCTGATCGTGCGCGCCTTCGGTCACCCCAATTCGACCGCGCTGACCATTTCCGCCAGCCTGGCGCAGATCGGCGAATTCGCCTTCATCATCGCCGGCCTGGGCATGGACCTGAAAATCCTGCCCAAGGAAGGCCATGACCTGGTGCTGGCCGGCGCGCTGATCTCGATCATGCTCAATCCGCTGATCTTCGGTCTGCTGGATCGCTGGCAGGCGCGCCAGGAGGCGGCGGCACCGAAAGAAGTCGAACCCGAACCGCCGCCCGGCCCCTCGCTGGACGTGCAGGATCACGCCATCATCATCGGCTATGGGCGGGTGGGCAGTTCGCTGGCGCATGTGCTGCACGAACGTGGCGTGCCGTTGATCGTCATCGACGACAACGGCGAGCACGTCGAGCGTGCACACGCCGCGGGCATTCCCGCCATCCGCGGCAGCGCGGCGGCCGACAAGGTGCTGGCCGAAGCCCATCCGGAAAAGGCCAAGATCGCGGTGCTCGCGATCCCGCAGCCGCTGGAGGCCGGCGAGGCCATCGCCAAGCTGCGCGCGATCAATCCGGGCCTGACCCTGCTGGCGCGCGCGCACAGCGACGCCGAGGTGCGCCACCTGCTGGAGCACGGCGCCGACGGCGCCGTGCTGGCCGAACGCGAACTGGCGTTCTCGCTGGCGGAAATGGTGATGGCGACGCCGCCCTACCGCGCACTGCGCACGGGCGGCTGAGCCGGCTCAGGGCGCGTACTGAAACTCGCGCGGCAGCGCCTCGGAGAGGATTTCCGACAGCGGCCGCGGGGGCGCGTACAGATCGCCCTGCACCCAGTCCACGCGCAGCTCCCGCAGGCAGTCGGCGGTGTCGAGGTCCTCGACGAACTCGGCCACGGTTTCCGCGCCGAACACGCCCGCCACCGCAACGGTGGCCTTGACCATCGCGTGATCGCTGCCGCGCTGGGCGACGTTGCGGATGAAGGATCCGTCGATCTTGATGACGTCGGCGGGCAGCTCCTTCAACCGCGCGAAGCTCTGCATGCCGGTGCCGAAATCGTCGATGGCGATCTGGCAGCCATGCGCGCGCAGATCCCGCAGCAGCCGCGCCGCCACCGGGGTACTCGAAATGGCGGCGGATTCGGTGACCTCGAAGCACAGCGCCGTCAGCGGCAGCGGCGAGTCGGCCAGCAGGGTCCGCAGTTCCACTTGGAAACTCATCGATGCCAGGCTCTGCCCGGTCAGGTTGATCGCGATGCGTTCGCAATACGGCAGGGATTCCGGGTATTTCCGCAGCAGCCGGAACAGCGACTTGATGACCGCCAGATCCAGTTCCGCGCCGCGTCCCGCCGCCTCGATCGGGCGCATGAAGCGCGATGGCGGTATCAGCCTGCCATCATCGTCGCGCAGGCGACACAGCACCTCGCCGGAGATGGTGGGTCCCGGCTCCGCCGCCAGTTCGAGCCTGCGTATCGGCTGGAAGTGCAGCACCAGCCGTTCGTTGCGCAGGCAGGCCAGCGCAATCGCGGCATCCTGCAGTTGCTGCCGGTGGGCGCGGCGCAGGCGTCCATCATCGAAATCGCTGTAGCGCGGCCGCAGCTCGCCATGCTGGCGCGCGTCGAAGGCCAGGTGCGAAGCGTTGAGCAGCGCGGTATCCACGACATCGGCCACCGGATCCGTCCCCGCCGCCGGCAGCGAGGCCACGCCCAGGTACGGCAGCAACCGCACCGGCTGGCCATCGGCGACGAACTCCGCATGTTCGACCCGCGCGACCAGCCGTTCCCAGATATCGTCGTCGGTGTCGGCCACCGGCACCAGCGCGAACTGGCCGGTGCCCAGCACGTACACCTCGGCCAGGTCCGAGAGCCGCGCGGCCATGCCACTGACCACCGCCGCCTGCATGTCCAGGCCGTAGCCGGTCACCAGCGAGTCGGTCTTGTCCAGCAGCAGGAAACCCAGCTCGCGCCGCCGTGGCGGCGCCACCGCCATGCGCCGGCGCAGCGCCCGCAGGTTGGGCAGCCCGGTCAGGGTATCGCGCTGGATCTCCTCGGCCAGACGGCGCGACAGTTCGCGGCGGTCCCGGCTGATCACCCACAGATAAAGCATGGCCAGCAGCAGGATGTTCACTTCGGCCGCCAGGTGCAGCAGATTGAACAGGCCCAGCACCGTGCTGCCGTATTCGGCGCTCGCGGACATCGCCACCACCAGGCAGAACAGCGCCGCCGACAGCGCCAGCATGGAACGACGCGGCGGCAACCACAGCACGAACCAGGCCAGCACCACGAACAGGGCGAAGCGATAGTCCATCAACACCACCGCGGTGCGATCGGCCAGGCCGCCATGGACCATCCGCGAAGCCCACAGGCTCAGGCCCAGGCCGGCAATCAGCAGCAGCGGCCAGGTCCACCCGGCGGTTCCGGAACGACGCGGGGACTGCCTACCCTCGCGCCAAGCCACCACCAGCGGCAGGGTGATCACGGCCACCCCGAATTGCTTGGCGAAGAACATCTGGAATGCCGCGCTGAGCGCTTCGGTCGGCGGGGCGATCACCGCCATGGTGCCGCCCAGCAAGGCGCAACCGGCGGGATAGACGAGCAGGCCGTACAAGGCCAGCCGGCCCAGGCCATGCCGGTCCAGCCGCCCCTGTGCGCCCGCCCAGCGCGCGCAGGCCAGGGTCCACACGCCCACCAGCACCCACATCGACGCGCCCCACGCCAGCGGCGCGATCTGCCCCGGTTCCATCGACCATTGCCGGGCCGCCCAGCCCGCGGCGGTGATGGCGAGGGACGCGATCACCACCCGACGGTCGGGTTCCAGCAGAGCCAGCGCCAGCAGCAGGCCGAAGTGCAGGTGGATCAGGGAGGCGTCGGCGGTCTGGCCGAAGAAGTCGATCCGGTAACCGATGGCGATCTGCTGAGCGAGCACGCACAGCAGGCCCCACAGGAGGATCTTGCCGGTCCGGCTTCGCCACCATCCTGTCGTTGGCTGTGGGCTCACTTGCTTCCCTGGTCGAGGGACGCGCATCGGGCACGTCCACTACCTCCGGAACGCAATCGGGCCCGGGAAGCGGCCACGACCGCTGCGCGCGGCCATGGGACGCATGCCCATGGCGCGTTGTCCTTTCCGGGCCGGTGCCTCAGCCGCGCTTGTGGAAGACCAGGTGGCCGCCCTCGGCGGCGATCCGCACCGTGTCCCCCGCGCCGAACTCGCCGGACAGGATCTTCTGCGCCAGCGGATTCTCCAGCTGGGTCTGGATGGCCCGCTTGAGCGGTCGCGCGCCATAGACCGGATCGAAACCGACGTTGCCCAGCAGCATCAGCGCCGAATCGTCGATCTCCAGCCCGATCTGGCGCTCGGCCAGGCGCTTGGCCAGGTAGCGGGTCTGGATGCGGGCGATCTCGCGGATCTGCGCCTTGTCCAGCGGATGGAACACCACGATGTCGTCCAGCCGGTTGATGAATTCGGGCCGGAAGTGCGCCTGCACCACGCCCATCACCGCCGCCTTCATCTGGGTATAGCTCTCCGGGCTGTCGCCGCCGTCGGACATGTCCTGGATCAGGTTCGATCCCAGGTTCGAGGTCATCACGATGACGGTGTTGCGGAAGTCCACCGTGCGGCCCTGGCCGTCGGTCAGGCGACCGTCGTCCAGCACCTGCAGCAGGATGTTGAACACGTCCGGATGCGCCTTCTCCACCTCGTCCAGCAGGATCACGCTGTACGGGCGACGACGTACGGCCTCGGTCAGATAGCCGCCCTCTTCATAGCCCACGTAGCCCGGGGGCGCGCCGATCAGGCGGCTGACCGCGTGCTTCTCCATGAACTCGCTCATGTCGATGCGGACCATCGCGTCGGCCGAATCGAACAGGAACTCGGCCAGCGCCTTGCACAGCTCGGTCTTGCCGACGCCGGTCGGGCCAAGGAACAGGAAGCTACCCGAAGGCCGGTTGGGATCGGACAGGCCGGCGCGCGAACGGCGCACCGCGTCGGACACCACCTTGATCGCCTCCTCCTGGCCGATCACGCGATGGCGCAGGACGTCCTCCATCTTCAGCAGCTTCTCGCGCTCGCCTTCCAGCATCTTGCTGACCGGAATGCCGGTCCAGCGCGAGACCACTTCGGCGATCTCCTCGTCGGTGACCTTGTCCTGCAACAGCCTGAAACCCTTCTGCTCGGCTTCCTGCGCGGCGGTGAGCTGCTTCTCCAGCGCCGGCAGCTGGCCGTACTGGATTTCGCTCATGCGCGCGTAGTCCTGCCGGCGCTGCGCGGCTTCCAGGTCCAGCTTGGCGCGCTCGATCTGCTCCTTGATCTTGGTGGCGCCGGTCAGCGTGGCCTTCTCGGCCTTCCAGATTTCCTCCAGATCGCTGAACTGCTTCTGCAGGGTTTCGATCTCGCTTTCCAGATCGGCCAGGCGCTGCTTCGACTGCGCGTCCTTCTCCTTCTTCAGCGCCTCGCGCTGGATCTTCAGCTGGATCAGGCGGCGCTCCATCCGGTCCATTTCCTCCGGCTTGGAGTCGATTTCCATGCGGATGCGGCTGGCCGCCTCGTCCATCAGATCGATGGCCTTGTCCGGCAACTGGCGGTCGGCGATGTAGCGGTGCGACAGCGTGGCCGCGGCGACGATCGCTGGATCGGTGATCTCCACGCCATGGTGCACGGCGTACTTTTCCTTCAGCCCGCGCAGGATGGCGATGGTGTCCTCGACGCTGGGCTCGCCGACGAACACCTTCTGGAAGCGGCGCTCCAGCGCGGCGTCCTTTTCCACGTACTTGCGGTATTCGTCCAGGGTGGTCGCGCCGATGCAGTGCAGTTCGCCACGCGCCAGCGCCGGCTTGAGCATGTTGCCGGCATCCATCGCGCCCTCGGCCTTGCCGGCGCCGACCATGGTGTGCAGCTCATCGATGAACAGGATGATCTGGCCTTCGTTCTTGGCCAGGTCGTTGAGCACGGCCTTCAGGCGCTCCTCGAACTCGCCGCGAAACTTGGCGCCGGCGATCAGCGCGCCCATGTCCAGCGACAGCACGCGCTTGCCGCGCAGGCCCTCGGGGACTTCGCCGTTGACGATGCGCTGGGCCAGGCCCTCCACGATCGCGGTCTTGCCCACGCCGGGCTCGCCGATCAGCACCGGATTGTTCTTGGTGCGGCGCTGCAGGACCTGGATGGTGCGGCGGATTTCCTCGTCGCGTCCGATCACCGGATCCAGCTTGCCGCTCTCGGCGCGCTCGGTCAGATCGATGGTGTACTTCTCCAGCGCCTGGCGCTGGTCCTCGGCGTTCTCCGCCTGCACCTTCTCGCCGCCGCGCAGCTTGTCGATGGCCGCGCGCAGCTTCTGCTTGTTGGCGCCGGCGGACTTCAGCTCCTGGCCGGCCGCACCGGTATCGTCCATCACCGCGAGCAGGAACCACTCGCTGGCGATGTACTGATCACCGTTTTCCTGCGCCAGCTTGTCGGTGACGTTGAGCAGGCGCCCCAGATCGTTGCCGATCGACAGGTTGCCGGGCTGGCCGCTGACCTTGGGCAGCTTGTCCAGCGCCTCGCCCAACCGCTCGCGCAGCAGGGGAATGTTGGCGCCGGCCTGGGCCAGCAGCGGACGGGTGCTGCCGCCGTTCTGGTCGAGCAGCGCGGTCAGCACGTGGACCGGTTCGATCATGGTGTTGTCGCGGCCCACGGCCAGCGACTGCGCGTCCGCCAGCGCCTGCTGGAAGCGCGAGGTGAGCTTGTCCATCCGCATCGGGAATACCTCGGGAAGAAGAGGCCGGGCAGCGCCGGCAATGGTACCCAGATGCGGTTCGCGGGAGCTGTTTCAAGGTCTGTTGAGACGGAAGTTCAGCCGCCATAATCCCGTCCATGGCCGCCCCGTCCCCTGTCTGGCATCTCTACCTACTGCTGTGCCGGGACGGCAGCTACTACGCCGGCATCACCAACGATCTGGACGCCCGTTTCCAGGCCCACGTGGCCGGCAAGGGCGCCCGCTACACCCGCGCGCACCCGCCCGAACGGATCCTCGCCAGCCGTGCCTACCCCGACCGCGCCAGCGCCTCGCGCGCGGAGTGGGAGATCAAGCGCCTGCCCAAGGCCCGCAAGCTGGCCTGGCTGCGGTCGTAGGACGGGTCTCGGCCCGCCCTATCGTTTCTGCAGCGACAGCAGCCCCAGCAGCGTCGCCAGCGCGACATATGCGCCGAAGAACTGCCACAGGATCGCCTTCGGCAAACCCTGCACGTCCCACGGCAGGTAGATGCTGCCGCGCGGATCCACCGAGTGGATGAAACCGAACAGGGTCAGCACCGCGCCAATCAGCAACACCACCGCCGCGCGGCGGAAGCGCTGGTCGATCATCGCCACCAGCGCGGTCGACCAGATCATCGCGGTGATGATGAAGCCGTTGCCGAGCGTGACGATCGCGGCCAGGTCCGGCAGGCCGTGCCCGTCCACTCCGTTGTAGAGCGCGGCGAAGTTGTCCGGCGCGATCCACGCCGGATTGCCGATCTTGATCACCAGCAGGTAGGCGATCGACGGCAGGAACGCCAGCGCCACCGCCGGCGCGTGCGGGCGCGGGCTTTCGTGGAAGGCCTGCACGGTGATGTCCAGGCCGACGTAGACGATGATCGGCGCCAGCACCGCGATCGGCAGCCACTGCACCAGCCCCGACACGTAGCCGAGGATGCCGCCCAGGCCGATGAACAATCCGGTCAGCAGCGTGTACCCCAGCCGCGCGCCCATGTGCTTGTAGGCGGGCTGGCCGATGTAGGGCGTGGTCTGCGCCACGCCACCACAGAAACCGGCCACAAGCGTCGAGATCGCTTCGGCCAGCAGCACGTCGCGGGTGCGGTAATCGTCGCCGGCCGCGCGCGCGCTTTCGCTGACGTTGATGCCGCCCACCACCATCAGCAGACCGAACGGCAGCAGCAGCGGCAGGTACGGCACGGTGTGCGGCAGGCCGTCGAGGAAACCCAGCGTCGGCAGCGGCAGAGTGAACGTCAACGGCACCGCGTCCGGCAGCTTGAAGCCGGGCGTTCCCAGGCCGGCCAGGCCGAGTCCGTAGTACAGGATGGTGCCGACGATGAAGGCCAGCAGCACGCCCGGAATCTTCACCGGCAGCTTGCCCTTGGCGATCAGCACGTACAGCAGCAGGCCGAAGGTGACGAATCCCACCACCGGCGAGCGCAGGGTTTCGATCAGCGGCAGGAAGCCCAGCAGGGTCAGCGCCGCGCCGCCAATCGAGCCCAGCAGCGCCGCGCGCGGCACCGCGCGGGTGATCGCGTCACCGCAGAACGACAGCACCAGCTTCAGCACGCCCATCACCACCAGCGACGCCATGCCCAGCTGCCAGGTGGCGATCGCGGCCGCCTGCGGATCCAGGCCCTGTTGCTTGAAGGCGACGAAGGATGGACCCAGCACCAGCAGCGCCATGCCGATGCTGGTCGGCGCGTCCAGGCCCAGCGGCATCGCGGTGACGTCGCCGCGGCCGGTGCGCGCGGCCAGCCGGTGCGCCATCCAGGTGTAGATGAGGTTGCCCACCAGCACGCCCAGCGCGGTGCCCGGGAACATCCGGGTGAACACCACCTCGGCGGGAAACTGGAAGATGCCGATCAGCGCGGCCGAGATGAAGCCGAGGATGGACAGGTTGTCCACGACCAGGCCGAAGAAGCCGTTGAGGTCGCCGGGAACGAACCAGCGGGGGCGGGTTTGAGCGGTCATGGGGATTCGGGGGCGGGAGAGGAAGTCATAGTGTCAGAACGGATTGCCGGAGTGTCGGCGCCGGTTCGGACTTGTGGGAGCGACGTAAGTCGCGATTGCCAGCCCGATGCGCAGACGCTGGAGGCACGGATTGCGACAACGCACGCATGAAAAGCGCCGTTGCGGCGGGAAGCCTGCCGCGTCGAATTCCGCGACGGGCCCAATTCCACAATCGCGACTTACGTCGCTCCCACATGGAAAGGAATGGCGAGGACGCCCTCAGAACGAAACTTCCGCCGGCTGGCGCGACCACAGCACCGACTGGTGGTGGGTCGCCTGCTTCCAGGCCAGGCGGATGGCTTCGATGTCGGCGCGCCGCTGCGGGCTGTCCTCGTGCAGGATCACCAGTACTTTCGAATTCAGGCGCTCCGGGCCGTCCTTGCCGCGGAACAGCCATTGGCCGTAGGCGTCGAACACGGTCAGGCCGTCGGGAAAGCGCGGGGTCACTTCCTTGTCCAGGAACGCGCGCCACTGCGCCTCGCTGATGTTGCTGGCCGCGTCGCCTTCCGTGCCCACGCCGAAATACAGTTCGCTGCGGACCCAGTGCTGCGCCTGTGCCGGCCGGGCCGCATCGCCCTGCATCGTGGCGGTGATCGCCGTGTCCGGGGCGGAACCCGCGGTGCGGCCGGGCGGCGTGGTGGCGCAGGCGCCGAGCGCCAGGATCAGGGACAGGAACAGGGTGTGGCGCAGGCGCATGGAACGACTCCGTGGGGGAACGGTACTGTCGGCCCGGGGCGTTCCGCGTCGAAATAACCCATTGGCATGAGCAGATGGGCAGCGGCCATGACCGCGACGCGGCCGGTTCCCCGGCCGGGGCGTTAATATATCGCTTTATCCGGATGGATAGTTAGATCTAGACTGTCCCGCCGCCTCCCAGAGCCCCACGCATGCATTCCCGCCAGATCCGCTGTTCCTGTTGATGGCTGTCCGCAATCGCCGTTGACCCGTGTCGCCGGCCCCAGACCCGCCGCACCCTCCCCCCGATTTCCCGTATCGCTCCAGGAGTTTCCATGTCCCGCCCCCTCGTGGCGCCGCTCGGCGTCGCCATCGCCCTCGTCCTCTCCACTCCCGCCTTCGGCCAGGAGGCCGGTACCGCCAGTGACGCCGGCACCACCGATCTGGACACCGTCATCGTCACCGGCACCCGCGCGCGGGACCGCACGGTGCTGGAATCCACCGCGCCGGTCGACGTGTTGACCGCCGAGGACATCCGCAAGGCCGGCGTGCTCAATGGCGAGCTCGGCAGCGCCCTGCAGGCACTGCTGCCGTCGTTCAACTTCCCGCGCCAGTCCAACTCAGGCGGCGCCGACCATGTGCGCGCCGCGCAGCTGCGCGGCCTCAGCCCGAACCAGGTGCTGGTGCTGATCAACGGCAAGCGCCGCCACACCAGCGCGCTGGTCAATACCGACAGCAAGATCGGCAAGGGCAATACGCCAGTCGATTTCAACGCCATCCCGGTCAGCGCGATCAAGCGCATCGAGGTGCTGCGCGACGGCGCCGGCGCGCAGTACGGTTCCGATGCCGTGGCCGGCGTGATCAACGTGATCCTCAATGACGCTCCGGAAGGCGGCGCGCTGGAGCTGAGCTACGGCGCGCACCACACCGACGTCGAACCGATCCGCCGCACCGTCACCGACGGCCAGGCCGGTTTCTTCAGCGGCCAGGTCGGCACCGCGCTGGGCAGCGAAGGCGGCTTCCTGCGTGTGGGCCTGGAGTACAAGCAGCGCAACGGCACCAACCGCGCCGGCTTCGATCAGATCCCGTTCTTCGAGGAGCAGACCCCGGACAACCTGGCCCTGGCCGGCAAGCGCAACTACTGGCTGGGCGACGGTGAATCCAAGGACATCAACGGCTGGTTCAACGCGGAACTGCCGATCGGCGACACCGCCGAACTCTATGCGTTCGGCACCTTCCACCAGAGCGATACCGAAGGCGCCAACTACTTCCGCTACCCGGACGGCGTGGCCAACTGGAAGGAGGTCTACCCGAACGGCTATCGCCCGCTGTCGCTGGGCGAGAACCGCGACACCGCCGTGGTCGCCGGCCTGCGCGGCCAATGGGGCGAATGGGACTACGACGCCAGCCTGAACTACGGCCGCAACGCTTTCACCTATCGGCTGCGCAATTCGCTCAACGCCTCGCTGGGCCCGACCAGCCCGACCCGTTTCCGCACCGGCGACTACGAGTTCCGGCAGGCGCTGTTCAATTTCGACGTCAGCCGCGTGTTCGGCGCGCACACCTTCGCCACCGGCGTGGAGTTCCGCCGGGAGGACTACGAAACCGGCGCCGGTGATCCGGCCTCCTACGCGGCCGGCCCGTACACCGATCGCCCGACCGGCTCGCAGGCCGGCGGCGGCCTGACCCCGCAGGACACCGCCGACCTGAGCCGCGACGTGGCCAGCGTGTACGCCAGCCTGAGCAGCCAGTTCGGCGAGAAGTTCTTCACCGACGTGTCGGCCCGCTACGAGCACTACGACGACTTCGGCGGCGAACTGACCGGCAAGCTGGCCGCGCGCTACGAGTTCGTGCCTGCCTTCGCGCTGCGCGGCTCGGTGTCGAACAACTTCCGTGCCCCGTCGCTGAGCCAGATCGGCTTCGAATCCACCTCCACCGGCTACGACGCCTCCGGCCAGTTGCTGCAGGGCCGCCTGCTGTCGGTCAACAACCCGATCGCGCGCGCGCTCGGCGCGCAGGATCTGCAGCCGGAGAAGTCGGTCAACCTGAGCCTGGGCTTCACCAGCCGCATCGGCGATCATTTCGATCTGTCCTTCGATGTGTTCCGCATCGACATCGACGACCGCGTGGCGCTGACCGAGCGCATCAGCGGCGACGCGTTGACCGAATTCGTCCAGGACAACTTCGGCGTGCCCGGCGTGCAGAGCGTCAATTTCTTCATCAACGCCGCCGACACCCGCACCGAGGGCGGCGAACTGGTCGCCAACTGGCGCCAGGGCCTGGGCGGCGGACAACTGCAGTTGACCGGCACCTGGAGCTACGCCAAGACCGAAATCAAGCGCATCACCGCCACGCCCGAGCAGTTGCTGGCGATCGATCCCTCCTACGTGCTGTTCGGCATCGAGGAGAGCAACACCCTGACCGACGCCGCGCCGCGCACGCGCAGCGTGCTCAGCGCCAACTGGAACAACGACAGGTGGTCGCTGCTGGGCCGGGCGACCCGGCACGGCAGCGCCAAGCGCATCTTCAACTTCGGCGGCGGCTTCGAGCCGGAGCAGACCTATTCGGCCAAGTGGCAGCTGGACGCGGAAGTCGAGTACCGCTTCAGCCCGAAGTGGAGCGTGGCGCTGGGCGGCCTCAACCTGACCGACGAATATCCGGACCTGTCGAACCAGGACATCTACTACTTCGGCAACCTGCCCTACGACGTGCTGTCCCCCATCGGCAGCAACGGCGCGTACTACTACACGCGCGTGCGTTACAGCTTCTGAAGCCGCCGGCCTCCCGCGGCAACGCGGGAGGCCCACCCACTGACCGGGCGGGCGCCGCGGTACGGGACCGCGCGGCAACCGCACGTCCGCGACGAAAGCTGGCTGGCCGGAGTCGCGGACGGGGCGTCCGCCCGATCAGCCCTTGTGCCTCACGACCTTGCGTCGTCCCGGCGAACGCCAGGACCCGTCGTGCTCCTGCCCGACGTTCCCGCATCGGGCATCCCATGGATTCCGGCTTTCACTGGAATGACGACAAGTGGGAATCCTCAATCCAGGAATCGCATGCGCTCGGTTTCATCGGGAATCCGGCATGCGGTGGTGCCGAACCAGCGATATCGGTTGAGCGCGAGCCTCCGATAGATCGCATCGCGCAGGCGGCGCGGCACCAGCACCATCAGGTGCGCTAGCATCCAGACCCCTCCCAGTCCGGCCAGGACGCGGCGGATGCCATCCGTGTCCGTCCACGCATGCGCGCCTTCCAGCAACAGGAACGACGCCGGGTCGTCCGGATCCAGGCCATGCCGCGACAGCAGCGCGCGTCCCGCGGCTCCCTGCATCGCGGCGAATCGATAGCGGCGGCGTCGATCATGGCGAAGCAGGAAATCCACCCAGCCATTGCAGAGCACGCAGGTGCCGTCGAAGACGATGACGGCCTCGCCGGCATCGGCGCCCGTGTCCACGTCCACCTCAGGCGACATCCAGCCAGCCCCGGTAATGCACCAGCGGGCCGATCACCGGCAACGCGGCCTGCACGTCGAACGCATAGCGTTCCCCCTGCGCCGACTCGCGCGCGCGGACCCCGCTGAACCAGCGCGCCGGCAACGGAACGCCCAGCGCGCGCACGCGCTCCACCGTCCATTCGATGCCGCCATCGCGCACGCGCAGGCGGAATCCGAACCGCACCAGTCCCAGTTGCTCGCACAGCAGGCCGTCCTCGCGCCACAGCCGCGAGGCCATCGCGTGTCCCCGCACGTGGCGGATCCAGCGCTCGGCATTCGGCTGGATGTCGATGTCGACCGCGATGCCGCCATTTCCCGCCGGCGGCAGCCGCGCCGCCGCCGCGCACAGGCGCGACAGCAGGCCATGGCCGCGGCGCACGTCCACCTCGCCCAGGTATCGCGCCGGGCCGGCGCGCAGGTGCAACCGGCGCACCACGTCGGGCAGCGCCGCGAAATCCTCTCCCAGCAACCGGGCGAACAGGGGCCGGGCCGTCTCCGCGCCAGCCGTTACGGCTGCATCCATACCAGGGTCGCCATCCGCCCGGTCTGCGCGTCGCGGCGATGCGAATAGAACCGCTGCGCGTCGGTGATCGTGCACAGGCCGCCGCCGTGGATCCGGGTCACCCCGGCATCCTCCAGCCGCAACCGCGCGAGCGCGTACAGATCCACGCGCCAGTGGCCGGGACGGGTCGGCTCGAATGCGGACGCGGCGCGCGGGTCGGTGCCGACGAAGGCCTCATGCACTTCCTCGCCGATCTCGTAGGCCTGTGGCCCGGCGGCGGGGCCCAGCCAGGCCAGCAGCCGTTCCGGCGCCACCCGCATGCTTTCCACCGTCCGCTCCAGCACGCCGCCGGCCAGCCCGCGCCAGCCGGCGTGGGCCGCGCCGATCACCCGGCCATCATCGCTGGCGAACACCACCGGCAGGCAATCGGCGGTGAGGATGGCCAGGACCACGCCGGGCTTGGCGGTGACGGCGGCGTCGCCATCCGGCTCGTCCCCCGCCGCTTCCTGCCCGAACCGCACCACGCCGGTCCCGTGGACCTGGTGCAGCCAGCGCGGCGGCGAAGGCAATCCGAAGCGTTCCATCAGTTCCGCCCGGTTGGCTTCCACCACCGCCGGGTCATCGCGGTACTGGCCGTAGCGGGTACCGAGATTGAAGCTGTCGAACGGCGCCCGCGAGCGACCCACGCCATGGCGCAGCGTGGTGAACGCGCGCACGTCGGGCGGTGCCGGCCAGTCGGCCGGAAGGATCGCGCTCATCCGCGCTGCGCCTCGGTATCGGCGCGCAGCGCGGCCATCAGCTCCCGCATGTCCGCCGGCACCGGCGCGGACACCCGGATCGGCTCGCCGCCGACCGGATGGCGGAACTCCAGCGTCTCGGCGTGCAGCGCCTGGCGGCGGAAGCCGCGCAGCGCCGCCACCAGTTCCTCGCTGGCGCCCTTGGGCAGCTTCAGCGGGCCGCCGTACAGCGGGTCGCCGACGATCGGATAGCGGATGTGCGCCATGTGCACGCGGATCTGGTGGGTGCGGCCGGTTTCCAGGCGGCACTCCAGCGCGGTGTGGGCGCGGAAGCGCTCGCGCAGGCGGTAATGGGTGACCGCGTCGCGGCCATCGTCGCGCACGGCCATCTTCAGGCGGTCGCGCGGGTGGCGGTCGATCGGCGCATTGGCGGTGCCACCGGACACCATCGCGCCGACCACCACCGCCAGGTACTGGCGATGTACCTCGCGCGAGGAGAGCTGCTCGACCAGCGCGGTCTGCGCCGGCAGGGTGCGCGCCACCACCATGACCCCGGAGGTGTCCTTGTCCAGGCGATGGACGATGCCGGCGCGCGGCAGGGTGTGCAGCGATGCATCCCGGTGCAGCAGCGCGTTGACCAGGGTGCCGGTCGGGTTGCCGGCACCGGGGTGGACCACCAGCCCGGCCGGCTTGTCCAGCACGAAGACATGTTCGTCCTCGTAAAGGATGTCCAGCGGGATGTCTTCGGGCTCGGCGTGGGTCTGGGTCTCCAGCACCACGGCCAGGCTGGCCAGTTCGCCGCCGCGCACCGGGTCGCGCGGCTTGACCGCCCGGCCGTCCAGGCGGGCGTCGCCGGACTTGATCCACTCGGCCAGACGGGAACGGGAGAATTCGGGGAAAAGCTCGGCCAGCACGGCGTCGAAACGGCGTCCGGCAGCGGATTCAGGCACCCGCGCGGTGCGCGGCGCCTCGGGAGGCAGGGTATCGGTCATCGGGGTGAGGCGGCGGAAACCGGGGATGTTCGCCGATTGTTCATGGCTTGGGCACCGCCTAGGCTATCATCGACAGCCTGTTTCCCTGCCGCGGCATTGCCGCCAGCCCATGACCCAGCGTGCTTCCACCCGTTTCACCGCCGTCGCCCGCACCGGCCTGCTGTTGCTCGTCATCGTCGCCACCGGTACCGGCTGCGGCATGTTCAAGCGCAAGAAGGAAGTGGAAGTCCAGCCGGTCGAGCAGATGTACGAGACCGCCCACCAGGCGATGATGAACGAGAACTGGGAACGCGCCCAGACCAACTTCCGCGCGCTGGTGGCCCAGTATCCGTACGGCCCGTACACCGAGCAGGCGCTGATGGAATCGGCCTACGCCCAGTACAAGGCCGGCAAGCTGGACGACGCGGTCTCCTCGATCGACAAGTTCCTGCGCACCTATCCGACCCACCGCAACGTGCCGTACATGTATTACCTGCGCGGCCTGTCCAACTCGACCCGCGACGCGGTGTTCCTGCAGCGGGTGTGGAAGCTGGATGCCAGCCGCCGCGACCTGTCCACGCCGATGCAGGGCTACAACGATTTCAGCATCGTCGCCGAGCGCTACCCGAACAGCCGCTACGCGGCCGACGCGCGCCAGCGCATGGTCTACCTGCGCAACCAGTTCGCCCGCCACGAAATGGACACCGCGCTGTACTACCTGCGCCGCGACGCCTGGGTTTCCGCCGCCACCCGCGCCCGCTACCTGCTGGAAACCTATCCGCAGAGCGAGTACCAGTACGACGCCGTGGCCGTGCTCGGCGAGGCCTACACGCAGCTGGGCAACAAGTCCCTGGCCGACGATGCCCGCCGCGTACTGCAGTTGAACGAGCCGCAGCACCCCTGGCTGACCGGCGAGTGGCCCAAGTATCCCTGGGCGATCCGCAAGCTCAACCCGTTCGCGGGCGAGAAATCGCCGGCCAGCGGCGCCGCGGTCCGCAAGAAGGACTGAGCCGCGCGCGTCGCGCATGAAAAAAGGGCCGCAAGGCCCTTTTTTTGTTGGGCGTTTTGAAAGGGCCCCCCATCCCAGCCTTCCCCCGCACGCGGGGGAAGGGGCAGAAGCACAGATCATCAGCGGCCACCGGGCTCCCTCTCCCGCCTGATGAATGCTTGGCTCCCTCCCCTGCCTGCGGGGGAGGGCCGGGGTGGGGGCAAACCGAAGCCAACCAACCTCAATCAAAGCGCCGCCACCAAAGACGGCATTTCATTTATCTCGCGAAACCGACTTCCCGCCCCCATCCCAACCTTCCCCCGCAAGCGGGGGAAGGGGCAGAAGCACGGGGCCGTCAGGCGACAGGCACAGCTCCCTCCTCCGCTTGCGGGGGAGGGCCGGGGTGGGGGCAAACCGAAGCCAACCAGCCCCATCCAACCGGGAAGAAACAAAACCGGAGCGCCCCGACCGGACCAACGCTCCCCGTATCGCTCAACTACCGTACTTGTTCGTGATCGGATAGCGCCGTTCACGGCCGAACGCACGGCGCGAGATCTTCGGGCCCGGCGCGGCCTGGTGGCGCTTCCACTCGTTGATCCGGACCAGCCGCAGCATCCGGTCCACCGTGGTGGCGTCGAAGCCGGCGGCGACGATCTCGTCGCGCGACTGTTCCAGATCCACGTAGCGGAACAGGATGGCGTCCAGCACGTCGTACGGCGGCAGCGAATCCTGGTCGGTCTGGTTCTCGCGCAGTTCCGCCGACGGCGGGCGGCTGATGACGGCCGGCGGGATCACCGGCGCGCCGCCAACGGTGTTGCGCCAGCGCGCCAGCGAGAACACCTCGGTCTTGTACAGATCCTTGATCGGTGCATAGCCGCCGCACATGTCGCCATAGATGGTCGCGTAACCGACCGCGTATTCGCTCTTGTTGCCGGTGGTCAGCAGCAGGCCGCCGAACTTGTTGCTCAGCGCCATCATGATCACGCCGCGGCTGCGCGACTGCAGGTTTTCCTCGGTGGTGTCGGCCGGCAATCCGGCGAACAGCGGTCCCAGCGTCTCCAGGAAACCCTTGAACGGCGCCTCGATCGGAATCGTCTCCAGCCGCACGCCCAGCGCCTGGCACTGCTCGGCCGCCAGATCGTTGGAAAGCCCGGCGGTGTAGCGCGACGGCAAACGCACGGCGGTGACGTTCTCCGCCCCCAGCGCGTCCACTGCCAGCGCCAGCACCAGTGCCGAGTCGATGCCGCCGGACAGGCCCAGCCAGACCTTCTGGAAGCCGTTCTTGCCGCAGTAGTCGCGCAGTCCGCGCACGATCGCGCGCCAGGCCAGCGCGTCGCGGCTCTCGTCGCCATCGTCCATCCACTGCACCGGGCTGAAGCGGCGTCCCTCCGGGTCGTAGTCCACCACCAGCCATTGATCGGTGAATGCCGCCGCGGCCGGATGCACGGTGCCGTCGCCGTCGGCCACCACGGAAGCGCCATCGAACACCAGCGCATCCTGCCCGCCGACCACGTTCAGATAGGCCAGCGCCAGACCGGTATCGCGGGTGCGCTCGGCCAGCAGCGCGTCGCGCTGGGCATGCTTGTCGCGGTCGAACGGCGAGGCGTTCGGCACCAGCGCCATCCGCGCACCGGCGCGCGCGGTCGCGGCCAGCGGCTCGGGAAACCACAGGTCTTCGCAGATGATCAGCCCGACCGGCACGCCCTTGACCTCGAACACGCAGGTCTCGCCGTTCGGATCCACGTCGAAATAACGGCGCTCGTCGAATACCGCGTAGTTCGGCAGCTCGCGCTTGCGGTAGGTCGCCTCCAGGCGCCCGTCGCGCAGCACGCTGGCCGAGTTGTAGACCACGCTGCCGGCCGATTCGGGCCAGCCGACCACGGCGACGATGCCGTGGGTGGTGGCGGCCAGCTGGCGCAACGCGGTCTCGCAATCGGCCAGGAAGCGCGGCCGCAGCAGCAGGTCTTCCGGCGGATAGCCGCTGATGGCCAATTCCGGGAACAACACGATATCCGCGCCGTACTCGTCGCGCGCCTCGGCGATCTGCGCGGCGATGCGCTCGGCATTCCGGGCGACGTCGCCCACGGGGAAATCGAACTGGGCCAGGGCGATGCGGAGGGTCTGGGACATGTCGGTCTTCAGGTTCGAGCCTTCACCGCTGCGCGGGAAAGCGGGACGTGGGCGGTGCCCGGCAGCCGCGAAACGACCAGCGCGCGAACACCCTCGAGGTTCGTCATCACCTCATTATTCCAGAAGCGCAGGACCTGGAAGCCCTTTCGCCGCAGGAAGGCGCCCCGCCGCGCATCCATCGCGTCGTCCATGTGCTGGCCGCCGTCCACTTCGATCAGCAATCGCGCCTCCAGGCAGGCGAAGTCGGCGATGTAGGGGCCGATGGGGCATTGCCGGCGGAAATGGAAGCCTTCGAGCTGGCGTCGCTGCAGGATCGTCCACAGGCGGCGTTCGGCCGGTGTCATGTCCTTGCGAAGTTCGCGCGCCCTGTTCCGCTTCTGTCCCTGTCGCATGCGCACGTCCTGTGCTTGGGTGGGTTGGCATCTTGCCCCCATCCCAACCTTCCCCCGCAAGCGGGGGAAGGGGCCAGAAGCCGCACCCGACGGCAAACCGACAAATCAGGACAATTCGTTGAGATACCTTCCCCTCGCTCTCAAGCCCCCTCCCCCGCTCGCGGGGGAGGGCTGGGGTGGGGGCAAACCAAAGCCATCCAACCCACCCAAAACAAAAAACCGCCCGAAGGCGGCTTCCGTTCACACCACAAACGCAAAAACCATTTCGTGAAACCTGCGTCAATCGCCGCACGAATCCCCCTCCCCCGCTCGCGGGGGAGGCTGGGGTGGGGGCAAACCGAAGCCAGCCAACCCACCCAAAACAAAAGGCCGCCCGAAGGCGGCCTTTCGTCCATCCCGCAAACGCGGAAACGACTTACTTCAGGCGAGCGTCAATCGCCGCACGAATCCCCCTCCCCCGCTCGCGGGGGAGGGCCGGGGTGGGGGCAAACCGAAGCCATCCAACCACCCAAAACAAAAAGCCGCCCGAAGGCGGCTTTCCGTCCATCCCGCAAACGCGGAAACGACTTACTTCAGGCGAGCGGCAATCGCCGCGCCCAGGTCGCCCGGCGAGCGGACCGTGGTCACGCCCGCGGCTTCCATCGCCGCGAACTTGCCTTCCGCCGTGCCCTTGCCGCCGGAAGCGATGGCGCCGGCATGGCCCATGCGCTTGCCGGCCGGGGCCGAGGCGCCGGCGATGAAGCCGACGACCGGCTTCTTGACATGCTTGGCGATGTACTCCGCGCCTTCTTCCTCGGCCGAACCACCGATTTCGCCGACCATGATGATGCCTTCGGTCTGCGGATCGTTGTTGAACAGGGTCAGCGCCTCGACGAAGTTCAGGCCGTTGATCGGATCGCCACCGATGCCGATGCAGGTGCTCTGGCCCAGGCCCACGTCGGTGGTCTGCTTGACCGCTTCATAGGTCAGCGTGCCCGAACGCGAGACGATGCCGATCTTGCCCGGCTGGTGGATGTGGCCCGGCATGATGCCGATCTTGCACTCGCCCGGGGTGATGATGCCGGGGCAGTTCGGGCCGATCAGGGTGACGCCCGGATAGCCCTTCAGGGTGTTCTTGACTCGCAGCATGTCCAGCACCGGGATGCCCTCGGTGATCGCCACGATCACCTTGATGCCGGCGTCGGCCGCTTCCAGGATCGCGTCGGCCGCGAACGGCGGCGGCACGTAGATGACCGAAGCGTCGGCGCCGGTGTCCTGCACCGCGTCACGCATGGTGTTGTAGACCGGCAGATCGATATGGGTCGTGCCGCCCTTGCCGGGGGTCACGCCGCCCACCACCTGGGTGCCGTACTCGACCATCTGGGTCGCGTGGAAGGTGCCCTGCTGGCCGGTGAAGCCCTGGACGAGGACCTTGGTGTTCTTGTTGACCAAAACGCTCATGAATTATTCCTAGTCTCGTCGTGGGGTCAGGCGGCCTTGACCGCAGCGACGGCCTTCTTGGCGCCGTCGTTGATGTCGTCGGCCGGGATGATGGCCAGACCGGAATCGCGCAGCAGCGCCTTGCCGGCTTCCACGTTGGTGCCTTCCAGGCGCACGATCACCGGCACCTTGACGCCCACGTCCTTGACCGCGGCGATGATGCCTTCGGCGATCATGTCGCAGCGGACGATGCCGCCGAAGATGTTCACGAAGATCGCCTTGACCTTGTCGCTGGACAGGATCAGCTTGAACGCGGTGGTCACGCGCTCCTTGGTGGCGCCGCCGCCGACGTCCAGGAAGTTCGCCGGCTCGCCGCCGTTGAGCTTGATGACGTCCATGGTGGCCATCGCCAGGCCGGCGCCATTGACCATGCAGCCGATGTTGCCGTCCATGGTCACGTAGTTCAGGTCGTGCTCGGAGGCCAGCACTTCGGTCTCGTCTTCCTGCGCCTTGTCGCGCATGGCGACCAGGTCCGGATGGCGGAACGAGGCGTTGTCGTCGGAGTTGACCTTGCCGTCCAGCACGGCCAGATCGCCGTTGGTGAGGATCGCCAGCGGGTTCAGTTCGACCAGCGCCAGATCCTTCTCGTTGAACAGCTTGTACAGGCCCATCATGATCTTGGTCAGCTGGTTGACCTGCTTGGCGTTCAGGCCCAGCTTGAAGCCGATGTCACGGCACTGGTACGGCTGCAGGCCCTGGACGAAGTTCACGTCCAGCTGGTGGATCAGCTCGGGAGTTTCCGCGGCGACCTTCTCGATCTCCACGCCGCCTTCGCTGGAGGTGATGAAGGTGACGGCCTTGGTGGCGCGATCGACCAGCACCGACAGGTACAGTTCCTTAGCGATGTCGGTGCCTTCGGAGATCAGCACCGCATCGATCGGCAGGGCCACGCCGGCCGACTGGTAGGTCGCCATGCGGGTGCCCAGCATCGCGGCGGCGTACTGCTTCACTTCATCCAGGGTCTTGGCCAGCTTGACGCCGCCGGCCTTGCCGCGGCCACCGGCGTGGATCTGGGCCTTCACGACCCAGAGGTCGCCCGGAATGGACTTCGCGGCTTCAACCGCTTCTTCCGGCGTGCGCGCGACGCGCCCGGCCGGAACTGCAATGCCATATTCGGCAAACAGTTGTTTTGCCTGGTATTCGTGGAAATTCATGCGTCACCGTGGGTAGGGAACAGGTAAGCGAGGCCGGACGTCCGGGAAAAGCGCGTTTGGACGTGCGAAGGCCGCCCGGCGGGCGCCAGCCAGCCCCCTATTGTCGCCCAGCGGGCCGGACGGCGCAAAATCAGCCGCCCGGGCCCGGCCTGCCTATACTGGTGCCATCGCCGACGGGGGGAGTCCGCGCTTGCCGCAAAGCCATTCGATCCTGGGACGCATCGAATCCGCTCCGCGGCGCGAACTGTATTTCTTCGCCCTGTACCGGACGCTGGAAGCGGCGATCCTGGCCGGGCTGGTGTTCAGCCCGCTTTCGGACCTGCTGGGTTCCCAGCGCCACCCGCAGTTGGGGCTGGGGGTCACGGTCGGCTATCTGGTCGCCTCGGTCCTGCTGCTGCTGGTGCGCAGTCCCCGCTGGATGACCCTCACCGTGGTCGTCGGTCTGGCCGTGGACATCGTCGCGGCCGCGGTCATCACCCACGCCCTGCCGGCGACCACCGCCGGGGTGGCGATGATGCTGCTGTTCAACGTCGCCGCCGGCGTGCTGCTGCTGCCCTCGCGCGGCTGGGCGCTGGCGATGATCGGCCTGACCGTGGCCATGCTGTTCGCCGAGTACGGCTGGACCTTCTTCCACGACGGCGGCACCGACCGCTCGATCGCCGAGGTGGTGATGTTCGCCATCAGCTACCTGGCCGTCGGCTACCTGGCCCGTCAGGCCGGCCAGCGCGCCCGCCGCAGCGAGGCGCTGGCGGATCAGCGCGGCGCCGAAGTCGCCAACCTGGTGGAAATCAACGAGCTGATCATCCGCCGCATGCGCACCGGCGTGCTGGTGGTGGACGCGGACAACCACATCAAGCTGGCCAACGAGGCCGCCAGCCTGCTGCTCGGCGACGGCGAGGGTGGCGAGGGCGCCAGCGACGGGCTCGGCGTCCTGCTGACCCACACCGCGCCGGAGCTGGCCCGCCGCCTGCAGCGCTGGCGCAACGGCTGGCAGGCCGACGACACCCCGATGCAGCTGTCGCCCGACCAGCCCGAAGTGCAGCCGCGCTTCGCCCGCCTGCTGGCCGACAGCGAGACCTCGCTGATCTTCCTCGATGACGCCACCGTGGTCTCGCGCCGCGCCGAATCGCTGACCCTGGCCGCGCTTGGCCGCTTTTCCGCCAGCCTGGCCCACGAGATCCGCAACCCGCTGGCGGCCATCAACTACGCGGTGCAGTTGCTGGAAGAATCCCGCCAGATCGTCGACGGCGACCGCCGCCTGCTGCAGATCATCCACCAGCAGTGCCAGCGCACCAACGGCATCGTCGAGAGCGTGCTGGGCCTGGCCCGGCGCGAGCGCGCCAGCCCGGAGCACCTGGACCTCAATACCTTCGTCCGCCGTTTCATCGACGAGTACCAGCAATCGCTGTCGATCGAGACCGATACGCTGGAGGCGGTGATCGGTCCACGCCCGGTCCCGGCCCTGGTCGATCAGCGCCATCTCCAGCAGATCGTGACCGTGCTGGTGCAGAACGCGATGAACTACGGGCGCCTGCCGGGCGAACCGGCGCGGGTGCGGGTGCGGGTGTTCCAGGCCGACCACCGCCCGATGATCGACGTCATGGACCGGGGTCCCGGCATTCCCGAAGCGGTGGCGGCGCAGTTGTTCCGGCCCTTCTTCACCACGTCCGAGCACGGCACCGGCCTGGGCCTGTACATCGCCCGCGAGCTGTGCCGGGCCAACCAGGCGACCCTGGAGTACGTCCCGGTCCCCGGCGGCGGCAGTTGCTTCCGCATCACCCTGCCCGGCCCGCATGCGCTGCTGCCCGCCTGAGCCATCCGACCGGAACCGGGCCATTCCGTGCCGCAGTCTTCATGTTTGAGACCTCACACTAGCGACCACTCCTGTTCAGCCGGTACACTGAACGGACAGGGGCTGAAGGGGGATCCATGAGCGAAAACCGTAGCGCCCTTATCGTCGACGACGAACGCGACATCCGCGAACTGCTGGTACTGACCCTGGGCCGAATGGGCCTGCGCATCGATACCGCGGCCAACCTCGGCGAGGCGCGTGAACTCCTGTCACGCAACAGCTACGACCTGTGCTTCACCGACATGCGCTTGCCCGACGGCAACGGCATCGAACTGGTCGGCGAGATCTCCCGCAATTACCCCCGCACCCCGGTCGCCATGATCACCGCGTTCGGCAATATCGAACTGGCGGTCGAGGCGCTGAAGGCCGGCGCCTTCGATTTCGTCAGCAAGCCGGTGGACCTCACGGTGCTGCGCGGGCTGGTCAAGCACGCGCTGGAGCTCAACAACACCGAGCGCGCGCCGGCCCCGCCGCCGCCGCCCGAGCAGGCCAGCCGGCTGCTGGGCAGTTCCCCGGCCATGGCCACCCTGCGCGACACCATCGGCAAGGTCGCCCGCAGCCAGGCCCCGGTCTACATCCGCGGCGAGTCCGGCGTGGGCAAGGAACTGGTCGCCCGCACCATCCACGAACAGGGCGCGCGCGCCAGCGGTCCGTTCGTGCCGGTCAACTGCGGCGCGATTCCCGCCGAGCTGATGGAAAGCGAATTCTTCGGCCACAAGAAGGGCAGCTTCACCGGCGCCCATGCCGACAAGGCCGGCCTGTTCCAGGCCGCCAACGGCGGCACCCTGTTCCTGGACGAGGTCGCCGAGCTGCCCCTGCCCATGCAGGTCAAGCTGCTGCGCGCCATCCAGGAAAAAGCCGTGCGCCCGGTCGGCGCCTCGCAGGAAGTGCAGGTGGACGTGCGCATCCTCTCGGCCACCCACAAGGACATCGGCGAACTGGCCAGCGACGGCCGCTTCCGCCACGACCTGTATTACCGCATCAACGTCATCGAGCTGCGGGTACCGCCGCTGCGCGAGCGCGCCAGCGACCTGCCGCAGCTGACCAGCGCCATCCTCGACCGGCTGGCCGACCAGCACGGCCGCAACGCTCCTTCGGTGTCGCCGGACGCCATGGCCGAACTGCGCCGGTATCCGTTCCCGGGCAACGTCCGCGAGTTGGAGAACATCCTCGAACGCGCGCTGGCGATGGCCGACGGCCACAGCATCGAGATCGGCGACCTCTACCTGCCCCAGGGCTCCGCCACGCCGCGTGCGATGGCAGACGCCGTTCCCGGCGCCGCCCCCGCCGCCGGCGCGCCCCCGATCGATATCGATCCGGCCGGCGGCCCGCTGCCCAACTACATCGAGCAACTCGAACGCGCGGCCATCCAGAAGGCGCTGGAAGAAAACCGCTGGAACAAGACCCGCGCCGCCGCCCAGCTCGGCATCACCTTCCGCGCCCTGCGCTACAAGCTGAAAAAGCTGGGCATGGAGTAGCGCGGTCGGCGTTCTGCGCCACGCGTGAAACAAGCAACAACGCTCGCAAGAAGGCGGAATCTCCAATCCTTCAATAGCCCCCTTGACCGGCCATTCGGCCGTTGAAAGCGAAAAAGGGGGCGGGCGCCCGCGCAAGCGGGTGACGGGGGATTCGCGCGCGATGCCCGGGAGAACCACATTCCCGCCGCCCCAAGGTCACGCCCCCCTCCCCACTACACGAAACATACGCCACCCGATTGACGCAATTTGTCGTCAACCGCATGACCCTCATCACTCTGGAAAAGAGTGTGACCACGCCCGCCCATCGCGCCGGCATGCCGTCGATATCGTGCGCCCCGCGCCGAACGTTCGTATCCCGAACCTTTCACTTTCCACGGATACGGCGTCGGCGCTGAAAGCGGCATCCGTTCGATGTTTCCGATGGGCAAGCGTCCCCTGACGAGCACCTTCCGCTGACGCGGGAGCCGGACGGGTGCGCCTCCGCCCACCAAGCAAAGCAACACGGGGACGTGTCACATGAAAAAGAACATGCAAGGTTTCACTCTGATCGAACTGATGGTCGTGGTCGGCATCATCGCCATTCTCGCGGCCATCTCAATGCCGATTTATCAGGACTACAGCGTCAAGACGCAGGCTGCCGCCGCTCTCGCTGAGATTGCACCCGGTAAGACCGGCTTCGAGCTCGCGGTAACCAACAATCTGAGTCCGACCACCACGGCTACTGATGCCGGCTACATCAACATTCTGGGAGAAACCAGATACTGCAAGGTCACCGCAGACAAGGCGAAAGGCATCACGTGTACCGGTATCAATGGCGTAGCCGATAAGTTCAATGGCCGAACGATTACGTTAGTGCGTAGCGGCGACGGCATCTGGAGTTGCTCCACCAATCTGGAAGCCAAAGCCGCGCCCTCGGGCTGCACCGTAACGAAGTGAGTTTCTCGATACGTTGAGCCGCCTTTCCTACGACACACCCCGCGAAAACGGGGTGTGTCGTGCTTGAAGGACCGTTGCACAACTCCTCGTTGAACTTTCACCACGTTCCTGGTGGAAGGTTGCCGACCCGGCAACCGGAATCGTTGGCAAACGACTCTTAAGATTTGCCAATGCCGCCCGCCTGCCTGCGACGGCTCCGCAGAAGTCATCCCCAGTGGTTTCCAGTGTCCTGCTGGTTCCTCGACCTTGTTGACTTCCCCGGCCCACCGAAGCGAATGACGACAACTGTTTGACAGCATTCGCGTGGGAAGCTGTCCATCACCCGCCGTTCGCCCCCCCCTCTCCAATCGCCCTGATGACAATCCTTCGCGTCAATCTTTCGACCCCGAAAGTGACGCAAATTGTCACTTTATGCCCAATATTTTCACCTTCATCCCCCTCGCCTGGAGAGCGACCCGCGTAGGGCCAAATTGTCAGATTGTGATCATTCCCGCGGTTGATCCCCTTTTTCCCGATACCGGTCCAACGAGATTGATGTCATAGTTATCTCGACTTAGGTGTCTGGGGTCTTTCCCGCGAACCATCGGGGACGGGGAGAGGGGCGCTTACAGTTGGCACACATCCTGCACGTGACTTAAAGCACGTGCGTCGTCTTGCACGGCGCCCACGGTCCAACGCTTAAGGACGCGGGGGCTGGAGTGTCCTTAACCATCCAAGCCAATCCTGAAAGGGGAAGTTCATGAAGAAGAACATGCAGGGTTTCACCCTCATCGAACTGATGATCGTGGTCGCCATCATCGCCATCCTGGCTGCCATCGCGCTGCCGCTGTACCGTGACTACACCGTCAAGGCCAAGATCACCAACGCCATCGGCTCGGTCGCCGGCGAGAAGATCAAGGTCGGCGAGAACTTCGGTTCGGGCGAGCCGCTGTGCACTGGCGTCCCCGCTGGCCTCTGCGCCGGCTCCGGCGTGCTGAGCAATTCCTATGATGGCGTTCGTGTCCAGCTGACCCCGGCAACGAACACCGGTCGCATCATTTGGGCCTGCGCATCTGGTGGCGATGGCGTGACCGCTACCAATCGTCCTGAAGCATGCGCTGGCGCGATCTAAGCGCTGGTTGACAGAAAAAACCCCGGCGTTTGCCGGGGTTTTTTTTTGGTTGAGAGGGCCGTCCTTTGATAGAAAATACGCGCAATGCGCTCATATTGCTGGGTATCGCATTACTCGTAGCGCTGCTCGCCTACTGGGTAGGACTGGCAGGGCCTTTCCTGCTGGACGACGAATCCAATCTCTCCGCCATTCCGCTCTGGCTTTCCGATCAACTGGGTTTGCATGCGCTACTGTTCGACCGGGGCGCCGGCACCTTCGGCAGGCCCGTGTCCATGGCCTCCTTTGCGCTCAATGCCTGGTTGGGTGGCTACACGCCGACCTCCCTGAAGATCGGCAACCTGATCATCCATTTGCTGTGTGGCCTGCTGATTTTCGGCCTGGCGGAGCGGCTGTTCAGGCGCGATCCCGGCCTCATGCCGCGGGCACAGCTCTATGCGGCGTTGGTGGCGTCGATCTGGCTGTTGCATCCGCTGCACGCGAGCACCGTGCTCTACGTGGTCCAGCGCATGGCGCAGCTCTCCATGCTGGTCATCCTGCTGGGATTGTGGTTCTACGTGTCCCAGCGCGAGCGCCTGGAGCAGGGAAAGCCGGTTGGCGCGGCGTGGGTGTTGCTGCTGGGAATTCCCTGCATGACGTTCCTGGCCTTCCTGGCCAAGGAGAACGGAATCCTGCTCCCGCTGCTCTGCGCCGTCGTCGAACTGGCCTATTTCCGCACGGGCCGGCGTCCCTGGCCGGCGCGGTTCTTTCTGATCGCCTATGTGATCGTCCCGTTTGTGGCGGGTCTCGCCCTGTTCGCCGTCAAGTACCAGACCATCGTCAGCTGGTACAGCAGCCGCGACTTCACCATGGCGGAACGGATGCTCAGCCAAGGCAGGGCGCTTTGCGACTATCTGTGGAAGCTTCTGGTTCCCAATCCGCCCACGATGGGCGTGTACACGGACGATTTCATCGCCTCGACGGGCCTGCTCACCCCTCCGGTCACCGCCCTGGCCATCCTGTTCCTGTTGGCCCTGAGCATCGCGGCGTGGCGCTGGCGGGCGCAACTTCCTTCCGTCTTCTTCGGCTGGTTCTTCTTCCTGGCCGCGCATGCGCTGGAAGCCAGCCCGATTCCGCTTGAGCTCTATTTCGAGCACCGGAACTATCTTCCTTCGGTGGGCATCATCGTCGCGGGCGTCGCGTTGGCCGTCGCGGCGGGCCGTTGGTTGTCCCGGATGGAGCTGCGCCCGGCGCTCATCGGTGTACCCATGTTCGCGGGCATCCTGATCGTCCTGGCAGCGGGAACACACGGGCGCGCGCGCGTCTGGCAAAGCGAATTGCTCATCGCCGAGTCGAGCCTCATCGCACATCCCCACTCCCTTCGTGCGAATGCCGCCGTGCTTTCCGCGGCCATCGCCCGCAACGACCGGACGCGGGTCGAGCAGGTAGTCGACAACCTGCTCGCTTCGCCACAGCCACGGCATCGTTCGCTGGGCCATCTCTATCGCTTCTATGCGTCCTGCCTGATGCGCGGGGAGGCGAGCCTCGACGACCTGCAGGCCTTCAGCCAGGAGACTCCAACGCCGCTGACACTGGCGGAAACGGTACCGCTCCGGTTTCTTTATGCCGCGTCGGAGCGCAAGCGTTGCGGTTCCGTCACCGACGATCAGATTGGCGCGGCGCTGAGTGCCGTGGCGGATCGGGCCTCGGGCCAGCCGGACAACACCCGGCCGAAAATCGTCATGCGGTATTTCGCGGCGCAGTTCCACGTCCGCGCAAGGTCTTGGGACCACGCACTGCGACCGGCGCGACTCGCCTGGCAAGACGGCGCGGAAGCCGGCATCGCGATGCCGCTGGTCCTGGCACAGTTGGGCACGCGTGATGTCGACGGCGCCGAGCGGACCTGGCGGGAAGCGGCGGAACGCGCGGAGCCCGGCAACACCGCCGATCAGTCCGGCCTGGTGTGGCTGCGGGAGCAAATCGAATCCGCGCGCGCCGCCTACGAAGCCGAAGGCTCGAAACCCCGATCGCCCTGAGCCGGATGCCTTGGGCGATTTTCCTTATCCTAAAGCCTGCCATCCGCTCGCCATCGCAAATGAAGCCACAAGGGCGTCCCTTCATCCTGGTCACCACATCGTTCCCCATCAGCCGGGACGGCAGCGAAGCGGCGGGCGGATTCGTGGCGGATCTGGCGATGAGCCTCAGCCTGCGGGTACCCGTCGTCGTTGTGGCCCCGGGCACCGATGAGCGGGTGGAGGAATGGAGCGGGAGTCTATCGGTTCATCGCTATCCGGCTCCTGCCCAGGCGCTATCGACCTTGCGGCCGTGGCATCCGCGGGATGTCTGGCGGATTCTCAAGGTGCTGCGCGCCGGCTCAAGGGTCACGCGCCATGCGGTCCGGAACGGCGCAGCGCATGTGCTGGCCCTCTGGGCATTGCCCTCCGGCTACTGGGCGCGCGGCGCCGCCAGGCAAGCGGGAGTTTCCTATTCTGTCTGGACGCTTGGCAGCGATATCTGGTCACTGGGAAGAATCCCCGTCGTCCGCGGCGTCCTGGCCAGAGTCCTGGCCGACG
This sequence comes from Pseudoxanthomonas beigongshangi, assembly GCF_016820515.1. Classification (GTDB taxonomy): domain Bacteria; phylum Pseudomonadota; class Gammaproteobacteria; order Xanthomonadales; family Xanthomonadaceae; genus Pseudoxanthomonas_A; species Pseudoxanthomonas_A beigongshangi. The sequence continues at coordinate 34,992 of NZ_JADHDV010000016.1, read as the reverse complement.
CCGGACAACGCTTTTCCGATGGCCTCAAGCTGCTGGAGGACACCCGGGAAATCTGCAAGGCGCCGGTGACATTCCTGCCCAGCACGCGGAACATCACCACCAGCAGAGCCGAACCTATCCGCCATACCGGTCCATATCGGCTGGTGTTCATCGGACGCTGGCACGAGAACAAGGGTATTGATCTGCTGCTGGATGCCTTGTCCTTGCTCGATGAGCAAACCTGGTCGCGGATTGAATCGGTCGACATCTATGGCGGCGGTCCGCTCGAAGCTGACGTCCGCCGGCGCGCGGGAGAGCTTGCTGTCCTGCATCCCGTCCGCGCGCACGGATACCTTGCCAAGGATCAGTCCGAGCGGGCGTTGGCGGACGCGGACTTCGTATTGATTCCATCACGCATCGAAAGCATACCCGTCGTGTTCTCCGATGCCATGAAGTTCGGTTGCCCGGTGATCAGCATGCCGGTTGGCGACCTTCCCGTACTGGTGGCGGAAAGAACCGGCGTGTGCGCCGCCGACGTCACTCCGCAAGCCTTCGCCCGGGCGATGACTAGCGCGCTTTCAAACGGGCCTGGGCGCTACGAAGCGGGCTTGCAGGAGATGGCCCGCCGCTTTTCGAACGAACATGCCGTCGTTCCCGCCCTCATGTTGCTGGTGCAGGCGCCGTGACCACGTCATCCACAGCCGGTCAAGGCGGACGACGGCGCTGGTTTCCGCGTTGGGCCACGGTACTGATATCGATCGGCAGCATGGCCATCGTGGTCTATCTGCTGGGTAGATCCGGCAAGGAGATCCTGCTGCAGCTTTCCCGTATCGATATGGGATTCATGTTCGCAGGCCTCGGCCTGGGGGCCCTGGCCACCCTGTCGGGGTTCCTGTCCTTTTCAAGAATACTATCGCCGATGCTCGACACTCCCATGTCGTTCGGCCGGCTGGGCCATCTCCATTTCACCGGACAGATGCTCAAACATCTCCCCGGTCGGGTATTCGGCATCGCCTACCAAATCGGCGCTGGCAATGAAGCGTCATCCAGCGCCTGGATTTCGGCCAATGCACTGCACATCCTGTTGACTCTCTATACGGCGTGCATCGTATCCGCCGGCGTGCTCCTCTGGTCCCGATATCCGGTAACCGCCTCGCTGGTCGTTGTCCTCGGCGTGCTTGGCTGGTTCGCCGTCTTGCGTAGTCCGCTTCTGCACAGGTTGGCAGGCAAATCATCCAGGCTCGAGGGTCGATTTGCTGGCCTGGCCCGGAGCCTGGCATCTTCCGTGGCCCGGCTGGAAGCCCGCGACCACCTGCGCATCATGGGCTGGATGATGCTCAGCTGGCTTGTGTACTTCCTGGCATGGGCCTTCTATGGACTCGCGGTTGCCAGCATGGGGGCGGGCGACGGAATATTGATGTGCGCCCACTACAACCTTGCCTGGATCGTCGGCTACATCACCCTGGTGACCCCTTCCGGCATAGGCGTGCGGGAGGGAGCTTTCATGGCCATGGGAGGCGCTTTCAGTCCCTCGGAACTGGCTTATGGAGTGCTCGTCGGACGCGTCTCGCTGCTGGTGATCGATTTGTTCTTGAGCCTATTGTTCCTTCCCTTCCATGGCACCGCGAATGAACCAGGTTGAACTTCCTGTTTTCGATGATGCTGGCATCAATCTCGCCGACCCGCATGACCGGCGGGGCCTGAAGACCGATTACATCTCGAGATTGCAGGAACTCGCCCTGGAACGAATCGTCGGTCGCGGAAGCGGCCCTGCGCTCGACCTCGGATGCGGGTACGGAAGAATGACCTCGCGCCTCGCCACGTTGGGCTATCGAATGACGGGCATGGATCCCTCCTTGCGCGTTCTGAGGTACGCATCGCTCAATCAGTCCGAAGCCGATGCCAACTGGTGCGTGGGCAAGCTTCCCGAGCTGCCCTTTGGCAACCAGTCGTTTCCGTTGGTGTTTCTTCTCAATGTCGCCAGGCCCCTGCACCTGCTTGGCCTGCTCGACTGCTGCTCCGATGCGGCGCGCGTCGTTTCGAAGGGAGGAAGGCTGATCGTGCTCGACAACATCCGGCGCGACCACGCCGATTATGTTGCCGAGGATTGGTTCGTGGAATTTTTCCAGCGGCAGGGACTTCGCTTGCGCGAACGCATCGCGATCCGTTCCAGCCGCTGGCCCGTCATCTACCTCATCCGGTATGGCCTGGTGCCAAGAAAATGGTTTGACCGTATCGCGAACTGGGAACTGCGCAGAATGGCTCGCCGGAAGCGCGCGCCCCGCTGGTCCTATCACAACGTCGTCTTCGTCTTCGAGCGCGCGTGATGACAGCCGCGGTCATCATCCTCTCCGGCGGCGCGGAAACGGTATCCGTGGCCGTCGTCGAGCGGCTCATCGATGCGGGCATCGATTATTCGGTCATTTCTTTGGTCCCTGACAGCCTGCTGAGGGACGCGCCCCATTGCCACAGCTTCCATGAGCTGAACCTAGCGGGTGCGGGCCTGGAGGAAGCCTGCGATCTTCTCGCCGCGACAATAGCCAGCATCGGCGGCGGGGAAGGTTCCACGACCGTCTTCGCGACCGAGGACGACAGCCTGCTGCTGCTTTCCCGCCTGCACCTCCGGAATGACCTCGTCCTGTGTTTCTCGCGGGGAGAAAGCCTGCGCATGGGCGGTCTGGACAAGGCGGAACTGTTCGAGCATCTGGAACAGGCTGGCATGGCGTCTGTACTCGCTCCCACTTTTCGTCTGGACTCGCCGGAAGACAGTCTCCGGCTTGCCGCCAGACTAGGGCATGACCTCGTCATCAAGCCCATCCATAAGCCATGGGGACGCACGCTCGACGAATCGGGAAACAAGGTCATCACGGTCGGAGGCCGCCTTCCCGCTTTGACCGATGTCAAACGCGCGTTGGAAAATGCCTGGAACAACTGCGACGGCTGGATCGCCCAACCCCGCCTCCGCCCCATCCGGCAGGCTGAGCGCAGCGCCTGTGTCATCCGCTCCGGCAAGGAGATGCGGGGGTATCAGATTGTCGAGCGACTCAAGTATCCCCGCATGGGAGGAAGCGCGGCCTGGGTAAGCAGTTCACGTGATACGGACTTGCTCCCTGCGGCGTTCGCCATTGCCGAAGCCATCGATCTGCGTGGCGTCTGCGAAATGTCGTTCCTGGAGGACGAACAGGGCAACCCGAAGCTGCTGGAGCTCAACTGTCGCCCTTGGTTGCAGTTCGAACTGGTGGAGGCCAGCGGCTGTCCCCTGATCCTGGACACGTTGAAAGCCGTCCATGGGCAGGCACTCTCGATCCAGGAACCGGCCTTCACCGAATGCCACTGGATTCAACCCGAGCGCATGTTCCTCAGCCTGGCCACCGGTGACAGTCCCCGGATGGAGACCCTCCGGGCGCTGGCGCGTGGCGTGCGCGGCAAAATGGTCATTCCCATCTATGGCAGCCGGCTTCCCAAAGTGAAGAGCCGCTGGATCGCCCGGAACCTCCGCAAGGTCCTGCCGAACGGGCGCTAGTTCGCGAGCATTCCCGAGGTCGTGGTCACGATTCGATCCAGGTCGCCTTCGGTGAGTGCCGCCGACAGCGGGAGACTGACGGTCGTCTGACCGATCGCGTGGGCGTTGGGCCACGCTTCCGGCCGCCAGCCGAACAATTCCTGGTACACGGGATGTTCCGCGATGGACAGGTAATGCACGCCGGTACCAATCCTCGCCGCATTCATCCTGTCCAGAAACTCATCCCTCGACAGGCCGCAACGGGCCTCTTCGATCATCATCGTGAAAAGGTGATAGCCATGCCGGGTATCGGGTGCGATTGCGAACGGCAGGATAACGGGAAGATCCTTGAACGCGGACATGTAAGCGTCCCAGATCTGCTCTCTTCTTTTCCAGTTGGCCTCGACACGGGCGAGCTGGTGAATACCGATGGCAGCCTGTATGTCCATCATGTTGTACTTGAAGCCGGTATCGACCACTTGATAATGCCGATATCCCTTGTCGCCGAAGCGATGCCATGCATCCTTGCTCATTCCATGCAGCGCGAGCACCCGGGCACGGGCCACCAACTCTTCGTCCCTGCCCACGATCATGCCGCCTTCGCCGGTCGTGACGTTCTTGGTGACATAAAAGCTGAAACACCCGAAATCACCGAACGTCCCGGCCTTTTGCCCATGGAATTCCGTCTCGATGGCGTGCGCGCAATCCTCGATGACCAGCAGGCCATGTTTCCTGGCGATCTGCATGATGCGATCCATTTCACAGGGGCGGCCTGCGAAATGCACCGGAAGGATCGCCTGGGTGCGCGGAGTGATGGCGGCCTCGATGGCTTCCGGGGATATGCACTGGGTCGCAGGATCCACATCCGCCAATACCGGCTTCATGCCCGCATGGATGATCGCGTTGACGCTGGCGCAGAAGGTCATGGGCGTGGTGATGACCTCCGCGCCCTTCTCCAGCCCGGAGGCCACCATGCTGACATGCAGTGCCGCCGTGCAGGAGTTCACTGCCGCAACCGCGCGGGCGCCGACGCCCTTGTAGTCGGCGAATTCTCTCTCCAGCCTGGCGACGCGCGGCCCTGTTCCCAGCCAGCCCGAACGCATGCAGGCAACAACCTCCTCGATTTCGTCCTCCCCTATGGAAGGCGCTCCGAAGACAATGAAAGGGAGTTCATCTGACATCCGCATGCTGCCTTTCGCGTTATGACTCGCGACGGAAAGTGAGTGCCGTGATCTGCTCGGAGATCAATCCGATCAGGAAAATGATGACCGATGCGCTGAACAGCAGCATGCTCATGTTGGTGAACCGGCCGACCGTCAGGTAGGTGAAAAGGTAATAGAACAGCCCTGTGAGGAAGAACAGCGCCGCCGTCGGTACGAAAAGCTTGAGCGGCGAATACAGGGTCGCGATCTTGAAGATGATCAGCAGGAACCGGATGCCGTCCTTTATGGGACGGATGTGGCTGGTCCCGATGCGACGCGCCACCGGGATGGGCACATAGGCCACGGCGTAGGCACTGCGGAAAAAAGCCATCGTGCTGGTGGTCGGATAGGAAAATCCGTTGGGCAGCAGGTGCAGGAATTCCCGGAACCTGTCCGCGCGTACGGCCCGGAACCCGGAGGTCAGGTCTTTGACCTGGAAACCGGTCATCCGGCTGGCCAACCAGTTGTAGAAGGTATTGGCCAAGCCACGGCTGACCCCCGCCTGGCCCTCCCAGTTCCTGGCTCCGACCACCATGTCGTAACCCTCGCCCAGTTTCTCCAGCAGGCGACGGGCATCGGCGGGATCGTGCTGGCCATCGGCATCCATGAACACGATGACGTCGCCGGTGGCCACCCGCGCGCCGCGCTTGATGGCCGCGCCATTGCCCATCGAATACGGCGAGGTCAGCACGCGGGCCCCCAGGGCGGCGGCCAGGCTGGCGGTCTGGTCCGTGGACCCGTCGTCCACCACGATGACTTCGGCTTCCGGCAGCACCTCTCGCAACCGTTCGAGCGTCCGCGGAAGTCCCCCCGCCTCGTTCTTGGCCGGCAATACGACGCTGATCCTCATTACCGCCCCAGTCTGTTTTCCCCTGCCCAGCTTACTTCAATCACATTCGGGACTGGCAGGTCTCGCCCTCACGCCATTGCCGTATCGCGTCAGCTTGTGACGCAGGTCGTTCCGGGCCGGAGGTCCGGCCACGCGTATGCGGAGGCGCTTGCGGTAAAGTTCGTGCTGGCCCGCTTCTTGCGGCGCCCCCTTGTCACCACGGGAACCCTGCACATGAGCGCCGTCGTCAACACCGCAAACCTGGTAGGCATCACCGGTATCGCCCGCCGCCTCGTCCAGGACGGCGCGCTGGAGGAAGGCGCGGCCCGCGCCGCGATGGCCAGCGCCACCGAGGCCCGGCTGCCGCTGGCCCAGTGGATCATCGAGAAGAAACTGGTCACCGCCTCGCAGATGGCGGCGGCCAACGCCATCGAGTTCGGCATGCCGCTGCTGGACGTGGCCAGCTTCGACCCGGTCCACAACGCGGTCAAGCTGGTCAGCGAGGAACTGCTGCAGAAGCACCAGGTGCTGCCGCTGTTCAAGCGCGGCAGCAAGCTGTTCGTGGGGGTCTCCGACCCCACCAACAAGATGCATGCGCTGGACGAGATCAAGTTCCACACCAACCTGGTGGTGGAGCCGATCCTGGTCGACGACGATTCGCTGCGGCGGGCGCTGGACCAATGGATCAACGCCAGCAGCAACCTCTCCGGCGCCTTCGGCGGCGACGACGACGAGGGCCTGGACAACCTGGAGGTCGGCAACGACGACGAGCTGGCCGGCGCCGATAGCGGCGTCGACGCCAAGGGCGACGACACCCCGGTGGTCAAGTTCGTCAACAAGGTGCTGGTCGACGCCATCAAGCGCGGCGCCTCGGACATCCACTTCGAGCCCTACGAAACCGACTACCGGGTGCGCCTGCGCATCGACGGCATCCTCAAGCAGGTGGCCAAGGCGCCGGTCAAACTGAGCCAGCGCATCGCCGCCCGCCTGAAGGTGATGGCGCAACTGGACATCGCCGAAAAGCGCGTGCCGCAGGACGGCCGCATCAAGCTCAACCTCAGCAAGACCAAGCAGATCGACTTCCGCGTCAGTACCCTGCCCACCCTGTTCGGCGAGAAGGTGGTGCTGCGTATCCTGGACGGCAGCGCGGCCAAGCTGGGCATCGACAAGCTGGGCTACGAGAAGGATCAGCAGAAGCTGTTCGAAGACGCCATCCACAAGCCCTACGGCATGGTGCTGGTCACCGGCCCGACCGGCTCGGGCAAGACGGTGTCGCTGTATACCGCGCTGGGCATTCTGAACGACGAGATCCGCAACATCTCCACGGTCGAGGACCCGGTGGAAATCCGCCTGCCGGGCGTCAACCAGGTGCAGCAGAACACCAAGCGCGGCATGACCTTCGCTGCCGCCCTGCGCAGCTTCCTGCGCCAGGATCCGGACATCATCATGGTCGGCGAAATCCGCGATCTGGAAACCGCCGAGATCGCCATCAAGGCGGCCCAGACCGGCCACATGGTGCTGTCCACCCTGCACACCAACGACGCGCCGCAGACCATCGCCCGCCTGATGAACATGGGCATCGCGCCCTACAACATCACCAGCTCGGTGACCCTGGTCATCGCCCAGCGCCTGGCCCGCCGGCTGTGCTCGCGGTGCAAGGTGCCGGTGGAACTGCCGCACCATGCCCTGGTGGCCGAAGGCTTCAGCGAGGAGGAGATCGGCGCCGGTTTCACCCTCTACGACGCGGTCGGCTGCGACGAATGCACCGGCGGCTACAAGGGCCGCACCGGCATTTACCAGGTGATGCCGATGAGCGAAGAAATCGCCACCATCGTGCTGGAAGGCGGCAACGCCCTGCAGATCGCCGAAGCCGCCCAGCAGGCGGGGGTGCGGGACCTGCGCCAGTCGGCGCTGATGAAGGTCCGCAACGGCGTGACCAGCCTGGCCGAGATCAACCGCGTCACCAAGGACTGACCCGCGCGGGTGGCCCGACCTCCGCCGCTTTCCATGCGCCCGACGGGGCAGGATCCCAAACCCTGCCCCGCGTCACAGGCCGGGGGAGTTCCCTTCCGGCCGTAAACCGCTACCATGCGGAATGAAGTCCGGTCGGGGAAACCGGACGGGGAAATGCCGATGTCCATCAGCCGATCCGCTGCCAAGAAGACCGCCATCACGTCCGCGGGTCCGCGCGAGAACCCGCTCAGCCTGTTCGTCTGGGAAGGCGTGGACAAGCGCGGCGTCAAGATGAAGGGCGAGCAGCCGTCCAAGAACGCCAACATGCTGCGCGCCGAACTGCGCCGACAGGGCATCACCCCCAACATGGTCAAGGTCAAGCCCAAGCCGCTGTTCGGCTCTGCGGGGCACACCATCAGCCCGAAGGAAATCGCCTTCTTCAGCCGCCAGATGGCGACCATGATGAAGTCCGGCGTGCCGATCGTGACTTCGCTGGACATCATCGCGGGCGGGCAGAAGAACCCGCGCATGAAGAAGATGGTGGATCAGGTGCGAGCGGACATCGAGGGCGGCTCCTCGATGACCGAGGCGATCTCCAGGCACCCGGTCCAGTTCGACGAGCTCTACCGCAACCTGGTCCGGGCCGGCGAAGGCGCCGGCGTGCTGGAGACGGTGCTGGACACCATCGCCAGCTACAAGGAAAACCTGGAAGCGCTGAAGGGCAAGATCAAGAAGGCGTTGTTCTATCCGGCCATGGTGATCGCGGTGGCGATCCTGGTCAGCGCCATCCTGCTGGTGTTCGTGGTACCGCAGTTCGAGGAGACCTTCAAGAGCTTCGGCGCGGATCTGCCCGCCTTCACCAAGCTGATCGTCGCCGCGTCCCGCTTCATGGTGGCCTGGTGGTGGGCATTGCTGCTGATCGCGCTGGTCGGCATCGTGGTGACGGTCTTCAGCTTCAAGCGGTCCCCGGCCTTCCAGCACTTCGTCGACCGCATGATCCTGAAGGTGCCGGTGGTCGGCCAGATCATGCACAATTCCTCTGTGGCGCGTTTCGCCCGTACCACCGCGGTCACCTTCAAGGCCGGTGTGCCGCTGGTCGAGGCGCTGGACACCGTGGCCGGCGCCACCGGCAACACGGTCTACGAGAAGGCCGTGCACCGCATGCGCGACGACGTGGCCGTGGGCTACCCGTTGAACGTGGCGATGAAGCAGACCGCGCTGTTCCCGCACATGGTGGTGCAGATGACCGCCATCGGCGAAGAGGCCGGCGCGCTGGACACCATGCTGTTCAAGGTGGCCGAATACTACGAGCAGGAAGTGAACAATGCCGTCGATGCCCTCTCCAGCCTCATCGAGCCCTTCATCATGGTGGTCATCGGCGTCCTGGTCGGCGGCATGGTGATCGGCATGTACCTGCCCATCTTCAAGCTGGCGATGACGGTCGGATAATTCGTGGCATTCCTCGATCAACACCCCGGCCTCGGCTTTCCGGTCGCGGCCGGCCTGGGCCTGCTGGTGGGCAGCTTCCTCAACGTGGTCATCCTGCGCCTGCCGCGCAAGCTGGACTGGCAATGGCGGCGCGATGCGCGCGAGATCCTCGAGGAACCGGAAATCTACGACCCGCCGCCACCCGGCATCGTGGTCGAGAGTTCGCACTGCCCGCACTGCAAGCACAAGCTGGCCTGGTTCGAGAACATCCCGCTGATCAGCTGGCTCGCGCTGCGCGGCAAGTGCCGCCACTGCAAGGCGCCGATTTCAGTGCAGTACCCGCTGGTGGAACTGCTCACCGCCCTGCTGGTGGTCGCGTCGGTGTGGCGCTTCGGCTTTGGCTGGCAGGGATTCGGCGCCTCGCTGCTCAGCTGCTTCCTGGTGGCGCTGTCGGGCATCGACCTGCGTACCCGCCTGCTGCCCGATCAACTGACCCTGCCGCTGATGTGGCTGGGCCTGATCGCCAGCCTGGAAAACCTCTACATGGTGCCCAAGACGGCGGTGCTGGGCGCGATTGCCGGCTACGTGTCGCTGTGGTCGGTGTGGTGGCTGTTCAAGCAGCTGACCGGCAAGGAAGGCATGGGCCATGGCGATTTCAAGCTGCTGGCGGCCATCGGCGCCTGGGTTGGCCTGAAGGGCGTCCTGCCCACCATCCTGCTGTCCTCGCTGGTGGGCGCCATCATCGGTTCGGTCTGGCTGGCGGCGAAGGGCCGCGACCGCGCCACGCCCATTCCGTTTGGTCCCTATCTGGCCATCGCCGGCTGGGTGGTGTTTTTCTGGGGCCAGGACCTGATCGACGCCTATCTGCGTTTCGCCGGCTTCCGGTAGAGCCGGGGTTGCTCGGCTGGGCGTTCGAGTCTGATCTTCCTGCTGGCCCCCATCCGCCCTTCGGGCACCTTCCCCCGCGCGCGGGGGAAGGATGCAGCGTGTAGAGCCGAGCTTGCTCGGCTGGGCGTTCGAGTCTGACCTTCCCGCTTGGCCCCCATCCGCCCTTCGGGCACCTTCCCCCGCAGGCGGGGGAAGGGCGCAGCGTGTAGAGCCGAGCTTGCTCGGCTGGGGGCGATGACAGCGGAGCATGCTCCGCTCTACAACGTGGCGGTTCCGGCCAATAATGGGCGCATGAGCGAATACGTGATCGGACTGACCGGCGGTGTGGCGTCCGGGAAAAGCGCGCTGGAGCGGGCCTTCGCCGCGCGCGGCGTGGGCATCGCCGATGCCGACCGGGTGGCGCGGGAAATCGTCGAGCCGGGCCAGCCCGCGCTGGCCGAAGTCGCGGCCCGGTTCGGTACGGAAGTGTTGCAGGCCGATGGCCGGCTGGATCGTGCGGTCCTGCGCGCACGCGTGTTCGGCAACGAAACCGAACGCCGGGTGCTCGAAGGCATCCTCCACCCACGCATCCGCCAACGCGTGCAAGCGCTCTGCCAGGCGGCGGAGAGTCCCTACGCCATCGCCACCATTCCGCTATTGACTGAAGGCGGTGGCCGCGCCGCCTATCCCTGGCTTTCCCGCATCCTGGTGGTCGATGTGCCGCGCGCGGTACAGAAGGCACGCCTGATTCAGCGCGACGGCATCGATGCCGCGCTGGCCGAACGCATGCTGGACGCACAGGCGCATCGCGACCAGCGCCTGGCGCTGGCCGACGACATCGTGGTCAACGACGGTCACATCGACCGCCTGGAGGCCGCGGTGGCGGAACTGGATGCCCGTTACCGCCGCCTGGCCGCCGCCGTCGGCGAATCCGCCTAGAGCCGGCGCCGAGCGCGCCCCGATACTTCTTCAGTCCGCCCAGAGTCCGCGGATGGCGGCGATTCCCTGCGCGCCATGCTGGCGGGCTTCCAGGATATGGTCCGGCTGCAGACCGCCGATGGCGTAGATCGGCAGCGACACCGCTTCGCGAAGGCGCGCGAATCCCTCCCAGCCCAGCACGCTGCCGCCCGGATGGCTGGCCGTTTCCCGCACGCTGCCCAGCGCTGCGAAATCGCAACCCAGGTCCTCGGCACGGCGCAGTTCCTCGCCGGTATGGCAGGACGCGGCGACCGGCTGCGCATCGGGCAGCGGCCGCACCGACAGTTCCGGCAGTTGCGCCGCGCGCAGGTGCACGCCCGCGCCCAGCTCGCGTGCCAGGCCGATGTCGGAATTGATCAGCACCTCGACGCCGGCCCGCTGACTGGCCTCCACCGCCGCGCGCGCCAGTCGGCGACGGCGTTCCGCATCGACCCCGGGCATCCTCAGTTGCAGGCGGCGGACGCCCGACTCCAGCGCCCGTTGCAACGCGCCGAGCCAGGTCTCGTCGTCGACGTCCGCCGGCGACGGGGTGACCAGGTAGCGATCCGGGTGCAGCAGGGCCGCCACCACCGGGCGGTCGGCCGGCGGCATCACGTAGCGCGGAAGTTTCTCCGGCGCCACCCAGGCCAGCGCCTGTCCCTCGTGTCCACGCGGATTGCCCTTCCAGGACAGTACTCGGCGCACGTCCAGGCGCAGGCGTTTGTCGGGGTACTGCTGGGGCACGTTGATGATGGGTTCGCCGATTTCGGCGGTGATGCCGAGTTCTTCCTGCAGTTCGCGAATCAGCGCCTCGGCCTCGGTCTCGCCGGCCTCGCGCTTGCCGCCGGGAAACTCCCAGCGACCGGCCAGATCACGGCCCTCGGTGCGGCGGGCCAGCAGGATGCGGCCGCGGGCGTCGCTGATGACGCCGGCCACGACGTGGATGGATCGCAGAGGTTCGGGGGACATGGCCGAAGCTTGCCGGGTATTTCCGCGCAAATGCAAATGCGGTGGGTCACGGTTTCAGGGCTTGCCCCCATCCGCCTTCGGCACCTTCCCCCGCAGGCGGGGGAAGGAGGGGTTGGGACGACTTCGGGGGCGGGGAGACTTCACTCGGGAGCGCCAGCGGCCAGCGGTCGCGGGAGTCGGGAGTCGGGAGTCGGGAGGAAGCCGGAAGCCAACGATACCTGCCGACCCGCCTCTCCCCGACTCCCCACTCGCGATCTGCCCCTGTCCCCTTCCCCCGCACGCGGGGGAAGGTGCCGAAGGCGGATGGGGGCAACCCCGACACCCCAAAAAACAGGCGCCTCGAGGCGCCTGCTTTTCTTCACCGACTGCCGTCGTATCAGGCCAACTGGCCGTGGCAGTGCTTGAACTTCTTGCCGCTGCCGCAGGGGCAGGGATCGTTGCGGCCGACCTTGGGACCGGCGTCGGCCGGCATCGCCACCGGGCGGCCGGCCTGCGCGGCCTGGGCCTGCTCGGCTTCCTCGTCGGCGCTGTAGCCGCCGGCATCGGCGTGCTGGAACTGCATCTGCCGGGCCTGCGCTTCGGCCATCGCGCGCTCCTGCGCTTCCAGCGCCGCCACTTCCTCCTCGGTGCGGATGCGCACGCGCGCCAGCAGGGTCACGACTTCGCGCTTGACCCGCTCCAGCATGTCCGAGAACAGCTCGAAGGCTTCCTTCTTGTACTCCTGCTTCGGCTGCTTCTGCGCGTAGCCGCGCAGGTGGATGCCCTGCCGCAGGTAATCCATGCGCGCCAGGTGTTCCTTCCAGTTCTTGTCCAGCACGGTCAGCATGATGTGCTTTTCCAGCGCGCGCATGGTCTCGCCGCCGATGACCGTTTCCTTCTCGTCGAAGTGGCGGTTCATCGCGTCCTGCACGCGCTGCTCGATCGCTTCGGCGTCCAGTTCCTCGGCTTCCTTCGGCCAGGCGGTGACCGGCAGGGCCAGCGCCATTTCTTCTTCCAGCTCGCGCTGCAGGCCGGCCAGATCCCACTGATCGTCCACCGAGTTCGGCGGCACGAAGCGGCCCACCGTCTCGGCGACCACGTCGCCGCGGATACCGTCGATGTTGTCCTTCACCGAATCGGCTTCCAGCAGCTCGTCGCGCTGGGAATAGATGACCTTGCGCTGGTCGTTGTTGACGTCGTCGAAATCCAGCAGGTTCTTGCGGATGTCGAAGTTGTGCGCCTCGACCTTGCGCTGGGCCTTTTCGATCTGGCGGCTGACAAGGCGATCCTCGATCACGTCGTCTTCCTTCATGCCGATCAGCTTCATCGCCTTCTGGACCCAGTCCGAGGCGAAGATGCGCATCAGGTTGTCTTCCAGCGACAGGTAGAAGCGGGACGAACCCGGATCGCCCTGGCGGCCGGAACGGCCACGCAGCTGGTTGTCGATGCGGCGGGATTCGTGGCGCTCGGTGCCGATGATGTGCAGGCCGCCGGCGGCCTTGACCGCTTCGTGGCGCTGCTGCCATTCGGCCTTGACCCGCTGGCGATCGGCGTCGGTGGCGTCTTCCGGCAGTTGCTCCAGTTCCACTTCCAGCGAACCGCCCAGCACGATGTCGGTACCGCGGCCGGCCATGTTGGTGGCGATGGTGACCGCGCCGGAACGACCCGCCTGCGCGACGATGTGCGCTTCGCGCTCGTGCTGCTTGGCGTTGAGCACTTCGTGCGGGACGCCGGACTTGGTCAGGAACTCCGACAGCATCTCGGAGGTTTCGATCGAGGTCGTGCCGACCAGCACCGGCTGGCCGCGCTGGTAGCAGTCCTGGATGTCGGCCAGCACCGCGTTGAACTTGCCCTTGCGGTTGAGGAACACCTGGTCGGGCGAATCCTTGCGCACGGTCGGGCGGTGGGTCGGGATCACGATCACTTCCAGGCCGTAGATGCTCTGGAATTCGTAGGCTTCGGTGTCCGCCGTACCGGTCATGCCGGACAGCTTCTTGTACATGCGGAACAGGTTCTGGAAGGTGATGCTGGCCAGCGTCTGGTTCTCGCGCTGGACCGGCACGCCTTCCTTCGCTTCCACCGCCTGGTGCAGGCCGTCGGACCAGCGGCGGCCCGGCAGGGTGCGGCCGGTGAACTCGTCGACGATCACCACTTCACCGTCGCGCACGATGTAGTCCACGTCACGCTGGTAGATCGCGTGCGCGCGCAGCGCGGCGTTGAGGTGGTGCACCACGGTGAGGTTGTTGGCGCCGTACAGGCTGTCTTCCTCGTCCTTCAGGATGCCGGCCTGCAGCAGCAGCGCCTCGGCGTGCTCCATGCCTGCCTCGGACAGGTGGACCTGCTTGCCCTTCTCGTCGACCCAGAAATCGCCCTCGCCTTCCTCGCTTTCCTGCTTGACCAGCTTCGGCACGATCTGGTTGACGCGCAGGTACAGCTCGGGGGATTCGTCGGCCGGACCGGAGATGATCAGCGGGGTGCGCGCCTCGTCGATCAGGATGGAGTCGACTTCGTCGACGATGGCGTAGTGCAGGCCGCGCTGGAAGCGGTCCTCCTTGGCCATCGCCATGTTGTCGCGCAGGTAGTCGAAACCGAATTCGTTGTTGGTGCCGTAGGTGATGTCGGCGGCATACGCCGAATGCTTGTCGCTGTGCGGCATGCCCGGGTAGACCACGCCGACCGACAGGCCCAGCCAGTTGTACAGGCGGCCCATCCAGGCCGAGTCGCGGCGGGCCAGGTAGTCGTTGACGGTCACCACGTGCACGCCCTTGCCTTCCAGCGCGTTGAGGTAGACCGGCAGGGTCGCGACCAGGGTCTTGCCTTCACCGGTGCGCATTTCCGCGATCTTGCCCAGGTGCAGCACCATGCCGCCGATCAGCTGCACGTCGTAGTGGCGCATGCCCAGCACGCGGCGGCTGGCTTCACGGCAGACGGCGAACGCTTCGGGCAGGATCTTGTCCAGCGACTCGCCGTCGGCGACGCGCTTCTGGAATTCAGGGGTCTTGGCCTTGAGCTCGTCGTCGGAGAGCTTCTCCATCTCCGGTTCCAGGGCATTGATTTTGCCGACGCTGCGCTGGAGCTGCTTCAGCAGGCGTTCGTTGCGGCTGCCAAAGACACGGGTAAGCAAGTTGTTGATCATGTAAGGAACCGGTTGGAAATGAGCGTCGGGGCCGTCGCGAACAGGCCGGCGAGCGGGACCCCAAAACGAAACAGGGCGCACTGCGCCCTGTCTGGCAACACCGTATTGTAGCTTGGGGCGCCCCCGGGGGAATCAACCCTGCCGGAAGCCCCTCCCGAAGCTCAGCCCCGCTTGATCTTGCCGACCGGGGTGGGACCGTCGCCGAGGAACTTGCGCGGGTTGACCACGCGGCCGTTTTCCCAGACTTCGAAGTGCACATGGGCGCCGGTCGAGCGGCCGGTGGAACCGGCCTTGGCCACTTCCTGGCCGACCCGCACCAGGTCGCCGGACTTCACCACCAGGCGGGAGTTGTGCGCGTAGCGGGTGACGTAGCCGTTGCCGTGATCAACGTCGACCACGTTGCCGTAGCCGCCCTTGATGCCGGCGAAGCTGACCACGCCGTCGGCCACGGCCAGCACCGGGTCGCCCACGCTGGCCTTGAAGTCGATGCCCTTGTGGTACTGACCACCGCCGCCGAACGGATCGGCGCGGCCACCGAAACCGGAGGTGATGTAGCTGTTGGCGATAGGCATGCGCGACGGAGTCGCGTTCTTGTCCAGCTCACGGTTGAACAGCAGCGCTTCGAGCACCGACAGCTGCTGGCCGGAGGCGGCGAACTGGCGTTCGAGCTGGCTGACGCCCTTGTCCAGTTCGGACGGCGACATGTCGTAGACGGCATCGTTGCCGCCGACGCCCACCGGCTCCTCGAAATCGAACTCGCCGTCCTGCAACTGCCCCATGCGGGTCAGGCGGTCGCCCAGCGCGTTGAGGCGGTTGGCCTGCGCCTGCAGTTCGCCCAGGCGCGCGGCCATGGCGTTGATTTCCTGCTGGGCGCCGCGGCGGACCTGCTCGAGTTCGGCGTCCTGGCGCTCGGTCTTGGCCTGCAGGAGCGAGACCTGGGCCATGCCCATCGCGCTGCGTCCGGCCAGGCCGGCGACCAGGCCAACGGCGAGCAGACAGGCGGCGGTGGTGAGCGGTCTTGCGTGGACCAGACTGCGCGCCTTGTAGGCGGGGCCGGCGAGATGATTGGCCAACCAGGCGCGCGAATTGTTTACGATGTTTTGAAAAGCCATAGATACCGATGTCTGATTCGAAGTCCAAGCCGCGTGGCGCAAGCACTCCGCAACCGGCCCTCCAGGCCGCGCTGACGGATGCTGCCGCCGACCCGGTGCGTCGTGCCCTCTGGCTCGACGCCCTTGAACAGCAACTTCGCCCCTGTCTCCCGCCCGCCCTGGCTCCCCATTGCCGTTTGGCGAATGTGGCCGGCGAACGGCTCGTTTTTATCGTCGACTCCCCCGTGTGGCGCGCCAAACTCCGGCTCGCCTCCGTCGAACTGCTTGATGCCGCCCGATCCGTCGGACTGACGGTGACCGAGGTGACCGTCAAAACAACAACCGCCCCGCTCCACCCGAATCTTCGGGCAGAAACAACGGCACCACCTGTTCCGGAAGCCTCACGCAAGGCGCTGGCGGCTGTCCTGGCATCCTTGGAATCTCCGGACTCCGCCGGAGGAGGTACTGCTCCTGACAACCGGCGCGGCGGGCGGAAGCGCTAGCCCGCGACGCGAAGGCAAGGCATGGTACCGGGCATGACGACCCGGGTCGTTAGTTGAAAGTTAATAATTAGTTAAATTCAGGCCCGAAATTTGACCTGAATCACACAAACGACAATGCGGCGACGCCGCATCCTTTCGAATACGGTTTCACCGGAAAGCGATCGGAGGAGTTGGGTGGGACTCAGGCCGCCGCGGTGGCGGGGGTGCCGTACAGCACCGGCGAAGGATGGCGGGCATCCTCGAAAGTGACCTCTTCCCACGCCTCCGGCTGGGCCAGCAGGGCCCGCACCAGCTTGTTGTTCAGGGCGTGCCCGGACTTGTAGCCCTCGTAGGCGCCCAGGATCGGGCGGCCGGTGAGATAGAGATCGCCGATGGCGTCGAGGATCTTGTGGCGGACGAATTCGTCGGCGTAGCGCAGGCCGTCGTCGTTGAGGACCCGGAACTCGTCCAGCACGATGGCGTTGTCCATCGAACCGCCCAGGCCCAGGTTGCGCTCGCGCATGTACTCCAGGTCGCGCATGAAGCCGAAGGTGCGCGCGCGCGCGACTTCCTTGATGTAGGCGCCGGTGGAGAACTCGACTTCGGCGCGCGACTGCGAGGCCGGAATCATCGGGTGATCGAACTTGACCGTGAAGCCCACCCGGAAGCCCTCGTAGGGATCGAAGCGCGCCACCTTGTCGCCCTCGGTGACTTCCACCGGCGACTTGATGCGGATGAAGCGCTTGGGCGCATTCTGCTCGGCGATGCCGGCGGACTGCAGCAGGAACACGAAGGGACCGGCGGAACCGTCCATGATCGGCAGTTCGGCCGAGGACAGCTCGACGTAGACGTTGTCCACGCCCAGACCCGCCAGCGCGGACATCAGGTGTTCGACCGTCTGCACCTTGGCGCCGTCGCAGCTCAGGCCCGTGCACAGCGTGGTCTCGGTGACCAGTTCGGCGCTGGCCGGCATTTCCACCACCGGCTCCAGATCCACGCGCCGGAACACGACGCCGGTGTTCACCGGGGCCGGACGCAGCGTCATGTAGACCTTTTCGCCGCTGTGCAGGCCCACGCCGGTGGCGCGGATCACGTTCTTGAGGGTGCGTTGCTGGGCCATCGGAGGGGGACCGAGGTGAAGGTGCTGACCAAGAGCGGCGAGAATAGCACGCAATTAGCTGAATCTTAACGGAAGAATTGCTTTGTCCCACGGCTGAAACAATGCCGCGCGAACCTGTCCGATTTCCCGACGGGGACGGAAAGGGCTGCCGGGCCGGGCAGGCCCGGCAGCGAAGGGACATGGCGGTACCGCGCCCTCCCCCGGACCGGCGGGAGGGTGTTTCAGGAGGCGGAGGTCAGTCCGCCTGCCGGCGCAGGAACGCCGGGATGTCCAGGTAGTCCGCGGGCAGGTCGGCCGCCGCCGGGGCGGACGACGCGGCCGGCGCGCTCGCCGGAGCCGCCGAACCACGGCGCAGGCCCAGGCCGCCGACGGCGTCGGCCACCGGATCGACATTGGCCATCGCGTCGAACGCCGGCAGGCCGGTGGTCGCGTCGCGGACCAGCTTGATCGGTGCGCGCACCGGCTCGCGATCCAGGCCACGGCCGACCGGCTGGCGGGCGACGGCGCGGTTCAGGCCGGTGGCGACCACGGTCACCCGGACCTCGTCCTGCATGTCCGGATCCAGCACGGTGCCGACCACCACGGTCGCGTCCTCGGAGGCGAAGCCTTCGATGGTGCGGCCGACTTCGTCGAACTCGGCCATGGTGAAGTCCGGACCGGCGGTGATGTTGACCAGGATGCCGTTGGCGCCGGACAGGTTGACGTCGTCCAGCAGCGGGTTCTGGATGGCGCTCTCGGCGGCGGCCTGCGCGCGGTCATCGCCGCGGGCATGGCCGGTGCCCATCATCGCCAGACCCATTTCGCTCATCACGGTGCGCACGTCGGCGAAGTCGACGTTGATCAGGCCCGGACGCACGATCAGGTCGGCGATGCCCTGCACGGCGCCGAGCAGCACGTCGTTGGCGGCACGGAACGCCTGGATCATGGTCGCGTTGCGGCCCAGCACGGTGATCAGCTTTTCGTTCGGGATGGTGATCAGCGAGTCGCAGTGGTGGCTCAGTTCCTCGATGCCCTTCAGCGCCACCTGCATGCGGCGACGGCCTTCGAACGGGAACGGCTTGGTGACCACGGCCACGGTCAGGATGCCCATCTCCTTGGCCAGCTGCGCCACCACCGGCGCGGCGCCGGTGCCGGTGCCGCCGCCCATGCCGGCGGTGATGAACACCATGTCGGCGCCGTCCAGTGCCTCGATGATGCGCTCGCGATCTTCCAGCGCGGCCTGGCGGCCGACTTCCGGATTCGCGCCCGCGCCCAGGCCCTTGGTGACGTTGCCGCCGAGTTGCAGCTGCAGCTTGGCGCCGCAGTTCTTGATCGCCTGCGAATCGGTGTTGGCGGTGATGAATTCCACGCCGTCCACGCTGCCGTTGACCATGTGCGCCACCGCGTTGCCGCCGCCGCCGCCCACGCCAATGACCTTGATCACCGCATTCGGAGCCATCTTTTCAACCAGTTCAAAATGTGCCATGTCCGTTGTCCTCTTTGAGCTGGGATTGGGGATTCGGGATTGGGGATTCGGAGAAGCTGCCTTCCGCGTCCCTTTGACCGTCGTCCTCTACCAGCGAGTTGTTGTGTTTTAGTGGTTGTTGCGTACCGCGCTACCGCAATTCGTCTCTGCCTGCCGCTTGTTGCCGGGATTGGGGATTCGGGATTGGGGATTCGGAAAAGCGTGCCTTCCGTTTCCCTTCGCCCTGCCCAGACCCGCGAACACTTGCGCCCTTGCGCTTGTTCGTATCGCTACTGCAAACCGTCCGCACCTGCCGCTTTCTTTCCGCCTTTCCGCTCTTTGCTCTTAGTCGCTTTTGCGAATCCCGATTCCCGAATCCCGGTCTTCAGAATTCACCGCGATACCAGTTCTGGATCTTCTTGAACCAGCTGCCGGCCTTGCCCGTGGGCAGTGACGGCCGCCGCGGGTGTTCGATCTGGCTGCCCATCAGCAGCAGGCCGACGCCGGTGGCGTGGACCGGGTTGCCGACGACTTCGCCCAGGCCGGTGACGTGCTGGGGGATGCCCACGCGCACCGGCATCTGCAGCATTTCCTCGGCCAGTTCGACCACGCCTTCCATCTTGGAAGCGCCGCCGGTCAGGACCATGCCCGCGCGCACGCGCTCCTCGAAGCCGGAGCGGCGCAGTTCGGCCTGGACCATCTCGAAGATTTCCTCGTAGCGCTGCTGCACCGCCTGCGCCAGCGAATGGCGCGGCAGGCGGCGCGGCGGGCGATCGCCCACGCTGGGTACCTGGATGCTTTCCTCGGCGGTGGCCAGCTGGGCCAGCGCGCAGGCATAGCGCACCTTGATCTGCTCGGCTTCCGGGGTCGGCGTGCGCAGCATGTGCGCGATGTCGTTGGTGACCTGGTCGCCGGCGATCGGCAGCGAGGCCGTGTGGCAGATCGCGCCCTGCATGAACACCGCCAGGTCGGTGGTGCCCGCACCCAGGTCGACCAGCACCACGCCGAGCTCGCGCTCGTCGCTGGTCAGCACGGCGACGCTGGACGCCAGCGACGAGAAAATCAGGTCGTCGATCTGCAGGCCGCAGCGCTGCACGCACTTGCTGATGTTGGCGGCGGCCGACTGTGCGCAGAATACCAGGTGCGCATCCACTTCCAGGCGCACGCCGGTCATCCCGACCGGATTGCGGATGCCTTCCTGCGAATTGTCCAGCTTGTACTCGCGCGGGATGGCGTGGAGGATTTTCTGGTCAGCCGGGATCGCCACCGCCTTGGCCGCTTCCAGCACGCGGTCCAGATCACCCCAGGTCACCTCGCCGTCGCGGATCGGCACGATGCCGGGCGAATTGCGGCACTGCACGTGATTGCCGGAGATCGAGGCGTAGACCGAGCGGATCTCGCAGCCGGCCATCAGCTCGGCTTCCTCGACCGCGCGCTGGATCGACTGCACGGTCGATTCGATGTCGACCACCACGCCCCGCTTCAACCCGCGCGATTCGTGCGAGCCGATGCCGATCACCTCGATCGGATTGCCGGGGGCGTACTCGCCCACCAGTGCGGTGACCTTGGAGGTGCCGATGTCGAGACCGACGATCAGCGATTTGTCGCCCTTGCGATTCATGTTGGAAAACCGAGATTTGATATTGGGGATTGGGGATTGGAGAAAGCGAAAAGCGACCCGGCGCGTCGGCGCACCGCCAAGGGCGGATTGGCTACGCGTGGTCCCGAATCACCAATCTCCAATCCCGGCTTCACGGCGCCCCAGCTGAGCGCGAAACCATTGGTGTAACGCAGGTCGGCGCGCAGCAGCGGTTGGCCCTGGCGGGCGAGGATCTGCGGGAGCATGCGCACGAAGCGGCTCAGGCGCGGACGGGCGTCGGCGCGTCCAATCACCACTTCGGTGCCGTTGCCCAGGGTGAGGGTCCAGCTGCCACGCCGATCCATGGTCAGCGTTTCCACGTTCAAGCCGAGCGGCGCGAACAACTGGCGGGCTTCGTTGTACAGCGACACTACTTCCCTGACCTGCGAATCCGGCCCGCCGAGCTGCGGCAGTTTCAGGTCCTGCAGGGCCTTCGGCGTCGGGAACAGGCGACCGTGCTCGGACAGCAGGCGATCCTTGCCCCAGCGCGCGAACGGCCGGTGCTCGACGATGCTGATCTCCATCACGTCGGGCCAGCGCTTGCGCACTTCCGCGCGCTCGACCCAGGGCAGTCGTTCCACCGCGTCCTGCGCTTCCTGCAACCGCACCGCGAAGAACCCGCGCTGGGCATACGGCAGCACCACCGCGCGCAGCTGCGCCGGATCCACGCGCTCGAACTCGCCGTGCACGCGCAACCGGGTCAGCGGCCAGCGATCGGCGCCGATCCAGCCGTTGACCACCGCCACCACCGGCAGCGCGACGAGCGCGACCGCCAGCAGCCAGGCGAGGATGCGCAGCACGGCGTTCATCAGCCGACCACCTCCGGCAGCGTCTGTTCCAGGATGCGCCAGCACAGTTCCTGGAAATCAAGGCCAGCCTGCCCCGCCGCCTTGGGCACCAGCGAATGACTGGTCATGCCCGGCGCGGTGTTCACTTCCAACAGGTAGAAGCGGCCGCTGGCGCGATCGCGCATAACGTCGACGCGGCCCCAGCCGCGACAACCTGCCGCCTGGAACGCGGCCAGCGCGATGCGCCGGATGTCGCTCTCGTCTTCGCCCTCCAGGCCGGGGCACAGGTATTGGGTGTCCTCGGCCACGTACTTGGCGTGGTAGTCGTACCACTGCCCCTTGGGCACGATCCGGATCGACGGCAGCGCGACCCCGCCAAGGATGCCCACGGTCAGTTCGTCACCTTCGATCAGCTGCTCCATCAGCAGTTCGCCGTCGTAGCGGATGGCCAGCTCCACGGCGGCATCCAGATCGCTGTCCTGGAACACCCGGGTCACACCCACGCTGGAACCCTCGTTGGCCGGCTTGACGATCACCGGCAGGCCCAGCTCGCGGGCCGCGGCGTGCACGTCGTCGCCCTTCAGCAGGCGCACGTAGCGCGGCGTCGGCAGGCCCAGCGACAGCCAGACCTGCTTAGTACGCACCTTGTCCATGCTCAGGGCCGAGCCGAGCACCGGCGAACCGGTGTACGGCATGCCGAAGGCTTCCATCAGCCCCTGCACCACGCCGTCCTCGCCGCCACCCTTGTGGCCGTGCAGGATATTGAAGACGCGATCGAAGCGGCGCTGCACCAGCGCCTCGGCCAGGGCGGGAATGCCATCCACGGCGGTGGCGTCGATGCCGCGCGCGCGCAGCGCGTCCAGCACGTTGCGGCCGGAGTCGCGCGAAACCTCGGCTTCGCTGGAAGTACCACCCAGCAGCACGGCGACGCGGCCGAAACGGGCCGGGTCGGTGACGCGCGGTGGCGGGAACGAAAACTTGCTCATGAGTGTTGTTGCGCCTTCGCGCCGTTGGGATCCACGAAACCGTGCGCCGCGATCTGCTGGGAGATGTGGCCGATGTCGCCAGCACCCATCAGCAGCAGCAGATCGCCGTCACGCAGCACGTCCGGCAGCACGTCAATCAGATCGGCGACCTGGCTGACCACCACCGGCTCGTTGCGGCCGCGCGCGCGGATGGCGCGCGCCAGCGACTTGGCGTCGGCACCGGCAATCGGCGCCTCGCCGGCCGGATACACCTCACTCAGCACCAGCGCGTCGGCTTCCGACAGCACCGCGGCGAATGCATCGAACTGGTCCCGGGTACGGCTGTAGCGGTGCGGCTGGAACGCGACCACCAGGCGCTTGTCCGGCCAGCCGCCGCGTGCCGCGGCGAACACCGCGGCCAGTTCCTTCGGGTGATGGCCGTAGTCGTCCACCAGGCGCACGCGCGCGCCGGCGGCGGTGGCGACTTCGCCCAGATCGTTGAAGCGGCGCCCGATGCCGGCGAACTTCTCCAGCGCGGCGGCGATGTTCTCCGGCGACACGCCGAGCTGCCAGCCAACGGCGGCGGCGGCCAGCGCGTTCTGCACGTTGTGGCGACCCGGCAGGGCCAGCGTCACCGGGATGCTGACGTCCTCGGGCAGGCGCAGGGTGAAACGCATGCGCCCGGCTTCCTGCTCCACGTCCTCGGCGCGCACGTCGGCGTTGTCGGCGAAGCCGTAGGTCATCACGTGGCGCGGCGTCTCCGCGGCCAGCGCGGCCACTTCGGCGTCGTCGATGCACAGCACCGCCAGGCCGTAGAACGGCAGGCGCTGGAGGAATTCCGCGAACGCGGCCTTGACCCGTTCGAAATCGTTGCCGTAGTTCTCCAGGTGATCGGCGTCGATGTTGGTGACGATCGAGATGAGCGGGTTCAGGCGCAGGAAGCTGCCATCGCTCTCGTCGGCCTCGGCCACCAGCCACTGGCCATCGCCCAGCTTGGCGTTGGCGCCGGCGGCCAGCAATTGGCCGCCGATGACGAAGGTCGGATCCAGCCCGCCTTCGCTCAGCACCGCCGCGGTCAGGCTGGTGGTGGTGGTCTTGCCGTGGGTGCCGGCCACCGCGATGCCACGGCGGAAACGCATCAGTTCCGCCAGCATCGCCGCGCGCGGCACGATCGGGATGCGCTGCGAACGCGCTTCCATCAATTCGGGGTTGTCGTGCTTGATCGCGCTGGACACGACCACGCAGTCGGTGCCGAGCACGTTGGAGGCGTTGTGGCCACGCATCACCCGCGCGCCCAGCGAGGCGAGCCGGCGGGTCGCCGCATTGTCGGCGTTGTCCGAACCGGAGACTTCATAGCCCAGCGTGCACAGCACCTCGGCGATGCCGCTCATGCCGGAACCGCCGATGCCCACGAAGTGGACGCGACGGAATTCGCGCGCCAGGTTGCCGGTGTGCTGCAGGCGGCGTTCGCGTGCGGCGGCCATCATGCAGCGCCTCCCGGGCCGGGATTGGCGATTCGGGATTGGGGATTCGTGCACGCTTGCTCGCGCCGCCGGCCTGTGCCGGTGGCGTTGCTGTTGCGAATCTCCATTGCCCAATCACGAATCACGGCTTTCCTCCAGAATGATGTCGGCGATGCGGTCGGCCGCATCGGTCTTGGCCAGGCCGCGCGCGGCCTCGGCCATGGCTTTTCGTTTGTCCGGGTGCTGGGCGAGATCGCTCAGCACGCCATGCAGGCGCTCGGCCAGGTAGGCGTCCTGCTTCAGCAGGATCGCGGCGTCGCGCTCGACCAGGAATTCGGCGTTGCGGGTCTGGTGGTCGTCCACCGCCTGCGGGAACGGCACCAGCACGCTGCCCACGCCCACCGCGCAGACCTCGGCCAGGGTGGATGCTCCGGCGCGACACACCACCAGGTCGGCCCAGCCGTACGCGGCGGCCATGTCGGTGATGAAAGCCTCCACGCTGGCCGGCACGCCGGCATCGGCATAGGCCTTGACCGCTTCCTCGCGCAGCTTCTCGCCGCACTGGTGGCGAATCTCGACCGGCATTTCCGCGCCAAGCATCGCCACCGCGCGCGGCACCGACTGGTTGAGCGCACGCGCGCCCTGGCTGCCGCCGAGCACCAGCACGCGCAGCGGGCCTTCGCGCCCGCCCATGCGCTGCGCGGGCGGCGCGATCGCGGCGATCTCTTCGCGCACCGGATTGCCGACGTATTCCTCGCCGTGGGCGAAGCTACCCGGGAAACCGGTCAGCACGCGGCGCGAGAAGCGCGCCAGCACGCGATTGGTGAAACCGGGCGCGCGATTCTGTTCGTGCACCAGCAGGGGCTTGCCGGACAGCCGCGCGGCCATGCCGCCGGGACCGGCGGCGAAACCGCCGAAGCTGACCACCGCGCGCGGACGGCGCGCGCGCAGCAGGCCCATTGCGCCGGCAATCGCACGACCCACGCGCAGCGGGGCGCCCAGCAGCGCCAGCTTGCCCTTGCCGCGCAGGGCGGAGATCGGAAGCGTATCCAGCGGAATGCCGTGCGGCGGCACCAGCCGGGTTTCCATCGCGCCGTCGGCGCCCAGCCAGGTCACCGGCACGCCACGCGCGCGCAACACCTTCGCCACCGCCAGCGCGGGGAAGATATGCCCGCCGGTACCGCCGGCGAGGATCATCACGGGCTGGACCGACGCGGTCATGCGGTCCTCCCGAAAATGGGTTCGATGCGCTGGCGCAGGCGGCTGGTGCCGCGCACGGCCGCGGGCGCGGGCGTCGTCGCGGGCGCAGTCGCGGACGGCGCGGTCGCCGGAGTGTCGGACGCGGCCGGTGCCGGTTCCGCGCCCGCCTGCAATTCGCCGCGCAGCGCGACCTGCCGCTGGGCGCGATCCAGTTCGTAGGACACCCGCAGCAGCAGGCCCATCGCGGCGCAGGTCATCAGCACGCTGGAGCCGCCGGAGGAGATCAGCGGCAGGGTCAGTCCCTTGGTCGGCAGCAGGCCCAGGTTCACGCCCATCGAAACGAAGCTCTGCAGGCCGATCCACAGGGCGATGCCGAACGCGCAGTAGCCGGCGAAGTGGCGGCGCATTTCGACGCAGCGCAGGCCCACCCAGAACGCGCGGCCCACCAGCAGCGCGTACAGGCCGATGACCAGGCAGATGCCGGCGAAGCCGAGTTCCTCGCCGATGACGGAGAAGATGAAGTCGGTGTGCACTTCCGGCAGGTAGTTCAGCTTCAGCACCGAACCACCCAGGCCGATGCCGGACCATTCGCCTCGGCCGATCGCCATCAGCGCATTGGTCAGCTGGTAGCCGGAGCCGAACGGATCCGCCCACGGATCGGCGAACGAGGTCAGGCGGCGCATGCGGTAGGGCTCGGCGATGGCAATCACCGCCAGCACCGGCAGGCCGACCAGCACCGGGCCGAACATGCGCGGCATGTTGACGCCGCCCAGCACCAGCATGCCGGCGGTGATCGCCAGCAGCAGCGAGGACGAACCGAAGTCCGGCTGCATCAGCAGCAGCGCGACCAGCACCACCACCACGCCCAGCGGCTTGAGCATCGCGATCCAGGTCGCGTTGACCTCGTCGCGGAACCGCACCAGGTAGCTGGCCAGCCAGACGATGAAGAACACCTTGACCGCCTCGACCACCTGGAAGTTGGACACGCCCAGGTTGATCCAGCGGTGCGCGCCCTTCACGCTCACGCCCAGTCCGGGCACGAACACCAGCAGCAGCAGGCCGACGCAGCCCAGCAGCAGCAGCTGGTTGTAGTGCTCGACGGTCTTCAGTTCGGTGCGCATCGCCCAGATCGCCAGGCCCAGGCCGCCGGCCAGGAACATCAGGTGGCGCACCAGGTAGTAGAACGGCGTGGCGGTCTGCGAGATCGAGCTCGACGCGACCATCACCACGCCCAGCGAGGCGAGCGCCAGCGCCGCGCCCAGCAGCCACGGGTCATAGCGGCCACCGATGGCCTCCAGTCGTGTCGCCTGGCGGGCGCGGTCGTTCATCAGCGCACCTTCAACGTGGCCAGTCCGACCAGGACCAGCACCACCGAGATGATCCAGAAGCGCACGATCACGCGCGGCTCCGGCCATCCCTTCAGTTCGAAGTGGTGGTGGATCGGCGCCATCCGGAACACGCGCTTGCCGGTCAGCTTGAACGAGGCGACCTGGATCATCACCGAGAGCGTTTCGATGACGAAGATGCCGCCCATGATCACCAGCACCAGTTCCTGGCGCACGATCACCGCGATGGTGCCCAGCACGGCGCCCAGCGCCAGCGCGCCGATGTCGCCCATGAACACCATCGCCGGGTAGGTGTTGAACCACAGGAAGCCCAGGCCCGCGCCGGCGATGGCGGCGCAGATGATCACCAGTTCACCGGCACCCGGGACCTGCGGAATCTGCAGGTAGTTGGAGAACACCGCGTTGCCCGAGGCGTAGGCGAAGATGCCCAGCGCGCAGGCGACCAGCACGGTCGGCATGATCGCCAGCCCGTCCAGGCCGTCGGTCAGGTTGACCGCGTTGGAGAAGCCGACGATCCAGAAATAGGCGATGGCGACGAAGCCGATGCCGGCCAGCGGCAGCGCGATCGACTTGAAGAACGGCACGTAGAAGGTCGTGGCCGCCGGCACGTCGGCGTACAGGTACAGGTAAAGGCCCGCGGCCAGGCCGAAAATCGACTGCAGCAGGTACTTCCAGCGCGACTTCAGGCCGTTGGGATCGCGCTTGACGATCTTGATCCAGTCGTCGTACCAGCCGATGGCGCCAAACGCCAGCATCACCAGCACCACCGTCCACACGTACTTGTTGCGCAGGTCGCCCCACAGCAGCACCGCCGCCAGCACGGTCATCAGGATCAGGCCGCCACCCATGGTCGGCGTGCCGGCCTTGGAGAAATGCGTCTGCGGACCATCCTGGCGGATCGGCTGGCCGCCCTTGAACTGCGCCAGGCGGCGGATCACCGCCGGTCCCCACCACAGCGACAGGAACAGCGCCGTCAACGCGGCAAGGATGCCGCGGAAGGTCAGGTAGCCGAACAGCCCGAAGAAATTCTCCAGGCTCTGCAGCCAGCGTGCGAGCTCAAGCAACATGCGATTTCCCCTCCCCTTCGGCCAGCAGCGCCGTGACGATCTTGTCCATGGCGCTGCCGCGCGAACCCTTCACCAGGCAGCGCACACCGGCATGCAGATCGGCGCGCAGCGCTTCGGCCAGGGTCTTGTGTGTTTCAAAATGCAGGGCGCCCTCGCCGAACGCCTGCGCGGCGTGCTGGCTGAGCGGACCCAATGTGTAGAGACGGCGGATGCCGGCGGTGCGCGCGCGGCGGCCGGCATCGGCGTGCAGCGCCTCGGCGTCGGCGCCGAGTTCGCGCATGTCGCCCAGCACCAGCCAGGCTTCGCCATCGCCGGCGGCCAGCGCATCGATGGCGGCGGCCAGCGAACCCGGGTTGGCGTTGTAGCTGTCGTCGATCAGTACCGCGCCGTTGCCCAGCGTGCGCGCGACCTGGCGGCCCGCGACCGGCTGCGCCGCGCCCAGGCCCTCGGCAATCGTCGCCAGCGACACGTCGCAGGCCAGCGCCAGCGAGGCGGCGGCCAGCGCATTGAGCACGTTGTGGCGTCCGGGCAGGTGCAGCTCGACCGCCACTTCGCCCTGCGGCGCGACCAGCGTGAAACCCGAACCGGTCGTACCGGCGCGGATATCGCGCGCCGTCACGTCGGCGCTGGCCTCCAGGCCGAAGCGCAGGATCCGGCGATCGGCGACCCGCTCGGCGAAGTATTCGGCGAACGCGTCATCGGCGTTGATCACCGCGGTGCCGGACGCCGGCAGGGCGTCGTAGATCGCGCCCTTGGTCTCGGCCACGCCCAGCAGCGATCCCATCCGCTCCAAGTGGGCGGCGGCGACGTTGTTCACCAGCGCCACGTCGGGCGCGACGATGTCGGTCAGGTAGGCGATGTCGCCCGGCTGGCCGGCGCCCATTTCGTAGACCGCGAAGTCGGCGTCGTCCGGTGCGTCGATGACCGCCAGCGGCAAGCCGATCTCGTTGTTGCGGTTGCCCGGGTTGAAATAGGTCACGCCGGCGCGCTGCAGGATCGCGACCACCAGCGTCTTGACCGAGGTCTTGCCGTTGCTGCCGGTGATGGCGACCACGCGCCCGGACTGATCCTGGTGGATGCCCGCGGCAATCCGGGCCAATGCGAGCTGGCTGTCGGGCACCACGATCTGCGGCAGATCGACATTGACGGTGTGCTCCACCAGCACCGCGGCGGCGCCACGCATGGCCGCGTCGTAGGCGAAGTCGTGTCCGTCGAAGCGCTCGCCGCGCAGGGCCACGTACAGGCTGCCCGGCTGCAGGGCGCGGGTGTCCTGGGTCATCGCGTCCACCACGGCATCGTCGCCGTGGAGTTCGCCACCGGCCCAGTGCGCGAGCAGCGAGAGCGGCAGCCGCTTCATGCGCGCGCCTCCAATGCCTGGCGGGCCACCGCGGTGTCGTCGAACGGATGCTTCACGCCATTGATTTCCTGGTACGGCTCATGGCCCTTGCCGGCGATCAGCACGATGTCGTTCTCGCCGGCCTCGCCGACCGCGCGCTCGATCGCCAGGCGGCGATCACGCAGCACGGTGACGGCGTCCGGCCGGGTGAACCCGGCCACGATGTCGGCGACGATGCGGTCGCCGTCCTCGCCCCGGGGGTTGTCGTCGGTGACGAACACGCGGTCCGCCAACCGTTCGGCGGCCGCGGCCATCTGCGGACGCTTGCCCGCATCGCGCTCGCCACCGCAGCCGAATACGCAGATCAGCCGGCCCCCGGCGTGGTCGCGCAGGCTGGACAGGGCCTGTTCCAGCGCGTCGGGCGTATGCGCATAGTCGATCACGATCAACGGCAGCCGGCGGCCCTGTTCGTCGACGCTGCCGCCGAGGCGGTTCATGCGCCCGTGGATCGGCTGCAGTCGCGACAGGGTGCGGGCGATTTCCTGCGGCGCCTCGCCCAGCGCGTACAGCACGCCGGCCACCGCCAGCAGGTTGTCCACGTTGAAACGGCCGAGCAGGCGCGACTGCACCGGATGGGATTCGCCGCCCGTGGCCAGATCGAACGCGATGCCGCTGGCGTCCAGACGCAATGCGTCCGCGCGCAGGGTGGCCGCCTCCTGTCCGCGCGAGCTGACGCCCACGCCCTGCACCGCGCCGGGCAGGTGCGGATACAGCACGCGGCCGTACTCGTCGTCGAGGTTGATCACCGCCGCCTTGAGCTCGGGCCAGGCGAACAGGCGCGCCTTGGCCGCGCCGTAGGTCGCCATGTCGCCGTGGTAATCGAGGTGATCGCGGGTGAGGTTGGTGAACACGCCGACATCGAAGTGCACGCCGTCCACGCGTCCCTGATCCAGCGCGTGCGAGCTGACTTCCATCGCCACCGCCTTGGCGCCGGCATCGCGCAGCTGTGCCAGCAGCGCATGCATCTGCAGCACCAGCGGAGTGGTGAAGCCGGTCGGCACGACTTCGCCGTACATGCCCGCGCCCAGCGTACCGATGCTGCCGCAGCGGGTGCCGCGGATATGCCAGGCCTGCGCCAGCAACTGCACCGTGGAGGTCTTGCCATTGGTGCCGGTGACGCCGACCAGCTTCATGTCGCGCGAGGGGAAGGCGTGGAAGCGATCGGCCATCGCGCCCATGCGCGCGCGCAGGCCGGGCACGGCGATGGCGTCGCGCGGTACGTCCATGCCGGGCGGTGCGGGGGGGGCGTACAGGATCGCGCTGGCGCCCTTCTGCCGGGCCTGCTCGACGAAGTTGAGTCCATGCGCGCCGAAACCGGCGATCGCCACGAAGGCGTCGCCCGGCTCGATCGTGCGGCTGTCCTGGACCAGTCCGCGCACCACGATGTCGCGCGGCACGTCCACGTCGGGCAGCAGTTCGGCCAGCGCCATCATGCGCCTCATCGCACGCCTCCCGTGCCCTGCACGGCCACCGGCGCGGGAGCGTCGAAGGTGGGCGAATCGGTCATGTCGGTGGCATCGTCCAGGCTGGCGGGCATCGCCGCGGGCGCCGCCGGCTTGTTGCCGCCCAGCTTCGCCTCGGCCTTGGCCTGCACGGCCAGCCAGGTCTCGATGTCGTCCGGCGGCACGTCCATCAGGCGCAGCGCGCCATCCATGACGTTGTGGAAGACCGGCGCGGCGACCAGGCCGCCGTAGTAACCGCCTTCCTGCGAGTCGCTGATCACCACCACCGCGGCGAAACGCGGATTGCTCGCCGGCACCAGGCCGGCGAACAGCGAGGCATAGCGGCCACGCGCGTAGCCGCCGCCCGAGGCCAGGCGCGCGGTGCCGGTCTTGCCGGCGACGCGATAGCCCAGCACGCCGGCGCGCTTGGCGCCGCCCTGGGTGACCACGGTTTCCATCATGCCCACGACCTCGCGGGCGATGGCCGGATCCAGCACCTGCGGCGCCTCGTGGTGTTCGCCCTTGACGAAGGTCGGGGTCACCAGCCGGCCGCCGTTGCCCAGCGCCGCGTAGGCGCGCGCGATCTGCAGCGGCGTCACCGACAGGCCGTAGCCATAGGACATGGTGGCTTTCTGCAGGCCGTTCCAGCGCGCCGGTGGCGCGAGGATGCCGACGCCTTCGCCGGGGAAACCGCTGCCGGGCGCGCTGCCGTAGCCGAAGCTGCGCACCACCGAATAGAAATAGTCGTTGGGCAGCTTCTCGGCCAGCTTCACCGAGCCGATGTTGGAACTCTTGGTGATGATGCCGGTGACCGTCAGTACGCCGTTGTTGCGGGGCACGTCGCGGATGGTGTAGCGGCCCAGCGACATGTAGCCCGGCGAGGTGTTGATCAGGGTGGACGGCGTCACCGCGCCCGCCTTCAGCGCGGCCGAGACGGTGATCGGCTTCATCGTCGAACCGGGTTCGACGATGTCGGTCACCGCGCGGTTGCGGCGCGTCTCGGCGCCGGCCTGGCCGACCGCGTTGGGGTTGTAGGTCGGCAGGCTCACCATCGCCACCACTTCACCGGTGGTCACGTCCATGATCACCATCGAGCCGCTGCTGGCCTGGTGTTCGACCAGCGCGTTGCGCAGTTCGCGGAACGCCAGGAACTGGATGCGGCGATCGATGCTGAGGGTCAGGTCCTTGCCCGGCTCCGCCGAACGCACCAGATCGACGTTCTCGACGATGCGGCCGCGGTTGTCGCGGATCACCTTCTTGGCGCCGGGCTTGCCGCGCAGCCATTCGTCGAACGCCAGCTCCAGTCCTTCCTGGCCGCGATCGTCGATGTTGGTGAAGCCCAGCACGTGCGCCATCGCCTCACCCTGCGGGTAGAAACGACGGAACTCGCGCTGCGAGAACACGCCGGGAATCTTGTGCGCCAGGATGCGGTGCGCCTCGTCCGGATTGATCCGGCGCTTGAGGTAGACGAACTCCTTGTCGGCACGCTGCGACAGGCGGTTGGTCAGGTGCTCCAGCGGCACGCCCAGCGCCTGCGCCAGCTCCGGCAGGCGATCCGGCGTCTTCAGCAGTTCACGCGGATTGGCCCACACCGATTCCACCGGCGAGGACACCGCCACCGGCTCGCCGTTGCGATCGGTGATCATGCCGCGCGAGGTCGGGATCGGAATCTCGCGCAGGAAGCGCGAGTCGCCCTGGCGCTGGTAGAAGTCGTTGTTGATCAGCTGCACGTAGGCAGCGCGTCCGATCAGGCTCACCGAGCACAGGCCCAGCGCACCGATGACCAGCGCCAGCCGTCCGCGCAGGTTGAAGCGGGCGCGGTTGCGGTTCTTCAGCGGCGGCGTGCTGCGCGAGTTCACGGGCGCACCACCACGACATCGTTGGTCTCGGGGAACTTCATGCCCAGCCGCACGCGCGCGATCTGGTCGATGCGGGTGCTCTCGGCCACCGTGGCCTGCTCCAGCTGGAGCCGGCCGAATTCGACGTTCAGTTCGTCGCGCGAGCGTTCCAGCCGCGAAAGTTCGACGAACAGTTGGCGATGGCGGTGGCGCGCGTAGATCACGCCGATGGCCGAAGCCACGTTCGCCACTAGCAGCACCGCGATCAGGAAGCGCATCATGCGGCGGCCTCCAGTTTCTCGGCCACGCGCAGCACCGCGCTGCGGGCGCGCGGATTGCCGGCGATTTCCTCGGACGTGCCCTTCTGGGCATCGCCGATCATGCGCAGGGTCGGCACGAATTCTTCCTGCACCGGCAACCGGCGGTTGGCCGGCGGCGCCTTGGCGTGCGCGGCGATGAACCGCTTGACGATGCGGTCTTCCAGCGAATGGAAGCTGATCACGGCCAGCCGGCCGCCGCTCTTCAGGCGTGCCAGCGCGGCATCGAGGCCGGCTTCCAGGTCGGCCAGCTCGCGATTGATATGGATGCGGATGGCCTGGAAGCTGCGGGTGGCCGGATGGATGTCCTGCTTGCCGCGCGGCATCGCCGAGGCGATGACCTCGGCCAGGTCGGCGGTGCGGGTGAACGGCTGTGTCGCGCGGCGCGCTACGATCGCGCGGGCGATCCGGCGGCTCATGCGCTCCTCGCCGTAGGTCCACAGCACGTCGGCGATCTCGCGCTCGTCGGCGCGTGCCAGCCATGCCGCGGCGCTCTCGCCGGATTCGGGATCCATGCGCATGTCCAGCGGGCCATCCTTGCCGAAACTGAAACCGCGCTCGGCCACGTCCAACTGCGGCGACGAGACCCCGAGATCCAGCAGCACGCCGTCCAGGCCGGCGGCGGTGGCGTCCCACTCCGCCATGCCGGCGAAGCTGCCACGGCGGATCGCGACGCGCGCATCATCCGCGAACGTATGTTCGGCGTGCGCGATCGCTTCGGGATCCTTGTCCATCAGCAGCAGCCGACCTCCCGGCCCCAGTCGTTCCAGCACCCCGCGCGCGTGTCCTCCACGCCCGAACGTGCCGTCCAGATACGTCCCGTCCCGTTTCACCTGCAGCCCTTCCATGACCTGCGTGTACAACACCGGCAAGTGCAGCGCTGAAAGGTGACCGGCCTGCGCGGACTGCCGCGTGCCGTCACCGGTCCTCACAAGCGCAACTCGAGCATGTGCGCGCTGAGATCCTCGTCGCCGATGGTCTGGCGGATCTGCGCGTGGTGTGCCTGCTCGCTCCACAATTCGAACTTGTCGCCCATGCCCAGCAGCACCGCCTTCTTCTCGATGCCGACCGCGCTGCGGTGGCTCGCCGGGATGCTGATGCGGCCATTGCCATCGAGTTCCACCACCGAAGCGGCGCCGATCAGCTTCAGCTGCAGGCTGCGGTGGGCGCGCTGGGTGCTCGGCAGCTTGCTGACCTCGTCCCTGACCCGCTGCCATTCGTGTTCGGGGTACAGGTACAGGCTGCCGGCCTCGAACGGGTTGTAGGTGATGACCAGCCGGTTGCCGCACTCGCGCGCGACGAGGTCGCGGTAAGCGGTGGGCACCGCTAGCCGTCCCTTGTCGTCAACCGTGATGGCGGTCTCACCTTGAAACACGAATCCTGCCCTTGCCCGTCCGCACGAAGGCGGTAATTGAACCACGAAAACCCACTAAAAACCCGGTTTTCCCTCGGATGCCCACATTAGCACCGCGCACAGGGTTGTCAACAGGCAGATCGACAAAAAATCGCTTGATGTATCAAGGGCTTGCAGCAAACTTCAGAGACTTGTTCAAGCCTTATCCACAAGTTGCTGTTTCGTCTCAGATTTTGAGATTCGGGTCAGATTCACCGACGTGAGCACGACGTGATCTCAGTCTCGCCGTGGATTGCGACTGCTGACGGCGAGGCGCGCAAGGGGCCAGAATGCGGGCATGTGCCTGCTCGCCATCGCCTGGAACATCCATCCCCGCTGGCGCCTGGTCATGGCCGGCAACCGCGACGAGGCGCACGAGCGTCCGACCGCCGCCCTGGCGCGCTGGTCCGATCGGCCGGAGGTACTGGCCGGACGCGATCTGCGCTCCGGCGGCACCTGGGCGGGGTTGGACCTCTCGGGGCGGATGACGGTGGTGACCAACGTCCGGGATCCCCGCATCGTCGTCCCGCAGGCCCCGTCGCGGGGCGCGCTGGCGGCGGATTTCCTCGGCAGCGGCCTGTCCGCGTCCGCATACGCGGGCGCGACCGGGTCGGCGGCAGACGCCTATGCCCCTTTCAATCTGCTGGTTGCCGATGCCAACGTCTGCGAATATGTCAGCAACTACCCGCATCCACGTCGAATGCTCCTGGCCGACGGCGTGCACGGACTATCCAACGGCGACCTCGACGAGCCCTGGCCCAAGACCCTGCGGCTGATGCGGGTGATGTCCGACTGGGTGTCACGCGAGACGGAGGACGTGGACCTGCTCTGGCGCGGCCTGGCCGACGAACACCTCGCCCCCGACCCGGAACTGCCCGACACCGGCGTCGGCCTGGAACGCGAACGTCTGCTGTCGGCCGCCTTCATCCACAACCCGATCTATGGCACCCGGGCCAGCACCCTCATCGCCATCGACCACCAGGGCCACGGCTGGATCAGTGAACGCCGCTTCGGCCCCGACGGCCACCTGCTGGGCGAAACCACCCTCTCCAACCGGATGCCGCCGTAAGGGGGATGCCGCATCCGGCCGCCCAAGGAGCAGCGGAGCAAGCTCCGCTCTACGCGATGGCGCCAAACCCGCTCACGAACACGCAAGCCTGATCCATCCGAAAGCAAAAGCCCCCTGAGTCAGGGGGCGAG
>NZ_JADHDV010000015.1 GCF_016820515.1 Pseudoxanthomonas beigongshangi | reverse complement strand
TGTCTACGAAAGGCTGGCCGGTCCAATGGCCAGTGAACAACAGTTGGCTGAGGTGATGTCGGGAGATGGAACGGTCATAGCAGGTGGAGTTAGCGGAAAGGAACTCCGAGACTCACCACGCTTAAGCGCAGTCCATGGAGGACAAGAATCGGATTGGACGAAAGTAACGAGCTCGACACATACCGCTCCTGATGGACAGAAGTTCTCCACACACGCATATCAGAATCAGTCCACAGGCCAAGTCGTAGAGCCAAAGACAAAATTTGAGAACTGAAAGGTCATAACGCGATGCGCGTCAAATTGAACGATGGTTGGCGAAATGTTCTTGCTGAACTCGCCCATAAAAATCGAAAGCAGATGACATTCTTCCTTAGCAGCAAGAAGGAATACGTGGTGTATGGTTTGAGCTGGCATCCGGATTCCGAGATCTATCCAAGGCCCGTAACCTTATGTGAAGTGGTGGACGATGAGGGGAATCTGGTGTCTGTTCCCATTGATGTTTTTGAAATTGTCGATAGCAATATTTCGAGTACTTGGCAAGTCGAAAGAAATGCTAATAGCGTCCTAATGTGGCCTAGGGAATTCTTGGAAAAATTCTTCTTTGACGATCTGTCGGAAGGAAAATCAGGCGCCTTAGCAGCCTTTGAGCACGTGCGTGATTTGATCGGCAGGGATTGACTGGTGGACCAGCCAGCCTTTCGTATTGGTAGCGGCCAACGAGCATCAGCCAGCAATGCCTTTTATCAGGCGTGCCCACTAGGCATACCTAAGTTCGTGATTAGATTGATTTATCGGGGGTAGGGGAGGACGGCAGGGGGCTCAGATTTTTAGGTGGCTACGAAACCGGGTGCGATTCAGCGCAGAATATGGCAATGCACCGTGACGATCCCACTGCCGTCAGAAATGAATCGAGTCCCGCTGCACGCGGCGGCGCCGGCGCCTACATCGAAGGCGAGCTTGGTGCGTTCTACCTGCTGGCGCTCCTTGCCGACATCGAACCGCGCGGGCTGCCGGGATCGCGCATCCAGCGCGTTCGTTACCAAGGCGTAGATCAAGGCTTCTTGCTCGACGATCTGGTGATCCACGGAACATCTCATACTGGTGAGATGCTGCTGGAGATCCAATCGAAGCGGACAATCTCGTTCGCCCCGAAGGACACGGTATTCGAAGATGTCTGCAGGCAAGCCTTCAGGAGTGCCGCGCAGGGAATTCCCGAAGATAGGCATCGGCTTGCGATTGCGACGCAACGGACGAGTAGGGCCATCTCAGGTCCATACCAAGACGTTCTGGAATGGGCGCGCAAGGCTGCGACCGGAGCCGAGTTCTTCAGCCGACTGGCGGCAAAAGGCGTATCCGGGCTCGACATGCGGAAATTCGCCGGCACGTTCCGCGCGAACCTCGTGGCGGCAGGGGTTGCGGACGATGACGACGCGATCTGGCGATTCTTCAGGCGGTTCCTGATTCTGGAGTTCGACTTTGAGTCGAGTGCGCCGCTGGCGAGGACACACGGGCTGTTCGTTGCCAGGCAGATCCTCGCCCCTGGGGATGCACCGCGAGCGGAAGCGCTATGGAGCAACCTGGTCGAAATCTCGCTCGAGAGGGCGAAGGCAGGCGGATTCGTCGAACGCGTCGAACTGCGCGGGCTGCTCTCCGACCGCGGCTTCCGCTTCGCAGGCGACCGGGACTTCTCCGTACCAAGGCTGAAATTGGCGGAGAGATCACGACAAGCCTTGGCCGAGATCGGCAACAGCGTCGCCGGTGTCCAGCTTCCTCGACTCAAAGCAATCGATGCGCTCGACCTGGCCCTCGATCAGCATCGCTTCGTCGAGATCAGCGGTGGTCCTGGCGTCGGCAAGTCGGCGGTGCTAAAGCATGCCGCCGAGCGCATCGCTGTCCAATCCAACGTTCTCGTCCTAGATCCGGTGAGCACGCCGGAGGGCGGTTGGGCGGCCTTGGCGCAGACGTTGAATCTTCAGGCGACGGCGCAGGAGTTCTTGGCAGATCTGGCGACGAGCGGTGGCGGCGTGATATTCATCGACAGCCTCGATATGTTCACCTCTCCTGCGCGACGCCGGACAGTCAATGATCTGTTGCGGGAGGTCGCAGCGATCGAAGGCTTGTCGATCGTCGCCACCTCGCGGCCGGAATACAGCGCCGACGGAGACGGCTGGCTTGCGCCGGAATTGGCATCGCTGCTTGGACCGCTGCACACGGTCGTCATCGGCGAGCTTGACGATGATGAAGTCGAGACCTTGCGTGAGCATGCCCCCGAGCTTCGGGCACTCCTGGCGCCTGGACACGCCGCCGCAGCCATCGTCCGAAATCTGTACAGACTCTCGAGACTACTCAAGGTGCCGTCAACCACGACGATCCGGTCGGAGGCGGCGCTTGCAAGCCACTGGTGGCAAACCGCGGACTCCGCGGAGTCCGCCGACCGGCGAGCGGCCCAGCGGCTGATGGCCGATCTCGCGGACGCCGCGCTCGCAGGTGGCAATGCGATTGAGGTCCGGGACGATTCGCCCGCGCGCAACCACCTCCTACGATCCCAGACTCTGACAGAGCCCAGGCGAGACCATCTGCGGTTCTATCACGACGTGCTTCGGGACTGGGCCGTGGGCGCTCGCTTGCACGAGGATCCTGATGGCTTCAACGCACTTGACCTTGGAGTCCCAGCTTCAGCGAAGCTAGCGCGGGGAGTGGAGTTCGCTGGACGCTTTGCATTGGAGCTCACCACCGATAGCTCGCGATGGCCTGCCCTTCTGGAAAGACTGACGGTCGACGGATCGCACAGCTCCTGGCGACGCCATGCGCTGCTGGCGATCGTTCGCTCGGAGCTTTCGGCAAGCTTGCTCGATCGCTGCACTGCAGCACTTCTTTCTAAAGACGGCGAGCTGCTAATCGAACTGTGCATTGCGGTGACCGCAGTGGAGACGGTGTCGCCTGCCGACATGGCGCGAGACCTGACCGGAGAGTCGGCCGCATGGGCATCCTCGCTCTCAAAGGACATCCGCGTGCCGACCACGGCATCCGCGGCTAGATTGGTGGACTG
The DNA here is from genome assembly GCF_016820515.1 of Pseudoxanthomonas beigongshangi. Classification (GTDB taxonomy): domain Bacteria; phylum Pseudomonadota; class Gammaproteobacteria; order Xanthomonadales; family Xanthomonadaceae; genus Pseudoxanthomonas_A; species Pseudoxanthomonas_A beigongshangi. The sequence continues at coordinate 95,786 of NZ_JADHDV010000015.1, read as the reverse complement.
GTGCATTCACCATTCGGCAGAGATTCCGCTCCAGGCGATCGCATCTGTAGTCAAACTGGTGCAGGTCCTGTACTTGGTGGTCAACGGTCTACCGAGGTTGGCCGCGCCTATCGCGGGAATGCTTTTCGGCTGGCTGCGCCAGCTCGACGAGCAAGATGCGGACGTCCTGATTCCTGCGGGGACTACGCCCTTGCGTATCGACCGCAGGTCCATGATCTCGGAGCTCAGGGCGGTGTCCTTGCTACTATCCGCCTACGCGCCGGAACAGACGAAGGCCTATCTGCGTGCGCTCGCCGTGGAGAACGACGGGTTCAAGTTCAAGGAGATCCGTCCATTCAGCGCGGTCATTGCACGCGTAGCGCCGCAAGAACTCGCCGATCTCGTTGCGGCCAGCTTGATCGCGCCGCCAGATCCTCGAGGCCAAAGCAGACGCCATCGGGACCAAGCGTTCAGTTTCAACGACGGCGACTACTTGCCGCCATCACCTGCGCAGACTCCGTTCCTGGACCTGCTGGAGGCGTCGCCCGGCGTGGGGCTCGACCTCGTGCGCAAGCTCGTCGATGTAGCAGTGGCTTTCCAATTTGGCGACAACGATCCGGAAACGAACGGATTCCTACTTGGTCTCGGCACTGGTCCGCGGTTCTTCCCATGGACGCATACGTACTTCTGGTCGCGTGACCAAGCTCGCGAGTACTCGGTTGCCTCCGCACTGATGGCATTGGAAGCCTGGGGACACGGTCGCATCGAGGCGGGGGAACCGCTGGACGCCGTTATAACTGACGTTCTCGGCCCCGATGGGAGCTGTGCGGCGTATCTCCTCGTGGCGATCGACCTTCTGCTGTCCAATTGGCCTGCCAGTCGAGATCTGTTGGTTCCTTTCATGGCGTCCCCGGAACTGCTGGCGACGGAAAGAGGACGAGCAGGGCATGACCGCTTGGCCACGATGGACTTCGGTATCGCCCAAGAACCCACCGGAAAGGTGCGTCTCGCCAACCTCCAAGCGAAGCCTTCCCGGGGTATAGCGCTCGAAAGCTTGTTGCCGGCCTATCTTCGGGACGACGATGCGTCACACGGCGTGCGCGCATTGCTTAGTGACGCCGTGATCAGGACAGGTACCTACGCTCCGCATTCGAACTTCGGCGATCCAGCTTTCATGGGGGCCCATGCACTCAACGTCCTTGACGCGGGCAATTGGATCGTCGTCGGCGACAAGCGCCAGTATCAATCACCGTCGGCGGAGGCGGAGCATCTTGCTCGCCTCGCCGAGTATTACAGTGGGCATCGCCGCTCCAGCGAAATCGAATCGAAGATCCAACTCGCGATACATGACCTAACGCACGCCACTACGGCTGTCGCCCGCGAATCGGTGGAGTTCGCAAACGGCGAGCTGCCGGATGACACCGATTCCGATGTGCTGCGATCGAGGTCGACCCGCCTTGCGGCTGCGGCGATGCTCGCGGCGCGTGACGGCGACGACGCGCTGCTGGATGAATACGAGAACTGGGTGCGCGAGGTTGTCAGGCTCACCTTGTCCCGGGAGGGAGACAGCTTCCGCACTTCAAGTTCAGCACTTGCCTACAATCCCCAAGCCCTCTCGGTACTGGCATTGATCCATCTTTGGCGCCGGCGCTGCCGTAATTTCGATCGCGATGCGTTGCTTCGCGCTGCAGCCCGACGAGACCGTTGTGCGGTGCCGGCGTTCTCGGCAGCGCTGGATGTCGTTGTGGGAACCGATCCGCGTCTGCTGAAGTCCGCCGCGCGTGTCGCCTTCGCGACGAGCCGCTGGAGGCACAGCCCCTGGCATGAGGACAAGGCGGACGCGGCGAGATACGGGCGTGAGAAGGAAAACGCCGATCGCCTGGCTCTCGAAGCCGAGACTGCTTGGCTGGACGGCGGTTCCGAACCTGCCTGGCCCACCTTTCCGGAGGAAGAGCCGATCCTCAGGCAACACACACGTATTCGAGGCCCGCGCTCGGCGGGAACCGACAATTCCGAGGACGCGGCAACCCCAAAACAGGCTCCGGAAGCGAGCGTTCACGTTGACACTCAGGCTGTCGCGCCTTGGCTGAATCTTCTGGCGGGCAACGGTGTGGCACGGGAATGGCATCCGGAGATCGTCGGGGCCTACGCTACCTGGTCCGCGAGGAAAAACGGATTCGGTCATCCACCGCATGTCGAAGTGGACAGGGAGCCGATGGAATGGAACAACGTTTTCTATGTCCTCGTCGCAAACGAGTTGATGGACGTCGGCGACAATCGGTTCGACGGACTTCTCGCGCAGATCGAGGGACTTCCGGACCGCTCGTTCGGAGACGTTTCGGAGATCGTGCTCCACGCCGCCGATGTCTGCTACTTCAACGAAGTATCGCGATCGCCCGAGCGTGCGGTGGAGCTTCGTCGGCGGTTGGTGGCCCGCGCTTCGAAATTGCGCTACTGGAACCGCGACCCACGGCCGGGAGATCTGTCGGTTGATCGTGACACCGGCGGTGTCGTCGCCAAGCTGTTGTTTAACACCCATAACCTGATCGGCGGCACCACCAGCTACCTAGTACCAACCGTGTTTGATCGCATTGATCCTTTACTAGACGTACTGCATCCCTTCGTTCGGAAAGGGCCAACTCCCTTCGTCGCGTTATGTACCATGAACATGTTGCTCATTGCACCACGAGTACGACATCTCGATTTCTTCCTTCACGCATCAGAAGCATGGCTCCAGCGATTGCCTACTGATGTAGGGTTGTGGGTAGAACTCGGAATAGGTCGTCTGCTGGTGGACTGGTTGAACGCAGTCTCGCGCGAAGATCCATCGCTACTCGCGCGCAGCCATCCGATGCGCAATCGTATCGACAGCATTGTCGGACAGCTCGTTAAGCTTGGCGTTCCGGGGAGCTATGATTTTGAGAGGATCGTGGAGCAGAGCGGGTGATCGACAGTGTCGGATGCATTTTCTCGAATAGGTCTCCAGTGCGGTCTCCGCGGCCATTAGAACCACTTCGAAGCCGTGGACCGAGACGGCGGCTAGGGCCTTTGCCATGGCGTGGTCGCCGTGAGGCTGGCGCAGTAAGCGTTTCGGCAGGGCCATAGTGTGGAACGGCGCGCCGTCATGCAGATCCCCGGACTTGCACTGGACCAGCGCGATGTAGAGCTGTTATTCATGGTGACGACTGGAACACCTTCCGGGATAGCAGTGCAATCTGGAATCGGCGTCCACTCGGTGGTTAGTGGCGGCACGAAATCGCGGGTGCGGCAGGCTTCGCCGCTCCAGCCCTTTTAGGTTCAAGTCTCTTACATGTCTAGCCAAGACATCCCGCAGAATCGCCCCAAGCACCAGCACTGGGTTCCGCAGTTCTATCTGCGCTACTACGCAACGCCGGAGACCCGCAGAACCAAACAGCCGAAAGTCTGTATATTTTCGAGAGATGAGTCAGATGGGGATGAGAAGCTAACGAACATCAGGAATGTCTGTGGCCAGCGGTACCTCTATTCACCGGCTACCGGGGCAGGGGAGCGAGACTGGACACTTGAGGATCTTCTCATGGATCTTGAATCTGATCTCGCGCGGATATGGCCTGCGCTGGCGGAAGACTATGTTGCACTCGATGGCACCAGCTTGCGCAAGATTGTGGCGCTTTTCCTGGCCGTGACCTACCTGCGTCATCCCGACGTTCGTGCGCAGATGGAATCGATCCACGCCCGTCTTGTGGAAGCTTACGATGCCGCGCCAAAGCGGCTGGATGGCACGCCAGATGTCGAAATAATGGAGATCAATGGGAAAAGCTACGCAGTGTCGACCGAAGGTTGGCACGACTATCGCGCTTGGGGGAAGGCCGAGCACGATCGCTTCTTCGCGCATCTGGTTCGTTCGGATGCCATCCGGATTGCAGAGCATCTGGTGCAGAAGCGGTGGTCGATCGTTGTTGCGAACGGGGACACTTTCATCACCTCGGACAAACCCGTGGGGCTGCAGCACGAAACCAGGGAGAAATTCGGGATCGAAGGTCAAGGAACGATCATCACGTTCCCTATTAGCCCCACACGCCTCCTTGTCCTCGACGACATGCACTCCGAGCCCGCCAATCAGTACTACCCACTGAAAGAGGGCAACGGAGCGGCGTTCAATTTCACCACATGGCGGAGTGCGAGTCGGTTTCTCATCACGGGTCGATCCGTACCTGAAGTGTTAACGGAGATGCTGTCTTTGGACGACGGAGACGCGGCGACCTGATCCAAGGAATCGTGAATTGGCGAGTCAGGCAAACAATGGTGCCGGTGCGCTGTGCGGCAGCTTGCGGCACATGTTGAGATCGGCGATGGAACCCGAACGTCACGGCTGTTTGCTCGGCTCAGCGCGTTTCGGAGTTGTTTGCGTTGCAGGGCCTTGGTTAGCTGGTGGCGCGGTCGGAAGGTCGTTCGCGTGACTTGCGGATATGCCTTGGATATCAAGCCGCAACTTGCCCAACTCATCCCGCGTTCTGTTCTGCTCCGCGCGTAGCACTTCTGCTTGATCGATTCTGTCGATCAAGGTTTCCAATGTGCTATTCAACTGCAACAACGCGGGATCATTAACGGATTGCTGGCGACTGGCCGCCGCAGCGATACCGGGAACGGTCACGGCGCCCGCCAACAGGACGAAAGCAACGGAGATTGCCAGGAACATCTGCGATGCGCGAATGAAGTTCGCGACATGGTCGTTGAGCGCCTGTTGCTTGATATACACATAGAGCAGGCCGCGTCCATGGAAGTCGTCGGTCGCCTTCCTGAAGGTCCGGGAGGCAACGACGCTCTCGATGCCAAGTTCCTCGCGTTCTCGAACGGACAAGGCTCGCAGCACGGCGAGAAAGCCCATCACCATGCTGGCGATGGCCAGCACGACAAGGGTCAGGGAAGTACACCTGACCCACGCGGAGATCGACGGTTCCTTGACGATGAAAGCCGACAGAGCGATGACGATGGGTGCGGCAATCCCAAGGCCGGAAAGCGTGGCCGTCGATTTCTGCTCGAGGTGCTCGGAGCGTACCCTCGCTTCCTCCCAAAGCTTTTCGATCCGCTGCAGCAACTTCGGGCGGATTATGCCTTTCGGCGAGTTCGCGGTGATGAGCTGCTCCGGAGATGGAGCCGTGGCGTACGCAGAGAATGTGTGACGCAGCAACACGAGGAAGGTCGCGATGCTCTTCTTCCAGGCATCAAGGTATGTCCGGGAGGAAAACGGAAGGCGACGCGGTGGTTTGGAAAGATAGTCCAAGGCCTGGCTCATGATCCTGTCTGGTGTTTGGGATTGAACAGATCGATAAAGGCATCGCGCAGCGGCAGGTCGAGTTCAAGTTCCAGCCATGCCCATTCGCCGGCTGGATTGACCTCAAGGAAAAACAGTTCGCCCTCCGGCGATTGGACGAAGTCAAAGGCGCCATAGACCAGGTCGAGCGCTTTCAAGAGTTTCTTGCAGTTGTCGACGACTGGCTCGGGAAGCGTGCAAGGACGATAGATCAGATCGTTGGGGCACGACCTCCAGTCGATGTCAGCATCGGGGGCCGTTTCGATGGCGACGGGGAATGCACGGTCTCCAATGATCGTCAGCCTGATGTCCAAGCCCTTGGGTACCAGCTTCTGCAGCAGCGTTGGGAATGCGCAGAAGGCTAACTCGGCAAGGTCGCCCTCCATGACTTCCCAAGTGCGCACGGCGAACCATTGCGACCGTGTGGCGACGAGGCCTTGGGAGATCGGCTTGCAGATGACGCGTCCATGCTGCTTCGCGAAGGCCTGCAGCTCTCTCGAGTCGCTGCTGATGATCGTGGCCGGGATCTGAAGGCCGTAATGCGGTGCCAGGGCGAGCTGGCGCACCTTGCGCTCGGCGCGCTCCGTTGCGCCGATGGGGTTCACCCACCTTGCGCCTCCGGTTTCAGGCAGCAGACCTTCCAGGAGATAGCGAAGCTCCTGCCCCGCGAATCTCCTGAACTCCGCCGGTACGTCATCGAGGCCGACGGGATGGATGGCACGTCGATACCAGACGGCGTCGACACTGGCCAATGGTGCTTCTCTGAACTCGCTGCGCAGCAGTGAGTCGATGCCGGACGAATCGCAGTGGATCGAGTAACTGAGATTGGCGGCATCCTCAGAATCCAGCCGGAAGTAGTCGATGCCTTTCTCTTCCAGTCGCGTGATCATGAAGTCAGCGGCGAGGTCGTCCCGATTGCTAACGATCAGCAGCATCAGTACCGGTCTTCATCACTAATGCGTTCCGATTGATCGTGACCTTCGCTGGTGGCTGTAACGACGGTCTCTCCAAAATCGGAGGCGCGCACAGATTCGGACTGATCGACACCTTCTGAGGTTTCGGTCATGACGGTCTCGCCCCAATCGGAGGCGCGGGTGCCCTCCGATTGATCGATGCCCTCGGAGGTTTTGGTCATGACGGTCTCACCCCAGTCGGAGGCACGGGTAACCTCCGATTGGTCGACGCCTTCGGAAGTTCTCGTTGTGATGGTTTCACCCCAGTCGCTGCGCTGGCGGCTGTTCGGGCGTACATGCTCCGCTACGACCGGAAGTCCGGAGTCCCTAGAGATCCAGAGTTGGCGCATTGGGTCGAATACCCGGCTTGGGTCAGGTACGTGTCCCGGTATGGGCTTTCGAGACTTCAGCACGAATGGCTGGCGACGCGACTCATTCATATCGGCTCCAGTTAAACGATCAATTTGGCAACTATGAATCGTGCGTCACGGTAATACGACGCAAGGGGTGACAGGCCGGACAATCAGAGTTCGACAAGAGTGTTGCCGGTCCGTTTGTTTGGAAATACTCCACAGCACTGGCCGCGGCCCGATGAGCGGTCAGGTCCAGGAAACCTCTGCCGGCCTCTGAGAATACTGATCTAAGGGTAGCGCGCCAATCTGGTCTAGATGACTACTTCTGGCCAAAGTCGCACCGATGTTAAGAGGCTAGGGCAGGTCGTCTTCCAGTAGCCGAGCGGCGGGATTCATCGCAGCGCCGCCCGACTGGAAATATCCCACGACGCTCGACACTGCTCGGTGTTCGGTCAGTTGCATGATCGCCGGCAGCGACACCCCTTGGCGGCTCGCCTCGGTCACGAACCCGGATCGCAGGCTATGCCCCCCAAAATCCCCCTCCAACCCCGCCATGCGGGCCCGCCGCTGCACGATCTCACCCACCGCAGCCGGGGACAGGGCAGGGCCCACCCGCTGTTTCCAGAGCCGCCGGAAGATCGCCCCTTCGGTGATCCCGGATGCCTCCAGCCAATCCTCGAGGGCGAGGGCGGCCCGATCCAACACCGGCTTGTCGGGGGTGGAGGATGCGGTGACGCCGGCCTGCTGGGTCTTGCTGTACTCCAGCCGGTAGATATAGCCCTTGTCGCCGATCCGGCGTAGATCGCGCAGGTCGGCTGCGGCGATCTCGCTGCGCCGGCGTCCGCCGCTGGCGAATCCGAAGCAGAGCAGGGCACGGTCGCGCAGGCCTTCTAGGCTGTCGTCGCAGGTGGCCAGCATCGCTTCTAGCTCTGCCAAGGTGATCGCGGTCTTCTTGCGGGGTCGCTCGCCGCGTTTGACCGAAGCACGGGCCGCACGGCTGAGCAAGGTGCGAATCGCGGGCTGCTCGCAGGGATTGGGCTGCTGCTTGAGTCGGTGCGCGGTGGACAGCACCGCCACCCGATGCCGGACGGTGGACAAAGTCCAAGGACCCAGCTTGGCCTTCAGGCCGGCGGCCACCAAGGCCTGGTCGACCGCCGGCGGCAGTTCCCACGTCAGCTCGCCGTCGGCGTTGCGCCGGACCACATGGTCGACCACGAACTGCAGCACGGCCGCCTCGGACACCGGCAGGGTCAGTTCGATCCCGTAGCGCGCCGCGTGCCAGCCGGCCCAATAGCGCAGCGCGCTGGTGTAGCTGCGGGTCGTGTTGGCCGCGGCCGCTTCGGCGAGCAGTTCGCGCACCGCGTCGGCGGCCTGTTGGGCCAGCTGAGCGGGCAGGGCTAGGCTGGCCGCCGGTTGCGCAAGGGCAGGAATCGCGGGAATATCTTTCATAGTATGTACGTTTTACTACGATAAATCGCCTATAGCCACGATAATCATCACTTATCACCAGTACGTATTCAGCCGAGTAGGGCACCGGCGTAGGAAGCACTTCCATGGCTCGAGGCATCACCGAAACTGACGTCCACGCGGCAGCCGACGATCTCGTCGCCGCGGGCGAACGACCAACGGTCGAACGCATCCGCGCGCATTTGGGTACCGGTTCGCCGAACACGGTGACCCGTTGGCTGGAGACTTGGTGGAAGACGCTCGGCGGGCGATTGCAGGCACAGCGCGCCCGCTTGGCTGTCCCCGACGCGCCAGAAGCCGTGGCTGGTCTGGCAGGGGAGTGGTGGACCTTGGCGCTGCAGCATGCCCGAAACGAAGCATTGGAGGCCTTGGCCGATGAGCGTTCCGCCCTGCATGCAGAACATCGTGCATTCCAGCGGGAGCGCGAGGACCTGGCTGCCGAGATTGCGTCGCTTCGGAAGCAGGCCGACGCAGCCATCCACGCCGAGCAGGTCGCTTCGGCCCAAGCCGCTGAGCTGCAGCGCCTGGTTAACCAGTTGGAGGAGCATTCTGCGGAAATGGCCCAACAACGTGATGCGGCGCTCCTGCGGGTTACACAGGCTGAGAACGAACGGCGGGCGGCCCAGGTGCGTATCCAGGAGCTGCTGGAATCCGCCGACAAAGAGCGCGATGCCATAATCCAACATGCACGAACCGTTGAGGATCGCGCGCACGCTGAAATCGACCGTGCGCGCCAGAAGGTCAAAGACCTTGAGGTTCATCTCGCTAATGCCGCGCAGGAGCAGGTTCTTCTTAAGAAGTCACAGGTAGCGGCTGCGGAAGAATTCAGACTGAAGGCAAACGAGATCCAACGGGATGCTGACATACAGCGCGCTCGTGCCAATGCCTTGGAAGTCCAACTCGCCAAACTGCACGATCTACCAGCAGCCTTGGAGGCAGCATGGCGGCGCAGCGGGCCAACTGTAGTCTCTCCAAAAGCACCGTCCAAGAGATCCAAGCGGCGTTCTGCGTAGATGTGGATCATGCTAAATGCTGTCCTTTATTTGGGAAATTCCTCTTACTAATCAAGGAAGAGCACGATCCAAAGCAAAAAGGACAGCAATTGCCGAAACCGACAGCCAGACCCGCCGGGACAGGCCGTCCCGGAATTTACATAANAGACCCGCCGGGACAGGCCGTCCCGGAATTTACATAATATGCATTATGCGAAAAGACATATCGTCGTGCCCGGAGGGTCTGGCGCTACTACTGGTCCCTGCTGCGCCTGATGCTGGACCGGCTGTTGCAAGGAAACCGGGACGATTCCCAAGCCATGGAGGCCCTAAGCCTATGAACCGTCCCCCGTGCTGGCCCAAGGACCGCACCAAGCCCAACCCGTGTGCACTGGCGCACTATGCCCGTGTCGTTGACGGTCACACCGACCTGACCGCCGATTGGCTGGGCTGGAAACAGCGTGGTCGCTGGCTGGTCTCGCCGGCTGGCGACCGTATCAGTCCGGAACGCATGAAAGGCCTTCTCTGGCGACTGGAACAGGAAGAACGGCTGACCGCTACCCGCAACTGTAACGCGTCACGAAAAGCGGTTCGGCAGCAGTTGGTGAAAGTCGTCGTGGTAGACCTGGCCGACTGGCAGGCCCAGCGCTTCGGCACCCGCGCCGGTTGAAGGCGTCACCGTAGGGGCGCTGCCCCTACACCCCGAATCCTGCGATCGAAGACTACACCTGTAGTCAATCTAGCCGGCGAATCTCATCGCCAGCGACGGCCAGCGGTAGCCTATTCCCATGGAATGGCGAGACCCACCACCCGGCGAACTTTTCGCGACCTGGACACTGCACTTCGGGCGCTACCGGGTCGCTTCGATGACGAAATGCAGCTGTGGCGTGCAGCTGCAGCTCAAGCAGCACCGCTACCAGTACCAGTGGCTTTCCGGGCGCGCCGCCAGCATTGCCCAGGGGAAGCGCTTCGCCGAACGTTGGACGCGGGCCTACCTACAAAGGCATCCCATTGACGACCCCTGATAGGATCCCCCCGGGGAAAGCAATCAGGGAGATGTAATGGACAACGATATGCCGGCTTCCCAGAAAAAGGTATTCGCCAAACTGGGGGTTCTGACCCAAATTCTTGGGCCAATGTACTTCCTGCTCAAAGTCAGTCTTAGGACGCCACTTGTATACCTTGTTTTATGTGGGTTCTGGTACGCACACCGCTCAGAGCACTCCACATCAAAGCCATTCACGTTCGGCGAATTAGTTCTTTGGCTCGACGCCCTCGATACGACCATGAAGGCTGCGGTTGTGGCGAGCCTAGTTACAGCTGTTGGATTCTGTGTGTCGTTCTGGGTTGCAACAAGGCAGTGGAGAGACCAAAAAGGGGCTGATATCCGCCTTCAAGTTGCATCAGAACTACATGCGTTCTTCTCTCATGCCGCAGACAATATTAGAACCATAGAAGGATTCGCCTCTCGCTTAGTTGAGCTGCAGCGCGAAATTAGGTCCCGAAATTTCGACGAAGTGAATGCAGCGGTGCTCATAAAACTTCTGATTGAGACGCACCCTGAATTCGAGCAGGCGAAAACGAGACTGATGCGCCAATCAATCACCGTGCATGATCTTAGGTCGAAGTATAGCCTTGTGCTTCTATCCACATTCTGGGGATACAAGGGTTTTGAGGCCGCAGTTGGTTACCTCGATGCGTTCACTTCCAACGTTAATTTTATGCCTTCCGGCATCGAATTAAGTAACCAGGGTATTGCTCAATTCGTAGTCGGTCGCGACTTAAGTTCAGCAGAGAAATTCATTGAGCTGCATTGGTCTACAACTCATCTTATGGTTGGTGGAGCTGCATTCGCTCAAGGGAACGCCTTCTCAAAAGTTATCGATGTGAATATCTGGAGCGTTTTCTTTTCTGGTCGCGCACTCCGGAAGATGTCTTTTGGCGACAAAACGAACGTTGAGTAAAAGAAGACCTTTGAGGACAATCAATGGAACGAGAGCTGCCGCCATACCGGGCTGCCGTGACGAAGCCAACCAGGTCGAACATCTGGCCGACATTGATCGTCGGACTCACCTTGGCGGCGATTATTGCCGGTGCTTCCAACTGCTGGGGAAAACGCGACTTCGCTGGGAAGCCAACCGAACCGAACGCACCCAGCACAAGGACGCTTTCGAGGAGCAATGGCGAGCCTCTCAGGCGACTCCCGCCCAGCAACAGGCGGACCGCGCCAAACCCCGAGAGCCGCTCAGAAATCCGAACCTACGGTGCATCAACGGGCAGCTGTTCCGGAAGCTACCCAACGGCTGGGAAAACATCCCCGGAGAACGCTGCTAGCGCCAGTACAGCCAGGTGCGCCACGTAGTAGCCCAAGAACACCCACGGAGCGCGCGGGAAGTTACTCTGGGACTTCCCCAGCCACCAGACCAGCGGGAACGCGCCGAGCGCGTAGACGTTCCCGTTGATGACCCACAGCGAGGCCACCGCTGCCACCAGGCCGGCCCAGCCGGTCCAATGGCCATGGGAACGCAATAGCCAGGTGGTGGCCACCACGACGCCAATGCCGGTCCAGCCATAGTCAACAAACAGCCCGCCCACCAGCCAGGCCAACAGGCCCAGCGCCCGCGAACGTTCCGTGCTGACGTAGACGCCGAGTGCCAGCGTGAACAAGACATTGAGCGGGAACGTGTAACCGAAGGCCAGCGCGTGAAAAGGCTGCGCCACCGCCGCGGCAACCAGTAGCCGCGTCAATGAGCGTCCCGCGGCGGATGGATCGCGATGCGTGTGCAGGTTGTAGGCCAGAACCATCGCGAAAATGGGAAACACCACCCTGGCCAGCTCAGACACTCCGGCCAAGCCACCGTCGAACAGGACTTTGTTGACGTGGTCGCCAGTCATCAGCAGCAGGGCGAGCCACTTCAAATGCTCGCGCCCGGCGCTGGTCAGCGTGAGCGCGTCAGAAATGCGGAGCGGGTGCGTTAACGACATTGGAGGTCTCCCCTACTTTGGCGAAATCGCCGTTGACCACGGCTCCGGTTAACGAGCCACCCGGTGGCTGCGCTGGCGCTGGCGCCGGCGTTGCCGGCATGAACTGGTCCTGCCGGCGTTCCTTGTACGGGTTGTAAGGCAACCCGTGCCGCGCCACGCGCCGGCATTCGGGTTGGCTCATCTCGTAACGCGTGCCCTGCTCGGTCAAGCACGTACAGGACGGGTCACCGCCCTCCTCCGCCGAAGGCATGCTCGACATGCAGAACAACTGCGGGTCCACCGTCGTCGGGCGTTGGTCATACACCTCCGCCGTCCAGGGCATCGAGTTGAAACGCGGAAGGTGGGCCTTGGCATACGCGAGTGGGCTGTCGTACTTGACGACGGCCCCATCCTTGGCAGCTGCGCCGGTGGCGGCCATTGCGCCAGCTTGCGCTGGCGCTGCGGCCGCCCCGGCTTGTGGCTCGTCTTTCTTGCCGAACAGGTTTTTCCCGTTCCAATACGCGTAGCCCACCAGCGCAGCGGCCACAGCGGCAAGCATCAGACCACGCTTCATCTTGCTGGACATCGTCCGCTTGACGGTATGCACCTCAGCGGACTTGTACAAGCCGTAACAGTCAGCCGGGAATGCCCACGACTCGTGATCCTCGGCGAGCAACGCGCGCGGGCTGCGCACGTTGTCAATCACCTTGCTGGCGCGGTACACCGTCGCGAGCTGCTTGCCGTTCTCGCGCACCAGGTGTTCGTGCAGGCCCACCAGCTGGCGAATATTCAAGTGAATCAGCGACGGGCTTTGCGTGACAATAATCAGGCGAATGCCGACGTGGCGGATGGTTTCCATCGCCTGGATATTGCGCGGCACTATCTTCTCAGGCTTGCCGGTCTGCGGGTTGTTAACCGTTTCGGTGACACCCGCGCGCCAGAACTTCTGCGCCTCGTCGACCACCAGAATCGAGCCTGCGGGCAGTTCTTCCCACTTCCACGGGTCCTCGAACGGCATCGCACCATCGATGTTGAGGCCGTTGAGGTTGCAGACGTAGACCTGCTCGCCGGCCTTAACCGCTTCGCGGATATACCACACCGTGCGCAGCGTCTTGCCGTTACCAGGTACGCCGGTAATCAGCGTAATGGACGAGTTGGCGGCGATGGCGCTCATGCGTCCTTCTTCGCGAAGAAGATGCGCTTTGCCGAGATCAACGTCAGCCCCGACACCGTAATGCTCGCCACCTTGGTCACGCCGAACAGTGCCAGCCAGCACTGGAACCCTGCCGGGATGGATGCCCAGGCGGTCATGGCGTGGTCAATCAGCGGCTGCACCGCAAACTCGTTGGTCGCAATGACGATGCCCGCGCGGCCTAGGAAGCCGGCCACCATGATGATGGCCTTCGCGGCGAAGAACCGCATTATCCAAGGCCCGAGGACTGCCAACAGTTCAGCCAATACGACAGGCATGTTATTTCCCCAATTCCAGTGCGAGCCAGACATACGCGGCGGCCACGAACAGCCAGCCGATGAACGTTGCAATCGTCCAAAACTGCGGCGGCACGTCGAACGTCTTGCCACCTATGGTCCAGCCCGTGGGGCACTGCGACGCACCGCCCCCGAACAGGTTGGGATTAAAGCCGCTGTTGTCGAAGGTATGGAACATCGAGTTCGGGTCCACGCCTTCATGACCATCGCTGGTCGGCAAGCCGCGCAACGCATTGACCTCCGCTTGCTTGAGCGCGGTCATATGGTCCTTTATGCCGGTTTCACCACCACCGCCACCTGGCACGCTCAGCTTTTCCAGCGCGCACGCACTACGCCACTGCATAATCAACTGCGAGTACTCAACGGCATCGCAGTTGTCCCCGACGCACACCGGCATGGCGGCGCAACTGCCGCCGCTCACGTTCTTTGTTTTGCGAGTGTTGCAATCGATGCGCCATTGAATCCGCGCCATGCCACACATGATGGCGTCACCCGAACACATGGGCGGCGCGCTACAGTTGTCACCGCCAGAAAACGACGTCTTGTCCGGATCATTGTCCGGATTGTCGTCATCTTCGTCGGCCTGACCGTCGCCGTCACTATCCTTGCCGCAGGTGCCGTTCTCGCGCCTGGCTTCACCGGCGGCACACTGGCCCTCTCCGGGCATGCAGCCGCCTTCCGGAGACTTAATCTGCCCCGCCGGGCATTCAGGCTTGCTGGGTGAGCACTGCCCGTCTTGATTCAACATCATGCCCTCGGGGCACGCGTCCTTACACGCCCCGCTGAGCGGGTCTTTCGCCTGATTCTGACCGCACTGCTGCTCGTTCGGCTCGCACGTCTGATTCCATTTGTTCCAATGATTTCCGGGAACGGTCGCACAATGCTCCTCCAGCGTCGCGACCGTACAAGACACACCGCTGTCGTACTTTCCCGTCCAGGTGCCGTCGCCATTGTTGTACATCACCGCAGCGCAGCCATTGATGCATGAAATAGCGCCCTGGCGCGGCTGTGCAACGACCGTGGACATGGGGGGCGGGCCGATATATGGCTGTCGCGTCGCGCAACTGGTCGCGCCGCCATAGACGTAACGAGTCGTCGGAGCGGAATTCGCACGTGTACGACAATCACGCTGAAACGACCCAGTTGGGTTCGGCGAATCAATGGCACAAACGTACCAACAAGTCGTTGTCGCGCCGTTGTTAAAACACCTAGGCGGCCTACCGCCGCCACAGTTGTACGATAGAACGCTCGCCGTCGCACCGGGATAGCTCGACACGACAGAGGAATAGTTCGCCATGCACTCGGCGTAGGCGGCACCCTGGTCCGGAAAATTGAGGTCTTGCGCCTTGGCCGTGTTGAGGCCGAGCCACGCGAACAATGCGGCGACCAGCAAGTAAGCGAGCCGCCGCGCCACCGTGCTAGCAAAGATGCGTGGAAGGTTCATCAGTCCCAGTCGCCGCAAACAATGTAGCTGGCGAACATCCACCACAGCAGGCAGATGGTGCCGAAGAGTTGGTCGAAGTCGGTGCCCATAGTGAAGTCGCGGGGTGCCCTAGAACCCCGCTTGCCCTCGCATCAGCTACGGGGCTTCAACACGCCGGTGGCGCGCAGCGTCCACAGGATCACGATGAGCGCGAGGATGGCGACCAGCGCCTCTTCCTTGTACTCGTTCATCGCGGTAATGGCCGGGCTGAGGTCGGCACCGGAACCGCCGGAGGCGAACGCCATGGGCGCGGCGACCAGGGCGGTGATGCCCGCCATCAGGGCGGTGAACTGGGTCTTGCCTTTCTGGATGAGACTCTTCATTGCTGTACTCCTAAAGATGACGCGGTGGTTTCAGAATCCGCTTCGCAGCGGCGATGGTTAGCAGGCTGGCGAAGAACAACGAACCGACGACGTTGGCCTGCTCAACGGTCGGCAGGTACTGCGCTATCCCGCCCACCTCCATCCACGCCGTTTGTGCGCAGGAACCGTCCTGCGCTGGCTGTGGGTCGAGGCAGACGAGATAGCGCGGCATTGCTTACTTTCCTGCAGCTGCCGGCGTCGCCGGCGGCGTGACGCCGGCGTCCTTGAACGCGACCGCCAGCGGAATCAGCTTCGGGCGGTTCAGTTGGAGGTCGCCGTACTTGCCGTGGCCGTAGCTGTCCGGATGGATGAGGTAATCGCCCACCTGATACACGGGGCCAGTTCCGAGGCCGACATTGAAGGCGGTTTCGTACCCGCCCCCGAGGATGAGCGCCACGCGCTGCTCACGGAAGATTTGCGGCACACCTTTGATGGTGACCTGACGTTCGATAACACGGTCATCTTTGACCCTCACGATGGACATAGTTCAGCCCTCAGCTGATTGACGATGGCGGATGCCTTGCCTAGTTTTTTGAATCGCGCGGGCACCCCTTCGCGCGCGATTACCTCGCTGGCGTAGCGGGCAAAACCCTCTACACCGAACACTTGAATCAGGAGCCATGCAGATTTGCCCCACTGGCGCTTGGACCACCGCTGCATGGCGGTGCCGGTCGCTTCGACGGCGCGCTTGGTGTACTCAATCGCGCACGCAATGCCCTCGCAGACCTTGGCGAGCAGCAGTTCCATGTAGCCGTACGAGCCGCGCAGGTACTTCATCGGCTCGGTCAGGATGTCGGTCGGCACTTCGCAATGCTTGCCGTACAGGCGCGCCTCATAACGCGTCCAGGGCGAATCCGTGACGCCGAGCTGCTTCCCTTTCTCGTACACGCACAGTTGCTTGTGGCCTTTCTGGCCGACGTACAGCGTGCAACCGGAGCCACCGCCGTGGTCATCAAGGAACTTGGTCTTGGGCGGGGTTCCGCCGTTGGCGAACAACAGGCAACCGCCGCTCTCTGTGAGCGTTTCGCGGGCCTTGGCTTCCAGCTCCCGCACTGTACCCATAAGGCCGTCGTAATCGTCGTAGGCGACGTCACAGCGGCTAATGCGGCCGCCGCAGGCTTCAATCTGCATGCGCACCCTGCGCCACTCATCCCTGGTGCGGATGAACTTGCAGGCGGCACCGGAGAGGCTGACGCACACCGTGTCGCCATTGCCCTCGCAGCCGATGCGACCAACGAGTTCACCTTCGCTGTCTACGATCACAGCGCTGGCCTTGTAGAACTGCCAGCGCTTGGCGTGCAGCTCCCCTGCCCTCACGTCGGACGGCCTCAGACCGAAGATGCCGGGGAGCAACAGCGAAATGCGGGTGAAGCCTCGCTCCGCGAGGCGGTCTTGTGAAAAAACGACGGTCAAAAAGTCCACCAGCGCGCCATGTGTCGGGAGGGCGGACTTTTGGCCCGTGTTACTCCTCGGGCCAATCTGACTTCCCACCGCTCCGACCGGGGAAAAGGTCATGCCGTCGGACGGACGGCCCTCGCGCAGGGAGATCATTCATCACCCCGCTGAGCGATGACGGCCCGGTAGTCGGAGGCGCACAGGTGCCACACAGCGCCGTTGACCAACAGGCGGTAGTGGTGGACCGGGAGGATGCGCGTGCAGCACTGGCAGCGATGACGGGGCTTCATTCGCCACCCCGGCGCGAGAACGCGGCTTCGACGAACGCCTGCGTCCAGTAGTCGCCCAGGCGCACCTCTTCACCGTCCACGATGATGATTCGGTCGGCGATGTCGAAGGCGGTGATGACCGGCGTGTTGACCGGGGTAAGCATGCGCGGCGGGCGCGGCTTGGGGGCGCGGTCTTCACGCATGGCGTTCCCTCAGCGCACGGCGGCAGCGTGCAAGGCGACGGCGGGCGCGGAAGCGGTCCCACGTGCGATACCAGTCGATGAACCATAACGCACCGCAGAAGCCGCCGAACAACGCCAGCAGCGCGATGATTTGCAGCAGGGTTCCCCACTGCTGGGCAGTGACGACGATGCAAGAGGCGTTCATTGCACGTCTTCCTGCTGGGCCTTGTGCAGCGAGGCGGAAAAGGCGCACTGAGCGATGAACTTGCGCTGCGCCAGCTCGCTGCGCAGCTGCCACTGCTGGAAGATTTCGTGTGCACGGAGCAGGCCGTACAACACCAGCCCGGCGCATGCGGCGAGTATCAATTCCATTGCCCTATCCCCTGCCCTAGTGCCCTAGAGGTCCCCTGCCCCGGCCTAGGGCGACCGGGGAGGGGAACCCCGGCGGAATTTGCGGCCCGGCGGGGTGTCCACCACTGGTGGACATGCGGCAACGTACACTGGTGGTGGACAACCTGTCAACAGGCGGTGGACATATGAACTTCGAGGACATCCTCGACCGGGCGAAACAAGCGTCCGGAGCTACATCTGATTCGGACCTATCAAGGAAGCTAGGCGTAAGCCGTCAGGCGGTCAGCAATTGGCGGCATGGCACGAAATATCCGGACACGGTTACATGCGCGACGATTGCCGGCATCACAGGCATTCCGCTCGCACAGGTAATCGGAATAGTTGGTGAAGCCCGAGCGATCAGCCGCGAAGAAAAGGCCGTCTGGCGCAAGCTAGCAGCGTCTGTAGGTGTTGCCCTCATCGCGGTATTGGCGACGCTTCCCAGCGTTGCCCATGCGGCTACCCCTGCCCTACACGCGGCCAGTTCCCATGCGGGGGAATTGATGCTTTCGGCCTATGCATTATGCGAAATTATTACCAGAACGGTCCGACGGACCTGGCGCTACTACTGGACCCCGATCAAGCTACCTAGCGCGAGGTTCTGTGGCGCGCTTTGAGCTCAGGGCCGCCTGTATGCAGAATGCGTATGCTGCGTCAGCGCATCGCGCGCTTGCGTTTCAGCAGCTTTCGCTTGGGGCCGTCGCCGGGCTGTGCCGGAGTGACCGAGATCCACTCGGACTGGTTCATGATGCGGTCGACCTGCCGCTCCATGTTCTCGAAGCTGGCGTACCAGCGGTGGATGGCCATGGTGGGTTCGTTGTGTTCGTCCGTAGGGGAATCTGAACTCATTGGCGGTACTCCGGTCCGTGGGAAAGATCCCCGTTGCCGGATGGCAAGCGGGGATGTCGGGAGGCCAAAAAACCGCATTTCGTCGGCGGGCGTATTCCCTCAGATGAGGTCTTGTATTAGCCGCCCTCCCGACGCAGAACGTCTTGCGTCGGTCGTACCCGTGACAGGTACAAAAGACCCACCAGATTGTCGGAGGTGGGCACCGCGAAATGTGGAGTTTTTGGACTCCGGCGACGAGTCTGCCTTCGCCATCGAACGCGTTCAATGCTTTGGCGTTCAATGTTAGGTAGATAACCTGGCGATAGTTCGAAACGACCTACCCTGTCATCCTCAACTACCGACGTTCGGACAAGTCCCGGCACATGGTTGTTGCTACCGAACAAGCTGAACATTGAGCTTTGCGATGGGCCGGAAGATGTCGTCGGTGTAGTCGAGGCTTCCCAGCGGCCCCAGAATTCCAACAAGGGTCACCCATGAGCCGCCCTTCCCTTTCAGCAAGGCGACCTGCCCCGTGAGCAGGATGGAGTCAGCCATGCTGAAGTTGTCGGAGAACTCTTTGCTTGTGATGCAGGATGACCATCTCCAGGCGGATTAATGTCATCAGGTGATTCCAGCAAGGTTCGCAAGAACAAAAAACTGGCTTGCCTATTGCCAGAACCGACTTGAAGCTCCGTCCACCACTCGCTTCAGCAGATGCCAGGAGGTTGCCGAGCCTTCTCCCAAGTCAAACTTCGACAAGAAGAAGGCTTAGGGCTTCTTGGATTTGAAATAGCCGGCGTCATACAAATAGCCCAGTGCTGCGCCAATGGCGATACCGATGGCGATTCGGTCGATGAATGCCCCCAGCGCCAAGCCAAAGACCATGCCGAGCAGCAGCCCCTTGTACGAAGTTGCAGGGTTCATGTCCTATCAGTCCCAACTGATATTCAGCAGGATACAGGCTAACGCGATTTGGCTTTCGATGCAGACCAACACGGCCACTGCAAGCCTGGAGAATGTCCACTAACATGGCAGGCTCAACAAGTAGCCACTACATGGCACGGACCATGATCAGGCACACCCCCGATTGCCACCGCACAACCTGCCCGGCTACCGCGGATGCAAAGCGGCCCATATCCGCCCCCCCCAAAGCTTCTTCGGGCGAAGATACGGTCTAGAGGGTCATGTCGGCGAGTCCGAACAAGTATCCCTTTGACTCCAACAAACTCCTCAGTCGCCTTTCAACAGCGTCCTTGTCATGAAGGCGCCAAGCCCACAGCTCGTAATAGGGCTGCTTTGCCTGATCGTAGGCCGAAGTCCGCCGGCTGACGCTTACATCGGACGATTGCGCCGCCTCCTGCCACATGGACTGGAGTTCGGCAGGGCCAATCGACTGGCGATTTCCGACGTGAAGTGTGAATGTAAGTTCATGCTTATGCCGCACAACCATCTCCCTAGTTTGGAGCCTCAAACGACATCAGATATGCCGAGACGGAACCAGACAACTTTGACCACTCGCTCGGCATAGAGCCAATCGAGCCTCTTTCTCGGATCGATTTGCCTGTCATAGGAGCACTTCAAAACGCTCTCCAGCTCGACCAGCGCCTCCCCTTTCCAGGCCAGGTAAGCATCGTAGGAGAACTTCAGTGTAGGACGTAATTGATGGAAGCTTTGCTCCAGGCCGGGAAACCCATTTGCCGAGATTATCTGCTCCCAAAAATCCAGTTCGGCCTCAATGTTGATGACCGTCCTCTCCGCGATATTTGACAGGTCCACAGGCCAACCCCGGCAGTCCCCGGACATGGTTGCATCACGCATCGCCTTGGACGCGTTGCCCTAGAGGCACGCCTTTTGCCCGCGCTCGGGAAATCCCGTCCAGAATCTGAATTCACCGCGAAAATGGCACGCAATGTGTTTGGCTACGTGCCGCACAGCGCTCGCCTTGGCAATGGATGACCGTGATTCCACGGCGGAGGGCGGTATCGGCCAGCCTTCGTTCTCGGCCCTTTCCACAGCGCCTGACATCTGCATGGCAGCAATGCCTTCACCGAATTTGGCACTCACGACACGGTGCCCCTTGTATCTGTTCATGACGCCCTCGCTTTCGTGCAGGCCGGCACGAGACGGACGTTGGAGATAGGCGGGGTTCGCATTCCAGCAGCAGCTCACCATAGCACTTCTGCGACGCAAGCGCCGATGCATGTCCCCCGCTCAGACCGACGGCAACGCTCACGGCACAGTAACAACCATGGGGCTATGGTCATTGGGTTGCCGCGCAATGCCGCAACGGCTCCTCAAGCCGCGCCGCACTTCCACCCACTCTCCGCATTGAGTTCTCGCCCCGGCAATCGGGGCTTTGGCTTCGGCCATCTTCGATTTGCAATCCGCAAATCACACCAAGGCTCACCCATGAACACGACCCAAGAAAACAAGTCCCAGGAGAAGAACCTCCTGGATACCGCCGCTGCCAACGGTTCCTTCAAGACCTTCGCCCGCGCCGTCAACCAATCAGGCTTGAAAGACACCCTGGCTGGACCAGGCCCCTTCACGGTCTTCGCTCCTACCGATGAAGCGTTCGCCAAACTGCCTCCGGGCAAGCTGGAAGAATGGTTCAAGCCCGAGAACAAGGCGGAGCTCACTTCGGTGCTGAACTATCACCTCGTCAATGGTCGCCGCAGCAAGGCGGACATCGGCAAGTGGGAGGCTGCGCGGACAGTGAACGGCCAGCCGGCCCCCATTCAACTGGCAGGCGACAGGCTCAGCATCGATGGCGCCGAGGTTACCCAGGCGGATATCGCCTCGACCAATGGCGTTCTCCATGGCATCGACAAAGTCAACATCCCGGCAGCGACCAAGCACTAACGGGTGACATGCAATGGATTGCGAACGGCAGGAAGGAATTCCTGCCGTTTTCTTGTTCCCCCTGGTCAAAGTCCTCCTGCGGATGTCGCCTGTCATGCGCCTTCGCACACCGGGTCCAGGAGCGAATTGACGTCAAGGCCGAACCGTACACAAGGGGCTACAGATGACTTACCTCAAAGAACGCACCAACAAAAACCTGGCCAAGCCACGCCCGCCCTTTTCACTCAAACAACCCGCCCTTCCAATCAGGCGGAAGAAGAGCGTCCGACGACCTCGCCCCCATTGAAAATCACTACCCGCGAGGATAAACGATGAGTATCTCCGACCAAGCCACCGCATTGATGGTCAAGATTGTCTATCAGCTCAGGCCGCCTGCCACCACGACGATGGCTCCATGCCTTCGTTGCAGCAGCCCGAGTCCCGGAGGACAAGTCTGCGCCGCGTGTTTGGACGATGACCTGGGTGGCCTGATCAAGAACAGAGGCGCCGCCGTACGCTGGCTGAACTCGGTGAAGCAGGCCGCTCAGGACGAGCGAACGGTCATTTCATATGCGCAGAAGATGGACGAGGCGAGAACCAGATAGAACGGCCGAACCGCCTTTCGCGACCAGCCCCGGAAACCGACGGCCCCGCAGTTTGCAATGAAACATCAGCATCATGCCTTTGCCCTCTCAAGGCATCCATCGTTCCCCATCCAATTGCAGTACCGGGCCTACCAGAAACCAAAGAACGACAAGGATTATCGCCACTGAGACGGCGACAGCCACCGCAATCCAAATCTCGCCAGATGTCAACTTCACTACCGCGCCCTCCGCAGGGTATCGAGGTTGCGCGCTGAACAGTGAAAGGGGAATGATGGCTGCAGGTGACCTGGCCTCCCTGGCGCATAAAGACACCCAAAGTTGTCTAGCGCTCCTGGCCTGACCGCGTCATCCCGCCCTCACAACGCGATGACGTTGCGTACACGTCGTGTGTGAAAAATCCTGGTTTCCTTCAATACCGAGCCCCGACATGACTACCCAGAAGGACATCATGGAGCTGGAACGGCAGTTCTGGCAGGCGATAGTCGATACGGACGTCGATACTGCAATCTCGCTGCTTGATGGAGAATCAGTTTCCGTCTCCGGATGGGGAATCCATCACTTCAGCCCCTCCGAATACAGGAAAATGGCTTCGTCCGGCGATGCGCGGGTCACGGCCTTCAAGTTCTCCGAGGAACGGGTAATTTTCCCCGCGCCTGATGTCGCCATTGCGACCTACAAAGCGGACCAGTCCATTACCGTCAGCGGGAAGAGTCAGGACATGGTGGTTTACGACACCACGACATGGGTCCGCAAGGATGGGGCCTGGGTGGCCTCAGCCCACACCGAAACCGTCCGCCAGACCAACTCCTAGCCGGTCTTCCCACCATACGGTTAGCGCGCGCCGGCAATAGGAGGAATGTCTGTCGCTGTCCTGTCTCTGCCAGGCTCCATGCACCAGTAAACGCCGTATGCAATGGCGACCAGCGCCACCGCAATGAGGGCGCCGAGGGCGATCCTTCGTTGGGTCCTGAGCTTCATACCCGGACCGTAGCACCCTCCCGTTACCGCGGCGTCTGGAAAGGGTTGCCATTACGTATCGATGTGACCTGCGTGCCTATTCCGTCCCGAGTTAGTCCGACACCAATAGTCGGCTCTCCTGCATTGCTGTGGATCACTGAATCGAGAATGGTCTGCAAGGTATTCATTTTCCACGGCCCGTCTTTCCGGCCCGGGTACGCATTCCGGAGCCGCTTCCAAGACATTTCACCATAGGGTTCGTCCCTCGCCTGGTTTGATACTTACCCGACCTGGACACCACCCGACGGGTAACGATGCCGGATTTCACGCAACAAGGCATCGGCAAGCTGCTCGGGCGGCGCGGCCGCGTCCCATGGCTCGCCAAGTTCGCTGCCGACCGCGCCGCTCAGCACGGCATATTCGCGGTGGAATGTTTCCTTATCGTAGTCGAGTTCGTCGATCGCCCTGACGCTTGCCCGCCGGTCTATCCGGGCCAGGTTCGATTCGGGGTCCAGCGTCATGCGAAAGCAAAGGATCCGGTCATCCAACCGGGCCAGCCGGCAGCGAAGGTCCTCCAGTTCGGCTGCGTTTTCCCAGAGATGGTTGATCACGAAATGGCGGTAGCCGAATCGTCGATGGTGGCGCAGCAGCAACAGGATTCCCCGGTGAAGGTGCTCGACCGGATCCGCAGGCAGCGGATTGACCGCGACCAGGCTGTCGCCGTCCAGCATGGCGCAACGGTCGATTCTCTCCGACAGGGCTTCGGAGAGCGTCGATTTGCCGATGCCCAGCGGGCCGTTTATCACGATGATCATGAAAGTCCGCGCCTCCGGCGCCCGGTCATCGGATTGCTTCGCCGACTTCCAGATCGCCGCCCAGGACGCGGCGCGCGACATGCAGCGGATCATCTCCACCGTTCACATCCGGAACCACGCCTTCGCGGTCCCAGTTGCCGCCGGTCCGGACGTTGAGCGGCCGGGCATCCGGAATGAAAATCTGGAAGCCATGCGGCAATGGCTTGGGGTCACCCAGCAGGTTGGCTGCACCCGCGCTGCGCGAACCGATCACCACCGCCCTGCTGGCGGCCTGCAGGGAATAGGCGACGTACTCCGATGCGGACGCGGAACGGCGGTCCAGCAGGACCACCAGCCCGCCATGGTATTCCGGTAGATCACGCTTGGGCAGCGGCTCGGTCCGGCGCGCCGAGCGCGCCTGGATGTCCTGAACCGAAGCCACCTCGTCGCCCAGGAATGCACGCACCAGCTGGCCCGCGGTATCCGCGTCGCCGCCGCCGTTCTGCCTGAGGTCCAGCACCAGTCCCTGCGTGTCCTTGAGCAGTTCCATTGCATTGCGGAGCTTGGGGCCCGCCATGTCCCAGGGATAGAAGGACGCCAGGCGCAGGTAACCGATGTTGCCTTCCAGCACCTTCACTTCCCGCACGCCCATGTTGGCGGGCTTGCCGGCCGCCCGCCAGGCCATCAGCCAATCGTCATCGGCGCCCGCCTTCTCTTCGATCACCCGCTCGATCAGGAAGTGTCCGTCGTAGGCATCCAGATCCCGGTTGAGTCGCTTGGAGAAGGAAAGCCAGTCGCCACATGCATCGGCGTAGCGTCCCTTGTCCGACCAGTCGCGGACGCTTTCGGCAATCTGCCGGGCTTCCTGCGCAATCACGTAGTCCTTCTCGATGGCCTTCGCCATCTGTTCGAGCACGGCTTCCTGCTGGGGACAACCACCCGCCAGCATCGCCGCCAACCATAGTGCCTGGCTCATGACCCTTCTCCTCCCATGCCGTCATTGACAATATATAAGTGCTAACATATATTCCTGGGCATGACAACACCACATGCGACTTTGGGCACGCTGTTGCGTACGCTCATCGATCAGTTGGATTCGGCGGTCGCGGATGCGTACGCCGAATCCGGACTCGACTACAAACCGCGCTTCACGCCGATCATCCGCGCGCTCTCCCAACACGGCCCCTCGCGGATCAAGGACATCGCCGACGGGATGGGCGTGAGCCATTCGGCGGTCAGCCAGACCCTGAGCGCGCTGGTGCGCGCCAAGTGGGTGAAGCTCCTGCCCGGCGAGGACAGTCGCGAGCGCATCGTGCACCTGACCCCCTACGCGAAGGCCCGCCTGCCCCTCCTCGAACAGCACTGGGCGACCACCGCGAAGGCGGCGGCCAGCCTCAACGAGGAACTGGGAATTTCGCTTGAAGACGTGCTTCGCAATGCGCTGAAGGCGTTGCAGGACCAGTCGTTCGGGGAGCGTATACGGAAAGCGGGTAAAGTCCGTTCCGCCTGACCCGGGCGTCCATCCTTCCCGCCACATCGCACCCACCGGAGAGTCCAGATGCGTGGTCTTCGCCTGTTCGCGTTCACCCTGTCGCTGCTGCCGTGGCTGGCCTGCGCCGCGACGCTCCCCTCCCCCACTTCCCTTCCCATCACCGCCGAGATAACGGGCACCGGCACGACGGATCTGGTGCTTGTTCCCGGGCTGTCCGGTGGCGATGTTTCCTGGCAGGAAACCGCGGTGCGATTGTCGGACCGGTATCGCGTGCACAGGCTCCGGATAGCCGGGCTCGAAGGGCCCGTTGGCGATGCTCCCGCACCAAGCAGTATCGGCGCGGTCGCCGAAGCGCTGACAAGCTATATCCAGCGGAATTCGTCTCGTCCCGTCATGCTTGTCGGGCATTCGGCCGGCGGCGTGGCGGCGCTGATGGCCACGCTTCGGCAGCCCGATCTGGTGGCGCGCGTCATCATCGTGGACGCGCTGCCCTTCATGTCCGCCAATCGCGGCAGCACAAGCGTGGACGAGGAACTGCGCGGCAAAGTCGGCGCGGAGGTCCGAGAGATGCGCGCGGAAGACGCGGCGGCCTTCGAAAAGCGGATGCGGGCGCAGGCTTCGTCCGCGGTGGGCAATCCGGACACCGCCGCCCGAATCGCGCAAGGCGGTGCACGCAGCCATCGAGACACCTACGCCGCGTTGTACGAAAGTCTTTCGACCACGGACCTGAGAGCCGAAGTCGCCAGCCTGCGCCCGCCGTTGACCGTCATCTTCGCCGACCAGTCGCCCCTTGGCGCGCCCGCCGGATACATGGCCCGCCGCTACCGGGAGCAGTATGCGAGCAGCCGGGCCACATTGGTGGAAATCACGGATGCCCGTCATTACCTGATGCTCGACCAGCCGCGCGAGTTTGCCGAGGCGCTGGATGCGGCATTGATGGATTGAACCGAGCCGGCATAGCGTGAGGGTGGCATGGCACTGCTGATCGGCGAGGTGTTCTCGCCCTGGACGCGCAAGGCGCGATGGGCGCTGGACTACTGCGACGTGGCCTATCGCTACCAGGAGTACGTCCCGTTCCTCAGCGAACCCGGGCTCAGGCTCAGGTTGCGGCAATGGCATGGCAAGGTGTCGGTTCCCGTGTTGTTGACGGACACGGGACCGGTACGTGGCTCGTTCGAAATCGCCCGGTACGCCGCGCTGGCATCGGGTGATGATCGGCTGGGCGATTTCGACCGGATCCGGTTCTGGGATGACATCAGCGAGGTGGGCCTGGCTGCCGCCAGGACCCGTGTGGTCAGGACCATCGCGGAGCATCCGGACGCGCTCGACGAATCCCTTCCCCACCTGCCTTCGCGACTCAGGCCCCTGCTCCGCCCCATCACCCGCCGCGTGGTGAACGCACTGGACCGGAAGTACGCGCACTTGTACGGGGCCGGCAACCACCGGAACGCACTGTTTGCATTGCGCCGCGGTTTGCGCGAATCCGGAACGGGATTCGTGCTGGACACTTTCAGCTACGCCGACATCACCCTGTGCGCCCTGCTGGACGCGGTGGTCCCCGAGACCGATGCCGTGTTTCCCGGCGAAGCGCAGCGGCGCTGCTGGCAGGACGACGGTCTGGCCGATGAGTTCGCAGATCTGCTTGTCTGGCGGGAACAGCTGCGCCCGTATCGCGCTTCCCCGCCTGTCGTCTGAATGCGGTGCGTACCGCCACCTGCTTCCCTGCTGGCCACCCGTGAGGGGAACACCCGTTCCCCCCACGGGTACTAGCTAGCGTTGGCCGCCGCGTCGTCTTCCGGCCAGTTCGCTGGCCGCCGCGCGGAGTTCCTCGCGTGAAATCCTGTCGTCGCGATCCGCATCGATGCGATCGAAATGCTCGGCCAGCTTAGGCAAGGAAGCGTCGGCCTCGGCACGACTGATGTAGCCGTCCTGATCCGTATCGGCGGATTGCAGGCGTTCCTGGAGCGCCTGCTTGCGCGCGCCGCGACCTTGCTGCGCATCCGCGGCGAACGAAACCAGCAACAAGCTCGCCAGCAGGGTGAAATGAATGCTTTTCATGGATGGGATCCTGTCGATGGGAATTCAACGTTCCGGGTTGTCGCAATCAGCGCTGGCGGCAGGGCGCGGGATCGCCATTGGCATCGTGGCAACTCCCGGAGTAGCTGACCTTTCCGTCGGAGAATGCGAGCGAGCCGTCGTAGTGGCCGCCATCGCGCGTGGTGAGCGTGGTGGCACGGGTGCCGGACACGCTGCCGTCCGCGCTCCGGCTGATGCTGCCGGAACGGTCGACGCCCGCACCGCCGGGACCATGGAGCGAGATATCGCGCTGACGACTCGCATTCCCGGCGTGATCGCGCTGGCTGGAAGTTTGATAGCCGGCGGTCCCGCCCCGATGACCCTGTGCCGAGCCCTGCCGATTGAGCGAGGCGTTTCCATGCCCGTCCGCCTGCCAATGGCGGCTCCGCCGGGACTCGAAACGGGCATTCGAACGGGCCGCTTCAACCTCGCCGGCATGCGGGCTCCGTTCCACATGGCGGAAACGCTCGCGTCCGACAGCCCACTGGCAACTGGCCAGTGCTATCGCGAAAACAAACATTCGGGTCCAAACAGGGACTGTGTTCATGGTGGTTCCTTCGGGTAGGGGTTGGCCGGGAATTCCGGCGCATCCACGCTAATCGCGCTCCGCTCCCTCCATCGCACGCAGATGTAAACCGCCGTTTCTCCCGGGCGTTCCAGAAACATCCGCTTACAAATCGGCACCGGTTCCCCGCTGCCGGCGACCGGCATTGCCGACATAGTGACCGCCATGAACGAATCCACGCCGTCCCGCATCCTGATCGTCGATGACGACGCCCGCCTTCGCGAGCTGCTGTGCCGTTATCTGCGCGAATCGGGCCTGCGTGCCAAAGGCGTGGCCGACGGCAGGGACATGGACGTCGCCCTGGGCCGTGATCACTACGACCTCGTCGTGCTCGACCTCATGCTGCCGGGCGAGGACGGGCTGGCCCTGTGCCGCCGGCTGCGCTCGCAGGACGACGCCGTTGCCGTGGTCATGCTCACCGCCAAGGGCGATGACGTGGACCGCATCGTCGGGCTGGAGATGGGCGCCGACGACTACATTCCCAAGCCGGTCAATCCGCGCGAACTGGTGGCGCGGATACGCAGCGTATTGCGACGTTCCCACCGCGTTCCCTGCGCTCCTTCGCCCGAGGCCGGATGCCTGCGCTTCGGCGCGTTCACCCTGGACATGGCGGCCAGGACGCTGCATCGCCATGGACGCCCCCTGCGGATGACCGGAGGCGAATTCGCCGTGCTCTCGGTGCTCGCGCGCCATCCCCATACCACCCTGAGCCGCGACCGCCTGATGAGCCTGGCGCGCGGCCGCGGCCTGGAGGTAATGGGCAGGAGCATCGACATCACCATCGTCCGCCTGCGCAAGCTGGTCGAGGAAGACCCGCGCCGGCCACGCCTGATCCAGACGGTATGGGGCGCCGGCTATGTCTTCGTCCCGCCGTCGGAAGAAGCATGATTCCGCGCATGATTTCGCGCATGACCCCGCGCATCAACCGGCCATCGACGGTATTCGGACAACTGGTGGCGGTCATCTCGCTGTGCCTGCTGGGCGCGTTCGTGCTGAGCTTCCTGCTGGTCAGGGAACTGTGGGTGCGGCCGGCGGCGGAACAGTCCTATCGGGTGATGGATGGCTTTGCCAGGACCGTGGAGACGCTTGCCCGGAAGGAACCGATCGACACCACGGTGAGCCGCCTGGAGGCCGCCGGCCTGCGTTTCCAGACCGCTCCGCCCGTGGACACGCGGCCCCGGATCGCGCCCTACCTGCGTGAACTGGCGTCGCTTTCGGGTGCCGGGGATGTGGCGCCGCGCGAGGTCCGGATTGCGGACGGCCCCGGCGGGCGACCGGTCCTCTGGCTCAGGCTGCGGACTGAGCCTTCATTGTGGATTTCATTCGCGCGCGAACGGGCGCAGGGCGAGGTGCGCTGGCTGCCGCTGCTGATCCTGCTGGCATGCGCGCTCGCGGTGCTGGTGGCGGCGGGATGTTTCGCCCGCAGGCTGGTCATCCCTCTGCGCAGCCTGGCGCAGCACGCACCGGACGTGGTGCGCGGCGAATGGCCGCGCCTGCCGTTGCCCCAGGCTTCGCGGGAGGTGGCGGAACTGGCGCAGGCGCTTGGCCGGGCGGGCGATGACCTTCGCGCGATGATGGACGATCGCAACCTGATGCTCGCCGGCATATCGCACGACCTGCGCACGCCGATGATGCGGTTGCAGTACGCGGTGGAGTTGCTGCCGGGAACCGATCCGGAACTGCGCGCGGGCATGCATCGGGATATCGAGGAGATGGACGACATCCTCGGACAGTTCATCGCCTATGCCCGCGATGGCAGGGATGAAAACAATCGCACCCTCGATCTGGCGGTCATCTGCCGGCAGGTTGTCGCCGCCTCCGGCGTGGATTGGCAACTGCAGGTTCCCGACCAGGCGTGGCTGCGCGGGCGACCGATGGCCCTGCTCCGGGCGCTGGAGAACCTGGTGACCAACGCGCTTCGGCACGGTGCCCCGCCCTATGAACTGCGGCTCCGGCGGGAGGGCGATGCGTGGTGCGTCGACGTCATCGACCACGGTTCGGGCATGCCGCCCGGTCATTCGCGCGAAGCCCGCAAGCCTTTCGTCCATGACGCCACGCGCGGTGGCAGCGGCCTGGGCCTGGCCATCGTCGAGCGGATCGCGGCCCAGCACGCGGGCGATCTCCAACTCGGTTCCCACCTGCCGCACGGGCTGCGGGCCACGCTGCGGCTGAAATCCAACCTGGAGTGACCATGCGCCTTTCGACATTGCGTCCATGCCTGCTGGCGGCCCTCCTCGCCTTCATCGCCTTCCTGCCACCCGTGAGCGACGCGGCCGAAACCGATCTCCCCGCGGGTACGCGCGTGCTTGCCGACGTCGCCTACGGGAACGACGCCAAGCAAAGGTTCGATGTCTACCTTCCCGCGGAAACCAGGAACGCGCCGGTGCTTTTCATCGTCCATGGCGGTGCGTGGCGCAATGGCTGGAAGGATCATCGCGGCCTGATTGCGAACAAGGCCGCTTACTGGATTCCCAAGGGCTACGTGATCGTCTCGACCGACTATCGCCTGCTCCCCGAGGCGGATCCACGGGTCCAGGCCGAGGATGTCGCCCACGCCATCGCGAAGGCACAGGAACTGGCACCGGCCTGGGGCGGCGATCCGGCTCGTTTCATCCTGATGGGCCATTCGGCGGGTGCGCACCTGGCACTGTTGCTGGCGGCGGATCCCGCACGCCTGGCGAAGCACGGGGCACGCCCGCCACGGGGTGTCATTTCACTGGACAGCGGCGCGGTGGATGTCGTCGGAATCATGCGGACCGTTCCGCATCCCGCCCTGTACGACGCGGCATTCGGTGACTCCCCGTCGTACTGGCAGGCGGTATCGCCGCATCATCTCCTGGCCCCCGGAGCGCCGCCGATGCTGCTGGTGTGCGCTTCGCGTCGCCAAGGCGCCTGTCCGCCTTCCTGGCGGTTCTCGCGCAAGGCGACATCGCTGGGCGTCCGCGTGGAGGTGATGGAACAGGATCTGTCCCACATGGCGATCAATCGGGAACTCGGCCTGCCGGGCGCCTACACGGAGCAGGTGGATACCTTCATTGAACGCGTCGACAGATGAGCGGCCCGTACAAACCGCGCAGCACACGTCCGAGCCATTTCTTTCGAGGAGTTTGACGTGATGGAGCTGTCGGCCCTTGCGCTGGGATTTGTCCTGGCCGCACTCGTTGTCGTTCCGGAACGGAATCCGGTGTATGCGCCTGGCTGGTCGGCCACCCATGCCGATGCATCGAACAGCGACTACAGCCCGGTGCCGGGATCCGCGCGCATCGTCCACGCGTGGTCCCGTTCCTTCGAGGGCATGATCAACCTGGGACCGACCAGTGATGGCCACGGGCAACTGTATGTCACCACCAGCGGACCGGGCTGCCGGCTGCACGCGCTGGATCGGGCGACCGGCCGGACGCTCTGGTGCTCCGATGCGCTGGACCGCCTCGCGGTGGCTTCCTCGCCGCTGCTGGACGCAGATCGCAATCTGTACATTGCCGATGGCGCGTCGATGCATTCGTTCCGGCACGATGGTGGCAAGCGCTGGAAAACACCCCTCATCGGATTCCCGTTGTCGGCGCAGTTCGCTGCCGATGGCGATCTGGTTTTCATCACCCATGTGGGTGTCATTTACCGCCTGGACCGCAGGACCGGGAAAACCGTCATCGATCCCCTTGAACTGATCCCGGATCCCGTCTTCGACCCCTCCAGGGACGCGCTTGCCTGCATGCGTGGAACCCGGGCATGTCCGAGCGCCAACACGCCAGCGCTGGATCGGCGCGCTGGCAGGTTCATCTTCACGTTCTGGGCTCCGGAGTCACCCGCGGCCGGTGTCCGTTCGATGAAGATCCTGGCCGGCGCGGACGCCAAGGGCATCACCGCCGATTGGACCCATGACACGCTCCCGGGCGGGGGCGCGGCCAGTCCGAGTCTGTCGGCGGATGGCAGCCGGGTCTACCTGACCGACAACAACCAGCGCTTGCTGGCACTCGATGCGCGTACCGGCGAGCGCGTGTGGAGCATCGACATCGGCTACTCCGCGGGCGGCAGTCCCTCGGTCTCGCCCGACGGTATCATCCTGCCCGCCGGCGGTGGCGATGCTCCCCTCATGGCCATTCGCGATCTGGGAAACCAGCCGCGCGTTCTATGGCGCAGGGACGACCTGCAAAACCGGGGCATCGCGACCCAGACCGCAGGTCACCTCGCCTATGCAACGGTGGCCAATGGAGATGGCACCCTGGATCTGGTGGTCGTCGACGTCCAGACCGGCAAGGTTCATGACAGGGAACATTTGCCTGGAAGACCGATGTTCACCGTCGGAACAACCGTGGATTCGGATGGCACCGTTTATGTCCCGACCATACGTGGTGGGCTTCACGCCTATGTGCCTGTCCGGTAGCGGCCGTCTACCGCGATGACGCGATAGACAAGCGCCAGGCTCGGCATGCGGACTGCACCCGGACGCGGAAAGCGATCAAGCCTGCCTGGACGAACTCCCTGCCGCGCCAATCAATGCGCGGTACTCCTGGTATCGGATGCCGGGCTGCCCATGGCAGACGCCGGGGTTGCCGGACGGGAATCCTCGCTCATCGCCATCACCGCGAACAGCATCCAGGTGGTATGCGGAATCCATTGCTCCACCCAGCGCCATTGTTCCGAGTCCGGACCCGGTGCGAAGGTGATGCCGGCGCCGGTGTCGCTGCCCACCGCCCCGGTGATGCCGTTGGAGATGCCGCCCACGAACATTTCGCCGGCGCTCTCCAGGACCGTGGGCGGGTTCTTCTGGCCGAAGCCATACAGCATGGACATGCCGTACGGGTTGCGGCCCAGCGTCCAGTCGAGCTGCGCCTGCGCATAGCCGGCCTGCTCGCCAGACAGGCCGTATCCGGCCTTGCCATCGGCGGCCAGCTTGCGTCCGCCGATGACCATGGCCGCGCTGAGCGATGCCAGGCGGGCGCTTTCGCCCTGCCACCAGTAGCCGGTTTCATTACGGTGCGGAATGAAGAATCCTTCCAGCACCTCGCCCGCGGCCTTGCCGTCCTGCGTGAGCTGGAAGCGCTGGCGGGCATAGCCGTACGGATTGGACACCGCCTGGGTAATGGCCAGTTCGTGTTTCAGCGCTGAAGCGATGGCGTCCAGTGCGCGCTGACGGCGCGCCTGTTCCGGTTCGATATCGGCATAGGCGGACAGACTGATCACCGGCAGGCCGGCTTCGGCCGCATGGTAGTAAGGACGGCTGCCGCCATCGCTGATGAAACCACCATCGGCCTGCTGGCGCGCCATCAGGCTGGCGGCGCGCTCGCGCGCATCGTCGAGATAACGCGGCTGGCTGGTGGCGTTGTGCAGTTCCACCAGCGCCATCAGCGCGGTGTAGTCGTCGATGATGTTTTCCTTGCCGTCGGCGCAGTACTGCGGGTTGAACCGGCGCAGATGCGCATAGGCGCGCTCCGCGTCGGCCAGATAGGTCGCGCCGTCGAATTCGCCGTGACGTCCGGCCTGTTTGGCCAGCATCGAGGCGCGCGCGAGCGCCGCGATCGCCATGCCGCCGCCGGCGCGGAAGGCCGAGCGATACAGGGTGGTATAGGTTCCCGCGGCGCCCTCGTAGCCGGTGACCATGCGCTTTGCGCCGGGTGTGCCCCACTGATCGAACACCGTGGTGTAGAAGTAGCCCTCCGCGTCCAGTATGCGGTGCAGGTAATCCGCGCCCCAGAACGCCTCGTCCTCGACCTGCTTCTGCAGGCCGTGGGCGGCGAACAGCGCCTTGCGCGTATCCGCGCCGTAGGCCAGCACCCAGACCGCCATCGACGCCTGCTGCGGATTGAAGTGATTGGCGTAGCCTAGATGGGACAGGTACTTGCCCTTGTCGCCGCCGGCATCCTGCCAGCCGCCCCACACGTTCACCCGGCGCGAGGTCTGGAAGATGGGCAGATCCCGATCCGCGTCGTCGGTATGCCGGCTGCGCTGGAAGTAGCCGAGCAGCTGCGCGGCCGTGGTGGCGAAGACGGCGTTGTCGCGTACCGCCACCGGCGCCGACAGCGCATGCTGCCCGCCGATGCGCGCGTCCACCTGATACCGGCCGCTTTGCTCGGCATCGGAAAAATCGACGCTGAAATAGCGCTTGCCCGAGCCCCATTCGGTGAAGGGTTGCAGCGGCCGCAGGTCGCCGTTCCGCACCGGCTTGCCATCGACCAGCACCGTGTAGCTGCCCTTCGTGGCCTCGCCCGTGTATTCGACGATGGCCTGCTTCGGCCCCCGCCGCTCCAGCGCCACCTGGTTGATCTGCACCAGCAGCGGTTCGCTGGGCAGGCTCACCGACACCGTGGTCGCCGGCTTCTGCTCCGAGGCGGGCGCTGCGTAGGCCTGGGCGGACAGCGCCGTCGCCAGCGCGGCCACCAGGAAAACACCGGTCTTGCAGGAAGGCGGCAATCGGGTCATTGGCACGGTTCCGGATAGACTAGCGTCGCAACTTAGCCACGGATTCGGCCGCCGTCAATAAATATTTCACATGGATGTATAAATATATGGGTATGCACCTCCCCTCCCCTACGCTCAACCGGTTTCAACGCCTATGAACATCGGCCGCGGCGCCACCCAGCAGTCCAGCGCCCCCTACAACCGCCGCCTCGTGCTGGATTTCATCCGCCAGCATGGCGCGGCCTCGCGCAAGGACATCCAGGAAAAGGTCTCGCTCAGCCCGCAGACGGTGGCCAACATCACCAATGAGCTGGAGTCCATCGGCCTGATCGTCTCGCGCCGGCAGAAGGACCTTAAAACCCGCGGCCAGCCGCCGATCGCCTTCGAAATCAATCCCGACGCCGGCCAGTCCATCGGCATCAGCCTGGAACCGGGCCGTGCCTCGGGTGCGCTGGTCAATCTGGTCGGCCGGATCGACGCCCGTTTCGAAGTGCAGTTGCAGGGCTGCGACCGCCCGCAGCTGCTGGCCGGGCTGCTGGAACTGGTGGCCAACCTGCGCCGGCAGGCCAATGCCCGGGTCTGGGGCATCGGCGTGGCCCTGCCCGGCCCGCTCGGCGATACCGAACTGAGTTTCGTCGGCCCCACCGCGCTGGAGGGCTGGAAGGATCTGTCCATCCTCGACCAGTTGCAGGAAGCCACCGGCCTGCCGCTGTTCCACAGCGTCGACAGCGTGGCCGGCGCGCTCGGCGAGACCCTGTACGGCGTCGCCCGGCACCTGGACAACTTCTTCTACCTGCACCTGAGCATGGGCCTGGGCGGCTCGCTGATCGTCGGCCGCAACCACTACCGCGGCGCCGACGGCAATGCCACCGAGATCGGCCACGTGCCGGTCGTTCCCGGCGGCACGCCCTGTTACTGCGGCAACCAGGGCTGTCTGGAGCGCTACCTGTCGCTGCACTCGCTGGCCGAGGCGCTGGGCATGGACGACGGCCAGATCCGCACATCGGACCTGCTGGATCGGCTGGACGACGCCAATGACCAGCCCTTGCAGCAGTGGTGCCAGCAGGCCGCCCAGCGCCTGCGCGACGCCATCTGCATGATCGAGAACCTGCTCGACCCGCAGACCATCGTCATCGGCGGCTCCGCGCCGCAAAAGCTGGTCCGGCGCCTGGTCGAACTGGCCCAGCCGCTGCATCGTTCGGTGCGCGGCCGCCCCGCGCCGCAACTGCCGCGGGTGATGATTTCCCAGCGCGAGGAAGACTGCTCGCTGCTGGGTGCCGCCGTGCTGCCCATCCATGAGCTGCTCTCGCCGCGCCTGCAGGGCGTGCAGAAGGACGATCCGGGCGACATGCAGGCCGCGGAACTGCTGGGCCACCGCCCGGCCAATGGGGGGCGTCGAATTTAATTAAACTTCCACTGGATATTTTTATTGACAGGGAAGAATCGGGCTGCCTATAGTCGGCCCCATGAAGCACGATCAGCCCCAATTCAGCATCATCGGCGATGTCAGCGTGGACCTGGTCCTGGGCACGCTGAACAGCTGGCCCAAGATTGGCACCGAACAGCTGCTGCCGCGCAGCGAGCTGCGTGCGGGAGGCTCGGCGGCCAACTCCGCCCTGGCGGCGCGCCACCTTGGCCTGAGTCCCCGCCTGATCGGCGCCATCGGTAACGATGACCTGGCCCAGTGGCTGTTGCTGCAATTGGCCGGCATTCCGGTCGAACTGCAAACCTGCGCCAGCGACACCACCATGTCGGTCGGATTGATGCACGCCGATGGCGAACGCACTTTCTTCACCAGTTGCGGGCACCTGCAGCACCTGACCCCGGCCTTCGTACTCGAACACCTGCCGCCGGCGCCGGCCGGCAGCATCGCCCTGTTCACCGCCCCTTTCCTGCTGCCCGGCCTGCGCGACGACTACAGCCAGTTGCTGGCGCAGGCATCGGCCAGGGGTTACCAGGTGGCGCTGGATCCGGGCTGGCCGCCGGAAGGCTGGACGCCCCGGGTGCACGAGGAAGTCGAAGGCTGGCTGGTCCATTGCGACCATCTGCTGATCAACGAACTGGAGGCGATGAGCATCGCCGGCACCCAGGACCTGACGATCGCGGTGCAGCGCGTGGCCCGCCTGCTCAAGCCCGGCGCCCATCTGATCATCAAGCTGGGTGCGGCCGGCGCGCTCGGGCATGTCGACGGACAGAGCACCCACTACGCGATTGAAGTGGCCCACGGGATTTTCGACACGGTGGGAGCCGGCGACAGTTTCAACACCGGCTACCTGGCGGCGCGGTTGAACCAGGCCGGTCTGCACGATGCGCTCGGCGCCGGCTGCCGGACTGCTGCGGCGATCCTGCCGCGCTTCCCGCGCAAGACCATCGCCGCGGGTGAACTCTCGCATTGCCTGCACCCGTCTCCCTGATCCCGGAGCCACGACCATGAAGCACCGGCCACTGATCATCAGCTACATCCTCCTGATCTGGTTCGCGATCTCCTTCATCACCAACCTGATCGGGCCGTTGATGCCCATCGCCATCCAGGATTTCAAGCTGAGCCTGACCATGGCCGGCTTCATGCCGTTCTCCTTTTTCCTCGCCTACGGGCTGGTCTCGATTCCGGGCGGCATGCTGATCGAGACCCGTGGCACCCGCTACACCCTGTTCGCCGCCTTCGCGCTGAATTTCCTTGGCGCGCTGGCCATCGCCCTGCTTCCCGGCTATGTCTCGGTGGTCGCCGGGTTGTTCGTCATCGGCCTCGGCATGGCCCTGCTGCAGGTGGTGATCAATCCGCTGATGCGCACCGCCGGCGGCGAGGGGCACTTCGCGTTCTTCTCGGTCATGGCGCAGCTGGTATTCGGCCTGGCGTCCTTCCTCAGCCCATTGGTCTTCAGGCTGTACATGCAGCGTCCCGGCGTGGAGGGTCAGCCGTTGGCCTGGCTGACGTTCTACTGGTACTTCAGCGCCGCCTTCGTGCTGCTCGCCCTGCTCAACTACAAGCTGCCGCTGCCGGCGGTGGAACTGAAGGAAGACGAACGCGCCGGCAGCCGCGAAGCCTACCGCAGCCTGCTGCGACGTCGCGACGTGCGCCTGTTCTTCCTGGCCATCGTCGCCTATGTCGGCACCGAGCAGTCCATCGCCAACTGGATGTCGCAATTCCTGCACAGCTATCACGGCCTGTCGGCCACCGAACACGGCGCCGTCGCCGTCAGCCGCTTCTGGGGGCTGATGTCGCTGGGCTGCCTGGCCGGACTGGGGCTGCTGAAACTGCTGGATTCGAAGCTGGTGCTGGCGATTTTCTCCCTCCTGGCCATCGCCTGCCTCGCGCTCGCCCTCTTCGGTTCCGCAGCCGTCTCTCCACTGGCGTTTCCCGCTGCGGGCTTTTTCTTGTCGGTGATGTTCTCGGTGATCTTCTCGCTGGGACTGAACTCGGTACGCCAGCACCACGGCGCGTTCTCGGGAATCCTGTGCAGCGGCATCCTCGGCGGCGCCATCGTGCCGCTGCTGATCGGCGTCGTCGCCGATCACTGGGGCCTGCGCGTGGGCCTGTCGCTGGTCTTCATCCCCCTGCTCTACATCCTCAGCGTCAGTGCCTGGGCCAGGCCGCTGGTGCGCAACCAGACGCTGTATTCCGCGAAAAATACCCCCGCCTCGCCCTGATGGGCAACCACACCAGCCACTGCGCGGGCCCGATCGCCCCGAGTCGCCGTACAACCAGGAGCCAATGATGAAAAAGCATCCCAGCGCTGTTCGACCGACCGGCATCGCCGCCGCGGTGGCGGCGGTATTGCTCGGCTGTGCCACCGCCCCGGTCCTGGCCCAGTCCAGCACGGATGGCGAGGACAAGCAGGCCAGCCAGGGCGAACCCACGACCACCCTGCAGACCGTGCGGGTGTCGGCCACGCGCCTGGAATCGGATCTGCTGAAGACTCCGGTGACCGTCACCGCGGTCACCCAGGAAACGCTGACCCGCGAAGGCATCCGCGACGTGCGCGGCCTGTCGGGCAAGATGCCCAACCTGCAGATCGCCGCCGGTCCGGATTCCGGCGTGCAGGTCACCATCCGCGGGATAGGCGCCAACAACTTCACCGAGATCGGCGACCCGGCCGTGGGCCTGCATGTGGCCGGCCTGTATTCCCCGCGCCCGCAGGGCGCGCTGGCGCTGATGTTCGACGTGGACCAGGTCGAAGTGCTGCGCGGGCCGCAGGGCACCCTGTTCGGCCGCAATTCGACCGGCGGCAGCATCAACATCATTCCGGCCAAGCCGCGTTTCGATTCCAGCTTCGGCAGCACCGAGATCGAACTGGGCAGCTACAACCTGCGCCAGATCAACCTGATCCAGAACCTCGCCGTCAACGATCGCTTCGCCCTGCGCGTGGCCGCCACCAAGATCGAGCGCGACGGCTGGATCGACCAGCAACAGGACTTCACCGACGTCAACATTCCGGAACGGGGTTTCATCGCCGACGGCATCCCGGACGTGGACCAGCGTCGCAACGTCAAGGTCCCGCGCAGCAAGTACTACTACAACCGGGACGAATGGGCTGCCCGCATCGCCGCCCGTTTCGCCATCACCGACGATGTCGAGTGGCTGCTGGCCTATGAAAAGTTCCAGAACTCCGGCGCCGGCCAGGTGGGGCTGAAGGACTGCAAGCAGGCCGCTGGCACCCGCTTCGCCTGCACCGGCGGCAAGTGGGACGTGAAGATCAACGTGCCCGGCCGCACCGACATGTCCATCGACACGGTGCGCTCGAACCTCAACTGGTATCTCAGCGACACCAACAGCATCGAGTACAGCGTGGCGTTCGCCAGGCAGAAGCGCTTCCAGATCTCCGATGACGATGGCGGCTACCACGAGATTCCCTCGCAGGTCACCGCGACCCTGCCGGTGCCGGCCGAAGGCGACTGGGGCGTCTGGCCGGTGCGCGACAACACCTCCATCACCCTGGATTCGGAGTACAAGTCGTTCGTCCACGAACTGCAGTTCAAGCACCAGGGCGAGCGTCTGAAGCTGGTGTCCGGCCTGTTCTGGATGCACGAGAAGAATTCGATCGACTACGCCCAGGAAATGCTGGTCAACGCCCCGTTCGGTTATCCGATCAGCCAGTTCTATCACCAGCCCAACCGCCAGATCGACGCCAAGGCGATCTTCTCGCAGGCCGACTGGCGCTTCGCGCCCACCTGGACGGCGACCTTCGGCGCGCGTTTCAGCCGCGATTCCAAGACCGATCGCGGTGGCCAGGTGTATGGCGGCTGGGACAGCGAATCGACGGCCTACTACAACGGGCTGTACGACCCGGGCACGCCGGGCGAACCCGGTTTCCGCCCGCACAACGGCCGTGACCTGACCGAAGGGATGGGACCGTTCGCCGGCATCGGCGCCTACCGGCTGTGGGGACCGCCGGCGGAAAACGCCCATTCCGATTCGTGGCGCAAGTTCACCTACCGCCTGGGCCTGACCAAGGATCTGTCGGACAACGAAATCCTGTTCACCTCGCTGTCCACCGGCTACAAGGCGGGCGGTTTCGGCGACAAGGACGACGCCTGTGACGGCAAGGTCTGCGTGGACGGCCCCGCCGGCCCGCACTACACCTTCTTCCCCTACCGGCCGGAAACCGTCACCAACCTGGAAGTCGGCTACAAGGGCCTGCTGCTGGACAAGCGCCTGAGCCTGTCGGTCACCGCCTTCTACAGCCGCTACAAGGACATGCAGGTGACCGGCGACTTCTTCGCCGCCAAGGTGATTGTCAACGAGCCCTGCCCGGAATGGGATCCGACCTGCGACGTGGTCAAGAAATGGCAGACCGTCAACGTCGGCACCGTGAACATCCCGGGCGTGGAGGTGGAGTTCGACTACCTGCCCACGGCCAACACCCGCATTGGCGGTTTCTTCTCGTACATCAACAGCAAGATGAAGGACTATCCCACCTTCAGCGACGAGTGGAACTGCGGCGTGCGCGAGGAGTTCGGCGCGGTGCCCTGCCCGCCACCCTACAACGGTCCCAATCCCGAGCTGGCGGGCCGGCAGATCTACGACATCACCGGCAACCACCTGCCGCTGACCCCGAAGTTCACCGCCGGCGTCAACGTGGCGCACACCTTCCGGTTCGGCAACGGCTATGAGCTGGTGCCCTGGATCAACGTCAAGTGGCAGGACAAGATGTACTTCACCCTGCGCAACCTGGACAACGCGCACGTCTCCGATGCGCAGGAAGCCTATGCCACGGTCGATGCCAGCCTGAGCCTGCAGTCACCCTCCTTCTGGCGCGCCGAGCTGTACGTGCTCAACGCCACCGACAAGATGACCAAGAACTGGGCCGACGATGCCGGCGGCTTCATCCGTGCCTACTGGAATGATCCGCGCACCGTCGGCCTGCGCGTCCGTTTCGACTACTGAGACCGTCGGTGCCGATGCTCCGGCATCGTCACGGGTTGCTCCAAAAAACCGCCCGAAAGGGCGGTTTTTTAGTCTCGTGCCGCGCCAGTCAATGCGCAGCGATGTAGATGTCGCGCAACACGTCCCGTTCGAGCGAGAGTTCGTCCAGCCGGTTCTTGACGATGTCGCCCAGGCTGACGATGCCCACCAGCTCATCGTCGCTGATCACCGGCAGATGACGCCGGCGCGCATGGGTCATCATCGACATCGCCTGTTTCAGCGTGCTGTCGGGCGTGATGCTTTCGATAGCGGTTTCCACCAGCCGGCTCAGCGGCCGCTCGCCGGCCTGCGCGCCGTGTTCCGCCAGCGCGGCCACGACGTCCTGTTCGGACACGACGCCAACCGGCTGCGCCAGGCGGGTCACGACCAGTGCCGCGATCTTGTGGGCGGTCATCTTCCTGGCGGCGGCGCCGATGGTATCCCCGATATCGATGGTGACCACATCGCCGGGCTTGGACTTCAGAAGTTCACGAATTTTCATGGGGGTCTCTGGCTGTTCGGGCTGCACCCATCCGGCGCGTTACCCGTGTTGTGTATCCGGACTCTATGACCTGCCCATCCGCCTCACTAGACGGCCCGAAGGGAATTCACCCTTCCACGGATGTGGGCAATGCGCGAATCCCTACACGCGGCGAGTGGTCCGGAACGCCATCCTGCGCCGGCGGCGCCACCGCAATCCAGACGGCCCTGCCTTTGCGGCAGGCGTCGGTTCAGTTTTCCGCATCGATGCTCCTTCCCGCGTCTCCCGCCTACTCTCAGGCATGGATCTCGCCGCCGACCTCGATGCGGGGACTGCGGAACCCCATGGCGATCCATGCGTTCAACAAACGGGCGAAGAACGAGAACGACTGGCGCTTGAAATTGGGAACGTCGGCGGGCAGGAACGACGCATCCGCCAGGTCGCCGGTCATCGTGCGCATCTCCAGTGGCGGCAGCGTGGCGTCGGGCCACAGGGCCCCATAAAGGCTCAACCAATGCCCGCCCTTGAATTCGAGGAACACGGGCGTATTGCAGCAGGACGCGAGAACGCGCCGGGTGCTGGCGTCGGATGACAGCCGAAAGGCCTTCAGGCGGTCCATGCCGGCGACAAAGCGGATGCGGTCTTTCCGGTAGAGAACGAACCGCGTCCCGCCCAACGGATCAAGCAGGGGCCGCGCGCAGGCCAACCGTTGCAGTCGCGCGCCGGCGGCACGGCAACTGTCGCAATGGCATGCGACGCTGGTGATGGGCTCTCCCCGGAGGGTCAGCTTGAACTGTCCGCAGGCGCAAGCGAGGCTCGTGGTCGGCGACATGTCTTTCCTTCCGTCGTGGATTCCATTCTTCGACGAACGGGCTGATCCGATTTCGACACGGTGATCGCGTTACGAAACACCCCAGAGCGCCCGCGCCTCCCCGGCGACCACCTCCGGCATCTCTTCCGGCCAGAACAGCCTGCCGCCCTCGACCCGCCGGACCCCGCGGCTGCCAGGCAGGGCCTGGTCGAGCCAGTTCGCCCAGCGGACCGGAAACAGCGGGTCCGCCGTGCCCCAGACCATGCGCGTCGGCGTGTCCAGGCGCCGGAGGTCCGGTTCGATCGCCAGCAAGGGATTGGGGTCGAGATCGGCGAGATAGCGGTTGAGTTGCGACTTGCGCAGCGGCGACGACACGAGCGGCTTGAAGTAGTACTCGATCGTTTCGTCGGTGACGTTCGCGGGCGTCATGTAGGCCGACCCGATGATGCCCTTGTCCGAACGGGCGTAGACGCGATCGTCCAGGTGGCGCTGCATCTTCGGATCATAGTTGCCGGCCTTGGCCGCGTTGATCGAGTTGCGCATCTGTTCCGGCGGGCAGTTCTCGTGGACGTCGCAGTTGGTCAGCAGCATCGTCCGGACCCGTTCCGGATGTTGCACGGCGAAGAGTTGCGCGATCGTTCCGCCGCTGTCGTTGGCGACGAGGTCGACGGACGAAACGTCGAGACGGTCAAGGAAGGCCACCAGCATGTCCGCCTGCGCCTGCGGGGAAAGATCCTGTTCCCCGGAGACCTCCGTATAGCCCAGTCCCATGAAGTCCGGCGCGATGCATCGCCGATGCGGCGCGAGGCGTTCGAGCGAACCGCGCCAATGGAAGCCGTTCAACGGAAGGCCGTGGAGAAACAGGGCCGCCGGGCCGCTTCCGACTTCCACGTGGGCGATGCGTCCGAACGGCGTGTCGGCGAAACGGCGCAGCGCGGTGAACGCCGCCGCGTCCAGCGTCGTCCCTTCCCTGCCCGGCGCCATCCGGTACGCGCTGAGGGCGGCGGTACCCGCAATCGCCGCGCATGCCTGCAGAAAGCTCCGTCGTTTCATCGTGGTCCCCTATCGTCAATGGCGTTGTCGGTCGAAGGAAATCGTGGCGTCGCCCGCGCGGTAATCCCTGCGGATAGTCGCCCCGATGCATGCCGTGGAACCCGTGGGTTGGCTGCCTCATCATCACCGGCGCCCGCTGGCGCGACCACGCGAATGCGTGCCGGCAGGCCAAGGCAGGTTGATGGTCGAACGCCTGTTGTTCGCGGGAGGGGGCGGTGCCGGAGCGCCCGTTCTCGCGGTAGCCGAAGGGTGTCGCCCATGACATGGGAGGCAGGGGGAATGGGTGAAATGGGCGGATTCCCGTCCTCGTCCGCACCGTCTTTCAGCGGTCTGTTGAAGCCTCCTTCCCGGCCGGATTTTTCACCTCCGGATGGCTGTTCCCTGGCGCCGATGGCCCGAAAAAGAACTCATATGAAACGATCCAAATGGCCTGATTGCGTTCAAATTTGCGAGCAAAGTTCCAATTTTCTTAAATGAACAGGGCCCAATGAGTGCTATCGCCCCTTCCTAGCAGCATCCGATGACAGGTCGTTGACATCTGAATTTATATCGATTCAAACTCGGCTCGCGTTGGCGCCCGTGCCGGCGCATCACGGGTGGGGGCACCTTGCAATGGCTGTTGCATCTCGAACGGACGTACCGATCAACGATGTGCCACTTCTCACAGTGGCCCTCGGTCATGCCGAAGCCGGTTCGCCACCCGCGCAGGCTTCGAACACCCCGCGCTCGCCTCGGCCACCCCGACGCGACCACGGTCCCTCCCCTTCTTTTCTCCAGGCCGCGGCATCGTTCGGCTCGACCCTCGGCGCGGCGCGCGACCGCCCGGTTCGCGAAATCGAATTCGAGTCACCCGCCTTTTTATTTGGCCGCCATTTGGTAGCGCTACCTGACGAGAACAAAACCCGGGCAAGTCGCCCGGGGCGAGCCACGGATGCAGGTCCGGGCATCGGGCAAAGCAACGCCACTCGCATCCGCCGTCCGACCGGCGGCGCACGAAAACGAACAGGACCTTGAAGAAAACGGAGGGGCGCGTCCCACGCCGGGGATGGGCACGGAACCACCGCAAATCGGCAGCAGGCAACCATCGCAGCAACCACCCATTTGATGAGGAAAGGTCATGAAATACCGCAAGTCCGCACTGTCGGCAGCCGTCATTGCCTGCATTGCCTTCAACGCCCAGGCACAGGAAGCCTCGGATCTGGATACCGTCACCGTCACCGGCTATCGCGTTTCGCTGGAAAAGAGCCAGGCGGTCAAACGCTCGGCCAATTCGATCGTCGATGCGATCAGCGCCGAGGACATCGGCAAGTTCCCGGACACCAATGCCGCCGAATCGCTGTCGCACCTGCCCGGCATCACCGTTGATCGCCAGTTCGGCGAAGGCGAGAAAGTCAGCATCAACGGCACCGATCCGGCCCTCAACCGGGTGCTGGTCAACGGCCAGACCATCGCCTCCG
The DNA here is from genome assembly GCF_016820515.1 of Pseudoxanthomonas beigongshangi. Lineage (GTDB taxonomy): Bacteria > Pseudomonadota > Gammaproteobacteria > Xanthomonadales > Xanthomonadaceae > Pseudoxanthomonas_A > Pseudoxanthomonas_A beigongshangi. Next base: position 51,457 of record NZ_JADHDV010000015.1, on the reverse strand, counting down.
GCGACTGGGGCGGCAATCCCACCGACACCAGCGGGCGCACCTTCAACTACACCCTGCTCTCTCCGGAAATCATCGGCCTGATGGAGGTCTACAAGACACCGGAAGCGCGCATCGACGAGGGCAGCATCGGTGGCACCGTGATCGTGCATACCCGCAGGCCGCTGGACCTGCCCAGGAACACGCTGCGCGGCACGGTCGGCTACAACTACAACGACCGTTCGGAAGACGGCAATCCGCGCGCCTCGCTGCTGTGGAGCTGGAAGAATGCCGCCGAGGACCTTGGCTTCCTGATCTCGGCCACCCACGACAAGCAGAGCATTTCCCGCGCCGGCCTCGAATACTGGGGCTACACGACCGGCCTGCCCGACACCGCCGTCATCAGTGGCGAAGGCGACCCCGCCGCCGCCAAGCTGCCGGTCGGCATCAGCAGTTCCTACTTCCAGCAGGATCGCGAGCGTGACGGCCTGCAGGCGGCGTTGCAGTGGAAGCCCAACGAAAACAACGAAATCAACCTGACCGGTATCTACGTCAAGGGCAAGTACGACAACTTCAGCCAGGCGCGCTACATCTGCCCGGCCTGCAGCCTGGGCCAGATCACCAGCGCGACCATCGACAATGGCTACGTGGTCGCGGCCGAGGTCGGCGGCGACGCGTACGCGCAGCACGATTTCAACCTGCGCAAGAGCGAGGTCGAAACGCGGAGCATCAACCTGCGCCACGACTGGTCCGGCGAGAGCTGGGTATTCACCACCCAGGCCGGCGTGACCAGCGCCAAGGGCGGCAAGGATCCGGAATACCTGATGAAGACCCTGCTGCTCAGCGGTGGCTTCGATTTCGAGTACGACGCGCGGCATACCGTGGTGAACTACGACAACGACGCCGCGTCCAACTGGGGCCTGGCGCCGGGCCAGCAGTACGGCGGCCAGTACTACGAAACCAGCCGCGACAAGGAGCGCTACTTCCAGTTCGACGCGACCCATGACGTGGCCTGGGGTCCGATCAACCAGATCCAGGTCGGCTACAAGTACACCAACCACGACAACGGCGTGTCCTCGCGCGGCAACGCGGTGGACGTGGTGTCGGCGCTCAACCTGACCGAGATCCTGGGCGGCATGTCGCCGAGCGGGCTGTATGACGGCCTGGGCGCCGGCGGCGACCTGGCCTCCTGGCCGGTGGCCGATCTGGGCAAGGCCATCGCCTACTTCAACTCGCTGGCGCCGCGCGGCCCGTACACCTACAACTACGGTCCCTCTTTCAACGTCAAGGAGATCACCACGGCCCTGTACGCGCAGGCGAACTTCGAGTCCGGCAAGTGGCGCGGCAACCTGGGCGTGCGCTACGTGGATACCTCCGACAAGTCGCTGTACTGGGTCAGCAACGGCTCTGGCGGCTACGACCGGGCCCTGGCGAACCGCAGCTTCTACAAGCCGCTGCCGAGCTTCAATCTGGCCTACGAGCTGACCGACGACATGGTGGCCCGCTTCTCCGCCGCCAAGGTGATGGCCCGCCCCCGCTATGGCCAGTTGGCCGGCACGCTGGATCTCAACGACCAGGACTTCACCGGCGGCGGCGGCAACGTCGATCTCGAACCCTACGAGGCCACCAACTACGACCTGGCCTTCGAGTGGTACTTCGCTCCCAGCAGCATGCTGGCGGCCGAGGTGTTCCGCCGCGACATCAGCAACTACGTCGTGACCAATACCATCGAGCAGCAGCTGACCAACCCGATCTCCGGCGTGTCCGGCGTCTATTCCATCAGCCGTCCGATCAACGTCGCCGACGCCTCCGCCACCGGCGTGTCGCTGATCTACCAGCAGGCGTTCGACAACGGGTTCGGCATCAACGCCAACTACACCTATACGGACACCGACACCAGCACGAACCTGTTCCTGCCGTACGTCTCGAAGAACGCCTATACGGTGACGCCGTACTTCGAGAAAGGCCCGTTCAGCGTGCGCGTCAACTACAGCTACCGCTCGGAGTACTACAACCAGGTGGGACGCCAGAACGCGAGCGTGTTCGCCGACGCGTACAAGCAGCTGGATCTGATTGCCGGCTATCAGTTCAACGAGATGCTCGGCGTTACCTTCAGTGCCTCCAACCTGCTGGATGACACTTACTACTGGTACGACACCCAGAAGCGCACCCCGCTGGGCCTCTACAAGAGCGGGCGCAACTACCAGGTGGCCTTCACCTTCAAGTTCTGAGGCGGCCAAGGCACGCCATCGGTCCTCCCTCGATGGCGTGCCGTTCCGTGCGCGTGGCCGCCCCTACGGCCACGCGCTTTTTTCAGCGCCTCGTTCCAGACAGGCACCCTCCCGTACCCGTTGTACATTGAGCCACGCTCCGGAGAACCCTTGCCCATGCCCGTGTTCCTTCGCCGCCAGGCCCTGCCGTTCCTGATTGCCGCGGGATGGACGCTGGCGACAATGTCGCTGGCAGCCCCGGCACATGCGGACGAGGCCGAGCAGCGGGCGGCGGCGCTGGTGGCGAAGATGACGCGCGAGGAGAAAATCGCGCAGACGATGAATGCCGCTCTGGCGATTCCACGCCTGGGCGTACCGGCCTACGAGTGGTGGAACGAGGGCCTGCACGGCGTCGCCCGCAGCGGCCACGCGACCGTGTTTCCGCAGGCCATCGGGCTGGCGGCGACCTGGAATGTCGATCTGCTGGAACAGGTCGGCACGGTGACCTCGACCGAGGCCCGCGCCAAGTTCAACCTGGCCGGCGGGCCGGGCAGCGACCATCGGCGTTATGAAGGGCTGACCATCTGGTCGCCGAACATCAACATTTTCCGCGACCCCCGCTGGGGACGCGGCATGGAAACCTACGGCGAGGACCCCTACCTCACCGGGCAGTTGGCGGTCGGCTTCATCCGCGGCCTGCAAGGCGACGATCCCCGGCATCCGCGCACCATCGCCACGCCCAAGCATCTGGCCGTGCACAGCGGCCCGGAACCGGGACGCCACGGCTTCGACGTCGATGTCTCCCCGCGCGATCTGGAAGCCACCTACCTGCCGGCATTCCGCGCCGCACTGGTCGACGGCGGCGCCGGCGCGGTGATGTGCGCCTACAACTCGCTGCATGGCACGCCGGCCTGCGCCGCGGACTGGCTGCTCGATGGCCGCCTGCGCAAGGATTGGGGATTCCGCGGGTTCGTGGTGTCCGACTGCGATTCGCTCTACGACATGCTGCACTTCCACTACTTCCGTTCCGACGAAGCCGGCGCCAGCGCCGCCGCCCTGAACGCCGGGCATGACCTCAATTGCGGCAACACCTATCGCGCCCTGGGCCAGGCGCTGGATCGCGGCGAGACCGACGAGGCGTCGCTGGACCGGTCGCTGGTGCGCCTGTTCGCCGCGCGCTACCGCCTGGGCGAACTGGAGCGTCCGCGGCATGACCCCTACGCTCAACTCGGCGCGGCTGACATCGATGCGCCCGCCAGCCGCGATCTGGCCCTCGAAGCCGCGCGGCAATCGCTGGTCCTGTTGAAGAACGAACATGCGACCCTGCCGCTGAAACCGGATGCCCGGCTGGCGGTCATCGGTCCGAATGCCGATGCGCTGGCCGCGCTGGAAGCCAACTATCAGGGCACGTCCACGGACCCGGTGACGCCGCTGCGTGGCCTGCGGGAACGCTTCGGCCAGGCCCGGGTGAGCTACGCGCAGGGTGCGCCGCTGGCGGCGGGCGTGCCGGTGATGATTCCCGAGACCGCCCTGCGCAGCGATGGCCAGGCCGGACTCAGGGGCGAGTACTTCGACAATCCGGATCTGGCCGGCGCCCCACGCGTGGTGCGCCGGGATCGCGTGGTCAGCTTCAACTGGGATCAGGTGGCGCCCGCCGCCGGAGTCGATCGGAATCACTATTCGGTGCGCTGGACCGGTGAACTGCTGCCGCCCGGACCCGGCGAATACACCCTCGCGGTGCGCGTGGCGCGCTGCTTCGATTGCAGCGGGCACGATCCGGTGCGGTTGTACATCGACGACGAACTGGTGATCGCCGGTAACGCGCAAGACAAGCGCGTCGCCGCCGGCGTGCACAACGCCGATGGCCGCAATGTCGAAACGCGCCTGCATTTCACCGATACACGGCCCCGCCGCATTCGCCTGGAGATCGAGCATCACGGCCAGGATCAGGGCCTGCGGCTGGAATGGCTGGCTCCGGCCGACGCGCAACTGGCCGAGGCCGCGCGCGTGGCGGAAAGGGCCGACGCGGTGGTCGCTTTCGTCGGCCTGTCGCCGGACGTGGAAGGCGAGGAACTGAAGGTCGACGTGCTGGGCTTCGATGGCGGCGATCGCAACGCCATTGGCCTGCCGCCGGCGCAGCAAGTGTTGCTCGAGCGCGCCAAGGCGGCGGGCAAGCCGTTGATCGTGGTGCTGATGAGCGGCAGCGCGGTGGCGCTGAACTGGGCGCAGCAACATGCCGACGCCATCCTTGCCGCGTGGTATCCCGGTCAATCCGGCGGTACCGCGATCGCGCAGGCGCTGGCCGGCGACTTCAGTCCGGGCGGACGCCTGCCGGTGACGTTCTACCCGTCGACCCGGGATCTCCCTCCCTACGTCAGCTACGACATGAAGGGACGCACCTACCGCTACTTCGGTGGCCAGCCGCTGTATCCGTTCGGCCATGGCCTGAGCTACACCACCTTCGCCTATGACGCCCCCCGCCTGTCGACGCGGACCTTGAAGGCCGGCGAGACGTTGCGGGTGAGCGCGCGGGTGCGAAACAGCGGCGGACGCCGTGGCGAGGAAGTGGTGCAGGTCTATCTGCAGCCTCCGCAAGGGCCGCAGTCGCCGATCCGCAGCCTGGTCGGATTCGCGCGCGTGGCGCTGGCGCCGGGCGAATCGCGCGAGGTGACGTTCGAGCTGGACGCGCGCAGGCTCAGCGAGGTCGATCGCGCCGGCCAGCGAGCGGTCGAGGCCGGCGACTACCAGGTCTTCGTTGGCGGCGGCCAGCCCGGTACCGGTGCGCCCGGCGGTGCGGCCGGCTTCTCCATCATTGGCCGCGCGCCATTGCCGCGCTGATCCGCTGGCTCGGACAGGCACAAAAGAGACAAGGGAACGAGGAAACGGACGATGACGACACGACGTGGATTCCTGAAGGGCGCCGCCGCGCTGGGCCTGTCCGGCGTCGGTGGCCCCGCGATCGCCGCTTCGGCGCGCACCGGCAGACCCGCCCTGCCCGCCGACAGTCGCGCGCGAATGGACTTGAGCCGGCACGTCGATGTATTCATCGGCACCGGCGGCCACGGCCACACGTTTCCCGGTGCGACCCTGCCCTTCGGCATGGTGCAGCTCGGCCCGGATACCTACAACACGACCTGGGACGGATGCAGCGGTTACCACGAGGCGCAGGATTCGATCATGGGTTTTTCGCACACCCATCTGTCCGGTACCGGCATCGGCGACATGCTCGACTTCCTGGTCGTGCCGCGCACCGGCGAGGTCCGGCTGCATCCGGGTCCGCCGGATGCGCCGGAAACCGGCTACCGCTCGCGCTTCGACCGCGAGGACGAAGCCGCCTCGCCAGGCTATTACCGGGTAAGGCTGAAGGACACGGATATCCTCGCGGAACTGACCGCCACCGCGCGTACCGGCCTGCATCGCTATCGTTTTCCCGCAGGCAAGCCAGGCCACCTGCTGCTGGATCTGTGCCACGGCTACCAGGACAACGCCGACACGCCCACCCGGACCAGCGAGGCGCAACTGCGCGTCGTCGACGAGCGCACGCTGGTCGGTGGCCGTCGCGTCCATCAGTGGGCCAGGGGGCGCTACCTGTTCTTCGCGATGCGACTGTCGCGTCCATTCGCGCGCGCGCAGCTGTACGCCGATGACCAGCCGCTGGCCGAGGACGCGCGAAGCATCGATGGCACCCGGCTGAAGGCCGCCCTGCACTACCCGGATGCCGGCGCCGCGCCGCTGCTGGTCAAGGTCGGCATTTCGGCGGTCAGCGCCGAAAACGCGCTGGCCAATCTCGATGCCGAGTTGCCGGACTTCGACTTCGCCCGCGTGCATGCCGAGGCGGTCGATGCCTGGGAGCGGGAACTGGCGCGGGTGCGCATCGATACCGGTGACGGCGGGCAGCGGCGCATCTTCTACACCGGGCTGTACCACAGCCTGCTGGCACCGACACTGTTCAGCGATACGGACGGTCGCTATCGCGGCATGGATCTGAAGGTGCACACCCTGCCCGAGGGTTACCACAACTACAGTACCTATTCGCTGTGGGACACCTATCGCGCGCTGCATCCGCTGCTGACCCTGGTGCAGCCCGAGCGCGTACCGGATCTGGCCCAGGGACTGGTGCGCGGCGCGGCCGAATGCCCGGACGGCGTCGGCATCTGGCCGCTGCAGGGCGTGGAAACCGGCACGATGATCGGCTACCACTCGGCGGTGGTGCTGGCCGAGGCGCACGCCAAGGGTTTCGACGGCATCGACTACGCCGCGGCCTGGCCGCTGTTCCGCAAGCGCGCAATGGACGACGACTTCCACGGGCTGGGCTGGTATCGCCGGCTGGGCTACATTCCCAGCGACAAGGTCAGCGAGGCGGCCAGCCGGACCCTGGAATACGCCTACGACGACTGGGCCTGCGCGCATCTGGCACGCGCAGCCGGCGCCTTGGACGATCATCAGGCGCTGCTCGCGCGCTCGCGCAACTACCGTCATCTGTTCAACCCGGACAGCGGTTTCATCCAGCCCCGGCTGGAGGACGGCCGCTGGGCCGAGCCGTTCGACCCGCGCGCGCTGGGCCACTCGGAGCGCTGGCACGATTTCACCGAATCCAACGCCTGGCAGGCCACCTTCCTCAACCAGCACGACCTGTACGGCTACATGGAGGGCTTTGGCGGGCGTGACGGGTTCGTGCGCAAGCTGGACGAGTTGTTCGGCACCAGCTCCGAGCTGCCGGCCGGTGCGCCGCCGGACATCGACGGCATGGTCGGCCAGTACGCGCATGGCAACGAGCCCAGCCATCACGTGGCCTATCTGTATGCCTATGCCGGCCAGCCTTGGAAAACCCAGGCCATGGTCCGCCGCCTGATGCGCGAGCAATATCGCGATGCCCGCGACGGCCTGTCCGGCAATGAGGACTGCGGGCAGATGAGCGCCTGGTTCGTGCTCAGCGCACTGGGCTTCTATCCGGTCGATCCGGTCAGCGGTAACTATGTGTTCGGTAGTCCCTTGTTCCGCCGAGCCGAGCTGCACGTTGGCAACGGACGCCGGCTGCACGTCCTCGCTCGTCGCAACAATGCGCGGAATGTCTTCGTGCAACGGGTGCGCTGGAATGGCGAGCCGTATGCGCGCAACTGGATAAGCCACGCCGACCTGGCCGCGGGCGGGACGCTGGAGTTCGAAATGGGGCCGCGACCCAATCTTTCGTTTGGTACCGGTCCGGAGGATTTGCCGCCCGGATTCGGTTGATCCGGCTGGGCTTGCCGGCACGGGGTTGACGGGGCGTTCGCAAAGGCAAGCGGAGCGAGCTCCGCTCTACGGCGCATTCAGCACTGGCTGCGGGCCTCGCGGCGCGGTTTAATCGGCAGGTTACGACTCCGGAATCGAGACGCTCCATGAAGATGACTTGCAAGGCCCTCGGCTGCCGCAGGCTGGCGGCATTGGCGTTGTTCCTTCCCGCGGTTTTCGCCCTGGCCCAGACACCGGCGATCACGCCGGACATCACCGGCAAGGAATTCGTCGTACCGAAGCAGGATTTCGACTACGACAAGCGCGTGGTGATGGTGCCGATGCGCGACGGGGTGAAGCTCTATACCGTCATCGTCGTGCCCAAGGGGGCGAAGAACGCCCCCATGCTGTTGACCCGCACGCCCTACGACGCGGCGGGCCGCGCCCAGCGCATGGAATCGCCGCGCATGATCGACATCCTGCCGCAGGGCGATGAGGTGTTCGTGCCCGCCGGCTACATCCGGGTGTTCCAGGATGTGCGCGGCAAGTACGGTTCACAGGGCGATTACGTGATGACCCGTCCGCTGCGCGGGCCGCTGAATCCGACCAAGGTCGATCACGCCACCGACGCCTGGGACACCATCGACTGGCTGGTCAAGCACGTGCCCGAGTCCAACGGACGCGTCGGCATGCTCGGCTCTTCCTATGAAGGCTTCACCGTGGTGATGGCGCTGACCGATCCGCATCCGGCGCTCAAGGTGGCGGCGCCGCAGAGCCCGATGATCGATGGCTGGATGGGCGACGACTGGCTCAACTACGGTGCGTTCCGGCAGGTCAATTTCGGCTACTTCACCGGCCAGCTGACCAAGCGCGGCAAGGGAACTTCGGTGCCCAGCGAGGGGCTGGACGACTACACCACCTTCCTGCGTGCCGGTTCGGCCGGCGATTACGCCCGGACCCATGGACTGGAACAGATTCCGTGGTGGCACAAGATGACCGAGCATCCGGCCTACGACGCGTTCTGGCAGGAGCAGGCACTGGATCGGAAGATGGCCAGCACACCACTGAAGGTCCCGACCATGTGGCTGCAGGGCCTGTGGGACCAGGAAGACATGTGGGGCGCGAACCACAGCTACCAGGCGATGGAAGGACGCGATACCGGCAACAACCTGAATTACCTGGTGATGGGACCGTGGCGGCACAGCCAGGTCAACTACGAGGCACGCAACCTGGGCGCGCTGAAATTCGACGGCGATACCGCGTTGCAGTTCCGCCGCGACGTGCTCAAGCCGTTCTTCGATCAGTACCTGGTCGAAGGCGCGCCGAAGGCGGATACGCCGCCGGTGCTGGTCTACAACACCGGCGAGGACCGCTGGGACCGCCTGCCGAACTGGCCGCGCAGCTGCGCCCAGGGGTGTGGCTCCCCCGCCCGGCCGTTGTACCTGCGCGCGGGCGGCCAGCTCTCGTTCCAGCCGCCGGCGGCCGGCGAGAGCGGATTCGAGGAATACGTTTCCGATCCCGCCAAGCCGGTGCCGTTCGCGCCGCGCCCGGTGCGTTTCGGCGATCGCGACATGTGGACGACGTGGCTGGTCAAGGATCAGCGCTTCGTCGATGGCCGGCCGGACGTGCTGACCTTCATCACCGAACCGCTGACCGAACCGCTGCGCATCGCCGGCACGCCGTGGGTGAACCTGCAGGCGTCCACCAGTGGCAGCGACAGCGACTGGGTGGTCAAGTTGATCGACGTGTATCCCGAGCAGGTCGCCTCGGCGACCGAGATGGGCGGCTACCAGTTGCCGGTCTCGCTGGCGATCTTCCGCGGACGCTATCGCGAGAGCTTCGAGCACGCCAAGGCGATTCCCTCCGACCAGACCCTGCCCTATCGCTTCGCGCTGCCGGAGGCCAACCACGTGTTCCTGCCCGGACATCGGGTGATGGTGCAGGTGCAGTCGACCCTGTTCCCGCTGTACGACCGGAATCCGCAGACCTTCGTCCCGAACATCTACTTCGCCAAGCCGGAGGACTACCGCAAGGCGACGCAGCGCATCTGGCACACGCCGGAAGCGGCGAGCTCGATCGAGTTGCCGGTCTATTGAGTGCGGGCGAACGCGCGGCGGTGCGCTCGCGCCGCCGCGGCGTCCATCATCGACGCGCGCCGGGTCTACCGACCGGGCGACGCGCAGGCAAAAGGATGGGATGAGGCTCCGGACGCGCCTGAGACCTAGCGTTCGAGCGTCGCCAGATCTTCCAGGATCGGACAGTCCGGCCGATCGTCGCCGTGGCAACGCCGGGCCAGATCCAGCAGGGTCTGCTGCATGGCCTGCATTTCCCGGATCTTCCTGCCCAGTTCATCCGCGTGTGCGCGTGCCAGTTCCTTGACCTCCGAACTGGCGCGCTCGCGGTTGTCCCACAGTCCCAGCAGCACCTCGATCTGCTTGATCGGAAAACCAAGCACGCGGGCGCGCTTGATGAAGCGCAGGCGGTGGAGGTCGTTGTCCGAGTAGATGCGATAGCCGGCGAAGGTGCGTTCGGCCGGCGACAGCAGGCCGATGCTTTCATAGTGCCGGATCATCTTGGCGCTCACGCCGCTGATGGCCGCCGCCTCGCCGATGTTGTGCAGGCCCTGCCGGCGGGCGTCGGCCAGTTCGGGGCGTGGTGCCTGGGTTCGTCTGGACATTGCGGAAATCTCCTAGGCGTCCAAGGTGGGTCGCCAACGGCGCAAAAGCAAGGTATTGGCGAGCACGCTCACCGAGGACAGCGCCATGGCCGCGCCGGCCAGCACCGGATTGAGCAGGCCCAGGGCCGCCAGCGGAATGCCGACGACGTTGTAGGCGAATGCCCAGAACAGGTTCTGGTGGATCTTGCGGGTGGTGCGGCGGGAAACATCCATGGCCGCGGCGACCAGCCGCGGATCCGGACGCATCAGGGTCACGCCCGCGGCGTGCATCGCCACGTCGGTGCCCGAGCCCATCGCCAGTCCCACCGATGCCGCCGCGAGCGCGGGCGCATCGTTGATGCCGTCGCCGACCATGGCCACGGTGCCGGCCTGCTGCAATTGCTGGATCACCTCGGCCTTGCCGTCGGGCAGCACGTTCGCGCGCACTTCGTCGATGCCCAGGGTCGCCGCCACCGCCCCGGCGGCGCCGGCGTTGTCACCGGAGATCATCACCGTGCGCAGCCCCATCGCATGCAGCCGCGCGATCGCGTCGGCCGCGCTTTCCCGGGGCTCGTCGCGGAATGCCAACAGGCCACGCAACCGGATCGTTCCGTCCCGCGCTTCCGCCAGCCAGGACACCGTATGCCCTGAATTGCCCAATGAATCGGCCTGCACGGCCTGCGTGGAAACATCGACCTCCAGTTCACGCATCAGTTGCGCACTGCCCAGCCACAGCCGGCGTCCCTGCACCTCACCGGAAAGACCACGCCCCGGCAGCGCCTGCACATCGACCGCCAGCTGCGGCGCCGGGCCGGAGGCCGCGGCGGCCAGTACCGCCTTGGCGAGCGGGTGTTCGCTGCCGGCCTGCAGCGCGGCGGCCAGCGCGAGCAGATCCGAAGCGCTGCCCTCGGTGGGCAGTACTTCGGCCAGCAGCGGCCGCCCCTGCGTCAGCGTACCGGTCTTGTCGAACGCGACGATGGTGACCTTGCGGGCCGTCTCCAGCGCCTCGGCGTCCTTGAACAGGATGCCCGCGCGCGCCGCCACGCCGGTGCCGGCCATGATCGCGGTGGGCGTGGCCAGGCCCAGCGCACAGGGACAGGCGATGACCAGGACGGCAACCGCGTTGAGGATGGCCTGGTTCCAGTCGCCGGTGAATACACCCCAGGCCACCAGGGTCAGCAGGGCGATGCCGATCACCACCGGAACGAACACCGCGCTCACCCGATCCACGATCCGCTGGATGGGCGCCTTGCGGGCCTGCGCGTCCTCGACCAGGCGGATGATGCGGGCCAGCGCGCTTTCCGCGCCCACCGCCACGGTGGTGATCGCGATGTTGCCTTCCCCGTTCACCGCGCCGCCGGTCACGCGATCGCCCGGGTTCTTGGCCACCGGCAGCGACTCGCCGGTGATCATCGACTCATCGGCATGGGTGCGGCCTTCGAGCAGTTCTCCGTCCACCGGAATCTGTTCGCCCGGACGCACGAGCACCACGTCGCCCACGCGAACCTGATCGATGGGCAGTTCCACGTCGCCATGGGCCTGGCGCACCCGCGCGGTGGCCGGACGCAATGCCTGCAACGCGCGGATGGCTTCGGTGGTCTGGCGCTTGGCGCGTGCTTCCAGCCACTTGCCCATCAGGATCAGGGTGATGATGACGGCAGATGCCTCGAAGTACAGCGGTTGCGCGGCATGCGACGAGGTGCCCGCCAGCAGGTGGTACACGCTCAGGCCGTAGCCGGCGCTGGTTCCCAGCGCGACCAGCAGATCCATGTTGCCGGTACGCGCCTTGAGCGCTTTCCAGCCGGCCTTGTAGAAGCGCGCGCCCAGCCAGAACTGCACCGGCGTCGCCAATGCGAACTGCACCCAGCCCGGCAGCATCCAGTGTTCGCCCCACAACAGGCCCAGCATCGGCAGCACCAGCGGTAGCGACAGCAACGCGGCGAACCACAGGTGCCGGGCTTCGCGGGAAGCCGCGACCTGCGCGGCATCCGTGCCGGACCGTGCCGCGGCATGCGGCGTGGCGCCGTAGCCGGCCGCCGCCACTGCCGCCACCAGATCGGCTTCGGCCGCCTGGGAAGTGACCCGCACGCGTGCCTGTTCGGTGGCGAGATTGACGCTGGCTTCGACCACGCCCGGCACGGCGACCAGGGCGCGTTCGATGCGCGAGACACAGGACGCGCAGGTCATGCCCTGCAGCGCCAGTTCGATCTCGCGGGTGGCCATTTCATAGCCGGCGTCGCGCACGGCCGCGTCCAGCGCCTGCAACGGCAGCGGTCGCGCGGCGTGGACTTCGACGGTTTCGGTGGCAAGATTCACCGCCACGTCGGCCACGCCCGGGACCTCGCGCAGGCTGCGTTCGACGCGGCCGACACAGGACGCGCAGGTCATGCCGGATACGCCGAAACGGAACCGGTCCTGGATGGCGGCGGCGGCGTGGGACAGGGAGGAGTTCATGACGGCATCCATCGGTGGGGTTGCCGGCACGATGCGGCTTCCCACGATGGGAAGGTCAAACCACCACCATTTCCCGCCCCGGGATTGACCTTCCCACAGGGGCAAGCCCGAACGTGTGCGTGCCGGCGATGGGCCGGTCATCCTCTCCGAGGCATCATGAAACTCATTGTCGAAGGCATGACCTGTGGCCACTGCGTACGCACGGTCACTTACGCGCTGCAGGCGCTGGACGCCAATGCGTCCGTTTCCGTGGATCTTCCGGGCAAGACCGTCCTGGTCCGGGGCGACATCCGCGCGGCGGAAGCGACCCAGGCATTGGCCGCGCAAGGTTATGACGTCGTCGCGACGGACGAAGCGGTCGCCGCGGCGCCGGCCGAATCCGGCAGCCAGTGCTGCGGCAGTTGCAAGGCCGCCTGACCGATCCGTCCGGACCACACCCGTGATCGCGGCGACGTGGCGTGAAAGGCGCGGGTCATAGGGATGCCCCGCGCCTTCCTGCGGTCACCAGTTGAAGCGCATGCCCAGATTGCCTTCCACCGTTTCGCGATCCAGACCTTCGTCGCCGGTATCGCTGGTGTAGTCTGCGGTGAAGTACAGGCTGAAGCGATCGCTGAACTTGGCCACTACCCCGCCGCCGAATTCCACCGCATTGGCCATCTGTCGGGTAACGACGGCATCGGTATCCATCCGCATCACGTCGCGGCCTTCGAAGGTGTGCCAGTAGTTGAGCTTCAGGTAGGGCTGCCACAAGCCGTGCGCGGTCGGGAAATCCGCGGCCAGGCGCAGGCCGACGCGTCCGGTCAGCGCACTGTCCATGTCGAACGCCACTCGGGCGAAGCGGTCGCGCTGATCGTCCAGATCCGTGCGTTGCCAGATGATTTGGGCCTGGGGTTCCAGCGACCAGCGCGAGCCTTCGCGCCAGCGCACAGGCGCGCCGATCTCCAGCGAAGCGGTCAGGCCGTCGCCGTCCAGTTCGATGCCCTGGCCCCGGGTCGAACGTGCATCGCCGTCATAGCGGCTGGCCATCAGCACCGCGTCCAGATAGCCGCCGCGTTCGCCGATGCGCGTCCAGTACAGGCCCAGGTGGTCCTCGTCGAGCTTGTTCTTGCCCACGGTGAGGTTGTTCCAGCCGATGGCGAAACCGCGCACGTCGCCGTCGGCGCGGGTCCGACCGAGGAACAGGCCCAGATGGTCGCGGCGCCCGGCCTCGGTGTTCTCCCAGGCATGGATGTCCACGCCCGCCTGCACGCCGGTGATGGAACCGTCGAAGGTGGGCGAGACGGTTCCGCGCCAGCTCTGCTCGGTGTTCTGTCCGATCACCCTGCCCCAGGCGGCGCGGAAGGTGCCGTCGTTGCCCAGCAACGCCTGTTCGCCCTGGCGCTCGTGGAAGGTCCCCAGGCTGGCCAGCGAGACCTGGCGCAACAGTGGCGGCACCACCGCGTAGGTAGGCGTTTCCACGCGATACAGCGGGATCACTTCGCCTTCGGCTTCGGTGGCCCCGGGCGTTGGCGGCGTGCGGTCTCCGCCGGGCAGCGGCGCCGGATTCCGCGGCACCGGGGGTTCCGGTGGCGGAGGTGAAGGCGGCTGGACCGGCGGTGGTTCCGGCGGCGGCGCCGGGGGCTCCGGCGTGGGTGCTTCCGGATCGGGATCGGGGATGTCCGGATCCCCCGGCAGTTGCGGCGGCGGCGGTGGCGGTGGCGGCGGCAATTCCGGCGGGGGTTGCGCCGGCGGCTCCGGAGGCGGAGGCGGTGGCGGTTCCGGCGGCGCGGGTTCGGTCGGATCCGGTGCGGGCGCCGGCGTGGAATCGATACCGCTGAGCAGGGTGGAACGCAGGTACCAGTTCTCGCTGCTGCCGTCGCTGGCGCCGCCCTTGAACAGGTAGTACTCGAATGCGCCTGCCGCCACGGGTCCGGTCAGCGCGAAGGCACTGCTCGTTGACGTCGCGCCCTCGATCGACTGCACCACCATGATGCCGTCCAGCGCCGTCTGGGCACCCGGACCGCCAAAATTGATGATGTCCAGGCCGGTGCTGCCGCTGGCCTGCCCTCCCGAGAGGATCAGTCGATCGGAGGCGGAACTGTCGTCCCCAAGCACCGTCTGCAGGTGGACCACGCCGTTGTTGCCGACATAGTTGCCGACGATGGTGAAGGTATCGCTGGCGTCACCGGTATTGCCGTTGGTCAGGTCGATGCGGCCTGCATTGACGACATTGGCCAGTTGCGCCGCGTCGAACGCGCGCACCGCGGCATGGGTGCCATCGCCGGCATAGACCGTGCTGGTCGCATCGATGTTGAAAGTGCCGGTACCGCTGCCGGCGTCGCCGAGCACCAGGTCGCTGTCGAAACCCAGTTCCGTGTCGTTGAGCGCATCCACCCGTTCCCAGTTCTGGAAGCGCGAAATGCCGCCGGTGGTCACGTTCGACCAATTGAGCGCATCGTTGCCGGCGCCGCCGTCCAGCAGCGGCGTGGCGCCCAGGTGCGCCTGGTTCAGGCTGGTCAGGTTGGCGACATCATCGCCGTCGCCCAGATCGATGGCGCCATGGATCACGCCACCGCCATTCCATTCGAACACGTCGTTGCCCAGGCTCACGCGGACTTCGCCACGCACGGTGCCGCCGGTAACGGTGATGCGGTCGTCGCCGCCGCTGACGCTGATGTTGCCGCCAATGTAGCCGTCGGACAGGCGGATGGTGTCGCGGCCGAACCCGGTCACCAGGTTGCCGTCGATGGTGCCGCCGGACATGTCGAAGGTATTGTCGTCGAGCTTCATGTTGACCCGGCCGATGCGTCCGCCGGTCATCTCGGCGTAGTCGCCATCCTCGAACGCGCCGATGATGCGTCCGCCGGTCATTCGGAAGGTGTCCAGGCCATCGCCCTGGAAGAGCGCGCCGATCTCGCCGCCTGTCATCACGAAGTCGTCGATGCCGCCGCCCTGCTGGACCGTGCCGGCGACGCTGCCTCCGTTGACCTCCATGCGATCCTGGCCGGCTCCCTGGTCGACCGGGCCGATCTGGCCGTCGTTCAAGATCAGGGCATCGTTGCCGTCGCCCTGGCTGGTGGTTCCGTTGATGGTGCCGCCCAGCATTTCGACCAGGTCGTCACCGCCAGCGAGAACCAGATTGCCGTTTATCGTGCCGTGGTTGATGAAATGCACCGCGCTGCTGCCGGACCCGCCAATCACGGTGCCCGTCGCCTCGATGACGCCGGTCCCGGTATTGGTGATCGTGTTCAACCCGGTCATGTTCTGTGACCAGATGGCTATCGCACTGGTCGCTCGGATGGTGCCGCTGTTCCGGATGACGTTGCCCGTACCCAGGAAGTTGACCGCCTCGGCACTGCCCTGCGTGCCCAGCGCCAGCACCTGACCGCCCGCATCGATGGTCAGGGTGCCGCCAGTGCGCATCTCGACAGTGTTGGCGCCGGCATTGAACAAGCCCGGGGCGCTGACCGCCGTGGAACTGACCACGGCATCCGTGCCCATGTGGATGCTGGCATTGTCGCGCAACGAAATCGCGTTGGCGTCGCCCACCGCGATCCGGGCACCGGCCTGCACGTCGACGGTACGGTTGTCGGCCGCGGGCACATTGCCCTCGCCCACAGTGGCAACCCAGGGATTGGGCGCGGCGGTGGTGCAGACCGTGGTGGTGCCGGTGGTGACGCATTCGGCGGCGGCCAGCGCCGGCGCGAGCAGCGCCAAGCCCCCGAGCAACCGGCTGGCATGCAGCAGCCGGGCAATGTCCATCGACAACCGCTTGCGTTCGATCTGGGCCATACAGGGTGCTCCGTTCCGTGAGTCGCTCCCCCGCATGCGCGCTCGGCAAGTTCGGGGGAATTTGTATGCGCGGGATCGCATCGGCCACCGCAGCGTGAGCCCGCGAGAGATTGTGCGAGCCCGGCTGGCGAATGTAGCGCAGGCCCGTCGGCGCGCGGAACACAGTAGCCTGTGACGAGATACGCAAATCGAAGCATCTATTCGCGGGTGGCGCGGTTCTTCCCCGTAACGCCATCGACGCGATGGCAATGCATGATCGACGCGCGAACCTCGCCATGCACATGCGCATCTGCGTCGTTCGCGGCGCGGGTTCGGAACCGGAGCATCGCGATGGTGCCGGATGCATGCGTGAAGACGGCCTTCACGCCGGATGCGTCGCCGTCCCTTCCCCACCACTCGACAGGTACAGCCACATGCAGGTGAACATCGATCAGGTCTGCCAGGGCATCTACGAACACATTCCCGGCGAGGACGTGGTCGGCTGCGTACGGCGTGGTGACGCCGTGCTGGCCTGGGCCATCGACGGCGCGACCACGCTGACGGAACATCCCTTCACCACCTTCCCCGACCTGACCGATGCGGGCTGGTTCGCGCGCGGCATGGAGCGATGGCTGGCCGAACGCGGTGCGCTGGAATCGTTCAGTCCTTCATTGCTGGAAGAAGGACTGCGAGTCCTGCGTGACGAGTACCTCCGCGCCGGTGGCGAGGCGCAGCCGCTCCACGCCTGGCCGGTCGCCGCCGCCGTCGTGGCCGAAATCAGCCCGTCCGGCCCTGCCCTGCGGATGCGGGTTCATCGCTACGAGGACTGCTTCCTGGAAATCCATTCCGCGCACGCATCGCCGCGGTCGATGGTGCCGGCGGTCCTGCCCACGCAGAGCCACGACGAGTGGAAACCCCATTCCGGTTTCGGATTACCGGCCCTGGAGCGCATGTGGGCGCGCAGGCGCCAGCAGCAGGCCAATACCGGAGGCACGGCATTGACCCTGAATCCGCTCAGCGCGCACAACGCGGTGATCGAGGAGCAGGTACTGACCGCGCCCGTGCACATCGTGCTGGGCAGCGACGGGCTGTCGCGGGTGTGGGATACCTACAATCTGATGAGTCGGGAACAGGCGCTGGCGCTGATCGCCGAACAAGGATTGCCGACGCTGCTGGCCACCCTGCGCGAACACGAAGCCAGCACCCGCACCGGCGACGCGTCGCTCAAGCGCCGCGACGACGCCAGCGGTCTGCACTTGTTCCTGGGCTAGCGCGTCCTGGCGCGCGGCGACGCCGGCGAAGTGCCCTGGCTCGATTGGGTGCGGCCACGCAGGCAGACGACGCCGAACTCCGCGCCCACCGCAACATGACTGTCATGCGCGACGCCTAGCATCGCTCCTCATTTGCCGGAAGGACGGATGGCGGGGAACCGGGTGTCTGAGCGAACTGAAGCGGCGGGGAGCACGGAGGGCACCCTGGACGATGTCGAACGGACGCGCTGGTTCATGCACCACATCCTGCCGCACGAGGCGGCGCTGAGGAACTGGCTGTCCCGCCGCAGCACCTACGATGTCGAGGACATCGTGCAGGAAAGCTACGCGGTGCTGGCCGAGCGCGAGCGGGTGGACGACATCCTCAATCCCCGCGCCTATCTGTTCCAGGTGGCGCACTCGCTGGTGGTGCGCAACATCCGGCGGGCCCGGATCGTGCCGATCCACGCGGTCGAGGATCTGGGCATGCTGGATTTTGCCGACGAGGCCGCCACCCCGGAGCAGAGCGCCATCGCGCACGACGACCTGCGCCAGCTGGCGCGGGTGATCGCGAGCATGCCGGGGCAGACGCGCGAGGCGTTCGTGATGCGCCGCATCCGCGAAATCCCCCAGCGGGAGATTGCCTCCCGGATGGGACTTTCGGAGAACACGGTCGAGAAACACATCGCCCGGGGACTCCGCTGGCTGGAAGACTGGTTCGCCAGTGGCGGAAACCCACCCGCCAAAACCTCTAGTCAATTGGAGCGGGAAAGAAGGCGTGCCAGTGGAAGAGCGCGAAACCAGCCAGAACATTGACCAGACCGCCTCGGAATGGGTGGCGCGGATGGACCGTGCCCCCCTGTCGGCGGTGGAAAGCCACGAACTGAAGGACTGGCTCGCCGGCGATCCGCGCCGTCGGGGCGCCTTCATCCGTGCGCGCGCCGTATGGATGCGCAGCGAAGCCGCGCGCGCGCTCGGGCCGCACTACGACCCGGACGACTTCCAGCCCGCCGCCGTCGCGGCGTCCCGCCCCGCCCCGCCTTCGCGCCGCTGGATGCGCTGGGGCGGCGCCATGGCTGCCTCCCTGCTGCTGGTCGTGACGCTGGCCGCAACCCTGCAGATGCCCACCGCCTACGCCACCGCCAAGGGCGAGATGCGCCGCGTGCCGCTGGGCGATGGCGCCACCGTCACCCTCAATACCGATACACGCATCCGGATTTATCAGGACGACGGCCGGCGCACCATCCGCGTCCTGCGCGGCGAGGTGCTGATCGAGGGCACCACGGCGACATCGCCAACCCGGGTCGAAGTCGATGGCCGAAAACTGGATGCCACGCAGGCGACCTTCGTCGTGCGCAAGCTCGATGGCGACGCCACCCAGATCCTGGTCCAGGACGGCCGGGTAGACGTGGCCGGCGGCACGCCCGCCGAGCACGCTTCGCTGGCCGCGAACACCCGCTATGCATTCCGGCAGGGCACGCCGCAGGCCTGGCGGCTGAGTTCCCTGCGCACCGGCCAGATGGATCGCGAGCTGGCCTGGCGCGAAGGGAAGATTGCCCTGCAAGGCGAAACCCTCGGCGAAGCGGTCGCAATCTACGCGCGCTACAGCGACACGCCCATCGTCATCGCGGATCCAGCGCTGGCCCGCATGCAGGTCACCGGCCTGTTCGCGACCAACAATCCGCTGGGATTCAGCCGCGCCATCGCCGAAGTGTTCGATGCGGACGTTCGCCAGGAACGCGGACGCATCGTGGTGGCCCGCGCGCATTAAATTTTTTTGACAGGTAGCGGAAAGCGCATCCGTCGAGTCTCTCAGTTCTCAGTACCGCCACCCACGCAGATTTCCTGAGAACACACGGATCATGAATCGCTACGAGAAAGTCCTGTTGACCAGCGCCATCCTCGCCGCATTGGCCTGCACGTCCCCGGCCATGGCGCAGCAGCGCAAGTTCGAAGTGCCCGCGCAGCCCGCGGTGACGGCCATCCCGGAGCTGGCACGGCAGGCGCAACTGCAGATCATCGCGCCGGCCGGTTCGCTGGAAGGCATCCAGGCGCCGGCCATCGTGGGCGAGATGGATGCGCGCGAAGCCCTTCGCCTGTTGCTGGAAGGGACCGGGCTGGAAGTGAAATCCGACGAGGGCAACATCATCCTGTTGCAGAAGGCCGACGACGTCGCGCCCGAACGTCCGCGTTCCGGGCCGCAGATCGGCACCGGCAGCCTGCGCGGCCGCGTGCTCAACACTGCCACCGGCGAATACGTGCGCAACGCCGAGATCCGGGTCGAAGGCACCACCCTTGTCACCTACTCCGAGGATGGCGGCAATTTCCGCCTGTCAGGACTGCCGGCGGGCGATGTCACCGTCACCGTCAGGTACACCGGCCTGCAGGAATCGAAAGCGGTGGCCAGCGTTGCCGCCGGCCAGGTCTCCACGCTGGATTTCGAACTGAAGGTGCCTTCCTACGCCGGTGCCGGCGCCAGTGGCGGCGGCGAGGCGGTCGAGATGGACATGATCATGGTCACCGCCAAGCGCGAGGGCCAGGCCAGCGCGATCATGGAGCGCCGCGCGGCGATGAACGCGAAGAACGTAGTCGCCGCCGACAACTATGGCGCCCTGACCATGGGCGACGTCGGCGAGTTCATGAAGTCCATGCCCGGCATCTCGCTCGACTACACGGAGGTGGATGCCACCGCCGTGCGCATCGGCGGCCTGGATCCGAAATACTCGACCTTCACCATCGACGGCGCCCGCATGGCGACCGCGACCTCCAACAACAACACCGGCCGGCAGAACTCGTTCGAACAGATGTCCATCACCGGCATCGAGTCCATCGAACTGAACAACACGCTGACCGCCAGCATGGACGCCGACTCCCCGGGCGGCCAGATCAACCTGCGCAGCAAGTACGCGTTCAACCGCACCGGCCGCCAGATCGTGGCCCAGCTGGGCGGCGTGGGCACCTCCGACTCCACGCTTTCGCGCAAGTACTTTCCCGACGATCGCAAGCACTCGACCCTCTATCCCTCGGCCCAGTTCGGTTTCGGCGACGTATTCCTGGAAGGTCGCCTGGGCGTGGAGTTCAATACCAGCTACAACGCCAACTACGTCCAGCAGGATCGCATCCAGACCGACTGGTCCTACCTGGCGGACGGCCGGGTCATGCCCTACCGGGTGATGTGGCGACCGGGTCCGAAGATGACCAGCCGCACGGCGGCCAACCTGAGCACCGACTACCAGCTCACCGACGAACTGGTCCTGTCCCTGCGCAGCACCTACTCGTTCTATGACGTCGAGTACTTCAACCAGTACACGTTCCTGTATTTCGGCACGCCCACGGCCTCCTATGCCACGCCGGATTCCACGCCCACCCATATCGTGGTCAATCCCAACGGCAACAACACCCGCCTGCGTACCGAGTACTCCCACCGCTATGCCGGCACGCCCACCTACACGATCGCGCCGAAGCTGGAGTTCAAGAACGATACCTTCGAAGCCACCCTGCGCAGCAGTTACTCGCGCTCAGAATTCAATTTCCGCGACAACGACGAGGGTTTCTTCCAGCGCACCGACAGCTGGCTGACCGGCATCGGCTTCACCATGGACCGGCCGACCGAGGGCTCCAACGCGTGGACGCTGGCCCAGACCGCCGGCCGTCCCTGGGGGGATCCGACCAGCTACAACCGCGATGCCGACATCGGCAACAACGTGCGCACGGCCCAGTCCGACGCAGTGAACGATCAGTACGGCGCCTACCTGGATCTGAAGAAGCACCTGACCATTCGCGACCTGCCGATCACCCTGATGGGCGGCTTCGGCAGCCGCAGCAACGACTGGCGCACCAACGAGGGGTCCTACCAGCAGTACCAGTACGTTGGTCCCAACGGCGATCTGAGCCAGCGCGATCCCGCCGCCGTGATCCCGTGGACCCAGCACTACCAGTTCGGCATCCTCGGCTTCGACGCCGGCAACATGAACCAGCAGAACTGGCGCGCCGACAACAACTACGCGGTGTACGACATCTACCGGGAACATCCCGAGTATTTCGTCGCCGACACAGTGGGCAACCTGAAGCGCCGGCTGGACAACAACAAGCGTATCCAGGAACAGGTCGACGCCGCCTACATCGAGGCGCAGACCCGGATTGGCAAGGCCCGTTTCGATCTGGGCCTGCGCTACGAGAAGACCCGTACCGCCGCGCGCGTGGCGAATGTTCGCCCGGCCAGCGAAGTGACCGAGGCCGGGCTGTCGGTCAATACCGTCGAAGGGCTGCTGTACCAGTACAACAACGGCGCCTACTCTATGCGCCGCGGCCAGTACGAGGACTGGTTCCTCAGCGGCGGCATCAAGTACGACTTCACCGACAGGCTGGTCGGCCAGCTGGCTTTCAGCGAATCCATCCTGCGCCCGGACTACGGCAACCTGGGCGGCGTGGTGTCGGTCAACGAGGACACGATGGTCGTCAACGTGCCCAATCCGCTGCTCAAGCCCGAGCACTCCACCAAGTACTTCGCCAGCCTGCAGTACTACCTGGAACCGTCCGGCATCGTTGGCCTGTCCTACTACAAACTGGACATGAAGGACATGCAGGTCACCGGCATCACCGTCAATCCGGAGGATGTCGGCTTCGATCCGGACGAGTATTCCGGCTACACCTTCCGCAGCGCGCAGAACCTGCCCGGCACCAGCACCAACGAAGGCCTTACCCTGGAGTACAGCCAGCAGCTCACCTTCCTGCCCGGCGCGTTTCGCGGGCTGAGCCTGTACGGCTCCTACACCAAGGTCAATCCGGACGGCGAGCGCCAGAACATGCCGGAACAGGCGGCCAACTGGGGTATCCGCTACAACTACGGCCGCTTCGATCTCCAGATCAACGGCAACCGCCAGGGCACGTACCGGGTCAGCGCGCTGAGCAACACGCCGACCACCGCCAACAACGGCATCCTCTACCACACCCCGCGCGAGCTCTGGAACATCAGCGCCAGCTACAAGCTCACCGAGAACATCGAGTTGCAGTTGGCCGGACGCAACATCTTCAACGAGCCCGACATCATCTATTCCAACGTGCCCGGCCGGGTCCAGCAGTACACCGTCTACGGCTCGATGTGGAATTTCGGCATCAAGGCCAGGTTCTGAGGCCGCGCGAGGCCGGCGACCCTCCCCTTCCCGCGACGTGCACGGATCCGGCCCGGCGTCGCGGGCCCTCTCCGCACCGGTGGCTCGGCGCGGATTCCGCCTCGACGGACATGTTCATGCACCCTCCCCGTTCCTTGCCTACCTGCATGCGCCGTGATGGCCATCGACTCCCGCACCGGATCCGATGGTTCGCCGGCCTCTGCCTGATATCCATCGTGTCCGGCGTGTCCATCCCGGCGTGGGCCGGCACCGCGAATCCCGTACCCGCGCCGCGGCTGCCGTCAACGCAGAACGGCGGCACGTGGGCTTCCGGACATGTCCAGGGCATCGCGGTGGATCTCGAACGTGGCCATGTCTATTACTCGTTCACCGATCTGCTGGCGAAGTACGACTTCAGCGGCAGGCTGATTGGCACGCTGGTGGGCTGGAGCGGCCATCTGGGCGATCTCGACTTCAATCCGGACGACGGCAAGCTCTACGGTTCGCTCGAGTACAAGGCTGACCAGGCATTCTATATCGCCGTCATCGATGTGGACCGCATCGACCGCGTCGGCGTCTCAGCCGACGGCACGGATATCCTGCGTACCGTCTACCTGCCGGAGGTGGCCGCGGACTACACCGCCGACCTGGACGGCAATGGCCGCTTCGACGGCAATGTCGCGGCCACGCCCGATCACCACTATGGCTGTTCCGGCATCGACGGCGTCGGCTTTGGTCCGGCCTTCGGCCGTGTGGACGGATCGCGCCTGCTCACGGTCGCCTACGGCATCTACGGCAACACCGCCCGCGAAGACAACGATCACCAGGTGCTGCTGCAATACGACATCCAGGGATGGGACGCGCTTGCCCGCCCACTGGATGAAGCCGCGCCGCACCACAGCGGTCCGCGTGCACCGCACGGCAAATACTTCGTCCGTACGGGCAACACCACCTATGGCGTGCAAACCCTGGCCTACGACGGCGCATCGCAACGCTGGTTCATGGGCGTGTATCCCGGCAAGAAGCCTTCCTTCCCCAACTACGGATTGTTCGCGATCGACGCGCGCGCCGCGCCACGCCTGGACGATCTGGTGGGTGTTCCCGCTCGCGACGGGGATGGCTGGGAACGGGGCCGTCTGCTTGCACTGGCCGATGAGGGATTGAAGGACGAGGCCAGCGGCGTGCGCGGCTGGCATCAGAAAGCCGACGTCGGCTTCCAGCCGGTCGGCCGGGGCCTGTTCTATCTGGCGATCAATTCAGGCGCCAAGGGCGCGCAGACCGCTGAAATCAACCTGACACGGTGGACGGGGAACGTGGACGCGCCCTTCACCCGGGTCGATACGGAGAAACAACCTTGAGCGTGAACATCGAACGTCGTCGCCTGATCGTCGGCGGCACCCTGGGCCTGGGCATGCTGGCGCTGCCGGGCGGCCGCGGCCTGGCGATGGAACTGCTGGGCGCGCGGGGATTCACCCACAGCGTCGCCAGCGGCGAACCCGGACCGGACAGCATGCTGCTGTGGACCCGCTACGTGCCGGCCGGCGGCGCGGACGAAGCGCGGTTGGTCGCGGAAGTGGCGCTGGATCGCGAATTCACCCGGGTGGTCTCGGGCGGCCAGTCCAGCACCGGCGCCCATCGCGACTGGACTGTCAAGCAGACCGTGGACGGACTGCGGCCCGGCACGACGTACTGGTATCGCTTCATCGCGCCGGACGGCACCCGATCGCCGGTCGGCCGCACCCGCACCCTGCCGGAAGGCGAGGTCGAAAGGTTCGGACTGGGCCTGTTCTCCTGCTCCAACCTGCCGATGGGCTGGTTCAACGCCTATGCGCACGCGGCGGCGAGCGACGATCTCGACTTGTGGCTGCACGTGGGCGATTACATCTACGAGTACGGTATCGGTTCCTACAAGGAAAAAGACCGCATCGCCGTGCGCGAGGTCCTGCCCGCGCACGACCACGAGATGATCAGCCTGGCCGACTACCGGCTGCGCTTCGCCTGCTACCGGGCGGATCCGGATTTGCGGCAACTGCACCGCATGGCGCCAATGCTGGCGCTGTGGGACGACCATGAAATCACCAACGACAGTTGGGAAGGCGGCGCACAGAATCACCAGCCGGCCGCCGAGGGCGACTGGAACACCCGGCGCATGGCGGCGATGCAGGCCTATCGCGAGTGGATGCCGATATCGGAAGAACCGTGGAAGGCCTATCCGATCGGCTCCCTCGCGACCCTGTACCGCACCGAATCACGGGTGCTGGCGCGCACGCGGCCACCGGCGGCGGAACTGGCCGAGGCGCACCAGTCAGCGGATCCGGACGCGGCGCTGCGGCGTTTTCGTGACGGTGCCTGGCAGGATCCGGCGGCGACCATGCTCGGTTCGGATCAGGAACACTGGCTGTCGCGCGAATTCGCCCGCAACGCCGCCAGCTCCACCTGGCAGATGGTGGGCATGGGCACGATCCTCGGCCGCACCCTGATGCCGGAGCAGATGCCGGGCTGGCTCCGGCCCGAGGCCGGCGAGCGCGTGGCCGACAAGTTCCGCCGCGACGTGCGCGCGTCGCGCCAGGGCGTGCCGATGTGGATGGACCGCTGGGATGGCTATCCGGCTGCGCGCTCGCGCCTGCTGCGCGCGGCCCAGCAGGCGGACGCGGATCTGGTGATGCTGTCCGGCGACAGCCACAACGCCTGGGCGTACTCGCTGGTCGAGGACGGCCGCCCCGCCGGCACCGAGTTCGCCGGCCACAGCGTGAGCTCGCACGGCATGGAGGGAAACATGGCCGTGGATCCGAAACAGGTCGCCGCCGCCTTGGTCGCCACCAATCCGGAACTGGCCTGGGCCGACACCAGCCAGCGCGGCTACATGCGCCTGGACATCACTCCGCAGCAGGTCACCGGCGAATGGCGGTTCCTGCGCACCGTGAAGGAACGCAGCCTGGCGCTGGCCGGCACCCATCGGCTGTCGGTGGAACGCGGCCGGCGCGGCTTCAAGGCATGAACCTGGCGCCGGCGATCAGCCGGCGCGCGTAAGCGCACCACGCAGATCGGCGGCGAAGCGCCGGCCCTGCTCCGGCGTCAGCGTCGATATCGTCACACGCAGTCCGCGCGCCGGAGCGCCGACGCCGAATGCTTCACCCGCCCGCACCAGCCAGCCGTGGCGGGCGAGATCGCCGGCGATTCGGCCGCCATCCGTGGCCAGCGGCAACCAGAGATTGAGGCCGTCCGCCGCCGGGGTCGCGATGTTTTCGTCGCGCAGCGCCTCGGCCAGTTGCTGCCTGCGGCGCGCATAGTCCTCCCGCGCCCCCTTGATCTGCCGGTTGCGCGAATCCAGCAGGCAGGCCTGCGCGATGTCCTGCAGGATGTGGCTGACCCAACTGGTGCCGCCCGCCAGGCGCAGGCGCAGGCGATTCGAGGTCCGCGCATCGGATGCCACGAACGCCAGCCTCAGATCCGGCCCCAGCGCCTTGGACAGCGAACGCACCAGCGCCCAGCGCTGCGCGTTCTTCGGAATCACGTCGTGGTACGGCGCCTTCGCCAGCAGCGCGAAATGGTCATCCACGATCACCAGCGCGTGCGGATGGCGCGCAAGCACCGCGCGCAGCGCCTTCGCGCGGCTGGCGCCCAGGCTGCAACCGGTGGGGTTGTGCGCGCGCGGCGTGATGATCACCGCCTGTGCGCCCTGCTCCAACGCGGCTTCGAGCGCGTCCGCGCGCATGCCCTGGCCATCGATGGGCACGCCGATGGCGTCGAAGCCGGCGGTGCGCAGGGTGTTGATGCTGCTGAGGAAGCACGGATCCTCCACCACCACCCGATCGCCCGGCGCGAGATAGGCGGCGAGCAGGCGCTCGACCGCATCGACCGCGCCGTGGGTCAGGTCGATGGCCGGCCCGGCCGGGCAATCGGGCGACAACCATGCGCGGCCATAGGTCTCCAGCTCGGGATTCATCAACGGCGCGCCATAAAGCCGCGGCGGTCGCCGTTGCGAGGCCAGCGCGGCGGCGGGATCGGGCAGCCAGTCCGGATTCGGATTGCCGCCGGCCAGATCGATCAATGGAGTGGCATGCGGTGTGCCCTCCTGCTCGCCCAGCACCTCGTCGCCGCGGATCACCGTGCCCAGCCTGCCCTGGGTGGCGGCGATACCCGCCGCGACCAGGCGCTTGTAGGCGGCGGCGACGGTGTTGCGGTTGACCTCCAGGTTGAGCGCCAGTTCCCGCACCGGCGGCAGTGAATCGCCCGGTCGCAATTGCCCGCTCCGCACCAGCAGGCGGATGCGCTCGAAGATCTCGGCGGCGGTGTTTCCGGTGATTTTCATATTGTCCCATGACAATATAGAATCTGGCCTGTGTCAACGGCGCCCGTGCCAAACGCGCGCTTCACGCAAAGGAAACCATCCTGGTGAACACCTCCTCCCCCGCTCCCGTTCCGTCCACTTCCACCTCGCATTCGCGGCACGGTCGCTATCCGCGCGCCGAGAGCGTCGAGGACTTCCACCACAACCTCGCCGCAGTCGATGCACGCATGCGGGCGGCCTGCGCGCGGATCGGTCGCGATCCCGCCGGCGTGCGCCTGCTGCCGGTCAGCAAGACCATGGACGAGCCGCACATCCGCCTGGCCCATGCCGCGGGCTGCCGCCTGCTGGGGGAAAACAAGGTGCAGGAAGCGCATCGCAAGTGGGAGGCGATGGCCGACCTCACGGATCTGCGCTGGTCGGTCATCGGCCACCTGCAGACCAACAAGGCCAAGCTGGTGGCGCGGTTCGCCGCCGAGTTCCAGGCGCTGGACAGCCTGCGCGTGGCCGAGGCACTGGACCGGCGCCTGCAACTGGAAGGACGCGGGCTGGACGTGTTCGTGCAGGTCAATACCTCGGGCGAGGCCAGCAAGTACGGCCTGCCGGAGGAGGAGGTCGCCGCCTTCTTGCGCGAACTGCCCGCCTTCTCCGCCCTGCGGGTACGCGGCCTGATGACCCTGGCGGTGTTCTCCGAGGATGCCGAGCGGGTGCGCCGCTGTTTCGTGCAGCTGCGGGAACTGCGTGATCGCCTGCGCGATCAGGCGCCGGCCGGCATCGAACTGCATGAATTGTCGATGGGCATGTCCGGCGATTACGAGATCGCGATCGAGGAAGGCGCCACCGTCGTGCGGGTCGGCCAGGCCATCTTCGGCGCCCGCGCCCTGCCCGACAGCCACTTCTGGCCCGGCGAAGGCAGCGCGGCATGAGCCTGCGCGACGACGGCGGCGCCGGACTGGCGGAGCGGCTGGCGACGGTGACCCACCAGGTGGACGCCGCGTCGCTGCCATTGCGGCTGGACGTGGTGTCCGTGCAGTCACAGGTCGTCTATGGCCGGGTCGGCAACGCCGTCGCCGTACCGGCCTTGGAGGCGCACGGATTGAGCGTGGCTGCGGTGCCCACGGTGCTGCTGAGCAACACGCCGCACATCCCAGCCTGCATGGCGGCGTCATCCCGCTGCCGTGGTTCGAAGGCTATCTGTCGGACCTGCGCGCGCGCGGCGCGCTGCGGCAACTACGCGCGGTGGTGGTCGGCTACCTCGGCGAGCCCGCGCAGGCCGCGGCGCTGGCGGTTTGGATCGCCCGGCTTCGCGTGGAACTGCCGGAGCTGCAACTGTTTGTCGACCCGGTGATCGGCGATCACGACAGCGGCATCTATGTCGACCCCGGCATGATCGACGCCTACCGGCGCCATCTGCTGCCTCTCGCCGATGGCATCACCCCGAACGGATTTGAACTCGCGCAACTGGTGCCGGATCATGGCCGCGCCCCCGAAAGCGTGTTCGCGGCCGCGCGCCGCCTGTTGACCGGCCGCACCCGCTGGGTGGTCGTCACCAGCGCGGCGCCGGAGGCATGGGAAGCCGGATGCATGTGGGTGGCGGTCGTCACCCGCGACAGCACCCGCGTGATCCGGCATCCGCGCCTGTCCGCCGACACCAAGGGCACCGGCGATCTGTTCAGCGCGGAACTCGCCGCGCGCCTGCTGGCGGGAATTCCGTTGGACGACGCGGTCGCGCAGGCATGCGAACGCGTCGTCGCGGCGCTTCGCCACACCCTGCTCCATCGCAGCGGCGAGCTGCTGCTGCCCGCCTCCTCCCTTTCTCCCTGAGATCACCATGTCCAGCTATCGCCTTCTCGTCCAGCAGCAGGACCGCCACCTGGGTCATTTCGATGCCGAGGGCGCCGAAGCGCTGCAGGCGATTCACCGCATCGCCGCGCTGCTGCGCCCCGAGGACGGTTTCCAGTTGGAGTTGCTGGTGGCGCATGACGAGCGCCGCCTGCTGGAAAGCGGGCCCGAAGGGCTGCGGGTATTGAGCCGGGAGCCGCTGTTCCAACCGGCCTCGCTGTGAGCGCGCCGACGAACGGTCATTGAACGATATAGTTAGGACTCCTACCATACCGCCATGTCCGATCCTTCCCACCAGCGCGAACAGGCAGCCGCGGGCCTCGAGCAACTCGCCTCGCTGGTGCGCGCGCAGGCCTGGCGCAGTGATGCGGGCGCCGCCCTGCCGCCGAGCCAGGCGCAGGTATTGCGGATGCTGGCCGCCGCGCCCGACGGGCTGCGCGCGCGCCAGATCGCCGAGCGCCTGAGCGTATCGCCGGCCAGCCTCAGTGATTCGCTCAAGGCGATGGAAGCCAAGGGCTGGATCCGCCGCCGCGCCGACACGGAGGACCGCCGCGCCAGCATCGTCCGCCTGAGCGCGGCCGGACGCACGCAGGCGAACCGGTTGAAGCATCCCGCCCATGGCCTGGCCGCCCTGTTGCAGGGCCTGGAATCCGACGACGTGGGCGCGCTGCTGCGGGTGAGCCAGTTGCTGATCGCACAGGCACAGCAGCAGGGACTGGCCACCGGCCTGCGGACCTGCCTGGGCTGCCGGTTCTTCCGTCCCTTCGCCAGCGACGATGCGGCGAAACCGCATTTCTGCGCCTTCATCGGCGCCCCGTTCGGCGACGCCGAACTGCGGATCGATTGCGGCGAGCAATCGCCCGCCGAAGACGAACTTCTGGCCGCGAACCGCGAACGGTTCCGGCTTCCCCTTCCGCCCCAGGCGGAAACGAGTGGGCGGCGATCGACTGCCATCGATCGCCGCCCGGTTCCCCCAACGACCCTGTGAAGAGCAGCAAGAGGAGATGCAAGTATGCGCCAGAAAGCCATTTTCTATCACGCCGGTTGCCCGGTCTGCGTCGATGCCGAGCAGCAGCTCGCCACCGCGCTGGATCCCTCGCGGTTCGATATTGAAATCGTCCATCTGGGCGAACAGAAGTCCCGTCTCGGCGAAGCCGAAGCGGCCGGGGTGAAATCCGTGCCCGCGCTGGTGCTGGGCGGCCTGCCACTGCACGTCAACTTCGGCGCCGCGCTGGCCGATCTGCGCTGAGCCGGAAAAGCCGTTCGCCCCCACTGACAGGAGAGCGGCGCCCGCATCGCAACGGTGCGGGCGCCCCAAGCCATATGGACAACACCTACCATCCCCCCGCGCCCGCCTGGCAGGTGGAACGCTGGTTCAACACGCCCACGCCGCCGAGCCTGGAATCCCTGCGCGGCAAGGTGATCGTGCTCGAAGCCTTCCAGATGCTCTGCCCCGGCTGCGTTTCGCACGGCCTGCCGCAGGCGCTGCGCGTCCACACCGGCTTTCCACGCGATCAGGTCGCCGTGATCGGACTGCACACGGTGTTCGAGCATCGCGAGGTGATGACGCACGAGGCATTGCAGGCTTTCCTGCACGAATACCGCATCCCCTTCCCGGTCGGCGTGGACCGGCCCGCCCCGCGCGGTCCGATTCCGCAGACCATGCGCGCCTACGCCATGCAGGGCACGCCGACCCTCACCCTGATCGATCGCCTCGGCCGGGTCCGCATGCAGCATTTCGGCCAGGTCAGCGACTTGGTGCTGGGCGCGCAGATCGGCGGCCTGCTCGCCGAGTCCGCGGTGATCCCGGTGGGCGATGCGGAGGCTCCCGCCAGCGCCGGCTGTACCGACGAAGGCTGCGCCATCGATGACAACGCGCGGAAAGCCGAATGAAGAACGCGATCGTCATCCAGCACGTGGAATTCGAGGACGCCGGACACCTGGCGCCGCTGCTGCAAGAACGCGGTTACCGCGTCACCACCTACCGGCCACCCGGCGACGAAGTGTGGTCGATCGATCCGCTGCACGTGGACCTGCTGATCATCCTGGGCGGACCGATGAGCGCCAACGATCATCGTCATGATCCGGCCATCGCCGACGAATTGCGGCTGGCATCGATCATCGCCGAGCGCGGCATTCCCCTGCTCGGCATCTGCCTGGGTGCGCAGATCATCGCGCTGGTGCTGGGCGGCGCGGTCGCACCGATGCCGGCACGCGAGATCGGCCTGGCGCCGATCAGGCTTACCCCGGCGGGCCGGCGGTCGCCGCTGCGGCACCTGCCGGCCGGGCAACCGGTACTCCACTGGCACGGCGAAGCCATCACCCTGCCGCCACAGGCCGAGCGGCTGGCGGAAACCGACGCCTGCGCGGTCCAGGCATTCCGGATCGGAACCCGCATCCTCGGCCTGCAGTTCCATCCGGAAGCGGAACTGCATCGCCTGCGCGAATGGACCGAAGGCCATGCCGGCGAAGTGCGCGACAGCGGCGTGGATGCGGCCGCGATGCTCGAGCTCGCCGGCCAGCACGACGAAACCATGCGCGTGCGGAGCCGGCAGGTGTTCGGCGAATGGCTGGACGGCCTGCCCGCGTGAGCGGGGTTGGCCGGGCGCGGTCAGTGCCCGGCCGCCCTGAGGTTCAGGGTGCGCGCTGCGCGTTCCAGGCGGCCACCTGGCGTCTGGCTTGGTCCAGCATGCGATCCAGATCGGCGCGTTCGTGGACGGCACCACGCAGCACCACCGCGTGGATCGCGCGCGTCGCACGGATGTCTTCCAGCGGGTTGGCGTCGAGCAGCACCAGATCGGCCGCCTTGCCTGTTTCGATCGCACCATAGCGGTCCAGCCGGCCGAACCAGGCCGGGCCGGCACGGGTGGCGGACGCAAGCGCCTGTGCCGGCGTCAGCCCTTCCTTGACATACAGCGACAGCTCGTCGTGCAGGCCGATGCCGGGATAGTTGTACGAATTGAGGAAACCCGCGTCGGTACCGGCCATGATCGTGACGCCGGCTTCCTGCAGCAGCGGCAGCACCGCCGCCAGTTGGCGGTAGTGCGCGTGACGCGCGGCGATTTGCTCCGGCGTCGCCTTGGCCGCGCGTTCCACGCGCCACGCGTAGGTCGCCCGCAGGCCCGGGCCGATGTAGGCCAGGTAGTCGTCATCCAGGTGATCGTCGACATCCAGGAAATCGATGATCCGGCCGCCGTTGAGGGTGGGCGTGACGAATACGTCCTTGGCGGCCAGATTGCGGTAGGCGGCCAACGCCGTCTGGCGATCGAATCCCTCCCGCAGGCGCCGGTTGGCCTCGGCGCGATCGATGCGGCCAGCGGCGAAATCGGCCGCAATCGCGGCCTCGCCCTTCACTCCTGCCTTGTACGCATAGTCGATGTGCTCCAGCGAACGGATGCCCGCATCCATCGCCTGCGCGACGGTCAATGCCATCGGAATATGGCCGGACGTGCGCAAGCCGGCTTTGCGTGCGCGGAAGAGCGCATACAGGAACAGCGGCGGCGTCAGGGTGCTGTCGGTGATCTTGACGAAATCGACCCGATCGCGCCGCAGCCGTTCCAGCGCCGCATCCACGCCGGCCTCGTCGCCGACTTCCAGTGTGCCCTTCCAGACCGGCCGGATGCCCTCGATCTTGGCCCCGGAGGTGAACAGCTGCGGCCCCGCCAGTTTCCCGCTGCGGATCGCCTCGC
Source organism: Pseudoxanthomonas beigongshangi (assembly GCF_016820515.1). Lineage (GTDB taxonomy): Bacteria > Pseudomonadota > Gammaproteobacteria > Xanthomonadales > Xanthomonadaceae > Pseudoxanthomonas_A > Pseudoxanthomonas_A beigongshangi. Next base: position 19,020 of record NZ_JADHDV010000015.1, on the reverse strand, counting down.
GCCATTCCAGCACCTGCACGGGCAGATCCCCGGAAGCATCGCGGATGCTGGTGATGCCGTGGGCGATGTACAGCGGCAGCAGCGCCTTGTTCTCCTCGATCAGTGCCGGACCGCCGCCGAAATGCACATGCATGTCCCACAGGCCCGGAATCAGGAACCGTCCGCGGCCTTCGATGCTGCGCCCGGCCTGCCAGCGGGCAGCGATCTCCGCGTCCGGTCCTACCGCGACGATGTCCTCCCCGCGCAGCACCACCGCCTGCCCGGGCAGCACGCGCGCACCGGCAACGTCGATGACGGCGGCGTGGCGGATGATGACGTCGGCGCGCTCGGCGGCGATGGCCGGCGTCGAGAATGCCAGCGCCAGCGAGAGTGCGGAAAGCAGTGACTTGAGCATGGGGTGTCCAGGTTCGCGGTGACTGCGCGCCGTTGCCGGGCGCGCGTGAATCGAAAGGGTTGGCTGCGCGCCAGGAGATGCGCGCAGCCAACCGATGCCGGGAGGAAAAACGACAGGCCGGACCACCCGGCCGGCCTGCTATCCGCGCGCGCCGGCCCGCACGAGAAGATCGACGATGCCGTGCTGCTGGCGACGACGCGCGTGCTGCAGCGGGGTGACGCCTTCACCGTCGGCGAGATTCACGTCGGCATCCGCCGCGATCAACGCCTCCACGATGCGCACGTGCCGCGGGCCGCCCTGGCCGAGGATGATCGCCTCCAGCAGCGCGGTCCAGCCGAGCCGGTTGACGTGGTCAACATCCACGCCGGCCTCGATCAAGGTCTTCACCGTCTCCACGTGACCGCGTTCGGCGGCCGGAATCAGCGCGGTTCCACCGTAGCGGTTGGTGCTGAGCAGATCCGCGCCGTGGGCCAGGGTCATCCGCAGGATTTCCAGATGCCCGCGCGCGCCGGCATAGAGGTAGGGGCTGTCCTGGATGGCGTCCTTGGCATTGACGTCGGCGCCGGCCTGGATCAGCACCCGCGCGGCTTCGATCTGGTTCGCGTGGGTGGCAAGCAACAACGCGGTGCGTCCCTCGCCATCGCGGGCGTCCACCGCGGCGCCTTGCCGGATCAGGGTATCGACACCGCGCGCATCGCCGGCGCTGGCGGCCTTCCACAAACGGTTTTCCAACTCTCCTCCCTTCACGCTGGCCATCGCCGCCAACAGCAGCAACGTGGCGGTCAGGACGACCGCACCCAGGCGGAACAACGATGGCATCGGCAACTCCCGGCGAAATCCGCGGCATGGCTTGCCGGGCACGCTTGCCCGGACCTGCGACCGATGCTAGAACGCGCATGCTCCATCGGGAAATTAAATATTCGAATGGCCGGAATCCAGAAAACGAATAGGCCGCTGATCGAGCTGGATCTGCTGCGGGCGCTGCTGATGGTGGCCGACTGCGGCAGCTTCACCACCGCCGCCACCCACCTGCATTCCACCCAGTCGACCATCAGCCAGAAAGTGCGCCGGCTGGAGGAGCTGACCGGCCACCGCCTGCTGACCCGCGGCACCCGCGACGTCCAGCCCACCGAGGCCGGATACGTGCTGCTCGGCCACGCCCGGCACATGCTCAACGTCAACGACCAGTTGTTCGACAGTCTCGCCGGCGCCACCGTGGCGGTGACCATCCGGCTGGGGGTGCCGGACGATTTCGCCGGCACCCGCGCCACCCGCATGCTGGCCGCGTTCAACCGCCGCCATCCGCAGGTGAAGCTGGAAGTCACCACCGGACTGAGCCGCGATCTCACCCAGGCCTATGACCGGGGCGAGCTCGATCTGGCCCTGGTCAAGCAACGCCGCAATACCCGCGAGGCGGTCCGGTGCTGGCCCGAGCCCTTGCACTGGATCGACAGTCCGCAGCGTCCCTGCCTTCGACAGGATCCGGTGCCGCTGGTGACCTTTCCCATGCGTGGCCTGTACCGGGAAGAGATGATCAGCGCCATCGAAGCCGGCGGGCGGCGCTGGCGCATCGCCTTTTCCAGTTCATCGCTGGCCAGCATCCAGGACGCGGTCGCCGACGGCATGGGCATCAGCCTGCTGCCGCGTCGCGCCATCACCCGCCAGCATCGTGTACTCGATCGGCGCCACGGCCTGCCGCCGGTGGACAGCTACGAAGTCGCCCTGTTCCACCGGCCCAGCGCGGACGCGCTGGTACAGGTGCTGGCGACCGAACTGGGGCGGCTGGTGGAAGCGCGGCCACGCGGCTAGGCAGCGGTCCGGCCCGCCGGCTCAGTTCATCTGCGCCTTGCAGTAACGGTCGATGTAGTCCTGGTGGGACGGCATCGTGTCCACGCACGTCGCCAGTGTCCGACGCACCCGTTCGACGAATCCCGCCAGTTCCTCCTCGGGCATCTCGTCCACGATCGGGTGGTAGCCGCGCGGCACGACACGCTGGCCCAGCATCACCTGCACCCAGCTCGGCAACGCGAAGAAATCCTCGCCGTTGCGGAAGTAGCGTCCGTCCAGGCGGAACAGATCGACCGTTTCGCGCAGGCTGTCCGGGATCGGCATCGTCCGGCAGTAATCCCAGAACGGGCTGTCGTCGCGCTCGGTGGCGTTGTAGTGGAGGATCAGGAAATCGCGGATTCGCTCGTACTCGAAAATCGAGTCCCGGTTGAAGCGTTCGATCAGCAAGGGATCGAACGTGCGATCCGGGAACAGCCCCAGCAAGCGCTGCAGGCCCGACTGGATCAGGTGGATGCTGGTGGATTCAAGCGGCTCCATGAAGCCGCCGGCCAGACCCAGCGCGACCACGTTGCGGTTCCAGAATCGCCTGCGCCTGCCGGTGGTGAAGCGCAGTGGCCGCGGTTCGATCAACGGGCGGCCATCGAGATTCGCCAGCAGGGTCGCGGCGGCCTCGTCGTCGCCCAGGTGCTCGCTTGAATAGACATAGCCGTTGCCGACGCGATGCTGCAAGGGGATGCGCCACTGCCAACCCGCCGCCCGCGCGGTGGCCCGCGTGTACGGCGTCAGGGGCGCGCTGCCTTCGCAGGTCACCGCCATCGCCCGGTTGCAGGGAAGCCAGTGCGACCAGTCCTCGTAGCCGGTCTTCAACACCTGTTCGATCAGCAGGCCGCGAAACCCGGAGCAATCGATGAACAAATCGCCTTCGATGCGTTCGCCGCTTTCCATCACGACCGCCTCGATGAAGCCATCCTCGGCGCGCTGGACCGCGTCCACCACCTTGCCCTCGATGCGCGTCACGCCCCTGCGCTCGGACAGGTTGCGCAGGTAACGTGCATACAGCCCGGCGTCGAAGTGATAGCCGTAGGCGATGTCCTCCAGTGGAGAACCGGCCGGAGCACCTTCCGGACTGTTGGTGAACCGGCACAGGGGTGCGGCCACGGTCGGCAACGAATAGGCGCCGATCGCCGGCGCGCGGCCGGCCAGGAACAGTTTGAGCCAGAACTGGTGGAATGGCAGCGGTCCCAGCGAACGCCCCAGCGTGCCGAACCCGTGCACATAGCTGTCGCCGATGCGTGCCCAGTCGTTGAACTGGATCCCCAGCTTGAAGGTGCCCTGGGTATGGGTGACGAAATCGGCCTCCTTGATGCCTAGCACATGCGCGTTGAAGATGCGCATGTGCGGGACACTGGCCTCGCCCACTCCGATGATGCCGATCTCCTCGGACTCGATCAGGCGGATGTCCGCGCCCTTGCCGATGAACGTGGCCAGGGTCGCCGCCGCCATCCAGCCGGAACTGCCACCGCCGACCACGACCACGCGCTGGATGCGGTTGTCTGTGTTCATTCCTGCACTCCCCTCCCCGGGAACGCGCCTGTCGCCAACATGGAAAATCCCCCTCACCCTCGGGTGAGGGGGCGGACAACTCGACTCAGAACTTGTAGGTCAGGCCCAGGTACAGGATGCGCCCGGAGTAGTTGTTGGAGTACGTGCGGGCTTCGGTGTCGTTGCCCAGATACTGCCGTTGCTCAGACTTGGTCGCATTCAGCACCGAACCGGTGAGGGTCAGGTAGTCGGTGATGTTGTACGCGGCGTTCAGATCCAGCTGATCGTAAGGCTCGCTGTAGACCGTGAGACCATTGTCCAGGTTGCCGATCACCTCGCCGCGACGATTGTAGGAAGCACGGGCCAGGAACCGGTCGTTCTCGTAGAACACCGTCAGGTTCGCCTGGTTCTTGGCGCTGCCCGCCAGCGGCGATTCGCCGATGTTCTCGCCGTCGAGAACGATGGAAGCCAGGTTGGTGTCGTTGTACGTGTAGTTGGCCTGGAATCCGAATCCCGAATCGAAGGTGTGCTGGGCATACAGTTCCACGCCCTGCGACACCGCGTCGCGGCCATTGGCATCGGTGCTGTACCCCTGGATCGTCACCGTCTCTCCACCCACCACGAGTTGCTGGTCGCGGACGACCTCGACGGTGAAGTTCTTGACGTTCTTCCGGAACAGTCCTGCGCCCAGCACCGAACCCGGCTTGTAGTACCACTCCAGCCCGACATCGAACTGGGTGGCCTCGAACGGCTGCAGATCCTTGTTGCTGCCCGAGCCGTACCAGCCGGGGTTGGTGGTGCCGCCGGCGACACGCCGGTCGTTGCTGTATTCCTCGCTGTAGAACTGCAGCCCGCCCGGATAGGCGATGCTGGTGTAGCCCGCACGGGAAATGACCTTGGAGGCCGCGGCGCGCAGCACCAGGTTCTCGGTCAGGTCATAGGCGATGTTGAAGCTCGGCAGCACGTCGGTGTAGGTCTTGTCCAGCGAGGCCAGTTCGTAGGTCTTCTCGCGCACGTCGCGGCGCACGAAGCCCGACTCGCAGACGGTTCCCGCGGGCGGTTCGCCGGCGGGACACGCCAGCGGGTTGCCATCCGGGCCATCCACGAAGTAGTCCATGAACCGTTCCACCGAGTCGGTGGATTCGGCGCTCTGCTTGGTGCGCACCACGCGCACGCCGATGTTGCCGCGCAGGCGCTCGGTGCGGAAATTGGCCTGGAAGTAGCCCGAATAGATCTTCTCGCCGACGTTGTAGACGAAGTCGGGTTCGCGACGGTTCTGCATGCCGCCATAGCGGCTGTTGAGATAGTTGATGTAGGCCGGGAAGTTGATGCCGGGGAAGACATTGGCGTTGAAGCCGCCGGCGATGTTGCCGATGGGTTTGGAGTAGAAGAAGCCTGGCTGGGCGATGCCCTTTTCCGGATCGGCACAGCCGCTGCTCTGGTAGCGGGCGTCATAGTCGTCGGGCGAGGCGCCCTGGCAGACCCAGTAGGTATTGCCGGTGTTGCGGTGCACCTTGCCGTCCCGGTACTTCGCGCCGAACTGGATCGAATCCAGCCAGCCGTCCTCGAACAGCTTGGTGAAGTCGGCCTGGAAGTAGTTCTGCTCGAGTTCGGTTTCCATCCAGGACGAATCGGTCGAGCCGGTGTCGATTTCCGCCACGCCCGCCATCAGCATCTCCTGCAGATTCGGCGAGAAGGTCGCCGTCGGCGTCCCGCTCAGATCCCAGGCGCTGTAGGTATTGCCGGCCTGCCACACGCCGTCGACCTGGCGACGCGGTTTGGCCGACATGCGGAAGTTCATCGACGGGCCGCCTTCGGACCAGGTCCGGCCGCCCTTGAACGATGCCTTCCACAGCGGGCCGATATCCCATTCGATCGCCAGATCCGCGGTCTGCGACAGCGCCTTTTCGCGGCTGTAGCCGCCGGTCAGCTGCGGAGTCGGGATGGTGCAGTCATCCGGTCCCCAACCGCCGCGTTCCAGGCCGGCTGCCACTGCTTCGTCCTCGCTGCAATAATAGACCTTGCCTGGCAGCTTTTCGTACTCGGCGCCGGTCACGATGGTGCCGCTGCGATCGAAGGTCAGCCCATTGAGCAGGCGGCCGCCGGGCCAGTTGCCGTCGCCCGAATAGCGGGCCAGGTTCCATTCCGGGATCTTCAGCATGTTCAGGGTGTAATCGCCCTGGAGTTCGAAGCGGAAATAGTTGGCGGTCAGGGTCAGGTTGTCGGTTGGCTTGAACTGGAAGGTCAGCTGCGCGCCCTCGCGCTCGCGCTCTTCCTCGCGCACGGCGAAGTTGACCGAGGTCGGCAGGAAGAAGTTGGAGTAGTAGTCGCCCGTCTGGTTGTAAAAACCCGACTGTCCCCACCAGTATCCAATGCCGTCCTGGGTGAATGGCCTCCCGTTGACATCGGTCGCGGGCGAACCTTCGTAGTCATCTCCGTACCACTGGTAGTCCTCGGTGCTGACCTCCATGCTGCGGTTTGTGCGCTTCTGCTTGGTCACGCCCACCAGCACGCCGAACCGGTCATCGTCGCTGTGCCAGGAATACATGGCCGACAGCTGCGGGTCGGTGGTCTTGCTGGTGTCCGAATAGGTTCCTTCGACGGTGGCGAAGCCCGAATTGCTCTCCAGATCCAGCGGGCGCCGGGTATGCAGAATCACCGTGCCGCCGATGCCGCCTTCGTCGATGCGCGCCTCCGGGGTCTTGAACAGTTCCGCGCTGGACAGCATGTTGGCCGGCAGCAGCGTGTAGTTGAACGAGCGCGACGCTTCGTCGTTGGTTTCCGACGAGGCGACGTAGTTGCCGTTCAACTGGGTCAGGGTGAGGTCCGAGGACAGGCCGCGCACGCTGACGGTTTTTCCCTCGCCGCCGTCGCGGGTGATGATCACGCCGGGCACGCGCTGCAGCGCGTCGGCCACGTTCTTGTCGGGGAATTTGCTGACGTCTTCGGCGGTGATGACTTCGACGACCGCGTTCGCGTTGCGCTTCTGTTCCAGGCTCTGCTCGATCGAGTAGCGGAAACCGGTGACGGTCACCTTGTCGAGGTCGGTGGCGCTGGCGGGCGCGTCGGCCTGCTCCTGGGCTGGCGCCTGCTGGGCGAATGCGCTGCCCGGCAGCGCCGCGGTTGCGGTCAGGGCGATGGCGATCGCCGTGGATAGTGAATTCCTGATGCGCTTGCGTGGAACCTGGTTCATTTCAATCACCCTCTCCTGGATTGAATAACGGTTGCTGACGCGGAATTTTTATATCGATCTAAATTTCTGTAGCGATTTACCTCGTTGCAAATGCGCGCACTCACTCCGTCGCCGGAATGCCATATGCACTTCGATTACCCGCCGTTATTCCCCAACAGTGACCGCTTCCTTATTTGGATCGATTCAAGCGGGTAGGCGCGAGATTAGTACCACAGGGTTTTGCCTGGCGCATGCTGCCTTGCAGCAAGCCTGGGCCCGCTCCCCGCCCTGCCTGCCATCGCCGCCAGCCGGACGATGGCGTTTCATCGCCCGGCTGGCGGCCAGGCCAACGGATGCAGCGAGGCGTGATCCACGGGGATGCCCGCCATCTCGCCGAAATCGCGGCCCTCCACCAGACACCGCAACAGGCGAATCGCCGCACCGTGAGTCAGGACAAGGACGCGCCGTCCGTGTGATTCGGCGGCAATTTCGTCCAGCGCGGCGGACAGGCGTTCACGGAACGCTGCGAAGGGTTCCGCGCCCGGCGGAGGGAAACGCACCGGATCCGACCAGTACGCGTGCAGCGCGTCGGGCGAGGTCGTTTGCAGTGTTTCGATCGGCATACCCTGCCATTCGCCGAAGTGGTACTCGGCCAGTCGCGCATCCAGCCGCAGCGGCAACCCGCGCCGGGCCGCCAGCTCGGTCGCGAACGCCGCGCAGCGCCGCAGCGTGGAAGCCACGATCGCATCCCAGTGCCGACCGGCGACCGCCGTGCGCAATTGCGCCCAGCCCATCGGCGAAAGCGCGTCATCGAGCTGTCCCCGATAACTGATGCGACCGGTGTCGCCATGCCGCATCAACTCGACCCCGGGCGCGTCCGCGCCAAGGCTCACGGCAGGCTTCCCTTGAGCGCCAGCGGCAGACCCGCGGCGACGAACACCACCCGTCCGCAACGCTCCGCCAGCGCCTGGTGCAATCGCCCGGCCTCGTCCACGAACCGGCGGCTCAGTTCGCCCATCGGCACCACGCCGGATCCGACTTCATTGCTGACCATCAGGATCTCGCCCGGCAAGCCGGGCAGCGTGTCCAGCAGCGCTTTCCGCTCGCGTTCGAACGCCGTGCCTTCCGCGTCGATCAGAAGGTTGCTCAACCACAGGGTGAGGCAGTCCACCAGCAGGCAGCGATCCGCTGCCGCATGCCGGGCCAGGGTCGCGGCGAGTTCGATGGGCGTTTCCACGCAGGCCCAGTCGGCCGGACGCCGGGCGCGATGGTGGGCGATGCGCGCGGCCATTTCATCATCGCCGCTGCGCGCGGTGGCGATGTAGGTGACCGCATGCCCGGAGGCCTGCGCCCAGCGTTCGGCCAGCGCGCTCTTGCCGGATCGCGCGCCCCCCAGAATCAGCGTGTGTCGTGGAGGGTTCATGCGTTCTCCCGTCCCAGCAGCCGGTGCAACGCGGCGGTGTCCAGGTGCGCTTCCACCGCGTCGGCCAGACGATCGATGGCGCTCTCGCGCAGTGCCTGCATGTCCACGGGGGCGGCCCGCTCCAGACCCGCCCATCGCAACAGCGCGGCCAGCGCCGGTGGCGAATCGAACAGGCCATGCAGGTAAGTGCCGAGGATCTGGTCGTCGTCCGAACGCGCGCCATCGGCGCGTCCCTGCTCCAGCGTGATCGGCGCGGACGCCAGCGCGACACCGCGACTGACGCCGCAATGGATCTCGTATCCACTGACAGGCGCCGCGTCGTCCGCCAGGGCGAGCATGCCGCGCACGTTCCGCAGTTGCTTGCCGGCTTCCAGCGTCGTCTCGATATCCAGCCAGCCCAGCCCCGCGCTGGATCCCGGCGCGCCCTCGATGCCCTCGGGATCGTGGATGCGCCGGCCCAGCATCTGGAAGCCGCCGCAGATGCCGATCACCTTGCCGCCGTAGCGCAGGTGCCGGGCCAGTGCCACCTCCCATCCCTGCTCGCGCAGCCAGGCAAGATCGGCGCGGGTGGACTTGCTGCCCGGCAGGATGATCAGGTCGCAGTGCGGCGGCGATTGCCCCGGGCCGACGAACCGGCAATCCACCTGCGGATGCGCACGCAGCGCGTCCAGATCGGTGTGGTTGCTGATGCGCGGCAATGCCGGTACCGCCACCCGCAGGCGGGCTTCGGGCTTGTCGGCGACGGCGACGGGCAGTGCGTCCTCCGCTTCCAGATGCAGGCCCTGCAGGTAGGGCAGCACGCCGAGCACCGGCTTGCCGGTTTCGCGCTCCAGCCAGGCCAATCCCGGTTCGAGCAGGGAAATGTCGCCGCGGAAACGGTTGATGACGAAACCCTTCACCCGCCGCCGTTCGCTTTCCGAAAGCAATGCGAGGGTGCCGACCAGATGCGCGAACACGCCGCCGCGATCGATGTCGGCCACCAGGATCACCGGGCAATCGACGGCTTCCGCATACCCCATGTTGGCGATGTCGTTGGCGCGCAGGTTGATTTCCGCCGGGCTGCCGGCGCCCTCCACCACCACCGCGTCATAGCCGGCGCACAGCCGCGCGTGCGAAGCGAGCACCGCTTCCAGCGCCACCCGCTTGTAGTCGTGATATGCGCTGGCTCCCAGGCGCGCGACCGCGCGTCCGTGGACGATGACTTGCGCACCGGTGTCGCTGTCGGGCTTGAGCAGCACGGGGTTGAAATCCGTATGCGGCGCCAGCCCGCACGCCTGCGCCTGTACCGCCTGCGCGCGCCCGATTTCGCCACCGTCCGCCGTGACCGCCGAGTTGAGTGCCATGTTCTGCGGCTTGAACGGCGCCACCCGCACGCCCTGGCGTTGCAGCCAGCGGCACAGCGCGGTGACCAGCGTGCTCTTGCCGGCATCGGACGTGCAGCCCTGCACCATCAGCACGCGCGCGTTCATGCGATGGCTTCCGCGTGGATGCCGGCGAGTGCGTCGCGCAGGCGCAGGAATCCCGCCTCATCCGCCGGCAGGCCGAAGCGCAGGCTGGCCGGCGTGTCGAACAACCGGGTCAGGATGCCGCGCCGCGCCAGCGCCTCGTGCAATGCGCGCGCATCGGCGTGACGGCACCACTGGAACAGCGCGCAACCGCCGGCCGGTTCGAGCCCGGCCGCACGCAGGATTCCGGAAAGCCGCTCGCCGGCGGCCCGCAAGCGTGGACGCGCCGACGCCTGCCAGGCCTTGTCGGCCAGCGCCAGCCGCAGCGCATGGCGGCTGGGACCGCTCAACGTCCAGGGTCCCAGCCGTTCGCGCAATGCGTCCAGCAGCAGGGGCGATGCGCAGACGAATCCCGCCCGCGCGCCGGCCATGCCGAAGAACTTGCCGACCGAGCGCAGCACGATCAGGCCTTCCCGCGCGGTCTCGGCGCACAGGCTGGCGTCCGGCTCGACATCGATGAAGGCTTCGTCGACCACCAGCCAGCCGCCACGCGCGGCCAGGCGCGCGTGCAGTTCGAGCAACTGCGCGGAACCGAAGCGCTCGCCGCCGGGATTGTTGGGATGAATCAGTACCACCACGTCGAAGCGATGCGCCTGCGCCAGCAGTTCCCCGGCAGGCAGGGTCGCCACCTCGTGCCAGGCGCGCCGCCATGCATGCGCGTGTTCGGCGTAACCGGGGGCGATGACGCCCACCCGCGAGGGAACCCGCAACTGCGGCAAGGCCTGGATCGCCGCCTGCGACCCGGCGACCGGCAGCAGATCCGGCGCACCGTAGTAGGCACGCGCGGTTTCGATCAGGCCATCGTCATCCTCCGGCAGTCGGTGCCAGACCGATGCCGGCAATTCCGGCACCGGCCACGGAAACGGGCTGACGCCGGTGGACAGGTCCAGCCAGTCCGACGCCGGGATTCCGTATTGCCGCGCGGCGCGCAGCAGGCGTCCGCCATGTTCAAGCATGCAGCATCTCCCGTCCGAGTCCGATGATCAGCGCGATCGCCAACCACAGCACCACGCCGCGGTTCACCAATCGTCGCGCCGCCGCGATGCCGGCCCGGTCCGCCGCCCTGCCCTCGCCCAGCGGCGGACGTTGCTGCCAGACACCGTGATATGGCGCCGGTCCGCCCAACCGGACTCCCAGCGCGCCCGCACCCGCCGCCATCACCGGCCCGGCGTTGGGACTCTTCCATTGCCCCGCCTGCGCACGCCAGCAACGCAGCGCGCCGGTGGTCCGGCCCAGCAAGGCATAGCTCAACGCGGTCAGCCGCGCGGGCAGCAGATTCAGCAGGTCGTCCAGCCGCGCGGCGGCCCAGCCGAAACGCAAATGGCGCGGGGTTCGATAACCCCACATCGCGTCGAGCGTGTTCGCCAGCCGATACAGCACTACGCCGGGCGCGCCGAGCACGGCAAACCAGAACAACGCACCGAACACCGCGTCGCTGCCGTTCTCCAGCACCGATTCGGTGGCCGCCGCGGCCACCTGCGAGGCATCGAGTCCGCCGGTGTCGCGGCTGACCATGCGCCCGACCGCCCGACGCGCGGCGTCCAGCTCGGCGGCCGCCAATGCATCTTCAACCGCACGCGCGTGCTCGCCCAGACTGCGCCGGCCGATGGCCAGGTACAGCATGACCGCCGCGAACGCGGTCGCGAGCCACGGGACTTCCTGTCGCAGCCAGACGTCCACGCCTGCGACCACGGCCACCGGCGGAAGCACCGCCACGCTCCACGCGAGCGCTCCCGCGCCGCGCGCATCACGATGCAGGCGACGTTCGAGCCAGTCCGCCCAGCGGCCGAATCCCACCAGCGGATGCCAACGGCGGGGTTCGCCCAGCAAAGTGTCCAGGCCGACGCCGGCCAGCATCGCCAGCACCGGCGTCATGGCAGGAACAACCGCAGCGCGGCCTGCGGATTCGACGGGAAATAGAAGTGGACGAAACTGGCGGTGAGGCGGCGATCCCGATGGACGGTTTCCCGGCTGGGACCGCCATTCGGGTTGCTGGCGACGGCGAGCGGAACGGAGGCCAACTCCGCGCGGGCATAGTGGAACGTGTGTCCGCGCAGCACGCCTTCGGGCAGTTCGACCGATTGCAGGCCCAGCGCGGCCAGTCGCGGCTGCATGGCCGCTTCGCCCGCCATGAGTCCGGCCATCGCGGCACGCTCGCCGTCCTTGCCGGTCAGTGCCTCCAGGACGAACAGCATGCCGCCGCATTCGGCCAGCATCGGCTTGCCGTCATCGCGATGCGCACGCAGCGCTGCGTGCAATTCATGCTGTTGCGAAAGCACCGCCAGATGCAGCTCCGGATAACCGCCGGGCAGCCAGACTGCGTCGCAGTCGGGCAAGCACTCGCCCGCCAGCGGCGAGAAGAAGCGCAGGTCCGCGCCCGCCGCGCGCAGCAGATCCAGATTGGCCGGATACAGGAAGCAGAACGCCGCGTCGCGGGCGATCGCGATGCGCAGGCCACGCAGCAACGGCGGTACGGGTTCGATATCCACCGGCGCGAATGCCACCGGCGGCGGCAAGGTTGTGGCCGCATGAACACCCCAGGCATCGGCCAGCGCATCCAGCCGCGCGTCGATGTCGCCGAGTTCACCGGCCGACACCAGACCGAGGTGACGCTCCGGCAACGCCAGTTGCGCATCGCGCGGCAACGCGCCCAGCCAGTGCAGATCCGCCGGCAGGCTGCTGCGCAGCAGATCGGCGTGATGGGCGCTGCCGATGCGATTGGCGGCCACGCCATGCACGGCCAGACCTTCGCGATAGCGCGCCAACCCCGTCGCCAGCGCACCGAAGGTCTGCGCCATCGCCGATCCGTCGATGACCGCCAGCACCGGAACGCCCAGCGCCTGCGCCAGATCCGCGCTGGAGGGCGATCCGTCGAACAGACCCATGACGCCCTCGATCAGGATCAGGTCGGCTTCGCCCGCTGCCGCGTGCAGGCGTGCGCGCACGTCGGCCTCGCCGGTCATCCATAGATCCAGCTGGTAGGCCGGCGCTCCGCTGGCGCGTTCCAGCACCATCGGATCCAGGAAATCCGGACCGGTCTTGAATACCCGCACGCGACGGCCCTGGCGACGGTGCCAGCGGGCCAGCGCGGCGGTCACGCTGGTCTTGCCCTGCCCCGAAGCGGGCGCGGAGACCAGCAATGCCGGACAGCGGAAGGTTTCGGAATCCATGGTCTACAGTTCGATGCCGTGCTGGGCCTTGATACCCGCCTTGAACGCATGCTTGATCAGGCGCATCTCGGTGACCGTGTCGGCCGCGTCGATCAGTGCCTGCGGCGCGCCGCGTCCGGTGACGACCACGTGCTGGCGCGGCGGTCGCGCGGCCAGCGCGGCGAGCACCTGGTCCAGCGGGACGTAATCCTTGTTCAGGGCGATGTTGAGTTCGTCGAGCAGGACGAAATCATAGGCCGGATCCGACAGCATCCGCGCGGCCTCCTGCCAGGCCGCGCCGGCCGCGGCGATGTCGCGCTCGCGATCCTGGGTTTCCCAGGTGAAGCCCTCGCCCATCACACGATAATCGACGTCCTCGTCGAAGCGACGGAAGAACGCCTCCTCTCCGGTGGAAAAGCTGCCCTTGATGAATTGCACGACCCCGCAATGGAAGCCGTGTCCCAGGCTGCGCGCCAGCATGCCGAAACCGGAGGAACTCTTGCCCTTGCCATTGCCGGTGTTCACCACCAGCACGCCGCGGTCGATGGTGGCGCGGGCGACCCGGCGATCGACCAGTTCCTTCTTGCGCTGGGCGCGTTCGCGATAGTGCTCCTCCTCGCTGAGCCCGCGGCGTTCCGAACCGCGGCTCATGCCGGGCTGCCCTGGCGGGAGGCGGCGCGTGCGGCCAGCCCGCGCAGGCATGCGCGAACCAGGAAAGCGACGCCCACGTAACCGGCCAGCGTGCCCAGGGCGCGCGGATAGTAGTGCGGAATGCGAGCGAGAAAGCCGTCCAGGGTCGGCTCCGGATAGCGCCCGGAGAAGAAATAGAAACCGCCCTTGGACAACAGGTAGGCCACGCTCGCCGTCACCGCCAGCGTCAATGCCAGGCGGGGTACCGTGCCCGCGTGGTCCCGGTGCAGCCCGCGATAGGCATGGCCGCCCAGCCATAGCGCCGCGTAGGCGAACGCCAATGCCCAGTAGGCCGGCGACAGGCACCAGTCGGTGATGGTGCCGTTGGCGAGGCTGCCGAAGTCCAGCAGCGACGACAGCACGAAGAAGGCCGGCAGCGTCCACATCGGCCGCAGCAGCGCGCCGGCCAGGAAGAACACCGCCCACGATGCGCTGGGCAGCGCATCCACGCTGGCGAAGTGCTGGCCGCGGGTGGCGATCATCAGCAGCGCCAGGGCGATGCCGGTGAGGAGCTGCGCACGCGTGGACGTCAGCGGCAGCGCGGGTTCGGATGTGACGGACAGGTGCTTTGCGGACATCGCGGTTCTCCTGATCAGGTGCCGAGGGAGGCGGGACGACGACGGGTAGCCAGCAACAGGCCGTGCACCAGCAATGCGCTGGCCACGTAGGTCAGCGTGGTCCGCACGAACAGCGGTCCCCACTGCCAGATCCGCGCCAGGTACTGCGGCCATTCCGGATTCAGGTAGCGCCCGCCCAGCCAGTAGAACGCGCCGTTGGAAATCAGGAACGACAGCGAGGCGCAGGCCAGCGCCACCAGCAGCGCGCCGCACAGCCCGCCGCACAGCCCGCGCCAGTCTTGCGCCATCCTCGGCGCGTAGGCGCGGCCGCCGTACCAGAGCACCGCGTAGGCCGGCAGCAGGAAGGCGTAGGCAGGTGTCACGCAGAAATCACTGACGCCGGCCAGTTCCACCGCCGCCCAGTCGATGCCCACCGCCAGCCCCAGCAAGCCCAGGAACGGCAGGTGTCCGCGCAGGTACAGGCCGCCCAGGAAGAAGATCGCCATCGACGCGTCCGGCAGATGCAGGACATCGCCGAAGTGATGGTAACGGGTGGCGATCATCAGCACCGCGAAGGTGGCGAGCAGACCGAGATGGAAAGGCCGTGACAGTGGTTTCATCTTGTGCTCCGGTCAGTGGGTGACGGGCTGGTAGCGGACAGTCAACAACCAGGTCCGTCCTGGCTGGTTGTAGAGCGCGGCGGTTTCGTAGCGCTTGTCGAACACGTTGGAGGCCGCCAGTTGCAATTGCCACGCCGGGGTCAGCGTGTAGCCCATGCGCAGGTCGACCAGCCCGTACCCGCCCAGGCGGGTGGTGTTGGCGAGGTTGTCGTAGCGTTCGCCCACGCCGATCGCGCTGGCGCCTACGCTGAACGCGCCGAAGCGGCGATCGGCATCGATGCGGGCGCTGCTTCGCGCTCGTCGCGGCAGCAGGTTGTCGCGGTTGGGATTGTCGCCATCGTTGCGCGGATCCAGCCGGGTCAGGCTGGCGCGCAGATCCCAGTCCGCCAGCCGTACCGCGCCTTCGGCCTCGATGCCGCGGATGCGCGCGCGATCAATGTTGTTGGGGCCGCCGGAGTCTCCCAGCGAGGCATCGAACGCGATCATGTCGTCGATGTGCGTCTCGTAGGCATGCAGCGCCCAACGCGCACGCCCGTGATCGCCTCGCAGGCTCAGCTCGACGCTGCGCGAGGTTTCCGGACCCAGTTCCGGATTGCCGTAGCCCGGGAAGTAGAGTTCGTTGAAGGTGGGCGCCTTGAAGCCGGTTCCATAGCTGGCGCCCAGGCGCAGCTGTTCGGTGAAGTCCCAACCCCATTGCAGGCTGCCCGTGGTCTCGCCGCCGAACTGGCTGTCGTCGTCGCGGCGCGCACTGGCCTGCAGCGACTGCCGGCCGAATTCCTGCTGCCATTGGCCGAACACGCCGCGATTGATCCGGCGATCGCGCGCGTAACCGGTATTGCTGTCCACCTCGTCGCCGGACCAGTCGTAGCCCAGGGTCAACAAGCCCGCGCCGAGCCCCAGGTCGGCCTGCAGCGAACCCAGCTTGCGGCGGGTGTCGAAGTGGGAGGAATACACGCCATCGAGGAAGTTCTCGCTCAGATCCGCGCTGGCGCCGGCGCTGGCGGTGATGCGCAGCCGATCATTGGCCGCGTAGCGCACGCGCCCGCCAACCACCTGCTGGACCGTATCGGCCTCGTTGTTGAGGCTGCCGTCGTATTCGTTGCGGCCTTCGGCGCGGAACAACCGCAGTTCCGCGTCCCAATGCTCGTCGAAGCGATAGCCGCCCTGCACGGTCAGCGAGGCATTGCGGTAGCCATCGCGATCCGGATCGAAGTTGCGCCGGCCGCGATAGGCGTTGATGCCGTCGGTGTCCTGGTGCGCGGCCTGGATTGCATACCAGCCGCCCCGCTCGGCATCGCCGCTGCGCCCGCCGATGCCGGCGGAGGCGCGTCGGGTCCTTTCGCTGCCGATGCTGGCGCTGAAGTTGGGCTGGAACGGCCCCTGCGGCCGGCGGGTGAAGATCTGGATCACGCCGCCCAGCGCCTCGGATCCGTACAGGCTGGAGAATGGCCCGCGCACGATTTCGATGCGCTCGATCTGCTCGACGGGAATGTCCTGCAGCGATGCGCCGCCACTGGTGGCCGACCCCAGCTTGATGCCGTCGACCAACACCAGCACGTGATCGGATTCGGTGCCGCGCAGGAACAGCGACGTGGACTTGCCCGGACCGCCGTTGTTGGCCAGCGACAGGCCCGCGCGGCCAGTCAGCAGATCCGGCAGCGAGGCCGGCTGCAGGCGCTCGATCTCCTCGCGATCGATCACGGTGACCGCGGCCAGGGTCTGATCCTGGGTCCGCGCGGTGCGCGTCGCGGTGACGATCACGCCATCCAGATCGGTGGCCGGCGCTTCGGCGAAGGCCGGGGCGATGAAGCAAAGGGAAGGCAACAACGAAACCGCCAGGATCTGGCGGTGGAACGACGACTGCGGATGCACTGACACACTCCTTGACCGCGCCTGCCCGCGCGGAAGCGATGGAAAAGGACAGGCGGAAAGAGAGTGCTATGGCGACCGGAAACGAGCCGGCCTCCATGACATCGCCCACCGCATGTCACGCCGCTCAAAGGCCGGTCTCCGGGCTCGCGAGTGAAGCCGGGAAAGATCCGTGCTTCCGGTCCGCGCCTTCCCATGCATCAAGCACAGTGGCTGTTGCGGTACCTTGTCTCGCCTACCGTTGCGGGGGCAGCTCCGGAATTGCCGATCGTGCGAACACGATCCGGCGCACCGGATTCCCGTTTCAACCACCGGCCAGGCCGGCGGTCACCTCAGGCGGCGCGAGTATAGCAGTTGATGGCAGTGTGGCCCCGGCGCCGTGGCGTGCGCCGGAGCGGCCGCGCGTCGCGGCTCAGCGCTTGCCCGGTGCGGGCGTCGCGGCGGGCGTGGCGGACTCGCGTTGCAGCGTGACCGGAATCGACTTGACCCGCGCATCCAGCGCCTTGACCACGTCGGCGGTCAGGTCGTGGCTCATGTTGCCGGCCAGCACCATGCCGCGATCCAGCAGCACGCCGCAGCCGTGGCGCTGGTAGGCCTCGGCGATGAGCGGCTGGGCGGCGGTGGAGATCCGTTCCAGCACCGATGCGCGGGTCGCCTCGATCTCGCGCGAGCGCTGGCTGGCGCGCTGCTGCACGGCCTGCGCTTCCTGCACCGCCTTGCTCTGCTCGGGGGTGAACTTGTCAGCGGAAATGTTGCCGCGCACGCCCACGCGGATCAGTTCCGCCTCAGCGCGGCTCTTGTCGCGTTCGATCTCGGCCTGGGCGTCGGTCACCAGTTTCTGCAACTGCACGCCCGCGTCCTTGCCGGCGGCCGCGTTGGAGAACACCGCTTCGCGGCTGAGGTAGCAGACACCGGCGACGACCGGGCCTTCGAGCGAGGCCGTCGCGCCGCCAGCCGCCTGCGCGCAGGCGCCATTGGCCGCAGTGAGCGTCACGACGAGAGTGAGGAAGCGGAGTGTGTTGGAGGAATTCTTGCACATGGGAATGTTGTCGTCGTCCGGTTGACAGAGGTGGGGTTCCAATCAGGGTGCCAGCAGGTCGTTGAAGCGGCCCAGCGACGCCAGGTGGAAGTGCACCAGCGCCAGCCAGCCCTTGCGATGCCAGTCGACGATCACCGCGTCCGGCAGCGCGGCGAATTTTTCGCCATCGACCACCTGGAAGCCATCGACGCTGCTGCGGCGCCCATCCGCGAAGGCGATGTTGGCGCTGCGTTCGATCAGCAGCCCCTGCTCGGCCAGCGCGGCGGCGAAGGTACGTGTGGCCTGGTCCTCGCGGGTGAAGGTGTCGCAGAACTGCAGCGCCTGCCTGGTCAGCTCGCTCGGCTCGCCGTTCTCGAACAGCGGATTGCCCTCCTCGCCCGACGGGATCACCGCGTCGGAGCCGGCATCGATGGCCAGCACGTAGCCTTCCGGATCCCGGGTCTGCACGAACACGAACGGATAGCGGCGCACGTAGGCCGGCACGTACGCGCCGTCGCTCCAGGTGTCGCCGTTGACGAAGCGGTTGCGTCCGGCTTCCACGCCCAGCACCGCCAGCGGGGTGTTGTCCGGGCCGGCGAACACCAGCGGATAGTTGCGCGCGGCGGCGGCGAACTCGCCGATCACCACCGGTACGGAATTGCTGGCGGCGGCAAAGCCGACGCCGGTCGGGCGCACCCGCCACTGGGCGTGTTCGACCGAGGACAGTACGCGCGGCTCGCGATAGAACAGCGGCCAGGGATTGGCTTCGGCGGCGCCGTTGGATGCGACGGTGGCGGATTCGGGGTTCTGCGTGGTCATGGGATCTTCCATTCGTTTCTGTGATCGGGTTCGGAGGTGGATGCCTGCTTCAGCCGGGCGGCTCGAACCGGCCGCGCATGGCGTACAGGATCTGCTTGCCCTCGACGAAGGACTCGATGCATTCGCCGATGTCCTCCGGTGTCTGCCCAGATTGCCGCAAAACCATTTCAACCATATGCCGGCAGATGTCCGAATCGTGCTGCGCCCCCCAGACCTTGATCGGCAGGTAGAAACCCAGCGGCACCTTGCCGCGGGTGAGCAGGACGGGACCGTCCGCCACCAGTACGACCTCGGCGAACTTTTCGGTGAATTTTCTCAGCGAGATGAAGCCTTCTTTCACTTTTTCACTTCTTGGTTCGGGGGAGACGATCCATGCCCTCCCCCATCAAGGCGGATGCCTGTGCGGATGCCGGCCGCTTCCGTGCGGAAGCGGCCCCGGCGGGCGGCGTCAGAACCCGGCATTGACCTCCAGCT